>JBDKVA010000144.1:0-5229 GCA_039679375.1 Clostridiaceae bacterium
AGGAGAAAAGTTTAATGAATCCGATTATCATGCATATCAACTATTGTGAATTAACCGGCGGTAAATTTGGTAAAAGTGTGGATGATGTTTGCAGGAAGGCGGCCGAGTGGGGCTATGACGGGATTGAATTCCGCGCAAAAGTGCCCGAGGATCTGCACTGCAGCGACGCGGAGTATATCGATGCAATTGCGGCGGGCAAGGCAAAATACGGAATAAAGCATATCCTGTTCGGACGCCGTGCAGCCGGTGTTTCCAGCAACGATGCCGAAGAGCGCGCAGCGGGGATTAAGGATACGATCGCATTTTTCCGGATGGTTTACGATAAGCTTGGCGTCACTGTATGCAACACCTTCGGAGATAATATCTTCAATCCGGATAAGAGCATACCGGGTTATGATTATGACCGTCATGGCTCTGCGGTTGCGACCGAAGCACAGTGGAATAATACGGCAGAGAGCTTCCGTAAAATCGGCGATGCGATTGTGCCGCTCGGAATGCGTATCGGTTTTGAGACTCATATGAATTACATACATGACGTACCGGAAGCGGCGGCCAGGCTTGTCAGGATGGTTGACAGTCCTGCGGTCGGTGTGAATATGGACTATGGCAATACGGTCTATTTTGCAAAGTATCCGTGTATTGAGGAAGCTATTCGGCTGTACGGCGATAAGCTGTTCTATATACATCTGAAAAACTCTGTCGGTATCCGTGATTCGGGCAGATATCCCGTTGCGCTTAGTGAGGGTGAAATTAACCACAGATTATACCTTGGAGAGCTGGTTAAGGCGGGCTATACAGGCCCTATAGGCATCGAAGCGCCGCGCGGCGGTGACCGTGAATGGTTTGCCCGCCAGGACCTTCAGTATTTTAAAACGCTTGCAAAAGAGGCGGGCCTGAACCGCGGGTAATCGCCGGCCTTACATATGAAGTCGAGGCGTACCGCTCACAAAGCCTTCAATTCACCTATACTACCGGTCACAGCATTTATTGATTTCCACTCGCCATGGAAATGGGGCGGGTTTGACAACCTTCCCCATATTCATTTCGGTCCGCCGCCAAAGGACAATCCTGATCTTCAGCTGGTATTCGCGGACAATCTGCGCGAGATAACAAACCATAGCCCGGCGCAGAACACAATTCTGTATGACGCCTGAATATACGCTGCATATATGGGTAGATATTTTATTTTTCTCGCCTTAAGATTATATCATTGTATCTTGTAGCTTCCCTCTTAATACGCTCCAGTTGATCAGTTGTTTGCGCGGTGAAATATAAGCTGACAGATATTTGAAAACAGGAAATGTTAAGGCCGAACTGAAATTGTTGCTTTACAAGACATTAAAGATAATTTATTGTATTAATATAAGGCATCTTATTTAAAATACAGTGCAATCAAATTAAGATGGAGATATAATCATGAAATCTAAAGTTTTGATTGGTTTAATAGTCTCTTACATTCTGGTATTGATTGTGCCTATAGTATTTTTCGGTTCTTTGATATATGGAAGGTTTGTTAACATACTGACAGATGAAGTAGTGGAATCAACGAATGGAATGCTATGCCAGGTAAGGGATGTAATAGATATACGCCTCCAGGAGCTGGATAATCTGAGTACGCAGATATCACTTAATCCTAAAATAGAAAAGCTTTTATATTCCGAAAATATAGAAAATGCAAACAATTACCCCGATTTTTATGATGCGATTCAGGAATTGCGGAATTACCAGGCTACAAATATGATGCTGAATAATATTTTCATATTATTCAGGGGCAGTAATATCGTTATCAGTAATGAAAGCAAATACCAGTATGATGCGGTATTCAGCAAAATATTCTCCTGGACGGGAATTGACAGCGATGAGCTATATAAACAGCTGAATGCTCTTGATGAATCATATATAAAATATTCATCGGAATTTTATGTTAATAAAAATATATATAATGTAATAACATATTTTCAGCCGCTGCCTAAAAACGGCGCGTCCTCTAAAGCCGTACTGTTTATAACAATAGATGAGTCTATGATTAAACAACTCACACAAAATGTAATTGGAGAATACAGCGGCTCCATCTATATTTTAGATTCACAGAATAACATAATATCCAGTGTCAATCCGGACAAAAGGCTCATGGAAGATGAAACTGTAAGAACCTTAATAGGCTCACTAAAAAACAAAAGCAGTGATATTTTTACGGCAAATAGGAAAGATTTCATTATTTCAAATGTTGATTCGAATACTTATGATTGGAAATACATTTCTATTATTCCTTCCCATCATATACTGAACAAGGTAAACTATGTTAAGGAAATGTCTGCAGTTATTGCACTCACATCCGTTATAACCGGATTGATCATAGCCTTTTACTTTTCAAGGAGAAATTACGGTAAAATCAAAAAAATCATGGATTATATTAAAGGCGACAGTATTACATCATATAAGACAAAAATACCTCAGGAGCTTAAGAACGAATGGGATTTTATAAATAATGCCATTGAAAATTATATAAGTGAGAATAGTTCGCTTCAATACAGGTTAGAGGAGCAGATTCCGGTTATGAGGAATAGCTTTTTTATCCGTTTGTTTAAAGGCAGTTTCAGTGATCCGAATCAAATAAATTCCATGCTTGAATTGCTTAACCTGAAGATAGACCGCGGACCTTTTGCCGTAATTCTGCTTAATTTGGATTCTTGCAGGCAGTTGAGCTATTATAATCTGGAATTGGTGCAGAAGGATGTTTTAAGGGTTACGGTATTGAATGCCGCAGAGAAACTTTGCGGTCAGGCAGGCAGAGGGTATGCGGTTGATATGGATTCGGAGCGTGTTGCCGTTTTATTTTGCATGGAGCAGGATGCGGATTTTAATCATTCCGATAATAATATAAAATTGAGGAAAGTAGGATCCGAAATATGCAAATTTGTCAGGGAAACCTTTGGATTTTCCGCAACAGCAGGAATAAGCAGCTTATATAATGAGCTTTCACTTACGTGCAGAGCATATGCAGAAGCAAGTACAGCTCTTGATTACAGGATAATAAAAGGTGAAAACACAGCAATATGCTTCAGCGATATAAGCGGGCGTATTGACAATAGATATTATTATACTTTTGACCATGAGAAACAATTAATGGTTCATATCAGAATGGGAGATTATGAAGCAATAAGAATAACCATGAAGAAAATAGTTGATGCTATAAAAAACGAACCGGCTTCGCTGGATATGGTAAAATGTGTATATTTTGAAATTGTCAATACGGCTTTGAAAGCTGTTAACGAGCTTGGCATGGATAATGAGGAAGCGCAATACCGCCTGCCGAGTCTGGTTAAAATAAAAACAATTGATGAGATGTATGAAGAAGTGTGTAAATTCTATTTTCATATTTGTGAGCAGGTAAAAAAGGCTAAGAACTTTAAGAGCACAGAACTGTTTGATAATGTAATTGCATATCTTAATGATAATTATGCGGATAAAATGCTTTCAGCAGAAAATCTGGCTGACAGATTCTCTGTTTCTTCTTCCTATATGAGCAGGATATTTAAAGATCAAGCCGGAAGCGGTCTCATAGAATATCTTCATAAATTGAGGCTAAAAAAAGCAAAAGAGCTGCTGTCCCTTACTGACAAGACTGTTGCAGCAATAGCTGACGAAGCTGGCTATAACAGTCTGTACAATTTCACCCGCGTTTTCAAACGGTATGAGAACATAACGCCCACTGAATACAGGATAAGTGAGAGAACAGGCAGTGTATCTTCCTTTTAGAAATCAGAAGCATAATTCTCCCTGTGCGTATCAGTTTACATGCATCCTGCATGTACATCCTTTTTAACTGCTGTAAATGACAAATCAAAACAGAAAATGTTGCTTTACAAAGCTATGATATTCGCAATATATTGGAATTGTAATCGGCCGGTTTACAATAAAAATTGAGGAGGAATCGCTTTTTTATGGGTAAAAAGAGGATAGTTAAACTTATTGCTTTAACAATGGTAGTGTTTACTTTATTTGCGGCGGCAGCCGGGTGCGGTAATTCACAACAAGAAGCAGAGTCAAAAACGACAGACGGCCAGGCAAACGTGAGTACAGCCGTAACAGCCAGCCCAAGTCCGACTGCCACAGCAAACCCGGCCGATGCGGCCAGTATTGCAAAGTATGGGATTGGGAACATAAACGCCGGTAAGACAGTGGAAGAAATTCTCAGCGCGGGTGATTTTATAATACCGGCTGACAACGTAAAATTCCCCATTTCCCAGACGCCGATAACGCTGAAAGCTTTCAGAGTGTTTAAGAATCTGGACGTTGAACTGAGTGAGATGCCTGTACTAAAGGATTATGAGAAGAAGACCAATATACATATCGAATGGACTACTCCTCCCAACGCGGCATATAAGGATAAGTTCAACCTTATGATGAATTCGGGTGATCTGCCTGATATTATCATCGGTTTTCCGGGCGATCAGCTTGAACAGGTTGAAATGTACGGAAATCAGGGCGCTTTGATTGATTTGTCAAAGCTGATTGATAAGAGTGCGCCAAACGTCAAGGAGCTTTTTACGCAGACCCCTGCAATCAAAAAAATGGTAACAACCGATGATGGAAAGATTTATTCGCTGCCGTATATTATGGGCGACACTCCTGGAAATAATGTATTAATGGCAAGACAGGACTGGCTGACCAAGCTTAATCTTCAGCCTCCGACGACTACCGAGGAATGGTATACCGTATTAAAGGCTTTTAAAACTATGGGCCCTGATGTATGGCCTTTCAGCAGCTATGGCACCAACGGGAAAAGCATCGACAACGTGATAAATTTGATAACCGCATGGGGACTATATACTGGGGGATCAAACAATGAATTTTACATAGCTGATTCTGAAACAAAGGTATATCCAAAAGACAACAAGATACACTACGGACCTATAGAATCCAGATTCAAGGAAGGGCTGGAATGGGTAATTAAGCTGTATAAAGAAGGCCTGATAGATCCCGAGTCTGTTACGAACGATTCAAAGGCATTCCAGGCAAAGGTATTAAATGACAAGGTCGGCGCATGGCGCGGTCAAACAAATGGAGATATGCAAGTACTGAATGATACGGCAACGAAAAACGGCAAATCTGAAGACCAGTTTCATGTTGTGGAAATGCCTATTATGAAGGGACCGTACGGAGACCAGATCCATTTCTGGGCAGACGATTATAAAGGGGCTGCTGGCCAGCAAGGTGCATTCTGCA
>JBDKVA010000145.1:0-23945 GCA_039679375.1 Clostridiaceae bacterium
TGCACATTGCCCATCAGGATAAGCTTATCGCCGTAAAGCTTCTTTACCTCGGCTATATCCATATGCCCCTGAGGATCTATGGACTGGTAACCGTCCAACCCTGTAGAAACCAGTTGATCCAGAATGGACCGGATATCCCCGTCGGAATGCAAAATTACCCTGGTTCCGAATTCATGCAACTTATTCACTATTTCTGCCAGGTAAGGCGTAACAAACTCAGAGAACATTTTCGGGCTGATAAAAGGACCTTCATTATACCCATAATCGCTATTTAAACAAATAAAATCCACTCCCTGCTCTACTTGCCTGCATGCCAGTTCAATACTTTGTTCCATCTTCATTTTGGCTTCTTCATGCGCTTCTTCCGGCCTTTCATAGAACTTAACATAAAAGTCCATCATATTTGTGCCGTTTGGCATCCAGAAGGTGCCGTCTCCATTAAAATCGTAAATCATTACTCTGTCTCCGAAACGCTTCCTGCCCCTTGGTATCACCTCTCCGGTAAAAATCCCGTTTATGCTCGCGGGCAGATGTATGGCAGACCATTGATAGCGCTCAATGATCAACTCCCATAAATCAAAATATTCTTCCAGCAGATACTCCCGTTCTTTTGGAGAAGCTTTCGCGAACTTTTCATATGTAGGCCAGGATCTGCCGAAAGCCGCCTCGGGAAGTTGAAATTCCAGTTCGAAATGCGGAACCCTGTCGGGGATTTTTCCGTTAAATACCGCCTGTAACCGTTCTTTTAAAGTCATGCAGAAATTTTCCATTTAATATTTACCCCATTCCTCAAATACTGCTTCAATATTTTCCCTTGGATCTTTTATACCCCACTCGCACTGAGCGATGACACCCGTTCTTTTTCTTTTTAGAAATGCCATAGCATATACATCTCTATATTATTTTTTTGTGACGGCTGCTGCAAAAATATAATAGCCAAGTTTACTTCCAATTGTCAAACCATAAGATGTAAATTATGCTATCTTATGTTCTATAACTAGTATATTATATCTTATAATATTTTGAATTTAAATAATGTATAGCTATTTTAAATTTCTTAAGCCTGGATTTATTAATATATTTACGATTTTTCAATAATCTAAATACTAAATGTAAGCATGAAATATTATAATAAATGCAAGTTTATACCTGGATTTATTTATATTGTAAGGAGAAATTCAAATGACGCCATATGAAAGAGTTTTCAATCGTTTAGAAGGCAAGCCTGTCGACAAGGTGCCGAACCTCAGTATTTTAATGACTTTTGCAGCAAAATATATAAATGTCAGCTATGATAGATTCTGCAAAGATTATAAGTTGCTTGTGGAAGCAAACATAAAATGCAATGAAGTATTTGGAATTGATATGTTAAGCACAATGTCCGACCCTTATAGGGAAACGTATGATTTTGGTGCAAAAATTGAATTTCCTTTCGATGCATTGCCTAAATGCAAGGAAAATTTGATTAAAGAGATTTCAGATTATAAAATCCTCAAACGGTTTGATCCATATAATTCTGTCAGAATGCTGGATAGAATAAGAGCAATCGAGCTGTATAAAACCGAAGCAGGTAACCATTATCCTGTTCTCGGATGGGTTGAAGGAGCATTTGCCGAAGCTGCCGACCTGAGAGGGATTAATAATATAATGCTGGATATTTACGATGAGCCTGATTTTTTAAAAGAGCTCCTTATAATCTGCAACGAGCAGGCAATAATATGTGCAAAAGCTCAGATTCAAGCAGGCGCCGATTTTATTGGCATCGGTGACGCTGTTGCATCCCTTGTAAGTCCAGTCATATATAAAGAGTTTGTATTGCCATTGGAGCAAAAACTTATTGAAGAAATACATAATGCCGGGGCAAAAGCAAAACTCCATATATGCGGAAATATTATGCATATACTTGACAAAATACCGGAGTCAACGGCTGATATAATTGATATAGACTGGATGGTTGATTTCAGGTCGAGTATTGATAAGTTCAAGAGGCATTGTTCAGCCAATGGCAATTTTGATCCGGTCAGCGTAGTACTCAACAGTTCTCCGGAGGATATTCGGATAGCCGTCGGTACTTGCCTTAAAGCATCTGATGAACATACCTTTATAAGCCCGGGCTGCGAGGTTCCAAGGGAAACTCCCTATGAGAATCTGAAAGCCATAGACTGTGCCCTCAAAGCATATTCGCAATAAATGTGCCATCGTTAATTTCTCAGACATAAAAATCAATGCTGCACCGGTGAAATATTGCTAATATTATTTCGATTCAGGTTAAGCAACTCTATTAACGAAGTGTCTGTTGGTAATTGTTCAAGCGGCATTTTATGATATTTCCCAAAAATACGCCATTAGTACAAATCATTTGTTCAACTTAAAAAGAAAGTCGCAGTCATCGTACTAGTTTCTAATTATATATTATATAAGCTCGAAAAAATATTTAATTTTTAGTGCCAGTTAGCCAAAACTTGCTCTAATATTACTGTTCAATAGTCTAATATATCACTTTTCTGTATCTAAACGGATTGATCCTTTAATTTATTAGCTACTTGTTCCCAATCATTAATAAAAATTTTGTAAAGATTAGGCCTTCTTCTAATTGCAAGGGGGTGGTAACTTACATAGGTTGGTATATTTCTTACATAATGCCATGTTCCTCTTGTGCTTTTCACATCCCTTTCAGAGTCAGAAAAGAATATTTTAGCAGCTACATCACCTAAACAAAATGCAATTTTAAAGTTGTTTATTTGTAATTGTTGATTCAGATATCCGAGGCAGATTTCACGAGCATTTTCCTTGTTATATTTACTTATAGGTCTGCACTTTAAAATAAAAGTAATGTATAAGTCTTTCTCATTTAGACCCACAGAATCAGCTGCAAACTGAAGTGTCTGCCTTGTACCGCAAATAAAAGGATTTCCGTTTTTATCTTCTCTGCAACCAGGGTTGTCCAAAATCACTACGATATCTGCATTTGGGTTGCCTTCCCCCCATATAATCCGGGTCCTCTGCTTATGCAATTCACATTGGGTGCAACCCTTAACACATTCTGGGGGCTGATCTTCCATCCATATTGTCGGTGAAAATTTTTGTTCCATGTTTTCAAAAACACTTCTGTATTCTTAAATTTGATTGAACATCCGGCGTAATTTTCAGTGATACTCATATTTTCTTACAGATAATAACAGGCTACTTTAAAGTAAATAAAACAGGTAAGTTTACTTTATAGTAGCCCGTTAAAAATATGTTTCTTACTGTATTGTTGCGTTAGATTCCGGAACTGCTTTATATATACTTGCCATAGTATTTAAGGTTTCAGCAGGCGCAGCTTCTAATGGGTAGTATCCCTTTTTAACCATCCACTGCCACACATCGTAAGCATGGTGTGAGCTCATTCTGAATGCGTCCTCAAGAAAAGTACGTATCTCCGGGTTGCTGGCTTCCATAGCAGACCAGGCATATTCACGCCCAGCCCTTTTTAACGTTAAAAGGTATGCCGTAGCAATTTCGCGGTCATCCAACTGCTGTATATCGGTCCTTGGTGTTATAGATTTTTCATTAGTATTCGATTGGGTATAATTTTCGATAATATTTGTAATCTCAGGTACGGGCAGCCCCGTTCTTGCTCCGTTGGTCCTGCTTAAATACTCGACTTTAGTATTATAATCCTTCACATGGTACGGAAAGTGCTTTTGTATCAGTGACTTAAGTTGCGGGTCTTTTACCTGGTTCATAAAGAGTGCCATATTCGTAATAGAATTTACACAGCTTAAAGTAAGCTCATGTAAATCATGTGCTTCATGTGCAGCTAATTGCATATTATTCCCTCCAAATAAGTTTTTCGATACTTATGTTCTGTAAAACTATAAGTCTTTATTCATCTGGAAGGTATTTATTTTAGTAGCATCAATTTGCCATAGCATTAACCAGGCAGGACTGCAATGCAGCACTCCGCAATTTTTCTCTACCCTAGCCCTTAATAAACTTTGTAATCCTATTTGGCTCTGCTGCAGGATTTAAGCTATAAATCTGTTCCGTTATTTTTTCTGTGGCTTCCCGCTCATTGATTTTATCTGCTTTTTCAATTATGTCTTTACCAAAGTACCTTTCAACCGTGCAGAATACTGTGGACGACCAGCCGTACTCCTCTCCTTTTTTGGAAAGCTTTTGCTGCCTTCCGCACATAGTCAAATACATTTTCATTTGCAGATCAACCAAGGCCCTGTCAAACTTGGAGGTATCCTCTTTAGAAAAGCCGCCGATTTGTTTGATTGCATGAAGCGGCAGGGTTTCATTTTCGACAACAACGTCATAAATACGCTTAGCAAAGCGGCTCATCGTACCATCTGCGTACTCGTCCACAAAATTTTTGCCGCCGCGCCTTGCTGCTAAAAAGTATGGGTACCATTCTTTAGTGATATAACCGCTCTTTTTGTAAAACAGCTTTGCATAAGCAATATCGTCACGTTCCTCCAAAATACGGATACGCCACTCCCAGGGGTCGGTTTCCGGATCTCCGGTATGCCAGCGAACAGGTGTGTCATAGGGCGGAGCTTCATCCCAATTCCATGAAACCACAGAAAAAATCCCTTCTCTGTTTCCGCCGCCCATAGAAAAGCCTGCACCAAGCAGAGAAATTACAAAATCGTTATAGTTTCTAATCATATGTAAGCTCCCTATTCAAATAGTTTTCAGTTTCGATTTTTATCGCATTCCCTACGCTTTCTTCCAATCATATCATCCCGAACAGGACGACGGCCTGTCTTGTTCATTTATAGTTTTGAAATAATATTTTCGGCAATACTTTTTATCTCATCAGCCATATCAATCGGCTCAATAACTTTCCGGCGGTATCTCACGCCGGGTATAGGTTTCCTCGCACAGCTGCAAATCCCGCAGCCGCACCAGTTTAAACATCCGCCAGTCCCGCCTCTCCAAACAGAATCCGAATACATACCAAGGGAAACTCCCTATGAGAACCTGAAAGCCATAGACTGTGCCCTCAAAGCATATTCGCAATAATAAAGGCGCACCATATAGCTTTACAGATCAGCGGAAGCAAAATCAATACGTTTCTTACTTCAATACCATACTATAATGCTCTGTTCCTGTCAGGGACAGTCCTCATTATATATACTTTAAGCAGTTGTACGCGCTATCTGATTTCCTTATATCCAACGTATATTACCCACAAATATGAAAGCGTCTTTGGAATCATAAGTATTCCAATAGGCCTGAAGGTATTGCTGAAAAGAACAACCGGCAGATAGCAGACAAAGGATATTATTACTGCTGCGCCAATCTTTCCGAAGGCAGAGTCACTGTGTTTTTTAGCATCCTTTAGCAAAATGTAAACAATTATCGCTCCAAGTATAGTAAAGGGTATATTTCTGTATATACCCCAATCAAGCGGTGCATTGTAAAGTGTCCACTGATTCTGCGGCATAAGGCTTAAAATTATTCTTGCTGCGGCAAGTATTCCAACCCAAATTCTTAATTTCAAGTCATCCCTGACATGAAATCTTGTCTCCCAGATTATAAAGAGAAGTATATAAAATACGGTCATTGTAACGGAGGTAACAGCCTTTCCTATTCCAAGGGCTGCAGCGTTTGCCTCAAGGCCTGCGGTGCAAAGTGCGTAAATCCTCGGTATCAGGTGGAACGAATCTCCAAAGCCAAGAATGAATCCCATATATCCGAATAGCCTGACTATCCTGCTATCCTTGCCTGACTTTATCATTTTAACCGACATAAAGAATACTGACGTCAAATAAAAAATGTGAAAGAATATTTCAAAATACTTCATAACGAATCTCCTTATTACCGCCTATTTGCATGCGTGCAGCAATTGTGCCACAGTGTTCGGTGTGCCACAGCAGATTTCAGCTGCAGATACTCCGGTTTATTGTTCAATATTCTGCCTTTTTGCATTCATGCTTATAGCCTCCTCCAAATAGATGCTTCTGCTTGGAAATGCCACAGAAATGCCCATCTCCTTAAGAAGCTCCATCAGCTGAAGGTTGATTGCTTCCTTAATTGCAAGGTATTCCTTCCATATTGTTGTATTCGTGTAGAATTGAAAAAGTACCTCAAGTCCATCATTTCCAAATTCATCAAAAAACACAGATGCATCCTTGCTGATTGCCTCATTTTGATCAAGAAGCTGCCTTGCGCGTTCCACAAATTCCCTGACTCTGTCTGCCGGTGTGCTGTAAACAAGCCCAAGGCGGAAGGTTACCCTTCTCTTTCCCATCCGTGACCAATTTGTGACAGGTTCCTTTGATAATGTTGAATTAGGTATTGAAACCACTGCCTGTGAAAAAGTCCTTATTTTTGTACTTCTAAAGCCGATTTCCTCAACAACTCCCTCCGTGCCGGCTGCCAAAATCCAATCGCCGACATAGAAAGGCCGGTCCATCATGATCATAACGCTTCCAAAAAGATTAGACAGCGTATCCTGTGCGGCAAGTGCAAAGGCAAGCCCGCCAAGTCCAAGTCCTGTCAGCAGTGTAGTGATATCATAGTTCCATTCCTGAATGATCAGAATAAAGCCTACAATCGCCAGAACCACCTTTATCAGCTTAAACAAAAGCGGTATAAGCATGTCGTCGGTTTTTGATCCGGCTCTTGCAGACTGTTTGTGTAAAATTCCAAGCAATACATCCATTAAACGGTAACAGGACCAGAAAAGCAGAAATATGAATAGGGAACGGATTGTGTGAATAATCATATAACTTATATCTTCAGGCAGCTTCAGGTATAGAGCAGCAGCCCATAATCCGACTACAAAAAAGAGCAGCTTTACGGGTGTTCGCATAACTTGTACTTTATCGTCTTCAATATTGACATTTACTTTTTTGAATAGGCTAAGGATAAACTTTTTTACGGCAGAAAAAAACAGCCTTTGCAATAATATAAAAAGAAGGATTATTACTATTGCAACGATGATCTTATATATGGGCATTCCCAGAACCGATCCTTTTAAAAAGCTTAAAACATTACTCATATGACAATACCTATCCTTTATTCAATATTATGACAGATGCAATGTCAGCAGTCAACGTCTGGTTCATAAGCGGCCAAAGCCCTGCTTTTATATTCTGCTGCCGATCTCTTTTCTGTACTCGACAGGAGAAATCCCGCAATACTTTTTAAAAGTAATCGTAAAAGTACTGGAATTGGAGAATCCGACCTTCTCACCGATATCACTCACCAGAATATCGGTGTTTTTTAGAAGTTCCTTAGCATGTTGTATTCGAACTTTATTAAGGTATTCAATAAAATTTGTGCCGATTGCCTTCTTGAAAAAGTTGGAGAAATACTTCGGCGAGGTTTCAGTCATCTGAGCCATGCTTTCAAGATATACATCCTCGGCATAGTGCAGGTTGATATACTCAAGTATGAACTCTCTGTTGAGCTTGCTCTGCCTTTTACCTCTTACATTTGCTGTGACCCTGTCTATAAGTGTTCCAAGAAACCGCTGCACATCTCTGTAATCATCAATACTGTCGACCTTTTCAAAAAAATCCATTTCAAGCTTTTCGATTTCATCCTTTTTAATATTTTCAAACTCCAGTTCATTAATTATGCTGTTGAATATACTGTTAATAATATTTGTAAACTTGATATAACTTATATCATTTTCAATATTCTCAGCAATAATATGATTTACTATGTCTTTGCTTTCCTTGCTGTCACCTTTTGCTATAAAATTTAAAAGCTTGTCAATATCATCTGCGGGGAAATACATCCCGCTTGTTGAATTCAATTTTTCAAAATCAATAATCGAACCTCCTGAATTAAGTTTTCTATATGCCATGCAAGCCTTAATATCCTTGAACGCTTTTTTGCAGTCCTCAGCTTCCGTATAAAGCCTGCTTAGCGCTCCGGTTATTACGTATCCGTGACCTGCTATCTGCTCCATTTCTTTCATCATGTCACTGATTTTCCGTATTGCAATCTTTCTATCATCACTTTCCCTTAAGCCGACCAGAGCAATAAACATCGAATTCTCCATATAAAATACGACAGGAAAATCAAAGAGATTTTCAAGCTGTTTTTGTATGTTATTTGCAAAATCTCCAGTAAATAAATCCGTTCTCTTATTGTCTTTCGCATCGCTGCCATTTTGAGACACGAATTTTAAACCTACCATTGCATAACTACGGCAGCAAAATATTGCTTTGAAATATGAATCAATCTGATCCTTAAGCTTTCTATAGCTGGTAACGTCATCAATCATCTTGAAAAAGATACTTCTCCGGACATCATCCTCGACCAGCTGCATTTGGTCTTTATATAACTTATTCTCATTATGAAGCAGCTTCAGCTCATTACAGGCATCATCAAAGCTTTCGGGGAGTTTGTCATCGGAACCGGATTTCAACAGTGAAAACATCCTTCTCAAGGGAGCGTACAAATAGAAACTAAGCAGCACACACATACCTGCTGTAAATAAGAAAGATACTATAATGATAATCAGATTAGTATTCATTTCCGGAAGCATTTTTTCTGCAACATACGGAATTTTACTAATATAAACAAAGTCATTATATTTTGATTTTATGCAATAATACTCATATTTACCATCATTGACAGACTTCTCGAAAGTTTTGCCAAAATGAATATTTTCAATTATATCTGAATTTGAATTTGGGTCTGTACTCAATATGATATTGCCATCCTGATCCAAAACAATAAGTGAAGAGCCCTCTACCATATTCTGCTGGTTTACCCTGTCCAAAAGGCTGTTTACATCAATAAAAACCAATATGCTGAGATTTGTGGCGTTCATCTTATTGTTACCCACAATACCGATAAGGTTTTTGTGATAGGTTTTATTATCGATCGTTGTCTCATCATATTCAGCGGAAGGTACTATTTTCATATAATGTTTGGTGTCGGAAAATTTTTTCCAGAATTCAGGAGGGTATATAAGATTCTTCAGCTTATTGTTAAAAAATTCGTCAAAATCAGTTGTGCCCTGTGAAGTGACAGCAAGACTCGATTTATTGAAATGTATGACAAAATCATATACATAATCCTGTGATATTATTTGACTGGCATCGTCTAAAAGCTGGACTATATTGCTCATGTTGAGCCCTTTATGCCCATCTTCCTCATAGACCTGGTAATTCAGAAGATTAACGGAATATATGGTATTATTAACCTCCTTGAAGCTTTCGTCAAAAGACTTTACCATACTTTTTGCCGTTAATTTTGCATTTTGCCTCATTTGATTGTTTATTGCACCGGTTGAAATACTAAGTATGATATAGCAGGAAACAAACGAAATCAGCACTATTATAAATAACGCCAGAAAAATCCTGTATGGAGCTTTATTTAATATTTTTTTCAACATACTGCACCTTCCTCAATTACCATAGATTGTGCAAGTTGTGATTTAAACGCCGTCTATGCATTTCACATTATATTAACATTACGTATACTAATTAATCAACATGTAATTGCCCCCATTTATATACGCCCAAAAGGAGGCAGAGCATCCGCTTTGCCTCCTTTTGCATATATTCCCATACTTTAGGTAACTTTACGTTTCAAGCATTTAAAACATATCGATTTCTGCTTCACATTGCAGCAATTTATTGTAGTTTGGCATATCATCATACGTCGCGCCTAACAATAAAGCTGTTTCTGTCAATCTTCTCGCTTCTTGCACAACGGGCTTGTCAGAAGGCTGCAGGTGTTTTGCGTTCGGTAATGCTGATATTGCCTTGTTTGCTGACTTTATAGCTTCTTTCAGCTCATCAGCCTTTTCAAGAGACGCTATCTCCTTTTCACAATCGAGCAGTTTTTGGTAACCCGCAATATTTTCAGCTTCAAATCCTGCAGCGAAAGCAGCATCAGCAAGATTACGGGCTTCCGTAACATCAGCTTTATCTGAAAGCTTTATGTGTCTGGCATCCGGCAATGCTTCAATAGCCTTAACAACGTTATCCAAAGTTACTTTTTTAAGCGAAGCAATTACACCCTCGCACTCTGCAAGCTTGCTCAGGTTGCTTATATCCGCTTCCGCCGCTCCTGCTGCTATGGCTGCATTCACCAATGTACGTGCGAACTGCACTGAAGATTCGTTTGTCAGTGTGAGGTTATAATAGCCCGGCAGCATATCAATAGCATCTTCCGCTGCATTTACTGCAACACCTGCGGCATATGCGGCTTCATCACCCGATCTGGCAACCGGAAGCATCATAAGCTTTGAACCGGAGGCATAATAGATATTTCCGTCATTACCCAGCGTCGCAAGCCCTGCATAACCCGACAGCACATCGTATCCCATAGTCTCGGTATTGAAAACAGTAACCTTTCTGCCGATCGTCGTATAGAGCAGTCCATCCGCTCCCCATCTCAGGTAGAATGGCCTCCATGCACTATCGCTGTCATAATTTATACTTGTAAGCACCTTGTATTTAACCAACTCAAGCGTATCGGGATTAAGCGCGAACAATGCTCCGTCTGCAACACCCCAGAGAAGTCCGTCTTTACCGAAGGTCAATGAACCGATCATAACCGGTGTCGTTCTGGCACTCATTTCAAATGTGGAATTCAATCCCGGTATGCTTATTGTTGCTTCTTTGACCTTTTCACCCTTGGCAACATCCCATACAAATATTTTTGCCTGCTCTCCGGTACTTGCTATGCCTATACCACCGGCAATGGAAGTGCCTCCGTACAGCAAGCCGTCCTTGTATGCCAGACCTGTAATGCTCTGGTCCTGAACAACATTTCTGTACTCGGACCATGTTCCCGCTTTTTCATCATATACGGTAAGTGCGCCGCCGAGCATTCCATAATCGGGAACCGTACCGACAAACAATTTATTATCACCTGATGTCAATGCGAAAGGCCTGTCCTGCTCATTTCCAATGTCATACGCAAGGCCCGGGTTGCCGTCGGAGCCGCTGCTGAAGTTGAATGGCTTTGAAGGATCATATGAGTATATCCTTGCGCTTCCGTAAGTGCCAAAGTATACCTTGCCGTTAAGGAAGCCGATTCCTTCAGGCTGATCGAGCTTTGGAGCATTGTATAGAACCGTTTTGCTGCTTGTATCAAATACGCTGCCTCCAAACTGGTAACCCCCGATATACAGCTTCCCGTCAGGACCTTTTTCAATTGACTGGATGTCTATCGCCTGGGGAATCATGTTCAAAGCCGCATCTACAGCTGTATTATCCTGCGGGTCATATACTGCAAAGCCTCCGGAATCATCCGTAATGCCAAGAAGTGACCTGCCTGCCTTTTCACCTGTCAAAGGAGTGAACCAGTCAAGCGCATTGGAAGCATCTCCCGAGAGGACCGGTGAATTATCAACCTGTTTTGCTATATTGGTTGAACAATCATACTGCCAAACTGCATTCTTGGATTTATAGTAAATCAAATTGCTGTTGTAGGGAGAAGGTGATGAAATCGCCTGCTGGAAGGAAAGCACATTCAATAATTCATGTGTATTTGCATCCAGTACGAAAAGCTTCATAGCATTGTCCCTTACAAACAGCTTCCCGTTATATGACCATACATGGCCGCACATACGTCCGTCAGTACCAGTACCCGGTATATCTCCGAATGCAGGTATGCTTATTTCCGTTTTCTGTGTGGGGTCGGCTCTGTTAATACGGATCAAAGCATCAGGAATACCTACTCCGACATAAAGATATTCACCGACAACTCCAAGTCCCCTTGCATATACTGCACCGGCCTTTGCGGATCCAAGGTCCTTAAAGGTTCCGGTTGCAATATCATACTCAAATACCTTGCTGCCATTGTCTGTTCCGCCATTAGTCTGACTGGTTGCTCCATATATTTTACCGTCATCTGAAGCTGCCAGATCCCATATCCAGGTATCGGACGGATTTACGCCAAGTTCTTCTATCCTGCCCTGTCCTTTTGCTCCCGGCAAGTACCTGTAAAGCTTCCCATCATCAACTCCGCCAAAATATATATTATCGTCTGAACCTTTGACAATACCGTAATTATGCACCGTTCCGGCGATCTGCTGACTGAAGAGCATCTCACCCGTAGCCGGATCAATTGCATAGAAGGTCGATGGATTGTCCTGCGAACCGGTGGTAACTGTATACAATTCATCGGCATTTGTTACAGGATTTCTTTCTATTATGGAATACAGGAATAGCGGCTTTCCTCCCAGTACAGCAGCACCGAGGTCAACCGGTGTGCCTGCTGTTATTCCGGTACCCGGGTTTTCCGTATAAATTGAAAGCTTAATATTATCAAAGTATACTTCACAGCTGCCTGCGGTTATATCATTATTGTATTCGATAAAATGTACTCCAGCTTCACCCCAGCTGCCTATTGCATGTACACCACTGAAAGATGCTGCAGTTATACCATCACATGTTATAACCAGGTTCCCATCACTACCTCCCTCAAAAGCCCAATGATGTATTAAGCCATCACCGATATGAAGATCGGCAGCCTGCTGCTTAAAGCCTGAATCGGTAAGGGCCCGTATTATTCCGTCTCCTCCGAAATTAACTCTGAACACTTTGTCTGATGCTCCAATATCGATAATAACCGAGAAGCCCGAGCTCACGTTAGGTGTTCCAGCAGTCATTAATGCCTGCAGATTCATATCTAATTCCAGTTTCCAGGGGTTGGTTCCTATAACATTCGCATTATCAACCTTCTTGAATGCGCCAACTGCATCGGCTCCTGAAGTGTTATCCATGTAGAAAAGCAATTGCCCTGCAGGAACATCCTTCACTGCAATACTACCGTTTGAATCCCCTGTGGAATGAGTATTGTCAGTCGTATACAGGCCTTCATACGGGTCGTCGACAAACCAGTTTTCATTCCTCATATTTACAAGATTTGAACAGTCGCTTGAAAATATGGTTTTCGGAAGAAGCTCTGTACCCGTCTGAATTGATTCGACATATACCTTTACATCGTCAAAGTACGCTTTGCATTCTCCTCCGCCGGCGCCGTACATCGCCACGCAGATACCGGCCACATCAACTCCGCCAACCTGTGCGGGAACAGTAATCTCCGGGCTCGTGTACCGGGTCCAGCCTCCATTTGTCTGGATGTCAGGCCCATATGCCTGCCCGATCCTGTTGTTATTGGCATAAAAATACCAGACTGAGAAAATTGCATCTACATAAGCCGCTGTCCCATCATATGCAGCAACATTTGCATATAGGCTTGCAGTCACTTTGTCACCGGCATTTACAGGAACCACGCCACTGCTCACAAGTGGGGATTGTGTACTGCCCGTATCAATCATTTCAAGGGAACTCGCACCGCTGTGTACTACAGTAGTTGATAATGCCACTACTCCGGAGCTGTCTTCAACTGTCCACCCGGATAAAGGCTGGGCAGCTTCGAAATCACTATTGTTTAAGCTTACTTCCTGGGCTGCTGCATAAACATTAATCCCCGTTTGTGCAAAAGGAATAATTCCAAGCAGCATCGCGATACATACAAAAACAACAGCCAACTTTTTAAACAATTTAAGTGTCATTTCTTTTCCCTCCTCCGACTCATCTACATTTATTTCTACAGTAATTTCTCCGATCCTTTACCCTTATGCCCCTCCTTCCTTGTCAAATTCGGAATTCTTTATCCTTTCAAGCCATTCCTCACAAGATAGCCTATCCCATCCCTTTATCCCGGTTTCCAGCTCGATTGCCGCCCTCAGTTCCTGTCCGGCTTTATAATAGTTGCCGCGGATAATGCTGCTCTGTGCTGAAGACTGGAGATAAATCGATTTAACTTTTTTATAGATGTAATCAAAATAAGCCTTAAGATTATTGAAATTGCCGATATACGGATTGTCAGCTTTAGCTTTCAATACTAAGGCATCTTCCAAATGAGGCTTCATGATGATAAGGATATCAAGGCAGGCTGCAATCCTCTCTTCCGGGACCTTGATGCTATCCTTTTCAGGATTCCATTTGACAATTTCCGAAGAAGCCCTTTTAGAAACTGCTTTAGTCTCAAGCCAGCTGTCCCTGAGCCAGACCGACTTGAAATTCAAACTAAAAAACTTCATATTGAAAGATGAAATTATTGAAAGACTCTCTTCGAGTATTTCCACCAGCTTTGCCGCTTTAGCATGATCCGGTCCGAAGCATGCAGAACAGTAGCTTTCCATAATATCGGTATAGGTAGCGCCGCAATCCCACATTTTACGTGCAAGAGCGTATAGATTGAACCATAAAACAGTACGTTCGGAATTGAACTCATATTCCGCGGAATTTGAGGGTAGCTCCTTATGCAGAAATTCTTCATGGATTATTTTTTCAGGAAGATAAAAAGGCACGATCAGGCTGGTAATTTCATATACACCAGCCTTCTTCAGGAAATCCACGTCCTTCAGGATGGTCCTTATAAGCGGTGGAAATAATGCTGTAAACATCCAGTAATCTCCGTAGTACTCAAACACGGACAATCTGGTGCCAAATCGATAATTACAGGAGTAAGCCCAGTTCTCTACAACCTTTTTGAATCTTATATCACATTGATTTGAAGGATGTGCAAAATCGTAAGTATAATCTCTGCCCCAACAGGCAAGCAGAGTATCAAGGTCATTGTCTTCAGGTATGGTATCGAGCATTTCCCATTCAAGCTGGGCATTATAGGCTATATGCTGTATGTTGATTTTCATGCCTTCTTTTATGACATGCTTTTTAAGCTTTTCAAGGAACTTGATGTATGTGTTGATGAACCCGCTTTGTACACATTGCTCGCATTTGCAGGTATAAAGATTGTCATTCGGCCATATGCAGATCGTATTGATTATGGCTTCGCTTTTGCAATATTCCAGGATGTTGCCAATTATTGTATCTGTCCCTACTTTACTCGAAAAACAGGGCTGTGTATCCATCCGCTCTCCATTATAAAGAGAGAACCATTCCGGATTGCTTGAAAAGTACTTGCCGGCAGGTAGGAACAAATCTATATTATGACCGCCCAGCGTCAGCATAAGTCCGCGTTTCTCAATTTCCTCCCTCAAAACCTGTTTGTACCTTTCCCATAAGTGAAACGTAAAGAATATACTGTTATAATTATTCTTGGTCATCCAGTCAACGATACGGACAACATATTCGAGAGACTCTGAATTTTCGAGCACCAATCCCCTTTTTGGAAAATCAGGCGTGTAATTCTTACTGCAGATATTTATAATTTCAGGTGCTTCCGCCGGAATGTATTGATATTCGGGATTGACCCATTTATAACCTATATATTGCTCAAGAAATTTATAAACGCCATATAACAAAGACCTTTTATTTGAACCTGAAATCAACAAATTTCCTTCTTCAACTGTTATACTGAATTCATCATTTTCTTCATCATCAGCAGCTTCCTTACTGCAAATGCTTAAAACTACAGCCCCTTCGTGCCGCCCAGTTTCCACCCCAGTAATATGAATCTCCGCATTATATGCTAATTTCAGGTATTTTTTTAGTTCGCTTGCAGCAAATTGCATATCCGGATTGTTATCTTTCAAAAAAATACAAAGAGAGTCATCATGCTTTATGTCAAAAGTAAATTGACCACGTACCTGATGCATAGCTGCAACTCCTTTCCGAGTTATATCGTACTTATCCCTTGACGGAGCCAAGCATAACCCCGCTGGTAAAATATTTCTGAGCAAACGGATAAACCATCAGCACCGGAATCATAGATATGAAAATCGTAGCATTCTTTAATGCCTCAGGTGTTATTTTTGCCGCATCAATGAGGTTGTTGTCATTCGTGCCGTCATATATGAGCATTTCCCTTAATACCACCTGCAAGGGCAGCTTTTTACTGTCATTTAGATATATCATCGGTATAAAGTAGCTGTTCCACTGTCCCATGAAATAGAATAATGCTATAGAAGCAAGGGCAGCCTTCGATAATGGAACGATTATCTGAAACAGGATTCTATATTCTGAAGCCCCGTCGATGATTGCCGATTCATAAAGGCTCGGTGATATTGACTCATAAAAGCTTTTCAGTATAATAAGCTCAAATGTCCAAATGGCATTTGGCAAAAGCATGGCCCATATCGTATCAATCATTCCGAGTCTTTGAACTATTATAAAATTCGGTATAATACCGCCATTAAAAAACATGGTGATGATGATAGCCGTCATAAAGAATTTCTTCCCGAAGAAGCTTTTCTTTGACAGCGGATATGCCGAGATAGCAGTAAGCAGCACAGACAGGAATGTTCCGAAGCCGGTGTATATCAATGTGTTCAGATATGCACGTGGTATCTTGTTGTTTGCAAAAATAGTTTTATATGCATTTATATTAAAGCCTATCGGAAAGAGAGTAATCTTATTCTGTGCAATATAATAAGAATCACTGAACGATATGGCGACAATATACAAAACAGGGTACAACATAATTATTCCAATAAAAAGCATAAGGACCGTATTTAAAAAGTCAAATACCGTAAATCTCCTGGTCATTAAGGTCACTCTCCACTCTTACCACAGACTGCTTTCGCTGAGTTTTTTACTTACTGTATTCGCTATAAGAAGCAATATCAGGGAAATTACGGATTCAAAAAGTCCCACGGCAGCACCGTAGCTATAGTTCATATCAATAATTCCCTTCCGGTAAACATATGTTGAAAAAATATCCGCCACCTTATAAGTTGTCGGCGTATAAAGCAGAATAACCTTTTCAAAGCCGATCTTTATTATACTCCCCGATTTCAATATAAACATTGTTGCGATGGTCGGGAACATACTCGGTATGGTGATATACCACATTGAATGAAATCTGTTGCAGCCATCCATTGTACCTGCTTCGTACAGGGTAGGATCTATACCTGCAATTGCCGCAAGGTATATGATTGCTCCGTAGCCCATACTGCTCCATATATCCGAAGCTATATAAATGGTCCGGAACCACTCAGGCATTGATATGAAGTACTGTCTTTGTATACCGAGTGCTTCAAGGATGTTGTTGATGATACCGTGCCCCGGTGATAAAAAATCTATAACCATACTGCAGATTATTACCAGAGAAAGAAATGACGGAAGGTAGCTTATTGTTTGTATGCCTTTCTTGAATTTCTTGTTTTGTATCTCATTTAAAAGAACTGCAAACATGATTGGAAACGGAAATGTCCATAAAAGACTGTAAACTCCCAGAAGCAGTGTATTTTTAAATAATATTAAAAAGTCGGGGTTTGAGAAAAACTGTTCAAAATATTTGAACCCGATCCACGGACTTTTTATTATGCCCGTAAATACACTATACTTTTTGAAAGCTATTATTACGCCATACATCGGACCATATCTGAATATTGCATAAAAGATGATACATGGCAGGAAAAGAATAAGCAGCTGCCTGTCTCGCTTCATGTGCGCAAGTATCCCATGCAATCCTGATTTCTTATTCGGCTTCGGATCTGTTTTCAGCATGCAATCTTCAGATAATGGTGAATTAGTACTCATTGGCCGTATACCTCCGAATAAAATCTGACAGAAATTTATTTTAATTATATAAGTAATATCTGGTTGTCATCATTCTGAGCGATAATGAAGGGGTTCCCTTCATTATCGCCCAGAACAATATACTATGAAATGATTGATGTTTTTATTGGATATGGCTTATTTTGCAGCATCCAATTTCTTCTGCGCTTCATTATAGGTGTCCTCAAGCTTTTTGGATCCTGATTTTTCAGCTTTTGCCACCCATTCATTCCATTGGGCGTCACCATAGGTTTTTGTCATTATATAATTTGTTGCGAATTCTACACCCGACTTGTCAAGTGCCGACTGTAAATCTGAAATTGTAGAAGCTTGTTCGTCTGTGAATCTTAACACAGGGTCAAGCGGAGCAAGCTTGTTAGCTTTTACAATCTTATCCTGTGCTTCCTGTTCCTTTTCGGTGTAGTTAAAATATACGCTTCTTCTATCTACATTCAGGTACATGGTTTCGTAGAAGCAGCCGTATTTATCCGAAATAGCGCTTATATCAACCTTTGGTAAATCTTTAAGTTCAGGGTATGTTACTTTCCCATCGGAACCAATCGTGAATTCCTCATCTTTGATACCCAGACTTATGAGTTCGGAACCTGAAGGGCTTGTAAGGTAATCCATCATCTTCAAAGCAGCTTCTTTGTTGGCATTATTGGCAACTACAAGGCCAAAATTGATTATCTTTGGTAAAGATTTGTTGAGACCGGTAGGACCTATAGGGTTTCCATACCGCAGGTCATATCCGGGATTTTTGTCTTTAACCTGATTGTAGAACATGTCTAGTCTTCCAATCCAATCGTAAGTGACAAAAGCTTTATCGTCCGAAGTCATTTTAGCAGTCCATGACGTCTGCGTATCTGTCATGAATTCAGGGTCGAGCAAGCCTTCATTATAAAGCTTTTTCATAAAATCGATCATTGCCTTGAATTCAGGCTGGATTGTAGCCAGCTTCCAGAGCTTTGTACCTTCGTCGTAATACATTGGATAGGTTTCGTCTCCGCCCATTCCCCAGCCGGCCGACCAATCCCTGAAAATGTATTGTCCTGTTTTGGATGCTACAGGATAGGATTTAGGATATATTTCCTTCAACTTTTTAATCGCCTGATAAAATTCATCTGTGTTTGTCCATTCCGCAATGCCGTTTTTATCTAATATATCTTTCCTATAAAGGATTCCGTGGTTAACATCCCTGTTCAGACCGTATACAGGCCATGTATATATGTTTCCCGTATCATCCGCATAGGATTTCATAACCCATGGGTTTTCATCCACATAGAGCTTCTTGAAATTGGGCAATTGATCAATGTACTGGTTGATGGCGGCAAATGCGCCCTGTGTGCCGAGAGCGTTTATTTCACTTGCAGGAACTCCTTCCATTATATCGGGGAGTTTTCCCGAGGCAAGTGTAATCTTTGATTTATCTGCATAATTTGCAGCTGAAACCATTTGTACGTCAACCTTTACACCGGTTCTTTTTTCTATTTCCTTTATTACCGCTTTGTCATTTGCATTCTGTGTTTCACCTGCCAGCATCCATGAAACCGTAACCGGTTTGTCAACTACCGGAAGCTTCAACCCACCCGTATCGCCGTAATTGTTAACCGGTTCCTGGCTGGGCTGTACCTGCTGCGTACTTGCTGCAGAACTTGATGATGTCTGAGCTTCTTCCTGCTTCTTTTCCCCACATCCTGCAAGCAGTGCCGCGGCTAGAGAAATAGCTACTGCGAAAGAAAGTATTCTCTTTACCATAATGTCTCCTCCTATTATAGTTTGATTGGAGCTATTCATATGAAATAGCCGGTCCATGTACCGTGATTCAATACTAACATGCAATGAATTCTTCAGTAAACAGAACAATTTCACAGCGTTTTATTAATTCGGAACAGGAACCATTATTATCTTGCAACCCTGTTATTCTGGCGATTTTGCGGTATGTAGAAAAACATAAACTTGTAGAAAATGATAAAAACAAGACATTTCAGCTTTATTTTCTTTTCCGGGGAATTCTCATCGAATTGTATTACAGCTGCCTTCCCTACGGCATATTAATTTCAAGAATTAACTTATGGTTAACTTTTTCTTCTTTTGTTTAATAACCACTCAATTGTGGCAGCAGGGTTAGTTTGATAAAATGTAATCAGAGAAAGGCTTTTTAATAATTTCAGATTGGAAGATGATAAAAATGTCAATGAATATTGTTATTCGAGAAAAAAGAAAAGAAATTGGATTAACTCAAGAACAAATTGCAGAGTATCTTGGTGTGTCTACTCCCGCTGTGAACAAATGGGAAAAAGGAGTTACCTACCCCGATATTTCTTTGCTACCCGCACTGGCCCGGTTACTTAAAATTGATTTGAACACCCTGCTTTGCTTTAACGAAGGGATGTCGGAACAGGAAATCAATCACTTCTGCAAGGAAGTAGTAGATACGATCCGTAAAAGCAATTTTGAGAGCGGCTTTACAATGGTTATCAAAAAGATAAAGGAATATCCGAGCTGTTTCAAGTTGATTCATTCGACCGCATTGGTTTTGGAAGGCGCTTTGCTTATGTCCGGAATGAACTCAGATGATAAGGAGCGCTACAGCAGCCAAATTACAGCCCTCTATGAGCGTGCGGCAAACAGTGACGACGACCAGATCCGGAATAACGCAGTTTTCATGCTGGCTTCCAAATACATAGGCCATGAAGAATATGACAACGCGCAGGAAATGCTGGATTTGTTGCCAGAAAGAAGCGCTATAGATAAAAGGCATCTTCAGGCGAACCTTTGGATCAAACAGGGCAAGCTTACTGAAGCTGCGGAACTTCTGGAACGCAAATTGTTGCTGACGGGAATCAATGAAATCCAAATCATTTTAATAAATCTGGCAGACATTGCGCTTAAGGAAGGTAACAATCAGGACGCTTCGAATTTGGCGGTACTTTCCCGGAAGACCGCTAAGCTGTTTGACCTATGGGACTATTATTCCTTTGTTGCGCCACTCCAGGTTGCCCTCGCCCAAGAGAATGTCAAGGACAGCATTTCACTTCTGAAATCCATACTTGCGGCCATACTTACGCCGTGGGAAATGAAAAAATCCGATCTGTACCGCCATATCGCGGCTAAAGCAAATCAAGAGAACTTCGGTGTGCAAATGCTGCCAGGGCTGCTTTCTGAAATTGAGAACGATCCTAAATATACGTTTCTTCATTCCAATAAAGAATTTCAGCAGTTGATAGAACAGTACCATACCAAATACTAAAGTTCCCTTCTCATAGCTATCTACAAAAAACGCCTTTCAAATAATAAAAATTCTGACGTTAAACCATTTAAAATGTTCCACAAATCAGTGCACAATATAAAACTAATATACAATATATAAAAAGTGCGCAGCCACTGTCATTGCGAGCGCAGCGCGGCAATCTCGCCTTTACAGGATGAAGTGAAGTAAAGAAAGATGCGCTGCATCAAAATCATACAATCAAAAGATATTGCCACTTTTGACTGCCCAAAAGTAGCCAAAAGGCGCCACTCAAGCGACGTGGTGTCTGTCAGGGCACTGAGGAAAAGCTTCTATATGCCAGCGAAGGAAAGCCCTTGGGGCGGTCGGCACATATATCGCCATCCCTGGCGTAGATGTGCTTGAATGGACATCGTGTCCATTTCACCGCCTGTTTTGTTTTCCTTCGGGCATATCACGAAGCTTTTCCTAACACTTATAAGCGGCTTCGAAGACACTGATCAGCAAGGAGCGGCAGTGCTGTTTGTGGCGGTTGCTGCTTACCTTATCGTTGAAAGATTTTATATTTTTTTATCCTTACTATGCTGCCATTTCGCTTCTGATCTGGAGATTCTACGTATTTTTGTTCAGAAAATCGATATATTCCACCAGGCCCTCAACCATTTCATTGCAAACCTTTTCACCGAGTTCTCTGGTTGCCCTTTCCGGGAAGCCCATTACTCCCACTTTTATTTCCTTCCTTTGGTATACTTTTGGAATTATAAACCTGTGTTCCACTTTTTTAACTGTCTTCTCAAACCAATCCTGGTCAGTACGCATCATCTTCGAAATTTCAGGTGTATCCATCTCGATGGTGCTTCTTACCATCTCCGGCTTCCAGTACATCATCAGGGAGGTTTCAACCTCGCCTGCATGGAAATCATGTTCGGGTTCCATCTTGAAATAGCTGAGCCATGTAGGTGACAGATCCCATACTTCAACCAATGACAGAGTAATATCACTCAGTTGCGGATTTCTCCTCATTATCATTTGAAGTGAGTTTTTTAGTGCAGCTTTGTTATCGGTACCGGCATGTCCTAATAATACAACAATATTTTTAAAACCCATTCTGGCAAATTCGGAGCATATATCCATAATAAGAAGGGAAAATACCTGCGGGCTGATATTTACAGTTCCTAATAGCTCCCCGCCGGAATAGCAGTAGTTAACTGCAGGAGCAACTACGGCATTCAGTCTGTCGCCAGCTCTTTTGGGAACTTCAGTGGCATTATATATATCTGTGCTTAAGGGTAGATGATAGCCGTGCTGCTCTACAACTCCTACCGGTATTATAACAGTTTTCGTTTTGGCAAGCGTCTCTTCCATATCCTTGACCGTCATATTTTCCATAAAGTATGCCATTAAATTGCCTCCCTTTTCAAATAATAAAGCTGTTTATAAAATAATAGTTTTACCTGTATCACTGGATTCATAGGCAGCTTCAACAACTTTCTGCACTTGCAGAGCTTCTTCAATACTTATACCGGCCTGGATCCCATCCAATATGAAACTGCTGAACGACTCAATCTCCTTGGTGTACATGTTCCCAAATTCAACCTTGATATCAACTGTATTTACATCGACCCTGTCCTGCTTTGCATCATAACCAAGGCTGTCGTCCGAAAGAACCACATCAAGCTTTCCACCCTCCACCTGGCTTATTGTTCCCTCTGCCAGCATGCTGCCCCTGGTACCGTAGAATTCAAGCCTGCACCTTGCCGCGGCATCGGGAATATTGAAATTCGCATCCACATATGCGTTTGCACCATTATCCATTTCAAATATTACCGATGCTGAATCCTCCACCTCGTATTGAAAGGTTTTTGTCCCTATAAGGGCAGCTACCCTTTTCGCCTTCGCACCGGTTATATATTGTATAAGATCGATGCAATGCACTCCCATATCCATGAGCGCTCCTCCGCCGGATGTACTCTTCCGCTGCCTCCAATTACCCGACATATCCGGGTACCAGCATGTAAGCTGCCCCCTGCATGATACTATCCTTCCAAGCTTTCCACTTTCCACTATCTCTTTCATTTTCTGATGATACGCATGAAACCTCATCATAAGGCCGACTGTTATCAGCACGCCTTCCTGCCTGCAAACCTTAAGCACCTCTTCTCCTTCTTGAGCAGTCAATGCTACAGGTTTTTCAATCAGTATATGCTTTTTCGCTCTTGCGGCTTTAAATGCCTGTTCCTTGTGATACATAACCGGGGTTGCTATATATACCGCATCAATATCCTTATCTGCAAGCAGTTTGTCAATATTATCATAAGCTTTTTTAGCGTTGTACTTTGCTCTTATCTTCTCAGCCAATTCCATATTGACTTCCATCACTGCCGCCAGTTCGGCATTTTTGGCCAGCATCAATCCCGGGATAGTCCTGCGGTCTGCTATTCCTCCGGCTCCAATCACACCCCATCTAACCTTCATACCTAAACCCACCTTAACGTAAATTTTTAATTACAATCCGCTATCAACGGCCCTGCCAATTCCTTCATAAAAAACAGCTTGCCCGGCAGCGTCGGCATAAATGTGGAAGGTATCCACATATCGGGACCATACCTCAAAGTCATCCACAGAGACATCCCCTGCCACTGCATTCCCCTCCCAAGGGTACCGTCGCAGCCTCCAATAATCCTGTCGGACTGCAGAAACAAGCCGGGTCCTATAGTATTAGCCCTACAGGGAACCCTTGTAGTTCTGCTCCTGAAGCTTGTTATAGCATTCTGCTCTATTGTGAGAGGATGCAGTTTTGCTCCCAGCCTGTGGGTCTGCTTCCTCCATTCCTCTACCGAACTGAATTCAGCCGCGAAATGGGGTTCCCAGAAGGCTATATGGCACATTCTTCCTATACCGAATACCGTAACAAGCTTTGCTCCATCAGCCTTAAGCTTTGATATTTTTTCCGGGTATGCAGGAAGATTAGCCCTTGTTGCAAAATTTCTCTGTCCCTCAGGCACCGTCAAGGCTCCAAGCGGGCCATAAAAAGCTTGTTTCATTGCATACTGGAAGGCTCCTGTGTTTGTGGACTCCAGAGTGTTTCCATCTCCATCGCTCCACTCATCCATATTGAAGCCATATACATGTGAACAGGATATATTCCATTCCTTGAGAAAATATACAGCCCATCGGTACATGCCCATCGGACCCACAGGAAGTATTATTGCAAGCTTTCTTCCTTCATCGGCTGTTCTTTTTATCTCCAATGCTATTTCATG
>JBDKVA010000146.1:0-26119 GCA_039679375.1 Clostridiaceae bacterium
TAGCTTCCAGCTTTTTATATCTTTATAGAACATGCCTTTTGCACTTATCATCTCGGAATATACCAGGGCGCAGCCCTGCTCCCTGCAGATGATCCTGAAAGGCATGTCGGTAACGCCTGCCATCGGTGCAAGAAATATGTTGCTTTTCAGAACAACCGGACCTATTTTCATATAATGTTCACCATATCTGTCGTCATATTTTCCATTAATTTTTGCAGTCCGCATTGATACCTCTAATTATGTATCTTCCGCTGCAGCAATAATTATTTTCATCGTAATTCACTGTCCGGAGTCAAAAGAACTCTCTTTTATTCTACCACAAGCACATTGATTGAATCCACATAAAAGGACAACCATGAGAATCCTTTGCGACGCACTAAACAAAAAGCACAGCTTCTCTCTGCCCGGCTTGCAAAAATGCGACAAAGCCGTGGAAAAGCTGTGCTATAACGTTTTATTTGATTTATAGTCTATTTATTTATTATAGATCCTGTAGATAACAACAGCTATTTCCTCCCTTGTCGTATTTCCTTTAGGATTAATTCGTTTACCGTCCCCGGTTATAATACCGCTTTTAACGAGCGCGGACGCGCTTGCCTCCGCATAATGCGATATCGAC
Source organism: Clostridiaceae bacterium (assembly GCA_039679375.1). Classification (GTDB taxonomy): domain Bacteria; phylum Bacillota; class Clostridia; order Acetivibrionales; family DTU013; genus JBDKVA01. Next base: position 620 of record JBDKVA010000146.1, read on the forward strand.
GCGCTGTCCGCATACGCGGATAATACGGATATATCTGCATCGATCCTCAGCTTGCCTGCCTTCTCCATTGCCCTTGCCGCCATGACCATCATATCTTCTCTTGTAATGCAGGCTTCCGGGTTGAATTTGTTGTTTCCGACCCCTGCAGCAATTCCAAGCTTTTTAGCCATACCGGCTGCATTATAATAATAATCGGAAGCCTTTACATCGTCGAAATTGGCGGTAAAGCTTGTTTTCAGCTCCAGAGCCCTCATTAGCAGGGTTATGAAATCAGCCCTGGTTATGTTTGATTTAGGCGAATAGCTTGTGGCCGACGTACCTTCTATAATCCCCTTCGAAGCCAGCACTTCGATCTCTTTTTTAGACCAGGAACAATTTTGTATGTCCGCAAATGTCTTCTTGACAAATGTTATTGCATATTTGCTCATATGTGTTATTGTAAAAATTACTTTTCCTGAAGCCGCGTCATACCTGCCGTTTGGCACGGGCGTCGCATTTCCCTGCCCGTCTATGTACCATACTGTAATATGTTCAGGATCTTTCAGCTCTTCCGCTGTGGGAGCATAAGGTATGGATACTGTTACAGGCGCATCGGGATTATTCCAGTTGACCGTCCTTTCACCAGCTTTGACATTCAGGTCTATTACGGGCCTGTCTCCAATCTGCCGCCTTATATCCTCGGCAATGCCCGTCTTGTCCGCAAGGCCTATGGTAAGCTTTATATCCTCTCCCTTTACAAGGTCGCTGCCGCTAAACATATTGCCCGGTGCGGCAATAGACCCCAGAGGCGTTTCTATCTTTATCCTGAGGTTCTCATCCCCGGACGACAGCACATTTGCCGGAAGCTGCAGCGAGTACCTTCCAGCATCCTTAACTTCAGGGATCTCAAGTACTACCGTCCTGATCCCTTCCGAAGTTTCTTTTGCCTGTCCAAGCGCCTTTTCTATCAGCTTGGCGCTTACGGCCGACGCCGCTGTGCCGCTGCCTTTGTCAAAAGACGGTTCTGTTACAACCCTGGGCATGCCGTCATCCGTTATTTTCACCTCCGGTTCTCCGACGTCAGGCTGATCAGCCTGATCGGAACTGCTTTCATCTTCATCATCTTCATCCTCGCCGCCGCGGTCTATTACTGAGAAGGTTATTGCCGCAGCTTCCTGTCCTTTTCCCGCAATAACCGTGTAGGCTCCTAAAGCGGTATCCGCGGGCAAGGTGAATGTATCGCAGAAGCCTCCGCCCTTCAGCACATTTACATACAGAACCGTATTATTGGGCCGGAGCACCTTTACTGTTATCTCCTCCAGCACAGTCATCCCCGATATGGTTACGCTGTCGCCCCTGTACTTGCCCGGGATGGCGTTTAGCGTAACCGGGCTGCCGGCAAATATATCAAGCGGAATGAGTGCAGTTATTAAAGCAATTATTGTCATGACACAAAATAACCGTTTCATCACTTCTATCAATCCTCTTTCTTTTTCATTTATTATGCGGCACAGAATCCGGAAAGCCCGGGTCCCATATCCGCAATTCATCCCGCCCTGAAATTAATCCAGGACAGCCGGTTCCGCAAGGCTTACGGGCGCGGTCACATCATTGCTGAAGCTGTCAAACACAAAAACCCTGACAATGTAATTGCTGTTCTGTGGGTCAGCCACATTAAAGTAAGCCGTGAATGTCTCATTGGATACGATATCTTTTTCCACGGCAATGATGCTCACAGGCATACTGCCCTTCATGAGCTGGAACACGACCGCTTCCCTGCCTGTATGCGTATCCGCCCCATTTATAAGCCCAACATCCGCCACAGCTTTTATTCCCGCCGTCCTGTCCAGCTTTCCGGAAGATGATACAATAAACGGTTTCGTCATGTCCGGCGCCGCCAGCGTGGTGACGCTCGTCATCGCATAGCAGCTCTTGTTGCCGGCTTCGTCCCTCACGATAATATTGAAGTGATAGGCGGTCCCTGCCGTAAGCCCTGTAATCTCCTTTTCGGCTATATCGGATGCGTATTCTCCTATCGCCGTGCCAAAATGTTCTATATTATCAACTGTGTCGATATTATTTGAATCTGAGCGGTATACCATATACTGCAGCGCGCCCTGGGTGGTTGTGTTGTCGGTGGCCTTGCTCCAGCCAAGGGCAACTCCTGTTGTCGTCACATTGCTGCCTGTAATCGTACCGTCAGCAACCGTCGGCGCGGCCGTGTCCGGCGCCGCCAGCGTGGTAACGCTCGTCATCGTATAGCAGCTCTTGTTGCCGGCTTCGTCCTTCACGACGACATTAAAACAATAGGTCTTCCCTGCCGTCAGTCCGGTAACTTCCTTTGAAGCTATATCGGATGCATATTCTCCTATCGCCGTTCCATTGGCTTCTATATTTTCAACCGTGTCCAAATTATCTGAATTTGACCGGTAAACAAGATATTGCAGCGCACACTGGGTGGTTGTGTTGTCGGCGGCCTTGCTCCAGCTCAGGACGGCCTCTGTCTGTTTCACATTACCGCTTGAAATTGTACCGTCAGCCACCGCCGGCGCGGTCGTATCCAGGACGCGCACCTCGATGTCGTCAAAGCACAGGTTTGACGTTCTATATTGGGTCCAGTAATCACCCATGGCAATTTTGCTAAAAGCCGTAAGTACGGCCGATGAAGCTACCTTATGTCCGTCAATATATAAGTCCACTCCGGTACCTGAAGTATAGTCCCATTTCAATTCATGCCAACCCGTTGTCCTCGCGATACTTGTTGCTTTTTCAACATTATCGATCCTATACATATAATATCCTGCAGATATATCTGTGACCGCACCCAAGCTTATACATTTATCACCGTCGTCGGCACGGGCCACAACCCCTAAAGAACTTTGCTTACTTGCATTATCATAGAACCAGATTGATACCCTCCCATTTAGGCTTTTTTCAAAGGTATGGGATATTACCGTTATGTCGCTGCTGATTTTTAAGCTGTTATTCCCGCTGTGGTGCTGATCTGTGCTTATCGACGGCGACGGAAAACCGGATAAAGGAGTCCAATTATCCAGCCCATTCTCAAAGCCGTCCGAAAATAATACCGGGGGAGCCTTTGATGTTGTAAAGCTCCTTGTACTGCTGCATTTATTCACGCGCCATAAATCCGAATTCAGACTGGCTTCCACTTTCCAATACAGCGTGGTGTTTTCAGGAAGAATCATGCTTATATCATCCGCATTGTTCGAATTGGTATAGGAATCTACTACTATATCGGTAAAATCAGGTTTTTTTGATACAAGCAGCCTGTACCGCTCTGCCCTGTCGGATACAGACCATGCAGGTTTGAAACCCGTTGGGTCGATATTGGTGGCTCCGTTTGCCGGTGAGATAAGGTCGAACTCTCCTGTTGTATTTGCCGCCGTGCGCCAGCTGTCCGCATATATCACGATATCGCTGTATGGGATGGACTGGAACCCGGGTATATCGGTGAATATGACGCTATCTGATTTCAGGTTGAAATTTCTATTTACCTTATCCACAAAGCCAACCTCGTCGGATGCGCTATAATGCTTGTTATTTTCAATAGTACTATTATCAATCACTGCCTGATCCATAGCTGCGTCCGGCGTATTGATATATGCATTATTCTCGATTACATTTCCAGCGGGAACTTTAAGGATATTTACATCGCCGCCTGTCGCGGCGAGCTCCGGATATCTTGTTGCCCACGGTTCTGCCTTGAAGGGCATATTATTGAGCCTCTTCATCTGGGTGGGTATGTTATCATACGAGTCGTATAACCCGCGGGAATCAAATGCTATTCCTTTCCCGCAGTTGATCAGGATGTTATTATAAATCTTATGGTCTCTGCCTCCGCCCATCATGAAAGTCCTGCCCGCAAGATTATAGAATATGTTTCCATAAACTTCCGCGCTGCTCATGCAATCGTCCATATAAATGGCGAACGTACCGATGCCGCCTATGGTAGGTATGTCATGGATATAATTGTACCGGATTACATTGCCCCTGAAACTCCAGTCGCGGCCTGAATAAATAACGCCTGAATCACCGGTTTCCTGCAGTACGTTATATATTTCATTGTATTCGATCAGCATATCGTTCCCCATAAACTGGATGGCAAAGTGGGGGGCGTTATGGATCAGGTTGTGTCTTGCGATATTGCCGCATCCACCCATATTGATTGCCGGAGTGCTCGTCCTGACTATTCGTGAGAAATCCCAGAAATTGCAGTTTTCCACTTTATTGTTTCCGGGGGTCAGGGTTTGCCTGTCACCGCCGGCCATAAATATTCCGCCCATGCCGGTTGAGTAAATATCACAGCTTATTACCGAATTGTTGTGTCCGCCATGCAGGTTGAAATAATCGGGAGATTCCGGATTTACCTCATCTCCAGTACCAATTTCCATCGCACGCATTCCGGTATAGCGGATAGTGCAACCCGCTATGGTGCAGCTCTCACAGTCCATCATTGAAATACCTTTGCCGCAGGTTCTTTCGAAGGTAATTCCCTGAATTGTAACATTCGAGACATTGTTCATGGTAACCATGGTGTCCTTCAGTGCAGTAAGCTGTATGGTGCTTCCTGTAAGATCACCGGCAGGATATACATACAATCTGCCGTCGGCCCTGTCCAGATACCACTCACTCGGAGTATCAAGCTCACACATCAGATTGTATCCGAAGAATTTCCGGCCGGCTGCAGTACAGCCATAAAAGCTGGGATATTGAGTCGTTATGGTATTAGTCAACGGATCTATTCCTGCAATCTTTAGATTGTCATCCGCCCAACTGTAACGCCAATAGCCGAAAAGCCACCCCTCAGGTTCCTGCGCCCATTTGTCCAGGCGTTCATCAGAATATTTAAAAACAGGAGCCGGCTGATTGAGCCATTCGCTTTCGGGAACATGTCCGGGATTGCCGGGGTCGTTTAAGGGCGGATCATATTGATCACGTGGTGCGAAGCCGCCGCTGATTAATTCGCTTATTGTCACATAGTCATTATTTGGATAGCGGGCAAGCGTCATACTCTTACCGCTGATGTAAAGCTCCGGTGCAGGCGCCGTCTTTGGCCAGCCATAACCGTTCTTCGGGATGAGGCCGTATTGGGTAAAACCATGCGCTGGAAGGTCCAACACAAGGACATTGCTTTCAGCTTCGTCAGGCAGGCGTTCAAGAGCTGCCGGATCGGTCACCTTCCCAAAGTCTGCCGGATTAAGGTCATATCCCCCCATGAACGAAACCGTCTCTCCGGGATAAGCTGAATAAACTACAGGTTTACCGGACTCGCCGGAATCCTCGCCGGTAAAAGCAAGGGAACTTTGCAGGCTGTATATGCCTCCCCTGATGTATACCGTTACCCCTCCCTCCGGCAGTCCGCCGGCACTCTTCAGGGCACGTATTGCATCTCTGGCTTTTTCGACTGTCCTGAACGGTTGGTCAATGCTCCCGGTATTTGAATCATTACCGGTAAGTGAAACATAGTAAGACATGGATAGATTTTCCGCGGCAGCCGGAATAACAAGCATATTTCCCAATAGCGGGCCGACCGCCAGGGCAAAAATCATACCCATGCACAAGAATCTCTTTTTCAATCCTCTCATAACAATCCTCCGTAATTTTATATTTGCAATAGGCCCAATACATAATGAAATAAAAGTTTTGGACGAAAAAATGACATGAAAATCTGCATAAATGAGCCCTGTATCATCTTGCATCTATTATTCCTGTAAAGCGCGATACGCCGGAAGAAAAAGATGAAGTTTTTGCTTTAGTACTTATGATGGGTTTACGGTAAAAGAATAAAGCGACTGAGATGACCTGCCTGTTTGATATAATGATAATGCGGTATATTTATATTCCATGTAGCAGCCGTTGCTGCTACATGGAATATTTAAATTATGGAGCATAGTGGCATCTTGCTCCAAATAGGCGATTTTGCGAAGCAAAATGCGCGCCACCGAGCGGGGCTCGATGCCCCCGAGATTTTGATTATTGCCATGACCGGCTTTTGTTCCTGATTTTATTTTATTTCTCCTTTATATTTCTCATACATCTGGGTATAGTATTCCACTTCTTTTTCATATCCAAGCGCCTTTGCATCAGCTATGATCTTATCCTTTATCGTGTTGTATTCGGCTTCCGTTTTCGCTACGATTGCCTTTGCAAAGCCGTTGTATATATATTCCTCTCCCTTTACCTGGGCAGTCCTGGCTTCAGTTCCGTCAGGTATAGTAATCGATGCAAGCAATCCCATATCATATGAAGCATATTTGTACTTCTGCAGATTTTCGATAGGTATGCTCTGTTTCGTATAAGCGCAATATTCCTTTTGTACTTGAGTCATTCTTTCCTGAAGCACTTCAGGATTCTTGAACAAATCAAAATTATTGCCGTTGCTGTCCTTGCCGTCTCTTAATATCATTGTACTATACTTGCTTATACCTGTCTTTTTAATAAAGTCCGTATCGGTATTGCGCATTTTAATAGTGTCGGCCTTTACTACTGCTTTACCGTCCTTCATTTCCCAATATATGCCCTCCGGTCCGTTTTGCAGGACCATCGCGCCTTCATCGGATGCAAGATAGTTGAAAACATCCATTACTCTGTCGGGATTCTTGCAATTAGATGAAATCCATATGACATTCTGGTCGCCAATTCCGGCGGTAGTTCCAAAGGAGCAGCTCTCTGAAAGTCCGTAAGTGAAAGGAGCATAACCTTTTTCAGGAGTGCCGTCGGTAACGAACTGATCATTAACGCCACCCAAGCACCAGTTGCATTCGCCTGCCATATACCTTCCCACTTTTGCCTTGTTGCAGTATGCGTCAAATTTCAAGGTAATGGATTCCGGATCAAAAAGTCCCATCCTGTAGGCTTTATTATAGAATGCCAGTGAATCCCAGTATGCGCTTTCCGGATCGGTCACTCTGGCCACTACCTTATCTTTTGCAACGTCAACACTGACGTTGGTGGTCATCTGCACAATTCCCTGATATGCGCCGTGCGCCTTATCAATCATGTGGTTGCTCCAGCCTTCTCCGAGGAACATGCCAAGGCCGTAGTTGGGCTTTCCTTCCTTATTTTTGGGCTCAAGCTTAACCATATCCTGCAGCAGCTTTAAGAAATCATCATCGTTGTTTACTGTAGGATAACCCAGTTTCGCATACAGATCCCACCTGATATTGTATCCGTTCTCAACAGTAGTGCCTGAAAAATCGGACATATCTATTCTGTGAGGAATAAAATAAAATGCGTGTGTATCGTCGGATTTTAAAAGCTTGGAAGCCGCTATGGCCTTAGCGCAATTTTTTGCAAGCTCCGGGCCGTTGGTCTTGAGAAGGTCGTCAAGAGCAAGAGCTCCTTTACCTTTCAACACAGTTTGTACTAATTTTACAGAAGCGTACATTACGTCCGGCGCATCGCCGCCCGCGATCAATACTGCCGCTTTCTCATCCTGATCGCTGATCCCGATGGAAGGAGTGTGGTCAATGGTAACACCTGTCTTTTCTTTTATTGTATTCATTATAACGTCATCCTGAATGCCTGTGGTGAGAAAACTTGCCTGAGGTACACCGCCGAACCAGGTAATTGTGACAGGTTTCTTGGCAGTCGCTTCAGGGCTTGCGGTTTGTGTGGCTGCAGACGCGGCAGAAGGCGAAGCGGATGCTGCGGCAGATGACGCATTGTCATTATCGGTTGTTTTCCCGCCGCATGCAGACATTGAAATCAGAAATATAACCGCCAGTACTACAGTCAGCCATTTTGATCTTCTAAACATTTTGGATCCTCCTTAAAATATTATTGTATTTATATCATGGCCTTCCAGGCCACAATACACGTTTTAACCTTTTACCGCGCCTATAAGTATTCCTTCTACAAAATACTTCTGCAAAAATGGATATACCAGGAAAATCGGCAAAACTACAACCATTGTAATAGTCATTCGTATGGAAGTCGGAGTAATACTCGCGGCTTGGTTCGTGTCCACAATTCTCTGAGAGGAATATATATTTTCAGATCTGGACTGAAGGAAATTATACAGCATCAGCTGCAGCGTCTGAAGCTTCGGATTGGAGCACAGATACAGGTTGTCCGTCCATGAGTTCCACTGGCTTACCGCTGTAAATATTGCAATTGTAGCCAGTATAGGAAGAGACATGGGCAGTACAAGCTTAAACAGTATTGTAAAATAATTCGCTCCGTCAACCATAGCCGATTCTTCAACAGATGCCGGCAGCTGTTCGAAATAAGTCCTCATCAGAATAACATAGTATGCGATTACCGTTCCAGGCAAAACATAAAGAAGGAAATTGTTCTTAAGGCCAAAAGCCTTCATCGTAATATACCATGGAATAAGACCCGAGCTTATATACATAGTCATAAGGAGCAGCCGGTTCATAAGCCTCCTGCACGGGAGCTCCTTTTTGGACAGCCCGTATGCGACAAAGGAGCAGCCTAACAGCGTAAGGATCGTACCGATCACTGTCCTTGCAAAGGAAATAAAAGCCGCGTGAAAAATACCTTCAATGCGGAATACGGTTTTATAATTCAACAGGGTAAGGCCTCTGGGATAGATTGAGAGCCCCCCGGCCGCCAGATCCGAATTGCTTATGGAATAAATAAACATATAGTAAAAGGGATAAAACGTTATGATACCAATAGTCAATAACAAAATTGTATTCACCACATCAAAGGATGATTCTCCGAGTGACCTCTTCTGCCTCATAACAGCCTCCATGATATAGAATATTGAAATACCTGCAATCAAACAATCGATCTGCCGGTAGCGGCCTTTGAAATTAAGTTCGACGTAAACAGCAGTACAATACTTACCAAACTCTTGAATATGCCAACGGCGGTTGCATACGAAAAATCAAATTGCTGCAATCCCATCCTGTAAGTATAGGTATCGATTACATTGAGTTTGTCATGCACCAACGCGTTATCAAATACATAAAACTGGTCAAAGCCTGAATTTATAAGATTTCCGACAGATAAAATGAGAATGACTGAGAATGTAGGCATCAAACCGGGTATGGTTATATGCAGTATTCTTTTAAAACGGCCTGCCCCATCCACTTCTGCCGCGTCATACAGCTCCTTGTCAATTCCCGCTATGGCGGCAAGGTATATTATAGCGTTCCAGCCCATGCCCTTCCAGATAGATGCAAATGTCTGAAGGAACCAGGCCACGCCGGCGTCGGCAAGAATGTCGGTAGGCTGCTTGATAATATTCAAGCCAAGCAGTAAATGATTAATCATACCATCCTCAACGGACAGAAAAGCAAAAAACACGGAGTACACTATTATCCATGAGATGAAATTCGGAAATGAGGTTACAGTCTGTATCGCTTTTTTAAATAAAACGCTCCTTGATTCAGTGAGCATCAGCGCGAATATTATGGGTACAGGGCACATACAAAGAGCCAGCAGGTTTAGTACCAGAGTATTCCTCAGTACCGGAAGAAAAAGCGAACCTGCTTCAAAGAAATATGAAAATTGCTTCAGGCCTGTAAATTCCGAGGAAAAGATGCTCACACCCGGAGTGTAATTAACAAATGCCATAAGCCATCCCCATATCGGCCCGTAATTGAAAACCATAGCAAATAAAAAAAGAGGAACTGTCATCAATATCAATGTAAAAGACTTTTTATGCTTGCCGGTACCCATACGATATTTCAATCCGCGAGTTGTTTCTACGACAGCCAATGATGCCACTCTCCTTATATGAAAAATCGTTTATCTGCTATGATTCTAGCATGATGAGTAAATGATTACTTTATAAGAAACTATAAAAATTATTATAAAAATTAAAGATTCATACGCACTATATCTTTTTATTCCAAATCAAAGCCGCCGGCTTAGTCGGCGGTTTGCTCTTGCCCAATGCCGGACATTTATATTATAATTAGACAATAAGGTAGGTGTTTTTTATTGATCAATGTACCTTTTTATAAAAAACTGACGCTTAAAAATAAGCTGCTTTTTTTGTTTTTCATTGCTGTTGTCATACCTCTGCTGATAATAATAAACATAACAATAAAAATGCTTTACAATCAGATCGTAAAACAAACGACACAGATTTATCATACGTCGGTGCAGCAGACTGCAAGCAATCTCAAAGATTTACTTGTGCAGAATGTAGACATTTCCAACAGGTATTCACTCGATCAAAAACTCAAAACATATTTGGATATCAACCGCAGTTATACAAGTGAATCTGAAATATTAAGCATCTACGAAGAATATTTAAAACCCTTCAAAAACAATGAATTGTATACCAGACCAGCATATATCGACTTAAAGGTATATTTTTTAAATCCGACGCTTATACAGGAATATGAAACCTATGTTTTTGCAGACAAACAGGTTCAGGCTCAAAAGCCTTTTATAGCAGGCAAAATGGCAGATGGAAAACTTGCATGGGGTATGAATGATGATAGTGTATTTCTATCCCGCATGGTAAAAAACTTTGAAGACAGCAATAACTACTTTATCGTTTCGCTTTCATTCAGCAAAATGCGGCTCTATTCGTTGATTAATCAGGATGCCGCAACAGGCGCTACCATGATCATATCCGATGAAAAAGGAGATGTGATCACATCAAGCAATGAAAATTCGGCAGGAGCGTCAATCACGCAAAAAGGGTATTATAATCAGTTAATGACTATGTCCGAAAGCGATTATACCGACAGCGACGGCACCAAATACAAGATTATCAGCATACCGCTGGATATATTTAATAACAGGAATTTACCAAATTGGAGAGTATCAGCCCTTATACCGGTTGACGTCATGCTGGCGGATGAGAAAAAAATCAATAACATGCTTTATATTTTCTGCTTGTCGTGTTTTGGCTTGTCAAGCATATTATTCGGAGTATTTATACGGAAAATAACCAACCGTATGAAAATACTGATTGGTAAAATGAAAGGTATTAATGGGAAGGATTTCTCGATCATTGAGGACGATGGCGATCAGGATGAGGTTGGCCTGGTCACGAGAATTTATAACGGGATGGTAATAAATCTGCAAAAGCTGATCTATGAAAATTATGAAACTAATCTCAAGCTGAAGGATATCGCCTTAAAAAAACGCGAAGCCGAGCTTTATGCGCTGCAAAGCCAGATTCATCCCCATTTTCTGTTCAATACGCTTGAATCCCTCAGAATGGGTCTCGTAGATAATAGCGATGACGAAAACGCAGCACTTGTCAAAAATCTATCTAATTTGTTAAGAAAAAGCTTAAGCTGGAGCGGAGAAATAATCAGAATCAAGGATGAAATCGAGTTTGTCAAAACTTATCTTGATATACAAAAATTCAGGTTTGTCGACAAATTTGATTACAGTATTGACTTACCTGATGAATTAAAGGATTGCAGCATCCCCAAGCTAACCATCCAGCCTGTTGCTGAAAATGCAGTTCTGCATGGAATCGAGCCAAAGTGGGGACGCTGTGATATTGCGATTAAAGTAAATAATGAAGGCAGCTCCGTATTTATTAATGTGACCGATAATGGAGTAGGGATGGATGAGAGCATACTTGAAGCAATAAAAAAGGACATCGTTTATGGAAGCGATATGAAAAAAGGATCAAGTATCGGCCTTAAAAATGTAAGCGACAGGATACACCTGAATTATGGAGAGGAATACGGAATAGATATTGAAAGCTATCCGGGTAGCGGCACTGCTGTTAAAATTAGAATTCCATTTCAAAAAATAATTAAAGGTGATGAAGCATGTTTAAAGCAATCATTGTAGATGATGAAAAAAGAATCAGGGATGGTATGAAAAAGTTAATAGACTGGGAGGAGCATGGATTCTCCATTGTCGAGCTGGCAGGCGACGGTGTGGAAGCATTGGAAATATGCCGGCTTGAAAAACCCAGTCTTGTAATAACAGATATCAAAATGCCCAGGATGGACGGCTTGACATTGGCTTCCGAATTGAAGAAAATCAATCCGGATATCAGCATTATAATATTTAGCGGCTATAATGATTTTAGTTACGCAAAGCAGGCAATGAAATATGGTGTTAAAAATTATCTGCTGAAACCGGTAGATAAAGATGAATTGTGTGCAGAACTCGATACGATCAGGTGTGACATTCTATCCAGACTCTCGCGTGAGGAGGAAGTCAGGCAGGACAATGAAAAACTGGAAAGCCTGTTCCTGATAAGGCTTATAAATGGCGATCTCAGTCCGGAAGAGATCCTTAAAAATCCGGCAGGCCGGAAAATAGGCCTGGAAAATGTTAAAAGCCTGTGTATATGTATTATGGATGTCAGCAGTTGTCTTAATAAAATCAGCCAGACGCCGGATACCGATAAATCACAGAAAAGGTTAAAAATCAGGTATGTATTAGAAGAATTGCTCGGTAAAACGAAAACAAAATATTTTTGTGAATATTCAAAAGGGTGTTATTCTATACTTTTTACTTCAACGGATACATCGCTGAAAACCGAGCAGCTAGTTGTAGAATCAGATAAAATTGCAAAGGCTGTAAAAAGTCAGTGTGATATTGATCCAATTATTGCAATTGGTGATATCGTAGCCTCGGCAACAGACTTGAAGGCCTCATATCATGTGGCTTCTTCCCTGCTGGATATAAGAAAAATCATAGATGGCCGGGAAAACATTCTATACAGGCTCGCGTCCAATTCATCGACCGATATTATTGAAATATTAATGTATATCAACATGCATTATGCCGAAGAATTGAACCTAAAAAAGCTTGCCGACATTTTTTTCATTAGCCCGGTATATCTCGGCCAGTTATTGAAGAAAGAAACAGGTGAATATTTTAATGATCTCCTGAACAAAATCCGGGTGGAAAACTCCAAGAAACACCTGCAGGACAACATTTATTCAATTCAAAAAATATCGGAGATCGTCGGTTATAAAAGCATGGACCACTTCTATAAAAGTTTTAAAGCAATCGTTGGAAAAAACCCTGCCGATTATAAAAAAAGTTGTTTGTCAGCCAAAAAATAAAGAAACACGGCAGCTTTCCCAGAAAACATAAAAGGCTGTCAGAATTTCATATTGTTTGTATACTCATTCTGACAGCCATCTTGTAAGCAGATTATTCCTCTGCCACCTTTTCTGCTTCTTCCGACTCGTCTACAAATACGCCCTGGGTTTCCGCATCGTAATCAACTTTCATGCCAAAGGTCTCCGCTAAGAACCTTATCGGAACTAAAGTCCTGTTGTTAACAAGCTGAGGCTTGACGTCAAAATCAACTTCAACAGGTGCCGTACTATCTACAGATTTTGTTACAATGCCTGTCTTCAGGTCGATAACTACTGTAATTACCTTTCCATCGACTGTCTTTACGATTGTAACGATATCCGGCAGTTTCGGATCCCATTTTACTTCAGCGCCGAGTGATTCGGTTATTGCCCTTACAGGTATCAAGGTCCTGTTTTGCTTTATGACCGGAGGAACGTCAAATTTCATTAATACGCCGTTCACTAAAACAGGAATACTGTTGTCTCCGCCTTTATACCTTAGCTGTACCAATACTTTTAAGAGATATTTTCTTACCTCTTTATCTTTGTGGTTTTCCTTGATCTGCGCTTTGAGTCCTTCAATTGTCTCAGCCGGGGTGATAGTCAAACCGGATCCTGTTGTCGAAGCAACAGTTCCATTATTGGTTTTCGTCTCTACGGCATTGATAGCGGGTTTTTCCGATTTACCGTTCTCTTGCTTATCTGCCTGGGCGTTAACCGCAACAGCTAAACTGAACAATATTGCAACTGCCAATGCTAAGGATATCAGTTTTTTCATGCTAAATACCTTCCTTCTAAAATGTGATTTATTTTTATAATATATATTCGTAAGAAGGAATCGATTTTTGGGGTGATTATGTAAATTTAAGCCGATAGGCCTGGTATTTTAGTTCTTTAGTACTATGAAATATAAAGGTTACAGAGCTTTTGTCGCTATTATTTACCAAAAATAACAGAGGAGCAGACCATTGCAGCCGCTCCTCTAATATTCCAACTCTTTAATTATTCTGTGCATTCTTTATCTTTCGTGTGACAAGGAGCATTCCGGCAGCAAGCAGACATAATCCGGCAGCAAAAATTACAGGTGTTGGTATCTCCGAGCCGGTTGTTGGTAATACCGCACTTGTTGCAGTCGTTTTTGCCGCTGCAACAACCGCATCTACCAGCTTACAATTTCCGAATGTCGAAGGATTCTGATACTTATCTGCAGCATTATCGTTCCAGCAAACAATACCGTCTCTTATGCCGGTACCGGTTGCATCATCATTTACCTGACAATCAAAACCAACTATTGTTCCTGCTTTTGCTTTGCCCTTTAAATCTTTCCATGCAATTGCAAATTCAACGACATAGCCGCCTTTGACTTCTTTAACAGCTGTTTTCAATTCAGTGACACCATACTGTCCATTGCCTGAATTCGCATTTTTGATATCAGCTCTATACTGCCCGTCATTGCCATCCATTCCGGTGGCAATTTTTTCATTAAGTTCATCGAGGTATACTTCCGCACTATCTTTTTCCCACGCATTGGCACTTTTATCACTTAGCAGTTTATCCGATACCTGAGCCAATACATAGAAGTAGTTCTCATCCCACATTGTACTGAATTTTCCTGTTGCCCAGGGGCCCTCATCCGAAACCCACACTTTCGTTTCAACAGTTTTGGCATTCTTCCAGATGGCATCAATTGTTCCGTCAATTTTAGGCGTACCCTTAATTGCTTCTGTTGTTTTTGCCGCAGCAAATGCCGAACCTGAAAAGCAGCATATTGTTAAAATTACCGTTAAAACTACCATTCCTAATCTTTTCATAAACATAATTTTCACTCCTCATCATTTATTCAAATTATCTGTATCTAAAAACAAAAGCAGTTTTCACTAAGACTTTTCAAGTTTCCACCCTCCTTCAGACCATATTGAAAAGCTGCTTTTGCTAAGATCAGTCGCTTTCTGCCGCCTGTTACTGCATCGAAGCTAGTTAATCTGTCCCTTGTACTTCTCATACTGCTCTGAATAAATTGTTACCTCTTGTTCAAATCCAAGCGCCTTGCACTTGGAGATTATTTCATCTTTGATTTTATTGTAATCGGCCTCCGATTTTGCCACTATTGCTTTTGCATAGTTGTTCTGAAAGTATTCATCCGCCTGGAGTATGATTTTACTTGAATCGCTTCCCTGAGGTATGCTGATTGATGTGATTAATCCCATATCATACACGGCATATTTATACTTTGCTAAATCCTCAAGCATTGTGTCCTGTTTCCTGTAAGCCAAATAATCTTTTTGCGCGTCTGTTATCGCTATATTCTGCACTTCGGGCCACATTAACAAATTGAGGTAATCTCCTTCCGAATCCTTACCGGCTCTGATTTGCATATTACTATATTTACCGGGACCGTAATTTTCGGCAAACTTTGCATCAGTTCTATATATTTCAACAGTTTCCGGTTTTATTACACGTTTTCCATCCTTCATATCATATAAAAATCCCTCGGGTCCGCTTAGTAAAAGCCTTGCACCTTCATCGCCCGCCAGATAGTTGAACACATCCATTACTCTGTCCGCGTTCTTGCAGCTATTGGAAATAAACATGACATTCTGGTCTCCGATGCCTTGAGTAGTCCCAAAAGACGCATTTCCCGTAGTGGCATAAACTAAAGGAACATACCCTTTTTCAGGCGTACCGCGTTTGATAAACTGAGCGTCGGCGCCTCCCAGAGTCCAGTTGCATTCAGCTGCCATATATCTTCCGGTTTTCGCCTTGTTCATAAATGCATCAAATTTTAAAGTGAGAGATTCCGGATCCAGAAGACCCAGTCTATAAGCCTTATTGTAGAAAAACATCGATTCCCACATTACACTATCGGGATCTGTTACTCTAGCCACGATTTTATCTTTAGAGACGTCAATAGATACATTGGTTGTCATCTGTACAATGCCTTTATAAGCGCCGTGTGCCTTATCTATCATATGATTGCCCCATTGCTCGGCAAGGAACACGCCGAGGCCGTAGGTAGGCTTTCCACTCACATTCTGAGGTTCAAGACCGACCATATCCTGAAGTACCTTCAAAAATTCATCGTCATTGGTTATTTGAGGACAACCCAGCTTTTTGTATAAGTCCCACCTGATGTTGTATCCGTTATCAAGAACTCTGCCGCCTTTAATTTGAAGATCGGATAAATCTACATTATGGGGGATAAAATACAACGCATGCGTATCATCGGATTTTAAAAGCTTTGATGCCCTCAAAGCTTTTCCAACATTCTTTTCAAGCTCCTGTCCGTTGGTTTTTATGAGGTCGTCAAGAGGTTTAGCTAATTTTGCATTCAACACAGCTTCTCTGAGCGCGGCATTTGCAACAAGCATAACATCCGGCAAATCCTGGCTTGCAATCAGCAATGTTGCACTCTGGTAGAAATCGCTTACCCCGATGGAAGGAGTGTGGTCGATTGTAACGCCTGTCTTTTCTTTTATTTGATTCATTATAGCGTCATCCTGGATTCCTGTGGTAATATAATTGGACCGTGATACGCCGCCAAACCAGGTGACTGTGACAGGATCCTTCTTAATTTCTATAGCAGTTGCCTGCTGTGAAGATGTATCCGGAACAGCAGACGCAGCAGCAACTGTAGACGCAGTTGTTGACGCTCCATTCTTATCCCCTGACTGACCGCCGCCGCATGCAGTCATTGAAACTAAAAAGATTACTGCCAGTACCGCAGCCAGCATTCCTGATCTCATACGCATTTTGATTCCCTCCAAAATATTATTGAATTTATATCAAGGCCTTTCAGACCACAATACACTCTTTACCCTTTTACCGCACCTAAAAGTATGCCTTTTATAAAATGTCTCTGTAAAAGAGGGTAGACCAGAAATACGGGTAAAACTACTACTATCGTAATGGTCATTCTTACAGAAGTCGGAGTGATCTGTGTAATTTGGGTTGTATCCACAATTCTCCCTTCAAACGCATTTGCCGAGCTGGATTGAAGAAAATTAAGAAGCATCAGCTGCAGTGTCTGTAGTTTGGGGTTGTTGCACAGATATAGGTTATCTGTCCATCCATTCCATTGACCCACTGCCTGGAATATCGCAACTGTAGCTAATATCGGCCTCGACATGGGCATTATAAGCTTACGCCATACAGTAAAATGATTTGCTCCGTCAACCATAGCTGATTCTTCAATAGAAGGCGGAAGCTGTTCGAAATATGTTTTTAACAGGACTACATAAAATGCAACTACCGTCCCGGGTAAAATGTAAAGAAGGAAGTTGTTCCTAAGGCCCATTGCTTTCATTGTAAGATACCATGGGATTAAGCCTGAGTTTATATACATGGTCAGAAGAAGCGCCCTATACATAAATTTTCTTAACGGGAGTTTGTTTTTTGACAATCCATATGCAACGAGGGAACAGCCTGTCAATGTAAGAACCGTGCCAGTTACTGTCCTTGCGGCAGATATAAAAGCTGCATGAAAAATCCCTTGTATTTTAAATATAGTCAGGTAATTTAATATGGTAATCCCCTTGGGATATATTGTAAGGCCTCCGGCTGCCAAATCCGGATTACTTATGGAATAAATAAATATGTAATAAAAAGGATAGAATGTTATAATGCCAAGAATAGATAATGCAATTATATTTAGTATGTCAAAAGTCGATTCGCCAAATGTTTTCTTCATAAAAGCCTCCGATACATTTTATATGGGATTATTTCCTAATCAAATAATGCTCTTGCCTGTAGCGACCTTTGACATTGAATTTGCGATTAACAGCAGCACGACGCTTACCAGAGTCTTGAATATACCCACAGCTGTTGCATATGAAAAATCCAATTGCTGCAGTCCCAGGGCATAAGTATAGGTGTCTATTACATTGATCCAGTCATAAACCATTGCATTTTTAAAAACATAATACTGGTCAAATCCGGTATTTATAAGATTCCCGACATTTATAATAAGACAAACGGAGAATGTAGGTAAAATTCCCGGTATGGTGATATGCAATATTCTTTTGAATCGGCCTGCCCCATCTACTTCTGCCGCATCATATAACTCCTTGTCAATGCCTGCTATGGCGGCAAGATATACTATAGCGTTCCATCCCAGGCCCTTCCAAACCGATGCAAAGGTTTGAAGAAACCATGTCGCGTGAGGATCTGCAAGAATATCGGCAGGCTGCTTGATGAGCTTCAGATCAAGTAAAAAATGATTAAGAAAACCATCCTCGACAGATAAGAAAGTAAAAAATATGGAGTAAACAATAACCCACGAAATGAAGTTTGGGAATGATGAAACAGTTTGTATCGTTCTTTTGAAACGGTTACTGTTTATTTCCGTGAGCATCAGTGCAAGTATTATAGGCAGTGGAGACAAAAACAGCTGCAGCAGGTTTAATACCAGTGTATTTCTAAGAACCGGAAGAAAAAGCGAACCTGCTCCAAAAAAACGCGCAAATTCCGATAAACCTATGAATTTACATGCAAATATGCTCATACCCGGTTTATAATCGATAAATGCAAGAATCCAGCCCCATAATGGACCATAACTGAAAACCATTGCCATCATAAAAAGGGGAACCGTCATCAATATCAATACATATGAATCCTTCAGTTTTGTAATGCAGCTGTTAAATCCTGTTTTTTGAATTACTTTAGCAACAGCCAATATGCCACTCTCCTTTTGTATCGGAATGATCTATTCAAGTTAATTCTAGCATGATGAATAAATAACTTCTCTACATTGAATTCGAAACATGATTATAAAAATTAAAGATTATAAACATATCTTCACGCTTTTTTCAAACTATTGCATTGCGTCAAACACATGTATTATAATTCTATATAGTAAGGGAGGTGCTTGAATTGAGTAATATTCCTTTCTATAAAAAACTGGGCCTCAAAAACAAGCTCCTGTTACTATTCATTATTGCAGTCGTCATACCATTTTTAGTAATAATAAGTATAACGGTAAAAATGCTTTCGGATCAGATTGTTAAACAATCTACACAGATTTACCGAAGGTCGGTGCAGCAGACTGTAAGTAACCTTAAAGAAATGCTTATGCAATATGTGACTATTTCCAACAGGTACTCCTTTGACGAAACACTAAAAAAATTTTTGGATATCAACCGCAGCTATACAAAAGAAACTGAAATATTAGACATTTATGAAGAATATTTAAATCCAATTAAATTCTATAATAAATTCACTTCACCTTCAAATATCGACTTAAAGGTATATTTTTTAAACCCGACCCTCATACAGGATTATGATACATACGTTTTTGCAGACGAGACGATCCAGGCCGAAGAGCCTTTTATAACCGGGAAAAAGGCAGATGGAAAGATGGCCTGGGGAATGAACAGCGATAATGTATTTCTATCCCGCATGTCAAAATATTATAACGATAGTAAAAACTTTTTTATAGTCGCGCTATACATCGATAAAGCAAAACTCCATACATTAATCAATCAGGAGGTTGCAACGGGCACTACCATAATCATATCTGATGAAAACGGAAATGTGATTACTGCCAACAATAACAAACTGGCAGAAAGGCCGATAACTCAAAAAGCGTATTATAATCAGTTAATGACTTTGACAGAAAGTAATTTTACCGACAGCGACGATACTCAATACAAAATAATCAGCATACCCCTTAGCATATATGATAACAAAAGTCTGCCTGATTGGAGAGTCTCCGCCCTGATACCAGTCGATATAATGCTTACTGACGAGAAGAAAATCAAAAACGTTATCTACATTATATGCCTGTTGTGTTTTGCCGTATCAAGCATTCTCTTCGTGCTGTTCATACAGAAAATAACTAAACGCATGAAAAAACTCATCACTAAAATGAAAAAGATCAATGGAAAGGAATTCTCAATAATCGAAGACGATGGCAATCAGGATGAAGTTGGCCTGGTCACGAGAATCTTTAACGGGATGGTGATAAATCTTCAAAAGCTGATTTGTGAAAATTATGAAACCAATTTAAATTTAAAGGATATGGCTCTTAAGAAACGTGAAGCTGAACTCTATGCATTGCAAAGCCAGATTCATCCCCATTTTCTGTTCAACACCCTGGAATCCCTCAGGATGGGTCTCGTAGAAAATAGCGATGACGAAAACGCCACGCTTGTCGAAAACCTGTCAGACCTGTTAAGGAAGAGTTTAAGCTGGAGCGGAGAGATCATCAATATTAGTGATGAAATTGAGTTCGCTAGAATTTATCTCGATATACAGAAATTCAGGTTTATTGATAAATTGAATTACAGTATAGATATGCCGGATGCATTAAAGGACTGCAGGATTCCGAAATTAACCGTTCAGCCGATTGTTGAAAATGCAGTCCTGCACGGGGCAGAACCTAAATGGGGAAGCTGTAATATTCACATTTCTGTAAGTGAAGAAAATAACTCCGTATTAATTAAGGTGGCGGACAATGGTATAGGGATAGATGATAGTACACTCAATGCAATAAAACATGACCTCTCATATGGAAGTGAAATGAAAAAAGGTTCCAGTATCGGTCTCAAAAATGTTAACGACAGAATACACCTGAACTATGGAGATGAGTACGGAATAGACATAATAAGCAAAGCGGGAGACGGTGCAACCGTTACCATAAAAATTCCATTCCAAAAAGAACAAAATGTCAGGAGTTCGCAGTATGCTTAAAGCAGTCATTGTAGATGATGAAAAAAGAATCAGGGATGGTATGAAAATGCTGATAAAGTGGGAAGATCACGGCTTTGTCATTATCGGACAGGCATGCGACGGTATTGAGGCATTGGAAATATGCCGCCGTGAAAAACCCGATCTTGTAATAACAGATATAAAAATGCCCAGAATGGACGGTTTGCTGCTGACTTCCGAATTGAAAAAAATGGATCGGAGCATCAGCATTATAATACTGAGCGGTTATAACGATTTTAGCTATGCAAAGCAGGCGCTGAAGTACGGCGTAAATAATTATCTTCTAAAGCCCGTAAATAAAGGAGAACTACGCAAAGAACTTGATAAAATCAGGTATGACATTATGTCTATGCTATCACATGAAGAGGAAGTACGGCAAGACATCACAAATTTAAAAGACCTGTTCCTGATAACGCTTATTAATGGTGATATTAGTAAGGAAGAAGCCTTTAAAGATCCGTCAAACCGGAATATCGGCCTGGAAAATGCAAAAAGCCTGTGCGTATGTATTATGGATATTATCGGTCGCACCATCCATAACAATGAAATATCGGAATCTGATGAATCAACCAAAAAGTCTATGATCAGGAATGAAATGGGAGAACTTCTCGGCGCAACAAAATCGAGACATTTCTGCGAATATTCAAAAGGGCGTTATTGCATTCTTGCCAAATCGATGGATATACCGCTTAAAACAGAACAGCTTGTTGAAGATTCACAGGAAATTGTAAATACTGTGAAAAAACACTGTGATATTGATTCAATCATAGCAATCGGTGATATAGTCACGTCTGTAGAGGACTTAAACGCCTCATATAACCGCGCTGCATCTTTGCTGGAAATGAGAACCGGCGCATGCAGCATTGAGAAAGTCCTTTATTACTTGCCATCCAATTCTTCGGCTGACATTGTTGAGATATTGATGTTTATTAATAAACATTATGCTGAGGAATTGAGCCTAAAAAAGCTTGCCGAGGTTTTTTACATAAATCCGGCATATCTTGGGCAACTCTTAAAAAAAGAAACAGGAGCATATTTTTATGAACTCCTGAATAAAATCCGGGTGGAAAACTCCAAAAAATATCTGCATGATAATGTTTATTCAATACAAAGGATATCGGAAATCGTCGGCTATAAAAGCACAAACCACTTTTGTAAATATTTTAAAGAGATTGTTGGAAGAAACCCTGCCGATTATAAAAAAAATTATCTATCGACCAAAGTATAATGAAGTACAATACTTCCCAAAAAATACAAAAGGCTGTCAGAGCTTTGTATTTTTATATACTCATTCCGACAGCCAACCAGCATAGTGTGTTGACTTTTCTGCCTTACGATGTTTTAAAGCTTCGTACACTGCTCCATTTACTCACATGCCACAAATCCGATTTCAGACCCGCTTCTACTTTCCAGTACAAAACAGTATCGGAAGGCAGATTCATGCTAACCGTATTAGCCTGATTTATATTAACGTTGGTATCCACGATTATATCTGTAAAATCAGCGTCCCTTGAAATAAGCAGTCTGTAGCGTTCAGCTCCTGCCGATTCAGACCAGGTCAATTTGGAGTTAAAGAAATCAAATCCTTCAGCGCCATCTGCCGGTGAAACAAGGTCAAAATCTCCCAATCCATATGATGAAGACTTACGATAATCGTCTTTGTATAAGCCCATTTTATCAAACGGAATGGCCTGGAAGCCTGGAATGTCTTTAAATATGCAGCTCTCAGGTTTGAGATTCAAATTTCTTTCTTCCTTATTCACTAATCCAACAACGTCCGATCCGCTATAGTGCTTGTTATCCAGGATAGTTCCGCTATTTTCCACAATTAACGGGATTGAAGCATCCCGCGTGTCTATGAAAGCGTTTTTCTCAATAAAATTACCTAGCGGTAAGTTAAGTACATCAATATTATCCTTATTGGCAACAAGCTCAGGATACCTGCTTGCCCACGGCTCGGCCGTGAAAGGCATGTTTTGCAGCCTGGTTTTCAGTGTCTCTACATTTTCGCTTACAGTACGGAAATAAAATGCTATAGCCGACCCACAGTCAATAAACATGTTATTATATATTTTATGATCACTGCCGCCGCCTATCATGAATACACTTGATATCATCGAATTCCTGTAGAATATATTTCCATACACCTCCATGCCGCTCATGCAGTCATCGGCATAGATCACATGCGATTTTGCGCCTCTGCCGGGAATATCGTGAATATAGTTATACCGTATTACATTGCCCCTGTATGTCCAGTCACGTCCGGAGTATATGGCTCCTGCATCATCTGTCTCATAAATTACATTGTAAATTTCGTTGTACTCTATGAGCATATCGTTGCCAAAAAACTGGATAGCCTCATGCGGCGCATTATGTATAAGGTTATGCCGTGCTATATTGCCGCACCCTCCCATATTAATAGCAGGCGTAAGGGTCCTGACTATCCGTGAGTAATCCCATAAATTGCAGTTTTCCACCTTGTTGTTGCCTGGAGTCAGCTTCTGCCTGTCTCCACCTGCGACAAATATTCCGCCCATGCCCGTCTCGTATATATCGCAGCTTATAATGGTGTTATCATGGCCTCCATTCAGATTATAATAATCAGCGGAAAGTGCATCCTCATCTGCCCCTGATCCTATGTCTATCCCGCGCATACCTGTACGACGTATTGTGCAGCCGGCAATGGTGCAGCTCACGCAGTCCATCATAGTAATACCCTTGCCGCAGGTATTTTCAAAAGTTATGCCTTTCACGACCACATTGGAAACGTTGTCCATCGTAACCATCGTGTCCTTCAATGTTGAAAGCTGTATCACCGTATCAGTGGTAATACTCTCCTTTGGATATATATATAACTTGCCGTTCATTCGATCAAGATACCACTCTCCGGGAGCGTCAAGCTCACAAAGCAGGTTGTATCCGTAAAACCGCTGCCCGCTCTTGCAGCCATAGAGGCTGGGGTTTATGGTATTGATCGTATTTGTTTCAGTATCAATACTTCCTATTTTTATGTTGTCATCCGCCCAATCGTACACCCAATATCCGAAAATCCATCCTTCCGGTTCACTGGCCCATTTGTCGGCACGTTCGTCATTGTATTGAAATACCGGGCCGGGTTTGTCCATCCACTGTTCGGAAGGAATATATCCCTTGCTGTTCGGATCGCCATTGGGCATATCAGAGAAATAGTCACGCGGTATAAATCCTGTTTCAATTACATTGCCGACATCTATATATCCGTCATTCGGGTAACGGGCAAGGTTCATCGTTTTGTCATCAACAAAAAGCTCAGGAGCTACGCATGATCTCGGCCAGCCAAAGCCATTCTTTGGAATGACGCCGTATTGAGTTATCCCGTGTGCTGCAAGGTCATAAACAAGCACATTACCTGCAGAACCGGCAGGCAGGCGGTTTAGTATATCCGAGTCAGTAACCGGTCCAAAGCCGGCAGGATCCAGGTCGACCCCGCCCATAAAATAAACCTCTTCAGCCTCATATGCGGCATAAACAACAGGTTTGCCAGACTCGCCCGAGTCCTCGGCAGTTAATGCAAAAGAGCCTGTCACGTTATATTTACCACCCCGCAAATATATAATGACGCCATCTTCCGGCAGACCGCGGCTGTCTTTTAGCGAACGTACAGCATCTCTTGCTCTTTCCAATGTTTTAAATGGTGATCTTTTGCTTCCTGAATTTGTATCATCACCTGAAGGCGAAACATAAAGAGCCTTCTTTGGGTCTTTACCAGAAGCCCCATTCGTTAACGTACATCCCGCCAGAAGAGTAAACACTATAGAAAGGGCTATTGTCATACGCAATGCCTTTTTTAAAATCCTACTCAGACACATAATCATTTCCTCTCTCCATATTCACGAGTCAGGATTTGACCCACTCCCAGTCTTCTGCTACAAATATAGCGAGCTATGTTATACTCTAGCTCGCCATATTATAGCTATTGTTTGGATATGAACTTCTTCTGCCATTATTTTACCGCTAATGCAGTTTTAAGTTTAATAGCACTTTAAATTATTTCAACGCCTTTATCTCTGCATCGATCTGATTTAATATCCCCTGGTATTTCGTCATATCTTCATCATGCAGGTACTGGTATTTGGCATCTCCGGTATCCTCGATCTCTTTAATGTATGCATTCCAATCCTTATCTACCGATTTATCACCAGTAATAAATGCTACAAGCCACTTTTGGTGAATAGCTTCTTTCTTTTGATTGATCTGGTTTAACTCTTTGCTTAATTCTTCAGTTCTCTGAACTTCAATACCATTGGTTTTTACATATTTTACATTTCCGGCACACTTCTTGGTAACATCCTGCATGTCTGCATTCGGCAGATACATGATCTTCTGGAAATCAGGACTGCCCATTACTTTAAAGAGTCCAAAAGCTTCATCACCTACATCAGCTCTCTTTTCCTTTGCATCATATTCCGCTTTATATTTAAGTCCCATGTCAGTTATGTCAAAATGGACGCCTTCCTGGCCATTCAATGCTGTATATATTTCTTTATCAGTTGCGATGCCATTCATCATTTTCAGAATTCTTTCCCACTTGCCTATATCCTTTGTCAGGTGCTGTCCAAATACAAACAGCTGTGTGCAGGGTTCGTTTACAGGATATCCGCCAGATCCGTCAGGGCCTAATGGAGGTCTTACAAACGTAACTTTTGCACCGGGCGCATTTTTTACTGCAGTTATATAATCATCCGGGAAGCCAAGGACACGAAACCAGGTCACTTCATGCACACCTATCTTGTACGATGCATAGTCGTTCATCTTCTTTGTCAAG
>JBDKVA010000147.1:0-9140 GCA_039679375.1 Clostridiaceae bacterium
AACCTGCGCAGGGGACATAAGCCCTGCGTTCACTGCCA
Organism: Clostridiaceae bacterium; assembly: GCA_039679375.1. GTDB lineage: Bacteria > Bacillota > Clostridia > Acetivibrionales > DTU013 > JBDKVA01. The sequence continues at coordinate 39 of JBDKVA010000147.1, forward strand.
GAACTCCCAGCTTCAGATGTACAGAGCGCTGATATTCGAGTGCATCGGTCAATTGTTCGGCATTTATGAGACCTTTATTTAAAAGATAATGTCCAAAATATTGGCTAAACATATCTCACACTCCTTATTTGAATATATTGTTGATGATATGGTCGATCTGGGATTTTTCCCACGGCTTCTGGATAAAGTCCGTTGCACCGGCTTCCATGGCCGCTTTCAGATGAACCTTCGTACCGGAGGAAGATAACATGATGAACCTTGCATCCGGTTTGACCTCTTTCATTTCTTTCAATGCGTCAATTCCGTTTTTGTCCGGCATAACGATATCCAAAAAAACCAGATCGGGCCTGTACTGCTTGAAAACCTGAACAGAAGTCTGACCGTCCGCCGCTTCCAAAACTTCATACTCTCCGCATGCCATCAGGTAATCCTTCAATTTTTTTCTAATAAGAAGAGAATCGTCGCATATGAGGATGATAGGCCGTTTCGTGCTCATAACAAACCCCCCGCATTTGTAAATTATTGAATGATATATTTATTCCATATTATCGCATTTCTTGCCATATGTAAAGATTGTAGAAAATTAGCGAAAATCCTTGTTGCAGTGCAATCAAAATTTAGCTTTAACCTTTTTGTACCTGCCGCATAGTATATAGGAGTAGTATCTGTGCAAAGGGGAACTGTCTATGCAGACGAACAGAGTATCCGGGCTTGAAGCCATCGAACGAATAGTCCGCAGCAGCCTTGAATTCTATGCCGAGTTGTTTAAAGCAGAAAATATAAGGAAGAACATCGAGGGCTTGTCAAAAAAACTCCCGGTTATCGAGCTGCCTACACTTGATTCATTAAAAAGACCTGTTGAATCGCTTTTAAAAGGTTTAAACGGTACCGTAGCACAATTTTCAGAAAAACAGAAGAAGATCGATTATCATGCCATAGTCAACAGCTTTCTGCCACCCGGCGCTGAATTGATCAGACCGCAATATCCCGAGAATTCCAATGAAATACAATTTGCCGACCTTGACGCCGACGGACGCAATGAACTGGTCACCTCCTATAAAACCAGAGAAGGCATCCGGACACTGATACTCAAGAAGGATGACGTACAGTGGTACAGGATGGCAGAGATCAGCAACCCGGAATTTAAGGGCATGCATTACAGAAATGCCGCAAATATAGCGGGAGACGGCCGTCAATATCTGCTGCTCGGATTGAACTCGGACTTGCAGAGCAAGATGCTTTTTGCCTATTCCCTGGCTGACGGCAATGCGAAAAAAATATTCGGCAGGAAATATAACATGCTGGAATTGCTGAGATCCCGCAGTACAAAAGAGCCTTCCAAAGACACGCTGGCATTGTGGAACGAAGAAGCGCCAAACATCTATGATATTGAAACAGTATGCTGGAACGGTGTTGAAATCATGCAGCTGGATAATAAGCGGTACCTGGCTGACAAGGTTGTGCCCTATTATATCAGGAAACTCAGGCAGAACCCCAATGATACCGTCGGATGGTACAATCTGGCCAATGTAATGGCAAAGTCCGGCAATACCGCCAATGCTGCCGAAGCTGTCAGGCTTGGGCTTGAACATAATCCGGATGCTTTTCTCGCAGATAAATTCAACTCTCTGAAAAACAGATTGTAGTATTCATCGCATATGAATCTATTTGTTTTCCGTTGAGGTGAAAACGGCTGCTTGCACGAGAAGGGACGATTGGCATGTCATACGGTACGCAGAGCTTACTTGACAATATCAGGTTAAGCAACGGTCCTGAAGGCCTTAAAAACTTCTACCACGATTTGCTGCGAAGAGATAGCAAAAAAGCTTTTGAATTGGTCAATGACAATAACCTGCACTTTGATACGCTTTTTTTGCTCCGGTCCGAACTGTCAAAAACAGCGGCGTCAGACAAGCTGAACCCCTTATACCGGGAGGCGCTTCGAATAGCGGAGATGCTGGTCGCAGGAGAAAAATCACATGCAGGAAGATCAATCCGTTCAGGAAGAGACGAAATCGGTCCGGTACTCAGGTGGATGGTGAAAACAGGCTGCCCGGAAAGATATTGCGGTGCTGAGCTGGAAAATTACGAACAGCTGATGGAAATATCCGCAGCATTGCTGACAAAGAGCTTCAGAGATACTTCGGCTTTACCTGAAATAGCTGAAATGATTTTTGAGCGCAACAGAGACGGCAGGCTGATACATGATTTGGTGTGGGCCTTTTTTGAAGCCCGTAACCCGGAAAGCCTGCTGCTCATAGCTGAACGGCTTGTTTCGCCCTATTTTGCAGATGCTGCGCTGGCTAAACGGCTTCTATGCTTTATCCCTGGTCTTGATGATGAATCCACCGCAGGACCAATACTTTACAACAGAGTTTTAAATTGGCTTGGTGAAAACCGGCCTTTTATGTCTTATACCGGAGAAAACCTGCATCTATGCAATCTACCAAGGCATTATGCCGTATCGCTTTCCGCAAAATACCTGCGCCATCCTGTTTCAATTGATCGGGATATACCGCTTCCTGCTCTGAATGAATTTGAAAGATGCCTGGCCATGCAGTTTGATAAACTGCCGGAGCATCAGCAGCAATGTCTGGCCGATTTTTCACATACGCTTCACAAAACGAATATCCGTCAATGGAATGCCTTTTTACAGCTTTCTGCTGATCAGCAGGCCAATCTGGCATTATCTCAAACCGGGCGGAGGGATTGTTATGATTAAGTATAAAGACAGTGAAGTTGATCCGCAGTCCCTTTTGAGCCGGTACACAAAAGGAAGCGCAGAATATGATATCGTCAATTTGCTTTCTAAAAGTGAAAGAACATATGAATATTCTTCCGAGGAAGAGCTGGTCTTTGAAATCGAATTGCGAAGGCATATTATAAATGCTTCCCTGGCCTTATACAGAGGAAGGCTCGGTTTTCGGACCTTCCACGAATCAAAATGCAATGAAGCCTTTTGGGAGCGCAGCGATAACGGAGGCTTTGTTCTTAAAAAAGATGTCAGGGCTGCAGATGCCATAATGGATATTTTTCAAAATACACGAAAATATGGCACGGAATGTGCAACAGCTATTGTGATGATTTATTACAAGGCTGTGCTGGATGCTTACGGTGAAAACCTGTTTAATTCAGCATTCAAGGAAATCACCCTGATGAACTGGCAGCAGATGGACGAACTTATGGGAGTGGCTACATACCGGAGGCTGTCGGATTATCTTCCCGGGGATTGCAGATATTTCAGGAATCCGGATGTAAACCCCCTTACTCCCGAATGGCAGGGTGAAAATGCGATCGATCTGAGCGGAGGTAAGTATTACGGCCATGGAATAGGTATAGGTGACGCAGATAAAATTATTTCTGTCCTGAACGCAAACAGGGTCGAAGACGCACAGGCGTCTGCCTATCTCATGGATACCGCTACACGTCCGGATTTCAGCGGGCTTTACCAATACAGAAAATTGCACCTGGCCGGCAGCCATATAGGCTCCACATGAACATAAATAACCGCATATCCGAATAACTTTAATAATAGCCAAATGTTCATTCCGGATGCATGGGCGAGCAGCAGGCAAGGACTGCGACCAGCCCCGGATGCATGGGCGAGCAGCAGGTAAAGCCTGCTGCCAGCTCAGGCTAAATTGGAGTTATAGGACCGTGCGAGTGGATAAATTTTATAAAGATTCATTCATACTGACGTTGTCGAATATGACAACAAGCATCATCGCCTTTGTTTTCTCAATCATCCTGTCCAGGGAGCTCGGCGCAGAAGGGTTGGGACTATACGGACTGATTATGCCTGTTTACGGTTTGCTGCTGTGTTTTACAAGCGATGGCCTGATTACTGCTATTTCCAGAATATCGACCGTGTATTTGAGCCGGCGGGATCTGCGTAATCTGTCCAAGACTCTGAACACCGTATTTGTTTACGTACTGTTGTGGGCATCTACCGTTGCCCTCCTCGTACTGATCTGCAACAGGGGCATTGCCGTCCATATCGTACGCGATGAACGGGCAGCCAGGGCATTGATGATGCTTAGTCCGGCACTTCTCTTTATTCCGCTGTCCGCAGTGATCAAAGGCTTTTTTTACGGCCTTGGCAAATATAAAATCACCTCTTCGGTGGATATCTTTGAAAAATTGTTCAGAGTGGTCATACTGCTCAGCGCCATTTCCGCTTTTCATCCCGACCGTGTTGACAAGACCGTTGCCATTGCCTATTTAGCGCTGGCAGTCGGTGAATTGAACAGCATGACAATGTTATTCATCTGTTATAAGATACAAAAAGACAAGCTCAAAAATAACTGCAGCATAAATAGCTGCAATATAAAAAGCTCCTCCATCATAAATTCCGGTACAGCCGTAAGGCCGAACCGTGAAAAATCCAGGATCCAGTTAATATTTGACGTCTTTGTGATTTCTGTACCGATAGGTTTGAACGGGATCATTTCATCTATACTTTCAGCCGTATCAACGCTGGTGCTCCCCCGCATGATCGTATCCGCCGGTTTTACATACAATGAGGCTCTTGCGTTGGTCGGACGTTTTAACGGAATGGCTCTCAACATATCGTTCCTGCCTTATATCATCATCGGCTCCATGCTTACCGTATTGGTTCCCGAGCTTTCCCTGCACATCAGCAGGAAGGATTTCTGGTCTGCCGAAGAAAGGATCGCGCAGGTACTGAAGCTGGCTGCCGCTGTCGGGATTTCAACCGCCATCGTATGCCTGCTGCTGCCGAATACGCTTGGACAATTATTCTATAACAGGAATGACCTTGGCAATATGATCCGGTTCACGGCGCCGATCTGCCTGATTACCTTTGTTTCATCGCCAACCTTCGGCATATTGAATGCCCTGGGCAAACAAAACATATACCTGCGGAACTCCCTGATCATTTCTGTCGAAGGCCTGCTATTCATCATAATATTTGCAGGGATTCCGTCAATCAATATTTACGGCGACGGCATTTCCATGATTCTTTCCTCTATAACCGCATTCATACTCAATATGAAGGAAATCAGTAAAATATGTGAAATCAAAATCGGTGTGCAGGATGTGGTAACACTCCTTCTTGCAGGAATCTCAGCCTATCTGGTGTCGGGAATTGCCGGAAGGCTCTTGTTCGAAGCACCGTCGGCCATTAAGGCCGCATTGGTGGTACTGACAAGTTTCGGAACGGTAATCGGGCTCGGAGGTCTTGCGAAATCAAAAAATATTTCCGGCTAAAATCAACTGTCGCAACAGATGGTTTCATGTATCTTTCACAACACTATTTGAAATAATACAAAATTAAGAAACAGAAAAATGAACAGTATACTTTCAAAGGAGTGCTTTACATGAACATGTCGACAATGGACGGCAATCATGCCGCTGCATATGCATCCTACGCCTTCACCGAGGTGGCGGCAATTTTCCCCATAACACCATCCTCCCCAATGGCTGAACTCGCAGACGAATGGTCTTCCCACGGCATGAAAAATATTTTCGGTCAAACGGTAAATGTTGTTGAAATGCAATCGGAAGCAGGCGCGGCAGGAGCCATGCACGGTTCTCTGCAGGCCGGTGCGCTCACCACCACCTATACTGCGTCGCAAGGCCTGCTGCTGATGATCCCTAATCTATATAAAATGGCAGGAGAGCTGCTGCCGGGGGTCCTGCATGTCTCCGCACGCGCGATAGCGACGCACGCGCTCTCCATATTCGGCGACCACCAGGACGCCATGGCCTGCAGGCAGACAGGCGTTGCGATGCTTGCATCGGCAAATGTCCAGGAGGTCATGGACCTGGGCTGCATTGCACATCTGGCAGCCATAAAATCAAGAATACCATTCATACATTTTTTTGACGGCTTCAGGACCTCACATGAATATCAAAAAATCAACGTGATCGATTATAATGATCTGGCAGGCATCATAGATATGGCCGCCGTAAAGGCCTTCCGCGGCAGGGCTTTGAACCCCGAACACCCGGTGGTCAGAGGCACGGCGCAAAATCCCGATATTTACTTTCAGGGCAGGGAAGCCTCCAATCGTTTCTACAATGCCGTGCCTTCCATTGTCGAGGGCTGCATGAAGGATATCGAACGTATTACAGGCCGCAGCTACCGTTTATTTGAATATTATGGCGCACCGGATGCCGAATTTGTCATAATAGCTATCGGTTCGGTATGTGACACTATAAACGAAACAATAGATTACCTCAATGCATCAGGGCAAAAGGCCGGAGCACTTAGGGTGAGGCTATACCGGCCTTTCTCCGAAAAGCATCTGCTCAACGCCCTTCCGAAAACAGTAAAAAAGATCGCTGTACTGGATCGTACGAAAGAGCCGGGCGCACCGGGCGAACCGCTTTACCTGGATGTTTGCAAGGCATTTTACAATATCAACGGACAAAAGCCACTGATCATAGGCGGAAGGTATGGCCTCGGCTCCAAGGATACCCGGCCGTCGCAGATCCTGTCCGTATTTGAGAATCTCAAAGGTGAAAATCCCAGGGACCGTTTTACCATCGGCATCGTTGATGATCTGACAGGCACCTCCCTGCCGGAGGGAGAGAACATTGAAACCACATCGCCCGATACGATCAGCTGCAAGTTTTGGGGGCTTGGTTCGGATGGAACAGTAGGCGCCAACAAATCAGCTGTAAAAATCATCGGCGACAATACCAGCCTCTATGTGCAGGCTTATTTTTCATATGACAGCAAAAAGTCCGGAGGCACAACAGTATCTCACCTGAGGTTTGGTCAAAAGCCCATCCGGAGCCCATACCTGGTCTATAACGCCAACTATATCGCATGCCACAACAAATCGTTCCTGTACAACTACGATATATTAAAGGGGCTAAAGGTCAAAGGCGTATTCGTATTGAATTGCCCATGGGACATGGAAGGGCTCGAATTGAACCTTCCGGCTTCGATAAAAAGGTATATCGCACAGAATGCGATCGATTTCTATACGATCGACGCCATAAAAATTGCGGGAGAAGCAGGCCTTGGAAACAGGATCAATATGATTATGCAAACCGCATTTTTTAAGCTGGCCAATGTGATACCGGTCAACGACGCCGTCAATTATCTGAAGGATTCGATCGAAAAGACCTATGGTAAAAAGGGACAGAAAATAGTGGATATGAACAATAAAGCAGTCGATAGCGCTTTGAATGCATTGAACAAGGTAATTGTACCTCCGGCCTGGTCAACTGCTGCAGATGAAGAAAAAGCGCCGGAAATCGTGCCCGACTTCATACACAGGATACAAAGGCCGATGGCGCGTCAAGAGGGTGATGAGCTTCCGGTAAGCGCCTTTACCGGTATCGAGGACGGCACTCATCCATTAGGCACCACAGCCTATGAAAAACGCGGTATCGCAGTGATGCTTCCGCAGTGGCAGCCAGAAAACTGTATCCAGTGCGGCAGATGCTCCTTTGTATGTCCGCATGCCACCATTCGATCTTTTCTGCTTAATGACAGTGAAGCAGGCCGGGCGCCCGCGGATTATACAACTCTGAAAGCTGCCGGCAAAGGCCTCGAAGGCCATCGCTTACGTATCCAGGTCAGCCCGCTTGATTGCACAGGCTGCGGCAACTGTGCAGATGTATGCCCTACAGCGGAAAAGGCATTGGTCATGAAGCCGGCAGAGCAGGAAATTGAAGATCAGCGAGATAATTGGAACTTTTCACTCACATTGACTATGAAAGATAATCTGATGGATAAAAAGTCCCTGAAAGGCAGCCAGTTTGCTCCGGCTTTGCTGGAGTACAACGGAGCCTGTCCGGGTTGTGGTGAGACGCCTTATGTAAAGCTGATCACACAGCTTTTCGGCGACAGGATGATGATTGCAAATGCCACAGGCTGTTCGTCTATCTGGAGCGCCAGTTCTCCTTCCATCGCCTATGCGAAAAATTCGGAAGGCAAAGGCCCTGCATGGTCCAATTCGCTTTTTGAGGATAATGCCGAATACGGTTACGGAATGTACCTCGGAGTAAGGCAGATCAGGAATAAGCTGGCCGACCTCATGAAGCAGAGTATTGAACAGGGCGTACCGGAAGCTCTCGGCAAGGCTTTTAACGAGTGGCTGGAGTCGAAGGATGACGGCGAAGCGTCCAAAGCCGCCTCCGCTAGTGTCGTTAATGCATTGACGAGTATAAACCGCGATGGCAGCAAGCTGCTGGAAGAGATATTTGAAAAGAAGGACTACCTTGTCAAAAAATCCTTCTGGATACTGGGAGGCGACGGTTGGGCTTATGATATCGGATACGGCGGAGTAGACCATGTTCTGGCTTCCGGAGAAGACGTCAATCTGTTTGTCATGGATACCGAAATCTATTCCAACACAGGCGGGCAGTCCTCCAAATCAACTCCAACAGCAGCTGTAGCCAAATTTGCTTCTGCCGGAAAACGTGTTAGGAAGAAGGACCTCGGAATGATGGCAATGAGCTATGGTTACGTGTACGTTGCGCAAATTGCCATGGGCGCAAATATGAACCAGACAATCAAGGCCATAGCGGAAGCGGAAAATTATAAAGGGCCTTCGCTGATCATTGCCTACGCGCCCTGTATATCACACGGTATACGTTCAGGCATGGGTACCAGCATAGCGGAGGAGAAAAAGGCTGTGGACGCCGGCTACTGGCACCTTTACCGCTTCAATCCGGAGCTCCGCAGCGAAGGCAAAAACCCGTTCCAGCTTGAATCCAGGGAGCCAACCGAGCCCTATAAGGATTTCCTGAAGGGCGAGGTCCGCTATACGCAGCTTATGACCGTATTCCCGGAGATTGCAGGCAATTTGTTTGACACTGCCGAAAAACATGCACATGAAAGGTATGAGACGTACAAACGCCTGGCAGAGATGAAATATTAGGAAAGCACAATATTGAATGATGCGTAACATGGGAAAAGTGCGCAGCACTGTCATTGCGAGCGCAGCGCGGCAATCTCGCCCTAAGCCAAGGGTAAGACAAGGGGACGGTTCTAATAAGACAAGGGGACGGTTCTATTGTCTGTCTCACGGAGCATACAATAGAACCGTCCCCTTGTCTTCTAATGCGTGGGATTGCCAGGGTAGGATCGTCAGCGCTATTTATTCTGGTTGTGTTTCCAAG
>JBDKVA010000148.1:0-42145 GCA_039679375.1 Clostridiaceae bacterium
TCACAGTATAGTTAAATACTATTCGGGAAGGCGTAAATTATGCCGGACATGCACTCCGGGAATCTGATCCAATGCTCCTCTAGCCCGATGTCTCGCTATCCTTCAGAATTACGTCATGAGCCCCGCCTTCGATGATACTGGTTGAGGAAACCAGCGTCAATCTGGCTTTACTGTGGAGCTCTTCAAGGTTAATTGCGCCGCAGGTGCACATCGTCGCCTTGAGCTTGCTCAGGGTCGTCTCAAGGTTGTCCTTGAGCTTGCCGGCATATGGCACATAGGAGTCAACGCCTTCTTCAAAATCCATTTTCTGCTTTCCCCCCAGGTCATACCTCTGCCAGTTGCGGGCTCTGTTTGAGCCTTCTCCCCAATACTCCTTGACGTAGTTGTTTCCGATCTTGAGTTTCCTTGTCGGACTTTCATCAAATCTGGCAAAGTACCTGCCAAGCATGATAAAGTTGGCGCCCATGGCAAGTGCGAGCGTCATGTGGTAGTCATGCACAATTCCGCCGTCCGAGCAGATGGGTATATATACGCCTGTTTTTTCATAATACTCGTCCCTTGCTTTTGCTACCTCGATAACCGCTGTTGCCTGCCCGCGTCCGATACCCTTTTGTTCCCTGGTGATGCAGATCGAGCCTCCGCCGACTCCGACCTTAACAAAATCCGCTCCGGCATTGACAAGGTATAAAAAGCCCTTCTCATCGACTATATTGCCGCCGCCGACTTTTACTTCACCCTTGTATTTATTCTTGATCCATTCGATCGTATCCTTCTGATATTCCGTATAGCCGTCGGACGAGTCCACACAAAGGATGTCCGCGCCTGCATCAACAAGGGCAGGGACCCTTTCGGCGTAATCTCTCGTATTGATTCCGGCTCCGGTCATGAGACGCTTATTTGAATCGAGTAATTCCGTCGGATTTTCCTTATGACTGTCGTAATCCTTTCTGAAAACCATATAAGCGAGATTCTGTTTCTTATCGATGATTGGTAGGCAGTTCAGCTTATGATCCCAGATCATGTCATTCGCTTCCTTCAGCGAAATGCCCTCTTCGGCATAAATCAGCGACTGGAATGGCGTCATGAACTCCTTGATTTTCCTGTCGAGCGGCGTCCTGCTGACCCTGTAATCCCTGCTGGTGACTATCCCAAGAAGCTTTCCGGCGGGAGAGCCGTCCTCCGTGATTGCTATCGTGGAGTGACCTGTCCTTTCCTTTAAGGCTATAACATCACCTAAAGTGTCTTCCGGCTTGAGATTTGAATCGCTGACAACAAAGCCAGCCTTATATTTCTTTACTTTGCGGACCATTTCCGCCTGCTGCTCGATGGACTGCGATCCATAGATAAAAGAAAGGCCTCCGCACCTTGCCAGCTCGATCGCCATTTTTGAATCCGAAACAGCCTGCATAATTGCAGAAACGAGCGGTATATTGATGTTTATGGAAGCCTTTTCGCCTTTGTTGAACTTGACAATCGGGGTCCTGAGGTTAATGTTTTGGGGTGCGCAGTCCTTCGTCGTCAGGTTGGGCAGAAGCAGATATTCGCTGAAGGTCCTGGATGGTTCATTGTAATAAAACGCCATGAAATCATACCTCCTATTCTTGGCTGCACTAATTGAATGAAATTTTCTTAAGAAAATCAGTTCATTCAATATATATAGATTGGTTGCGTCCTTAAAAATATTAGATAACATTATACATAAGAACCCAACCTACGTCAAGGAATAGAAATCATGCCGTGAAACGTGAAGAAAAATGAAAAATAATTCAACGACTTCTGATAGAATGTATTCTTTTTGCATCACAAATACAGATTGGCATAATAAATCGCACCGACTGCCTGGGCGAACTGGGCGACGGTGTACTTTTTGTTATCCGTAAGCTGTTTCATAAGCTCCGTATTAGCCATTTCACCGTCGGCAACCGACATATTCATATCCGGTGCGATACGCCGGGCGCCTTCCTTCATTAAATCAAAACAGCTTTGTTTTTTAACAAGTCTTCCAAAAAGCACACGGTTTTTCACTTTGGGATGCAGTATATTCTCTGTTTCTTCCCAGGTTACGGCTAAATATTCGCCGATTTCCCTGAATATTCGCCTGCAGGTCTCACAGTCTTCATTTTCAGCCAGATCCATAATGTATTCCAGGAATGGCTTTCTTAGATCCACCGGCTCAGTATTAAGATATAAGCCTTCTTTTCCGCCCATACATGTCTCTATAATAAACCCTTTTTTAAATAATTGCTCATACAAATCCTTTCTTGACTCTTTGAAATATTTTACTGCCAGACGAAATACGCCGCTCTGGCTTGTATATTTCTGAAGTGTTCCGGCAAGACCGGTATTGAAATTATTGATGCTTCTGATGTCATCCGCCGCAAATTCCCTTTCAGGATTACTGCCAAGATCGATAATATAATTATATACTTCAAGCGGGATCTCAGGTATATCGCCATTATCGTCCACCCATCCTGTCCCTAATTCAGTCCCCAGCGTATGCGCAAAAACACCGGCCTTCACTTCCCCGGCATTTGCCGAAGCAGCCATTTCGACCGCCGCGGTAAACGCCGCCATAGGTCCGTCATTTATAATCTTTACTGCGCCGTTTGGCTTGCAGTATTTAAGCAAAAGTGAATCCAGGCTGGTTAGCTTTTTAAATTCCTTTTCATAGTCGATCTCCTTGTTATCCCTGATGCCTCTTGTCTTATATACTTCACCGCCGACGATCTTATCCTGAACGACAACATCGGGGAAGCACAGGCCTATTCCGTCAAATGGCTGCATATCATTGCATAATAATTCTTCTATACACTCAACGGCAATGAGGATGTCTTCATTATCAGCCTCTTTGCTCATTGCTTTTTCCAATGCATTTACAATCCTCACAGGCTTTTCTCTCTTATAATTATCAAAGGCAATTTTTGCTCTTACCAGCCTTACTAATATCCTGATCGGCTCAATAAGCTGCTCTATCTTTGTAAACTTTGCCGGGAACCAGTCGTATTCCTTAAAGCAATTAATCCTCCCATTTACGGCAATTGCTATCTTAATATCCGTTCCTCCGACGTCCATACCGCATATGGTTTTGCCCGCAAGCCCCTTCGCCGCTTTTTTAAATACTTCCAATGCCGGTACGTTAACCTTTTCATTTTCTTGCATGCATTTTCCCAGCTGCCTGACATCCTTTATTTCAAAAGAAAATGAGCTGCCGCAAAGATTCTCGGCCATTCTGTCAATGACGTTTATACATCTTCCGTAACCTTTTCTCTTCGCTTTCTCGCTGTTTATGCAAAAAACCTCGTCCAGAGTTTTTACCAGCTGCATGAGGTACTCATCGGCGGTATCTATATATAATGTCATTTTTTTGCCGCCCAGTGTTGAAAGGATATTGTATATTCTTGCGTAAAAATAGCGCTTTATAAATTTGGTCTCCTGTATGCTTGTTCCTTCCAAATCCGGTAATCTGATCGTATAGTCTTTTATTTCGCCTTTTTTTACAAGCTCCAGAACACAGATAACATCCTTTGTTTGGGAAGCCTTATCAAATGCTTTTCTGACCTCGGTGATATAAACACACTCTCCTGTTTTTGACCTTTTGATAAATTCTGAAATCATCGAAAAACACCTCCCGATAAAACCTTTTTAACTCCACTTTTTTTAAGAATATCAATAAAGCTTTCCATTTCAGCCTTCGGATAAGGTTTTGTACCTGATTTGACTGGATAATCAAAATCAAAAACCGCATATTTATTTTCTGCCAGCGGATTAAAGTTGATCAATTCTACAGGAATATCCGCATTTACTTTGGAAACAAATCCGCCGATGTTATACAGGTTTTGATCATCCGCCGTAAACCCCGGGATAAGAGGGATCCTCACGATTATGCTTGCGCCTGCCTTTACAAGCGCTTTGAAATTGTTTAGTATTTTTTCGTTCGGAACGCCTATTACTAAACGATGCTTTTCACAATTAAAGATTTTTATATCCGTATAAAAAGTATCCACAACCTCTGTGAATTTCAGAAGTACTTTTTCATCTGTGTAAAGGCATGTTTCCATAGCGGTATTAATACCGTGCTTTTTACATTCCCGCAATATCTCCAAACTAAATTCCGGGTTGGCAGTGGGTTCGCCTCCGGATAATGTTATTCCTCCATTTGTAACATCATAAAAACTTTTATCCGCCAAAAGCTCTTCTATTACCTGCCGAACACTCATGCTGCGGGCATCGAACTTTAAAGCCAGCGCAGGGCATGCATCCACGCATTTGCCGCAAAGATCACACCTTTTCCTATCAACGGAAATGCCTTTTTCATTCATTGTCAAAGCCTTCTGCGGGCAAACTCCCATGCAAATTCCACATTTTATGCATTTATTGGAAAAGTGCCACAGCGCTATATTTTTATTTTTACCTTCAGGGTTCTGGCACCATGGACAGTTCAGAGGGCAGCCCTTAATAAACAGCGTGCTCCTGATGCCCCCGCCGTCATGAATGGCAAACCGGTTGATATCAAATATATTCCCGTTCATAGGCCGGAACCGTCATAGCTTGTTCTGGCTATGATCTCATCCTGCAAATCTCCCGCAAGCTCAGTAAAGTAAGCTGTATACCCCGCAACACGTATTGTCAGGTTACGATATGCCTCCGGATGCTTTTTGGCTTCTAGTAAATCCTTTTTTGTGACTACATTAAACTGTACATGGATTATTTTTAATGCTACAAACGTTTTGAGAAGCCCGGAAAACTTATTAAAGCCTTCTTCCGTTTCGAAGATTTTAGGTGAAAATTTCATATTCAGGAGAGTACCGTTGCTTCCCAGCATGGAATCAACGCGTGATACGGATTTCAATAATGCTGTCGGACCTTTCATATCCCTTCCGTATACCGCCGACATGCCTCCGTCTGCCAAAGGCTGTCTTGCTTTTCTTCCGTCAGGGGTCGCCGCCACATTTTGCCCCATGGGCACGTGGGCGGAAACCGTGTATAATCCGGCGTGGTATATTCCTCCCCGCACATTTTTATATTTTCCTAATTTTTTTGCAAATATTTCTATCCATTTATGAGCAATTTCGTCCACCCATTCAACATCATTTCCATATTTGGGCGCATGGTTCAGCAGGGTAAGCCTTAAGGGCTCCTCATTTTCGAAATTATTCAGCAAGGCTTGATAAAGCCTGTTTCTATCCATCTTTTTTTCCTTATAGACCAGCAGCTTTAATGCCGATAATGAATCCGCGATATTCGCAGCCTGGATTGCCTGTATACCTGAAAGATTGTTGCAGGCTCCTCCCGCAGTCACATCCGTTCCTTTTAAAATGCAATCGTCTATTACACTGGAAAGAAAGGGGGATGGTAAAATATCGGCATGCATCTTTTCAACGGCTTCACAGCATTTAATCATCCTGCCGGTGAAATAATCGATTTGCTTCTCATAAGCGTACTCAAGGTCTTCATAGGTTTCAAAATCCCTGAGTGTTCCTGTTTCAACACCCATCTGCTTTCCTGTAAGCATGCATTTGCCGTTATTGAGCGCAAGCTCCAGAACCTTGACCATGTTAAACATAGCTGCGTCGCTCCAGCCTAAAGTGTTGCCATGTGTGGTTAATTCCACGCAGCCGACAATAGCATAGTTTACCGCATCCTCAGAACGGATTCCCTTATTCTTTAGCGCAGGGATGACTGCCTCGTCGTTAAATATCTGCGGCATACCGCTACCTTTGCCGATAACCTTTGCACAGCGTTTAAGCAGGCTATCAGGCGAATTTTTAAAAAGTCTTGCCGATAGGTTGGGCTGGGGCAGTCCGATATGCTCCTGCGCCTTCAAAAACAGGTAAGACAACTCATTAGATGCATCCTCCCCGTTTTGAGTCTGACCTCCCAATGCAACGTTAAACCCAATAGGAAAGCCGGCAAAATATTTAGCGCTGTTGGAATTCCTCAGGTAAACGATTTGGTTAAACTTAAGCCAAAGCGCTTCTATGATTTCCAATGCTCTATCCAGAGTCAGGCTGCCTTCGGTAAAGTCCTTCTTATAATAAGGATATAAATATTGGTCCATACGTCCGGGAGAGAATGAAGATGCATTGGATTCCATATGAAGTATGACGAATAGAAACCAAACTGATTGCACAGCTTCATAAAAGGTTTCCGGCGGCCGGCGCGAAAGCTTTCTGCAGATGCGTGAAATCTCATCAAGCTCCGCATTTAACCTCTTATCGTTTTCTTTTGCGGCCATTTCTGCTGCAAGCCCGGCATATCGCTCCATAAATATACAGGCGCTGTCTAAAACAATTTCCAATCCTTCAAAAAACGTCTGCTTCTCAGGACTGCTCTTTTCCTTTTCGATCCCGACTAAATTTTTCAATCCCGAAGGCCCATATTTGAGCCATTTTTCAGTATTGGGGCAGATATGCCCCTGTGCATGATCCGTTTGATTGATTTTTACAGCTTTCCCGATGGCGCCCAATTCCTCGCCGATAGCCTGTTGAATTTGATCCTCCAGCGTTTTGCCTTTCCAGTAGGGTAGTATGGTTTTTCTAAACTCCCCGATATCTTCCGGGTGTACATTGAATTTGTCCTGGATACGCGCCGGGAGGGTTTCAATCTCTCTATCCACCCACGAGATGCCGGGTTCGGGGAATACAACTCCGGCCCTTACGCCGGCAGTCCGATTGCCGACGATAAGCTCACCCGCGTCGATCCGTATTTCTATTTTTTTTAACGATTCCGCAAGGCAAATAGCCCTCTTTAAATTTAGCGGCTTTTCTTCGTTTTGCTTATAGACGTCCGTAATTATCCTGGCCTGCTCTATAGATAGATACCGCGGCTCATCGAGCATTTTCTCTTTTAGCTTTTTTATCCTTAGTGTAATTCCCAAATCATCTATTTGTTTTATAATTTCTTCCAAACCAATGACCCCCTGAGAACCATATTATTTATAAGCTTCTTCCAGTGCTTTCATCATTACCGCCTTATCAGGTTCCAGGCCTGTCCACATCTTGATATTTAATGCTGCCTGGTTGATCAGCATGCCGATTCCTGATTGCCATTTGGCCCCGCGTTTATCAGCCTCGCCGAGGAAAGGCGTAAATGCCGGATTCGGTATGACATCCTGAACAACCAGATCTCTTGTTATGCAATCATATTCAATATTCGGTTTATCGTTAATATTCGGGTAAAGACCGATCGAAGTAGCATTTATCAGAATATCCGTATCATCAGGTATGCGGTATTTTCCAATCCAATCGACATAAACAGTTTCCATCTTCAGCTTTTCATTTAGAAGCTTATACAAGCTATCACCCAAGTGTCTGTCTTCCGGCCGGTTTACAATAGTGATTTTCCCCGCGCCGGCCAATGCCGTCTCTACGCTGATAGCTCTTGCTGCGCCGCCCGCTCCGAGAATAACTATATTTTTACCTTTCGGATCAACATTATTGCTCTTTAGAGAAAGCATAAAACCTTTTCCATCCGTATTTTCGCCGAATAGCCTGCCATCATGATTTATAATGGTGTTTACCGCACCTATTAATTTTGCGCTCTCAGACAATTCATCCAGATATTTTATTACGTTGATCTTATGTGGTATCGTGCAGTTGATTCCCCTCATTTTAAATGCTTTTAACCCGTGTATAGCAGCTTCCAGGTCATCAGGCTCTACATCTATCGTCAGGAACCTCCACCTTTCCAGGCCGAGGCTTTTAAATGCAGCCTCCTGAATAACAACGCCCGGATTTTCCGCTGCAGGATGGCCGAATACGCCCACAAGATTATCAAGGTAATTTTGTTCTTTCATGTATAAACCTCCATAAAATTTTTGTTATGTTTTGTTTAAAATATCCGTTATGACTTTTTCATAAATCTCACGGGGTGCATCCAAACCTGTATACAGTTCAAATTGCCTGCAGGCCTGATGCATTATCATTCGTGTGCCTGATATAGCAGTGCAGCCGGCTGCCTGCGCTTCTTTCCACAAAGTTGTCGCAACGGGAGTGAATACTATATCCATTACTATTGATTTTGGCTTGATGCGATCTCTGGTTAAAATGGTTGCTTCCGATTTAAATCCCACAGAAGTACAGTTGATAAGAATATCATAGTCCATATCCGCATTGAGATTTTCCAAACCGCCCATATAGGCAACGCCAAAACGCTGCGCCACGCTATTACCCTTATCCTGGTTTCTGTTGTAAACCGCAATGGCATCCGTATACCGCTTAAGCCCCCAGATAACAGTCTTTGCAGCACCACCCGCGCCAATCACAACAATCTTCCTGTTTTTAAGGGAAGTCACCTCCAGAAGAGCAGTAATCGCTCCGTATTCATCCGTGTTATAGCCCTTCAGTCTTTCTCCGTCATTTACAATCGTGTTGACAGCTCCAATATCTTTTGACATTTCATCAATATCATCCAGGTATTGAATGACCTCTTCCTTGAAGGGCATCGTAACACCCAGTCCGCGAATACCGAGGTTACGCATTGCATCAACTGCACCTTTTGCAGACCTGGGTTCAAAGGATACGTAAGTATACGGCAGATTCAGATGCCGAAATGCAGCATTATGCATTTTGACGCCCATACCGCCAATACTCCCCGCAATAGATCCGCAAAGAATCGGGTTAGACTTTGCCATTTTACCACCTCACAATAAAGCCTCGTTAATCGTTACTCCGCCGCATCTCTTTTCCTATTTCATCCATAACCTCGCCCCATAGTCCAAAGCGTGGAACTGCACCGTGTCCCCATCCGCAGCCGCCGGATACAATCAGCTTGCTGCCGGCGTCCGCCATTGCTTTTCTGATCTTTGCTTTAAGCCTTGCCTTGATTTCCTCACGGTCACTTCCGCTAAGATCACTCGGAGATTTGACCAGAGAATCCCACTCTTTGTAGCTGCCGCCTTTGGAGTGGTCTAAGCCGCCTATGAGCACCTTATCGGTCAGCTTTCTCATTTCTGCAAGACTGTGTTGTCCCTTGTGCTGATCAGCCCAGTTGAACGCGTCAACGGGGTAATCAAGGAACCACTCGGAATGCTCCGCATCGCCATGGCATATATGGGCCATGTTGAACCATGTTTTGCTGCGGATGGACTCGATATTGCGTATATCGTACTTCCTGCCGAATTCCTCAAACATTTCTTTACCCATGAGCTTGGCCATACCGGCCTGATAAGCGAAAAAGAAGCCGTCTGCTCCCGCATTGACAAACTCATCCATCAGTTTCATATTCGTTTCGGAAACAACCTCCAGGCCAATCCTTGCATATTTTTCAGAATACCTGAAATGAGCAACGATGGCGTCCTGACGGAAGTATCCGCCAGTCATCTCTCCCATCCAGATAAATGGGCTGAAAATTGTGGGAAGCACAGGGACCTCTCCCTTGAAATGGTCGCAGATAATCTTTACTGCTTCAATCTCACGTGCAAAAGCACCTTTTTTCATATCGGGGACCTTGATCTTTGCCCATTCATGCGGATCATTGATCGCATAGACAAGGGTGTTCTGCCAGGTCTCATCAAGGATGTGCTCGGCCGGTTTTAATACCTGGCCGAAGTCCTCCGTAAAATACATTCCGTTTGGCATTACCTTTATAAAATCAAACTGGTTTGCGTTCTGATAGTCGATAGTAGCCTTTGCCAGATCCTTTGCGTTTCTGTCCACCAGATTCATGTGCGGACCCCACGCTGTAAACGCCGGGCGATCTGCAATTTTACCTTCCAATACTGCCTTTAATCTTTGGGTATGTGTCATGTTGAGTTTCCTCCTGATTTTTTATTGATATATTTTTAATGCAATTTAAGCTGGCTACAGCCCGCCAAAGTATGCTTCACGCACCTTATCGGAATTAAGAAGCGACTCTGCCGTATCCGAAAGCACGATCCTGCCGGTTTCCAGCACATAGGCACGGTCGGAATGCTTCAGCGCAACCTTGGCGTTCTGTTCAACAAGTAAAATGGTAGTGCCCATCTTTTTTATCCTGACTATCATCTCGAATATTTCATTTATAATGAGAGGCGCTAATCCGAGCGACGGTTCATCGAGCAGAAGCAAGCGGGGCTTGCCCATTATTGCACGTCCTACCGCAAGCATTTGCTGTTCGCCTCCGGACAATGTGCCGGCTATCTGTGTTTCCCTGATTTTCAGCTTGGGGAACAGGCCGTATACTATCTCCAGACTCTCAGGCACCTCGGAATCGGGGCGGAGATATGCGCCCATTAAGAGGTTATCCTTCACCGTAAAGTTGGGAAAGATCTGACGGCCTTCAGGGGAAAGAATAATGCCTTTTTTAACCATAAAACGGGTATCCTTGTTGGTAATGTCCTCTCCATTATAGGTGATCTTTCCATGTGAACAGGTTTTCAGTCCCATGATCGTTCTCATGGTAGTGCTCTTCCCCGCGCCATTAGAGCCGATCAATGTGATGATCTCCCCCTGGTTTACCTCGATATTTATCCTTTTCAGTGCCTGAATACTGCCATAATTGACTTCCACATCATCAAGCTTTAATAAAGGCATGTATTACTCATCCTTTCCTAAATAAGCTTCTATCACCTTAGAATTGGACTTTACCTCAGCCGGGGTCCCGCTGGCGATAAGTCGGCCGTTGTCAAGCACATAAATTCTTTCGCATATATTCATAACAAACTTCATATCATGCTCGATAAGCAAAATAGTATAGCCCATCTTCTTTAACTTTTCCACCGTGTGCACAAGCCGCTCGGTCTCCTGCTCGTTCATTCCGGCAGCAGGTTCGTCCAGCAGCAGCAGCTGGGGCTCGCATGCAAGCGCGCGCGCTATTTCCAGCTCTCTCTGAGAGCCATAGGGGAGACTTGTTGCCATTTCAAAACGCAGATCATACAAATTGAACAGCCGGAGCAATTCTTCCGCTTTTTCATGTACCTGGCGGTCTTCCTCACGCTTTGCCCGGGTATTGAAGACGGCGGCAAATATATTTGTTTTTGTGCGGGCGTGTTTACCGACTATGACATTATCCAGCACGGTAAGCCTTTTAAATAGCCTGATATTCTGGAATGTCCTGGCAAACCCCTGTTTTGTGATCTTATAAGGCTTCCAGCCTGTAATATCCTTATCCAGCATCTTCACGGCGCCCTCAGTAGGCTTGTACATACCGGTGATACAGTTGAACAGGGTGGTTTTACCTGCGCCATTTGGTCCTATTATTCCGACTATCTCGCCCTTCTGTATCTGAAGGCTTATGTTTTCCAAAGCAACCAATCCGCCAAAGCGCTGGTTTAATCCTGTTACTTTTAAGATATCTGTCATGTTCTGCACCTCCTGTAACTGGTATTTGAGCCTTTGACAAGTTCATTTTCTGAGCCAGATATTTGAAGTTAATAGAGCCGAACAAACCATACGGACGAACCAGCATCAACAGAACCAGCAGCATACCGTAAATAAGCTGACGGTATTGTTGGAAGCCGCGCAGCAGCTCAGGTAATATTGAAAGCGTAATTGCTCCAAAAAAGCTGCCGAACATATTGCCCAAACCGCCGAAAATGACCATAACAAGCATTTCATTTGACTGGACGCCTGAGAAGCTGCTCGGGTCGATGAAACCGGTATACTGTGCAAAGAAAGCACCCGCCACACCGGCCAGCATGGAGGAAACGATGAAAATGATCAGCTTGTACCTGAAGATATTGACGCCCATTGCTTCCGCTGCCAGATCATCGTCGCGGATTGCCAGTACTGCATAACCGATACGTGAATTCATGATATTTTTAATAATGATCGCCGTTAAGATCACCAGGATTAGAATTAAAAAGTAGAAACCCCTCTGTGAGGTGATCCTAAGTCCAAAAAAAGCAGGCTTTGGGATCGCCATAATTCCTAAAGGGCCGCGTGTCAGCTTCATCCAATTGATCTCCACAACCCGGATGATTTCACAAAATACCATCGTGACAATAGTAAAGTAGTAGCCCTTGAGTTTAAGTACCGGGAGGCCCAATATTGCGCCAAACAGCCCGGCCATCACAGCCGAAAGGATAAATGTGATCTCGGAAGGCAGCCCTGCACGGGTTGCCAAAATAGCCGTAGTATATGCGCCAATGCCCCAGAATGCCGCGTGGCCGAAAGACATCTGTCCCAGCATGCCGGTCATCAAATTCAGGCTCAGCGCTAACATAACATACATCAGAGATATAATTCCTATACGCAGGACATATTTTGAACTAAAAATAAAAGGAAATGCCGCTGCAAGAATCAATACCAAAGACATAAATAGAACCTTGTTTTTGACGAGCTTTATGCAAAACTTTTCTAGCATTCCATTTCTCCTTTAAACCTTATTAACCTGTTTTCTGCCAAAGAAACCGCTGGGCCGGAACAGTAGAACAACGATGAGTATTGTAAATGCAATTGCATCGCGGTAACCGGAACTGATGTATCCTGCTGCAATCGTCTCGATGACTCCGATGCATAGTCCGCCTACCACAGCGCCGTGCAGTATTCCTACACCTCCAAGAATTGCAGAAGCGAAGGTCTTCATGCCAATCATGGTACCCATGTTTGTATCAACCGACTGATAGTACATAGCTACCAGCGTACCCGAGATACATGCCAGGAAACCGCTCACAATAAAGGTGAAGGAAATAACGGTATTGATATTAATGCCCATCAGTTTGGCAGCCTCCATGTTCTGCGCTGTGCATCTCATAGCCTTGCCAAGCTTTGTCTTGTACACAATAACCGATAAAATACACATCAGAGCGAAGGCCGTAGCTAGAATTATAATCTGCGTCCAGCTTATCACAGCACTTCCAACGTGGAATTTTCCAAAATTAATTTGATTGCTGAAAGGTTTCGTCTCGCTTCCGTAAAAAATCATAACAACGTTGTCGAGAACCATAGACATGCCTAATGTCGTAATCAAGCCTGAAATCTTCGGAGCGCCTTTTGTCCTCAACCTGTGAAGAGCAAAGCGGTCTAAACAATATGCGACCAAACCGGTCAATATAATACTAAGGAAGAAAGCAAGATAAAAATGATGATGGGTAACGTTATACAGCATCAGGGAGAGATATGCGCCAACCATATATAAAGAACCGTTTGCAAAGTTTGTGAGCTCCAATACTCCAAAAACCATTGAAAAGCCAATAGCCACCAGTGCATAGGTACTGCCTATCGTAAGGCCGTTAATCAATTGTTGTAATAACATCACATTTCCTCCTGGGTTTTGGTGGTCTGCCATACCCCCTTATTATAAGGGGGTATGGCATTTCGATAGCTCTTATTTATCAGTTTGCTCTCACAAAGTTGCCGTCTTTAAGCTGAAATACGTAGATGCCCTTGACCATCTCTTTGTTTTCGTTGAACTTCATATTGAAGCCGGAGAGACCGGCATAATCTCTAATGGAGGCTATGTCTTTTCTCAATGCTTCACTATCGGTACCAACCTTGGAAACGCTGTCCAACAGGATATTAACAGTATCAAATGCCTGTGCCGAGAAGCCATCCGGAGTTTTGTTATAAGCCGCTTTGTAATCTTCAATGAATTTTTTCGTTGAATCATCAAGATTGGATGATTCCAGTACGGAAGGCATAAAGCAGGGAGTGCTGCTAAGGATAATAGCGCCGTCTGCTTTATTTCCTATAACCTTGAGGAATTCCTCTGTGAGACACATGCCGGGGCCGATAAGCTGTGCATTAATGTCGAGGCCTTTTGACTGCATGAATATCTGCGCAGCATCACTGTAAGCTGAGGAAGCGTAGATAATGTCAGGATTTTTCGTTTTGACATTGGAAAGAATAGGAGTAAAGTCTTTGGTTTGTCCCGGTACATATGACTCCAATGCGACCATCTCGCCGCCAAGCTCTTTCCACTTGTCTGCAAACAGCTTGGAAGCCTGTACGCCCTGGTCGGTATTTTGATAGATGATGGCCAGCTTCTTTGCGCCGAACTTTTTAAATACTTCGTTTGCGAACTCTGCACCCTCGTATTTCTGGCTCATAACACATGAGAACATCATGGTGCCCATACTTGGAAAATCAGTGTGAGAAGCAGTGGGACTGAGAAGCAGCAGCTTGTTCTCTTCGAACACAGGAGCTGCGGCCATTGCACAGGACGAAGTGAAGCTGCCCAGGCCTGCTATAACAGTTGAGTCAGCCGCAATTTTGTTGGCAAGATTAACTGCCTCTTTAGGATCGCCCTTATCGTCGTTGAACTCAGCAACATAGTTGGTTCCATTCTTCTCATTATAGTGTTTGACTGCAAGCTCGGCGCCGTTTTTCAACGATTGACCGTACTGCATGAGATCACCTGTGAGAGGGAAGAAAAATGCGAGTTTGTTTTTGCTGTCCGGCTTGCTGCTTGCTTGTGCTGGAGTAGTAGAAGCAGTGGTAACGGAAGATTGTGAAGAATCGTTCTCTGCAGGCTTGCTGCCGCATCCGGAAAATACCGCACAAATGAGAACTGCACTTAGTACCATGCCCATTGCTTTTGCCATTTTACTTCTTGTTTTCATGTTATTTTTCCTCCTGATTTAATATTATATTCAACCTAGGGTTAAATATCAGATTTAGATAATTATGTAAACTTATTTTTTCTTAGGTGAATTAATGAAAGTGAACATAGCAAACCAAGCATACACTTCCTGTAAAAAGTAACAGCGATGCATATATTTACTTTATAGGCAAACAATTATTTAAAATACGATATAGATAGTGTTGACAAGGATATTGCACCTGTGGATGTAAATTATTTATGGCAGCGTGAATAACTGCAGTTTCATCAAAATGTCTTTCTTCTCACAAGTTCAATAAGCAAACGGTGATCCTTATAATCATTACCACCCTCTTTAATGCGCTTAATAAGAATTTCAGCAGCTTTTTCCCCCATTTTGATAGTCGGATGTCTTAAGACCGAAAGAGGCGGGTTAGTAACCTCAGCCCATATGGAATCTCCCACCCCCAGTAATGCTACTTCGTTGGGAATCTTAACCTTCTTTTTAATCAGGTATTGCATTGCGCCTATCGTCATCAGGTTATTCGCAACAAATAGTGCTGTCATCCGGCCATCGTCAAGCAGCTCCGCGGTTTTCTCATAGCCGCTTTCAAACCTTGAATTACCCGACTTGATAAGCGCCGGGTCAATTGGGATATTATGTGCCTGCAATGCTCTGACATAACCCTGCATACGTTCTTCTGTGGTGGAAATGCCCGGAATACCATTGATGATGCCGATCGACCGATGCCCGTTTTCAATTAGTAATGAGATTGCCTCGAATGTAGCATCTTCATTGTTGCCCATTACACAATCCGCATCATAGCCCTTGGCTTTACGGTCAAGAAATACAATCGGATACCTGTTGTTCATATTTTTTAAATAAGAATGATCTCCCGGCGAAGGGAACATAAGCATTCCGTCAATCTGCTGGGAATTGAATATCTCCACCTGCTCTTTCTCGCATTCTATGTCCTCATGCGAATAGCCGATTATGAGCCGGTAACCTTGTTCGCGCAGTATCCATTCGATCGGCTCTATAATATCCACCGAAAAATAGTTCGATATATTCGGCACAAGCAAACCGATACAGTTGCTCTTACTGCTCCGCAAGCTTTTAGCAATGCTATTGGAAACATACCCGAGTTCTTTTGCCGCATTGTTAACTTTCTCCATTACTTCGTCGGATACATATCTGGTCTTGTTGAAAACGTGTGAAACTGTCGCTGTGGAAACCCCTGCCAATTTTGCTACATCCCTGATTGTTGCTCTCATTAGATCACTCTCATTTTTGGTAATCGATTACGTAATCGTTTAACTAAATTATAATACTTCATTATAACCTTGTCAACTACAATTTTGCTTGTGCTGCAAATTTGCTTACTTGCCTTTGCTTATTTATCCCTGCTTGTATTTGCGGGAAAGCGGGGCTGTTTAGGTTGCCGTGTGAAAAATGATGTGTTAATATAATGTAAGCGGGCATTTATATTGCATAAAAATAGGCTATATTAATTGAATGAGAATTATGAATACTTATTGTTTAAGTGACCTAAAAAACCTGGATTTCGGTATAATGGGCATCAATTCTAAAGAAAAGCATTGTGAGCCGGGATTTCAATTAATTCAAAGAAAAGGGAGATCTCTGCATGGTTTTCTTTATGTTCTTGATGGCAACGCAGAATATATAACTCATAATAATGAAAAAATAGCGGTCGGGAAAAATGATATCATGTATATACCGAAAAATTGCAAATATGAGTCAAAAGCAAGTATTTCGGAATGCTATTGCTACATTATAATAAATATGGATATTATAGATAATACAAAATCAGATATTATTTTTACAAATGATTTAAGTATAATTTTAAATTCAAATAGCTCTTATTATCAGAATATCTTCAAAGAAATCAACAATGCTTATATGATTGCAGGAATGGCATCAAATATAAAATGCAAATATCTTGTTTATGAAATGTTGTATCATCTTGCACTCGATTTGTTTAAAAATGAGCTCAATTTAAACAAGTATTCAAAAATCTATCCCGGTATTTTATACCTGGAAGAGAACTGTTATAGGAGTATAAATATGTATGAGCTTGCTAATGCCTCCCATTTGAGCATTTCACATTTTAGAAGATTATTTGCTGCATATTTTGGAATGCCGCCGACTGAATATATTAATAAACTGAAAATCAAAAAGGCCTGTGAATTGCTGAAAAGCGGAATATATACCGTCAGCGAGGCTGCCGAAGAGGTAGGTATCGCCAATATTTACTACTTCAGCAGACTTTTTAAGAAAATAACTGGAGTCAGTCCGAAGAACATGATGAAATAAATAAAATTATTGCGCATGACTGTAACGCCATGCGCAATAATTCTCTCTTATGTAACCGGAATTTATCCTATTTTTGTTTTGACAAAACCTTCCAGAGTTCATTTGCTTCTTGTTCAATTTGCTTAAATCCGTCTGCATAGATATCATCTATGAGCTTTTTCAAGTCATCCATTTTCTTAAGTCCCATTATGACCTGGTCAGTCATGTCAATGAGCTCCTGATTAAGCGATTTTCCGCCATTATCAATATATGCCTGCACCTGGTTTAATGCCGCCGGGAAATCCTGATATCTGTGCTGCGCTAAATCCTTGTCCATATAAGCATTATACGAAAGCGCCGTTACTTCATCCATTGTATCGGCCGTTTTTCCTTTAAATGTCATCTGAAGGAACATGTCCGCGGTCCAATAATACATTCCGTTTACTTTGTTCATTCCCAAGCCTCTTACTTTGTTCCACCCGCCGTCTACAAGCTCCTGCTTGAGTATGTTCCTGCCGCCGACAACATCAAAGGTTTCGCCCTCAACCCCATAATTAAGCAACTCTATTCCATCCTCTGTGAACGGGTAATTCAGATATTGCAATATTTTTTCGGGTTCCTTCGCTTGTGTTGTTATTGCCAGACCCTGAGTAATGCTTGATCTGCCCCGGACATTACATCCTCTTGGTCCTTCCATAAATTTGGCGGACACATAGAGGGCATTATTTATACCGGCTCCACGAAGCGCTTTTGTAACCTCTGTTGTATGGGTCCCCGACATATACATCGCACCGCAAATGCCGTTGTATGTTATAGCCTGCATTTCTGTGTTGTTTTTGTTTCTTGTAATATACTCCTTATCGATAAGGCCCTTTGCATACCAGTCGGCAAGCTTTGTGACTGCTTCGATGTAGTATTTATCCTTATATTTTAATGTCAGGGTGTTATCTTCATTGAGAACATAAAGCTGATACAATCCATATGCATCCCAGAAAGAATCGAACGTACCTCCCCATGGAATTTCATCTTTTGTTTTGTTGCCGTTGGGATCATTATTCTTAAATGCCGTAAGTACAGCTTCCCACTCATCAAGCGTCACAGGCATTTTGAGTCCCAGAGCGTCGAGCCAGTCCTGACGGATGCATATTGATGATAATCCGACCGTACCCGGCACGTCGCCGTTATGCCTTGGCACAGTATAAATGTTTCCGTCTGCGGATTTCAAATAGATATAGTCTTTCTCCGATAGTTTTGATACTAAATCCGGGGCATATTTATCCAGCATGTCATTTAGCGGAATAATAGACTTATACTTTATCCAGTCCGGCGGGATTTCGCCGGGAAAATTCACTACGTCGGGCAGATCGCCGGACGCCAGCAGCATTGAATACTGATCCGGCCAGCTTGCCGCCGGGATCTGAATGAAGTCAATCTTCATATTTAATCTTTTTTGCAGAGCATCATATGTCATAACAGATGTTCCATTTTCAGGACGCCATACCTCTGCTTGAGTGATTGATAGAGTCTCTGCAAATGGAAGCGCAGATTCGGATTTGGTTGAAGCTTCTGCAGTAGTCGTTTCCGTTCCCGCCTTTGTACCAGAGCCTGTTACTGCGCTGCTTGCCGTGCTGTTGTCTGTTGACGTTTTGCTGTCCGCCGCGCAAGCGCTCAAAACACTAACCAGTAACAAAAATACCAGTGCCAATGAAATACTTCTTTTCATTTCTGATTACTCCCTTCATGTATATATTTTTATACTAATCTTTGCATAAATGCAAAGATAAAGCCCAAGAAAATTCGCTTCGCTCATAACTCAAGCTCCGAAGCGAATTTTCTTGTCCGCTATGGAACCCTATGGTTCCCTTCGGCGGATGCCTTATTCGCTTGACTTGCATCCTGAGCACCCTCCTTAAACCGGGAAAGGGGATTCCCCTTTCCAAACCCCAGCATAGGAATTTTTTAGGATATTTATAAATTCCTATGCTTGGACAAACATTCCGAATTCCCGCTCACAAATAGCCGGTTGCGGCTGAAAGGGCGCGGTATGCCGCAGTTACCCTTTTACCGCTCCGACTATAACACCCTTTACGAAATATTTCTGCAAAAACGGATATACGCACATGATCGGCAGTGTTGTTACTATAATAGCCGCATATTTAATGCAATCGGAAAGCAGCTCTTCATCATTTTCCTGCGCCGACAGTACTTCTCCCGATATGTCGGAACCCGTAAGCACAATATTGCGCAATACGACCTGCAAAGTATAAAGCTTTGGATTGCGTATATATAAAAGAGCATATATGTAGTTATTCCAGTATTTAACTGCCACCCATAAAGATATCGTTGCCAGAACCGGCTTTGAAAGAGGCAGATATATCTGAAAAAGTACGCGCGCATCATTGCAGCCATCAATCCGCGCCGAATCCTCCAGCGTACTCGGAATCTCCCGAAAAAAATTCCTCACAATTATAACGTAATATGCACTGATAACTACCGGTATGATAAGCGACCATAGCGTATTATACAGCTTCAGCGATTTTACGAGAACAAACGAAGGAATCATTCCCGCGCTGAACCACATTGTAAAAACAAGCATAATTGTAATGAATTTTTTTCCCACCAGATCATCCCTTGAAAGCGGAAAAGCCGCAAAGCATGTAAGCAATACCTGCAACGGCGTGCCTACTAAAACTACGAATAATGTATTTGCATAGGATCTCCATACTGCGTCCTTCTTAATAATCAGCTTATAGGCTTCAAAATTTAAACCTTTTGGAATAAATGTAACACTGCCGCGCATAACATAAGATTTCCCGCTTAACGATATGGCTATAACATTCAGAAACGCCAGAATAATAGACAGGCTGAACAGAATTAATACAATATGCACGGCAATTATTCCGATCCGTTCTGATAAATTGCTTTTTTTAATCACTCCAATATGCCCCCTTTGCCGATCGACGTATAATCTATTACCACAAGCCCATATTGATAAATTTGTGACTTAACTTATTCGCAGTAATAACAAGTATCATGCTTATAATTGAATTGAACAGCCCGATAGCCGTTGAAAGGCCGTAGCTTCCGCCGATTATTCCCTTTTCATATACATAAACGCTGATAACATATGCTACATCCTTTACAGGTGCTGTTGCCATAAGGTATATTTTTTCAAATTCTATATTAAGAAGTTTTCCGATAGCCATTATAAACATAAATACAATCGTAGATGCGATACTGGGCAATGTAACATGGAATATCTGCTGCATTTTTCTTGCCCCGTCAATTTCCGCCGCTTCGTATAGAGCCGGATCTATCGAAGTTATTGCAGCAAGGTATATTATAGATTCCCAGCCGGTACGCTGCCAGATTCCGCTTGCAATGAAAATTGTTCTGAAATACTCCGGTTTTGTTACAAAGTATATCGGATCCCCTCCAAGTTTTGCTATCACATTATTTACAAAGCCGGTTGACGGAGAAAGTACTGCAAAAACCATTCCCACCACCACAACAGTAGACAGGAAATGAGGCATGTATGTTACTGTCTGAACTAGTTTTTTGAAGCGCATATTTCGCACCTCATTCAGCATCAGTGCGAATATTATCGGCATGGGGAATGCAAATACCAATGAATATGTATTTATTAGAACTGTATTTCTCAATAATCTCCAGATATCCCTCCCATGAAAAATATCTTCGAAATGCTTGAGTCCGACCCAGCTGCTTCCGAATAGGCCTTTAATCGGATTGTAATCCTGAAATGCCATAGCGATTCCCCATATGGGCAGATAATAAAAAATAATAAAATATACCAAAACCGGGATCAACAATATATAAAGAAATTTACGCTTCTTTATATATATTAATTTCTCACTAATACTGCGATTATCACGGGATTTTACACTCATTGTATCCTCCTGGCTGACTTTTGATTTTTCATGTATGATACTGTTTTGATTGATTCCGTTTGATTTGAATTGCTCTGTATTTATTTGAACTCTTTTCTCTTCATTTCTCAATACCCATTTACCAATATCAATGCCTTTTTTTTAACTTTCATATATTTTCATTATTATCCTGTTTATTATTGCCATGTACTTTTTTTAACATCACAGGTCAAAATATATTTTTGTCAAATAATTACTTGTGAGACGGCATGCAATAATATACAATCATTTATATAGTCTGAATAGGGTAAGTTAAAATTCATTTTATTTCCTCTGCTCATATATTAATTAAAGCCCGGGATTCCATACTTTCTTAAACCGGATTCCAGGCAGAAAAAAGCAAAAGACTTTATGCAGCATAAATAATGGTATCTTGGAGGTGAAAAACTTTGGAGAAAAAAGTTAGTTGCTCTGGATACAGTCTCATGACAAAAATGTTTTCGAGTTATTTTACATTAATTCTAATTCCCTTTATATTTTTTTCTGTTTTGTTTGCCAGCTTTGCGTCGGAGAACATGAGTAAAAGCGTTATTGTTAATACAACACACGTAATTGATATCGCACGCGCATCCTTTGACGAAAAAATATTATCTGTTCAGAATCTGCTTTTTCAATTGATAAATACAAAAAATGTAGCTGACAGTCTGAATGTAAGGAACAGTTACACGCCTTATGATATTTATGCAGATTCAAAATGCATGAGCGTATTTACTATAGCAATAACGGCAAATCCCTTTTGCGATGAAATCTTTTACTATCTTCCGGATAATAATACCATTTTAACCTCTACCTATAAATTTTACAAAGATAATGCTTACGATAGTTCCTCCGTCAGTAAAAATAAAATGGTATCATTAATATCATTACTTGAACAACAAAATCAAAATCTTGGCGTAAGCCATTTCTATTTTGACGATAATATCGGCAATACTCAATTAGTTATATTGTTAACTATTAGAAATACATTTGGAAAAATTGTATCGCTTGGTGCATTTATTAATCAAAATGAGCTTTCAGAGCTTCTTAATACCATAAAATTAACATCAGGCATGGATACTGCCATTTTGAATGACAGCGGCAAGCTTTTAGAAACGACTGAAGGATCTTGTTTTGCAAATAGCTCCGCTTATAAGGATGTTCTCGGCAGTATGTCTGCCGGTAATACGATAAAGCTGGCAGATGGAGGTATCTTAACATATGTTTCTTCAGAATTTCTTTCGGTAAGGCTCGTTTCTCTTATTCCCGCAAAAAGCGTATCGATTATGTCAAGGAATATTATACTCCTGATGATTTTTATATTTTTATTGCTTATTGTCGATTGCTTAATTCTAAACTATTGCATGGCCAAACATATATATAAACCTGTCACTGCGATCCTGAAGCTTATTAACAGCCCTGAAGACAATCGGGTAAGTATCAGAAATGACATTGGAATTATAAGCAACACATTAAAAGCAAGTATGGAGAAGGCTACCACACTAGAGAATTATGTAAGTAATAATCTTTCTCACTTTCGCGAAAAATTCCTATGGGAGCTTATCACCGAACCGTCTCTTGTCATGGATACCGTATCCGCCCAGACAACAGCTCTGAAGCTTCAGCTCCGGTATAAATACTTTTCAATACACATATGCCACATATATAATTATAAGCTGTACAGCTCCGTTTATGGGAACCAGCAGGCTGGCTACGCACGTAAGCAGCTTCTTGAAATGCTAAAGGAAATAAATATTCCTGATGTCTCTTACCTTTTCACAGTTAATGACAACAGAATCATTATTCTTTTAAATATGGATGATTATTTTGAAGCAGAGAAGTTTGAAAATTTATGCAGCCAAAATTATAACAATGTTAACCTTAATTTTTATAATGAGTTCGGACTTGAGTTTTGTACGGCATTCGGGACATATGTTGAAAAAATCACCGATGTATCAAAGTCATATCTTTCAGCAACGGATAATATTAAAAATATAATAATATCAACCGGAATCAATACCGTTTCAATATGCGGCCAGGATAAGGCAAATGTAAGCAATACCTGTAATTATCAGTACTCGTTCCATGATGAAAATTTTATCACCGATATGTTGGTCTGCGGCAAGCCGGATGAGGCAATTGAGCGCTTGCACAGCATCATTGAAGCAAATTTCTGCTGCGGAACAAATTTTGAATATATAAAGCTATTATTTACCGAGCTCCTGGCAACAGCCGTACGTTCCGTATATGAATCCGCATATAAGCTTTCGGATGTTTATGGGCATGAGTATGATATATTTGCCAATCTGAATCTTTATGACAAGCCTGATGATATAATAGACCTGATAAAGCGCGAATATCTCAAAATAGGGGCATTCATGAAGTCCAATATCAATAAATCAAAGATAGCCTCCTATGATCTGGAGAAATATATCTCTGAAAACTACACAAAAAACATTGGATTGACTGATGCCGCCGAGTACTTCGGATTATCCGCGCCATATTTCAGCAAGCTTTTTAAGAGTACCATGAATTGCCTGTTTGTAGACTATCTTTGCCGGTATAGAGTGCAAAAAGCGCTTAAGCTTATAAGCGAGAGCAATAAGGCATTAAAGCAGATAGCCATTGACACGGGTTTTGTGAATTATAAAACTTTCGCCCGTTCATTATTTAAGATTACCTCTATGACTCCGGAGCAATTCCGCGCCAGAGGAAACTGACGATCTGCTGGACCAAATTCAGAACTTGCTGAATGGAATAAAAATACTATTGAAACTACATGTTTTTATCAGGTGAGTGTATCAGGCGTCTGTATTTACCAATAATTTTTCCAATACTTCCTCACAGTATGAACACTTATGACAATTCTTTTTGCACGATGCAGTGGCTTCAAACCAATCATCCGGGAATTTCTTATTGTCAATGATATAGGGTGCAAATGCGGGACCGAACCCGGGCTCGAATAAATCGAGAAGATTACCGTAGTATGAACCTTTCGAATATGATTGTATTACAATTCCGGGTAATGAGTGCATCCTTGTGGCAAGCTTTACAACATCAAAATAATTCTCATAATGATGGATATCTTCAGGCCTTATCCATGAATTTTGCAATACCGCAGCCCAATTTCCGCGGTCTTTGAAATAATTCCAGCATACATAAGGCGTCCAGCCGGAAATATTCAGCGTTTCACTGATTTCCGCTTCGTGTGAAACCATATTGTCGTGAAAAGTCTGCCCGGAACAGAAATTGATGCATCCGCTGTTTGCGAGCATAATTAATTTCTTGTTATTTTCAGCTGCCCACCCTTTCAGCTCCCTGATTCTTTCAAAATCTCTGTTATACTCTCTCTGCAAGTGAAAGGAATCAAATAGATGTGCTGTATACTGCATTCCTTTTACAGTCCCGATTCTCATATTTACCGATGCGCGTACTTCAACTCCCGGGAAATGCTTCTTTACTATATGAGCGACCATCGGCGATGCAGTAGTAACTATGTCTGCACCGCCTACTGCATCGTTCAAATGCTCAAGTATTGAGCAAATATTATTGCTGAGATATTGCGACACGGAATATTTTCCGTAGCAATTCGCATTTATAAGAAGATCAAGCTTAATACCATGTTTATGGAGTATATTTAATTCTTTTTCAAGCCTCTCCTGGCCTTTCCATTCAATGTGCCCTCTTCTGTTGACAAGGGACGAACGGCCGGTCGGCAGGTCAAGCCACGGGAAATATACCTCAGCAATATTATCTATATACGGTCTGATAATGTCCGTAAATAATTCTTCGCCATGCTCCGCGAGTTGGTATCCAACTGCAAATTTCATGAAAATTTCCTCCGGTTATCTGGAAATAGAGATTTATACTCTTAATCTACTATATCTTTTTTGCCTGTTTTGTTTTCCTCATCCGTTTCATCAATATTATAATCTGACCAGTCTACACTCCACGGTTTCTTTGTCCTGAATTGCGATTTAAACTTATTCTTTAAAACTCCGCGTGATTCAAGACTTATCATGCATGCCCTTGTACATCCGCCGGCTCCGCACACTGCCTGACCCGTGTTGTATAATTTTCCCGGCTTATGGTAAAAAGGAGAAATGCTATTGGGTTTTACATCATTCCTATTCTCCATATAGGTTCCTTTTTCATTTCCTTCTACCAATTCACCACCGCGAAATGCAATATTACATGCATCTTCATCAAGCTCGCCCCATTCGACGGTCCTTCCCGCCAGCTCAACCTTAACGGTTTTTACCGCGCTTATTGCTTTCCCCGGACAGCACCTCACACATGCCATACATTTATTGCACAGCTCCGGACCGTTATACAAAGGATCCGGTTCAAGCTCCATTTCCGTAAGCACTACGCCTATACGCTGTCTCGGCCCGAATTCGGGAGAAAGAAACATTTTACTGTAGCCAATCTCCCCAAGACCCGCAAGAAATGCTGCAATTCTAAGATGTATCATTATATCGGGAGAAGGTTTCCCCGGTTCAACCGGTCTGCTGTAGTTATCCTTAAGCGCACCATTATTATCTATTGCTCTCCAGTCGCTCTGATGACCTATAGGTATTGCCTCATACCCTTCATCTTCAATAATTTTGCACAAATTAATTACAGTCATGGGTATATACAAATAGGTCAGTCCGCCATAACCCATGGCAGAATAATTACTGAAAAAAGTGCCCTCTTCAATTCCTCTCAATGAACCTCTCATAACTCTGAATGCCATGACTATCATGGATTTGGCCTTTGGCATTATGAAACGAGGATCCATCTGCGGCGGAGCTCCTTCAAACCTATCCATCGGCGCTATCCCGACAATATCTGCTCCCAACCTCTTTGCATACTCTTTTATTGCCTTTGCATCCAGCATTTTAGCACATCCTTTATGTGAAATATTGAACGGTAATTACAATATAATACTATCATTTGAATAACGTTTAATAAATGCATTAATCAGCTGATTTTTATACGATTCGCTCATTTTCGGTTTCAAGAGCAATTGTCGCCATAGTTTTCAATCCGTTTAAATAAATATTCATGCTGCTGCCGTCAATCTTATAATATTTCAGTTGAGTACTTTCAGGCGAATATATCTTAACATCCCTATACTTAGTCCCTATATCTTCGCTAGTAATACAAACATGTATGTTATCGTATAATTTATCATTATCCGGATTGAGAATATGGATCAGGAACCTGCCGTTTTTATCCTTTGACGTCTCAATCATCATTTTGCCCGGTTCAATAACAACTGAATTTTTGCCTGTAAGCCGCTTAAGAATATTAATCCAGTCAGCTTCGGAATTTCCAGCGTTTTCTTCCGAACTTCCCACAATTACATTTCCCTCTTTTTTCAGTTCAAAAAGGGTTTTTTCGGAATCGTATTCCGAACCGTTTTCATTATAAATGGCAAATTCTCCTATAATTATAATTTTGCCGCCATTCCTGGCCATTTCAATAATTTTCTTATACAGGTCCTCTTTTATATAAATCAATTCCGGTATGATTAAAACCTGATTCTCCTCAACCATGGGGATATCATCTCCCGTTACAAGCGAAAACGGCATTCCTTCCGCCGCAAGCCTTGCAATAATACCGCCGAACGTTTTCAGCCCTTTTCCGGGTGACGCCATACAGTTAAACGGATGGTACAATAGCTTGATATGGTTATATGGTTTTGTATTTTTCTCAAATAGCTCAAGGTTATTTTTAAAGTACTTAAAAATATTCGAAAGGATGTCCAGCTGCCCCGGAATATCAATTTCCGCCGCATCCCCTTTTTTGACGGAACGGGCAATCCACTGAGTACCGCAAATACCCCCGAAAATCATGGATTGACAGACAAACCGCATGATCTCTTCGTAAGTTTCCGGATACCGATGCCCGCCTCTTGAATTAAGAGGCCAACTTGTGTCAAAGACTCTATATCCGAATCTCTGCCCGAATTTAAAAGCTTCTATCTGAGATATTAATGCTTCTTCTTTTTCCTGTATGAAACGGTCGTTTTCAGCAAATACAAAATCACAGCCGTCCGGAGATAAAGACGGTTCAAAGCCAATTTCATTTACGGATCTTCCTTTTCTTGGGAAAGCCGGATTATGAAGCACTTCCGCTTTGCCGTCCGAGATATCCTTTACAAAAGAAAACAGCTCTTTGTGAGTATTTGAGCATAATTCGCTTCTATACTTAAGCCACCACAAGTATAATGGATCATGTACTTCTGAAAGCTGTTTGTATGGCGGGATCCTTACATTTTTAAAAGATTTCAATCCAAATATCTCTCTGGGATTTGCAATATTTTTTTCAAGAAAATCTATGAATTTCTGCCGGCAATTATCGCAGTAACATGCTTCATTATATGAATTATCAAAGTGAAAGCCATCTAATTTTACATGCCTAATACCGTATTCTATGACTTTTTTTATATAATCTATAAATGCTCTGCTGTTAAAGCATGGGCTCCATCTGTAATATGCGCCGCCCCACGTGCCAATTCTTCCGTCCTGATCTATTCTGGCCATTTTTTCAAGATCGGGGATTTCATCTATTGCCGTTTCGTAATATAAAGAGCCTAACTGGCAATATCCGAGAACCTTTATATCATATTTGTGCGCTATTTGAGTTAATTTGCAGGTGTTCTCCATTTCCTCCTTTTCATGCTCAAGGCCAAATCCTTTGAAAAAGTGAGTGTAAACAGTATTAATGCCTGCATTATATGCCTTCTCAATCATCTCTTCGCCATGTATTCTTTTATACCATGGCTCAATACACATCCCAATGTTAAAAATGGACTCTTTATTGTTTCCTGTCCTGCGCAAATGGTCCATAGGCTCATGTCCCCAGTACGCCCATACAATACCTTTTCTGCCGCCCATATTTAACTCCTCTGCCGGAATATTAATAAAATCAACGGAAATCAGCTAAATCAATAACATGCAACGAAGGTGAAAAACCGTCTGTTTCACCCAGGTACAGTTTGCTGTTATAATAGCAGGATGCGTGGAAATAGCAGCGCCTGTATTTCTCATTGACAATCCCGCAATCAATGAATTTATCTTTCCGCGGCGCATTTTTATCAAACCTTATCAGGTGCATAACCGGATAGCCTGCTCCCATCCAAATGATTCCATCTTCATCCTCATCTATTGTAGCAATCCTGCCGCTTTTTTCAGCCTGCCCCAACAGGTCCATTTGCTCATTCAGGTAGTCAAATTGAAAAACAAGGGAATTTGAAACAAGCCCAAGATAAACCTCGCCGTCTCTTGTTACAATCCATTGGTCAATGCCCTGGTTTCCTGCGATTTTTCCCCCGGCATCTTTTAATATAACAGTGTCTGTATATTCCAGGTTCATTTTTCCCGGATCAAATTTGAGCAATTTCAGCGAATGGGTGTAATAATCCATCCATCCTCCATAACATATTCCATTCGGAGCGATAACAAGATTATGATGGGCATATTCAGATATTCTACCGAAGTCATATAAGGCTTTTTCCGCTACGTCTACATAAAAGAAACGGTTATCCGGTATTGTACTGCCAAATGCGCGGTTTCTTTTCTGATCGACAACCATGGACTGCGAATAGCAGTATTGCGGCAATTGAGCAACAACCTCAATCGTGTCGTTATTTATATTATATTTGACAATTTTTCCTCCGGGATCATCTCTGGTGCGATTCCAACCGGAAAGATTTTCAAGACAGAAGTCGCTGAAAGCTATATCCTCAAATCCTTGTTTTTTCTTCCTTTCAAGCAATACTTCAGGCAGTTCGCCCTTTAAATACTGATTTGTTACAGGAAGACCGTCCCAGGTAAAGTGATTGCCTTCACCAATTAAAAGAAAATCCTCCGATAAAATTCCCATTGAATTATGTATCTTCGTACAATATTTTCTATCTCTCACCCATGGAAATATTTCACTGCACATATTAATTTGTCCGGTATCTATGTTAAAACCCGCTAATGCATGGCTGCTTCCGGTCAGACCCAAGTAAATAGTATTTCCAATCCTTGTCATCGATGTTATGGCTATTGCTTTCCTGTCGTTTACATAGAATTCTTGTGCGTCCATACATACCTTCCCTTTGCTATATATTGCCTTACGCGCTATGTATATGATACGACAAAAAAAGGACTAAACAAATAAACAATTCAATCCTTTTTTTGCACATTTCGCTTTAGGGATCGTTAAAATATAACTGCCGCTAAACTTTTTCGAGGAACTACACTAACCGCTCCATTCCTCAATAGCTTTCGCCTAAGCGAAAGGTTTCATTAGTGTAGCCTTTCTGCGAAGCAGAAAGCCATTAAAAGAATCGGAAGTAATATTTTAGCCGACACTTAATTAGTGCTGCTATGTTGATTCGCTGAAAATATTACCCTACTCTAATTAAAACAGGCTTTTTTTGAGCTATTGAAATATTGGCAGATGCGCCGATAAGCAAAGATATCGCACCGTCTGAAGAGCTTGCCTGGCATCCCAGCGGATCCTCCACATCACCTATAAACAGCATCCTGATTAATTTGTCATCTCCGCCCCCATGGGTTCCATCTGCTTTAGGCACTTCATAAGTGATAACCTCACCTTTTCTGTTGTAATATTTAATAATATTGAATGGCCTGTCTTTTCCCAGGCCGGAATATATCTCTCCCACCTCAAGCATTCCGTCGGTACCGCTGATAACCGCATTCCAGGCCTCATAAGGGCTGTAAGCTATGAGTGAATAGGTCAGAACCGTTCCCTTCGAATACTTTACATTCACCGACATGCTATCATAAATATTGATATCTTCGGCAAATACACACCCGTCTCTAAAATACCCGTCCTCTTTTTCTGCCCCAAGGTAATACCTTGTATAGAATCCGTCACTGTCACCGGCTTTCATATCCCAGTAGAATTCACATACGGACTTATACCTGCAGGTCAGGCACCTTTCACCTCTGTTTTCCCTTGTCGGGCCGTAAAACCTTCTTGTGCCGAATGCATATACTTCTTCCGGCTGCTGCCCGAGCCACCAATTTATCACATCAAAATGGTGTGTAGATTTGTGCACAAGCAGTCCGCCGCTTTTTTCCAAATAGCGGTGCCATCTTCTGAAGTAATCCGCTCCATGCTGAGTATCCAATTTCCATTGCAGGTTAACATGTAAAATATCCCCTACGATTCCCTCTTTTATTAATTCCCTGACTCTTTGCATATATGGCATAAAGCGCATATTGAAAGTTACCCTGACCTTTCTGCCTGTTCTTTTTTCCGTATCCAAAATCGCCTTGCATTTATCTGCGTCGATTGTCATAGGCTTTTCAGAAATAACATCACATCCTGCTTCCATAGCCTTTATAATATATTCGTGATGATAGCAGTCTATTGTGGTAACTATAACCGCATCAGGCTTAGTTTCGCTTAACATTTTATTAAAATCGTCAAAAACAGGTATATCTCCGCACTCTTTACTAAACTCATATGCTCTTATGCTGTTTAAATCAAAAACCCCAACCAGCTTTACCTGATCCTTGAATTCTTCCGAAGACAATTTCTTCCCAAACATATATAATCCCCTTGCGCCCGCACCTGCAATGACATATCTCTTCACTGTCATTTCCTCCCCATTTATCAGTATATATCAAGCTTATATTTGCAGCTGTTTTTGCAGCAAACATGAAATACATTTTCATATATGTCATAATCCAGCAAAGCTAATTTATCTATTGAATCTAAAACCACCGAAAACTTTTTGGTGAATAAATATCCCGCTATAACCATTCTGCCCTTATTTGGTATTTCAGCCGGCATTCTATAACTAACACGGTTATTTTCGCTGAGTTCATACATTTTCTGAATTTGTTCTTTTTTGGCGTTTCCATAATGATCCCTGGTGCCTACGCCCTTAAGCTCCATATACCTTATAAGGTTTGACTTGCCCATTTCCGCCGCCATGGCGGCATACTTTCTTGATTGCTCTACCGGCACTCTTTCGTCGGTCTCACCATGAGCTATAAACAGCGGAGTATACAGATTTTCTAAAAGATAAATTCCGCTTCTGGACTTATAGGCCTCTGGATTATCATCGGGACCGCATCCTATCCAATCATCCATTTCATCACGAAATTCACCTATACTGTCGTTCCTGTACCACAGTTCATAATCGGATATCCCGGATAATGCTGTCGCCGCAGCAAAAAAATCAGGGAACTTTCCGACTATACTTAAGGCATTGCCTCCGCCGCCGCTTCCGCCTTCAAAATAAACAACCCCGGAATCCTTTATAAAATCCTTGTAGTATTCTCTTGCAAAGTTTACAGCATCAATTACATCATAGAGTTCCCAACCGTTGCAGTCCGGTTTTCCCTGTGAATACGCTCTTCCCCTCATATCAACCTCAAGAACTAGATACTCATTGTTTTCCAAAGGCTTATTCATATGGACAAACTCAGAAACAGACATGTGCCATCCATGAGTCATAACCTTTATATATCCGGGCTTTTCCGGCTTGACCACTCTCATTGCAAGACTTAGGTTCTGATCGCGTGATGACCTGTAATAAATAAAATCGCAGTAAGGCGAGCTCTTGCTTATATGAAGCTTCTCCTTTTCTTTCCTTACTTTATCTTCAAATATGTCAAGATTCATAACTTATCACCTTATTTTCTGCTTAATATAAAATAGAGG
Organism: Clostridiaceae bacterium; assembly: GCA_039679375.1. Taxonomy (GTDB): domain Bacteria; phylum Bacillota; class Clostridia; order Acetivibrionales; family DTU013; genus JBDKVA01. The sequence continues at coordinate 31,375 of JBDKVA010000148.1, forward strand.
ATGTTTATATCTCTGCAGCCGTATACCTTTTAATAAGCGAAGACTCCCATGATGTATCTTTATAGATAATGTTTTCTATTTATAGAATAATACTAACATGTATTTATGTCAATAATCTATCGCAATAATATAGATAACGTTATCTATATTTTAAATAAAAAACTGCTATGCAGTTTAAAAGCCGCATAGCAGTTTTTTTTAGTATACGATCTCCATTGGTTTATACAACAACGCAGTATAGAGCATTATATTCTGAAACATTAACAATTTCAGTAAATTTAGCCCGGTATATTAAAAAGCTTATTGAGTGCACCTGCAAATTTGACCTTGGAATCCTGGAATATTTCTACGATTTTAAATTTGATCCTGACCGGTATTTCACTTTCTTCATCTGCAGACGTAATGATGCTGTATTCCTCTTCCGAAAGGGCTGATTTCAGATCCTCCTTCACGGAATCCGGAACAGTGCCATGCGTCACATCAACAAAGCACAGCGGCGGAAAAAGCACACACCACCAGTTGGCGCCCTCGCCATTTCCGAGGACAATCCTCAAAGCCTGGTAATTTCCGGCCGGAAGAGTAATATCGCCATATGCTTTCGTTGGGAACGGATAGCTGCCAAGCGTCGTTTTGGCGCCATAGTTATTGCCATGGTTCAGAATTGTTTCTTTTGCGATGGATGTGATCCTGTCCATATTTCTATTGATCATCGATCTTGTCTGTTCGATGGTTTCTGAATCCTTCAGCTCGCTCTGTACATATGACAAAACTGCATCGCGCACATCTCTCTTGAGCGCCTGGTCTTCCGGGGAGTCACTGTTGGCGACTACATGAAGCCGGATCAGATTATCTGCCAATCCCTTATTCAGATCAACCGTATAGGAATTGATCAGTATAAGGGAAACTGCTGTAACAGCTGCAACCGCAATGAGTATTACACCTGCTATTGTTTTTTTGGAACTTTTCGTGATTTCCGGTCCCCTGCCCACTTGTCTGAATAATTTTATCTTCAGCAAATTTCTTTTCATGTCTTATCCCCCTGACTATACTTGTTCTATCCATAATTGTTTGAAAGAGGCTGTATATTCCGTTATACATCCATTATGCTAATAAGTATTGTCAAATTGGATAAAAATTATACTTTCCGTTAACTAAATACAATGCAAAAAATAGTTAGGTTGGATGAGTTTTTTGCACTTGTATATCCTTGATTCGTATTGCAAAATATAGTTCTTCCTTATTACTCTATTTTGCAATTTTATTACAATGCAAAAAATAGTTAGGTTGGATGAGTTTTTTGCACTTGTATATCCTTGATTCATATTGCAAAATATAGTTCTTCCAGATGCAGAAAGCCAGTGTCTGACAGACCCGGCTTTCTATGGCTATTATTTTTTTTTCATAATGTTAACGGCTTTTTTTATGTTCCAGCGAAGCTCCGATAAAATCGCGGAAAAGCGGGTGCGGCCTGTTTGGCCTTGATTTGAACTCCGGATGGAACTGCACTCCCACAAACCAGGGATGATCCTTCAGCTCGATTATTTCAACAAGCCTCTCGCTTGGTGAAAGTCCGGATAAAACCAGACCTTTCTCAACCATTTCCTCACGGAAACGGTTGTTGAATTCATATCTGTGCCTGTGGCGTTCATAAATAAGCTCGTCATTATATATTTCACGGGCGCGCGTATTGTTTAATATCTTGCATGGGTAAAGGCCAAGCCGCATGGTGCCGCCCATATCCTCTATGTCCTTCTGCTCCGGCATCAGGTCGATTACGGGATGCGCAGTTGTACTGTTGAATTCCGAACTGTGAGCATCTTTCATTTTGCAGACATTCCGTGCAAATTCGATCACAGCCATTTGCATTCCAAGGCATATTCCAAAGTATGGCACCTTATTCTCCCTGGCATATTGCGCCGCAAGGATTTTGCCCTCTATTCCCCTGTCACCGAAACCGCCCGGCACAAGTATCCCATCTGCTTTTCCGAGGTAGTCGCGGATATTTGCCTTATCCAGGTTCTCTGAATTCACCCAGTCGATTTTCACATCGGCATCATTTGCAATGCCGCCATGCCGCAACGATTCCGCGACACTAAGGTATGCATCGTGCAGCTCAACATATTTTCCAACGAGTGCAATCGTGACATTCTCCTTAAAGTTTTTCTGCTTCTCTACCATCTCGATCCACCCTGCGAGATCCGGCTCTTTGCACAAAAGCCTCAAACGCTTGCATACAATATCGGCAAGGCCTTCCTTTTCCAGCATGAGCGGCACTTCGTACAGGATCTCGGCATCGAGATTCTGAATAACCGACTCACCGCGCATATTGCAGAATAGTCCGATTTTATCCTTTAGATCCTTTGACAGCCGCTTTTCCGTTCTGCAAACGATGACGTCCGGTTGTATGCCTATGCTCCTCAATTCCTTAACACTGTGCTGCGTTGGCTTTGTCTTGAGTTCGCCGGACTTGCCGAGATAAGGAACCAGCGTAACATGTATATACATCACATCTTCTCTGTCAACCTCCGCCGAAACCTGTCTGATGGCTTCAAGAAAGGGTAGGCTCTCAATATCTCCGACGGTTCCTCCGATTTCGGTGATAACCACATCAGTGTGGTCTGATTTGCCTACCCTGTATATCCTGTCCTTTATTTCGTTCGTGATGTGTGGTATGACCTGTACCGTGCCTCCGAGAAAGTCGCCTCTTCTCTCCTTGTTGATGATGGACCAGTAGATTTTTCCGGTCGTCACATTGCTGTTTTTATTCAGGTTTTCATCGATAAATCTTTCATAATGCCCCAGATCCAGGTCAGTTTCAGCGCCGTCATCGGTGACGAACACCTCCCCGTGCTGATAGGGGCTCATCGTACCCGGGTCAACGTTGATATACGGATCAAACTTCTGTATCGTTACTTTCATACCTCTCGCTTTCAGCAGTCTTCCAAGCGAGGCCGCAGTGATTCCTTTTCCCAGACCTGAAACAACACCGCCCGTAATAAATATGTATTTTACTGACATACTCCCATCCTCCTTTACTGACCTGTTCATGGCTGCAGTTTTTGGCGCACTTTAAAATACCCAATAATTCTATATTTATCGGCTTAATGTGTCAATAAAATATTTTAAAAAATAACGCTATTGATTCAGATATTGTACGGCTGCGTTGTATTGATTGTCATGCTTTGAAACAAGACTTGCAAGATCACTATTCAAGGCATTCTGGGTTCTGGTATCCAGAATACCGGTTATGCCGAATCCCGACTTTTTCTGGTATTCCCTTATCGCTTTCACCGTCTGTTCATCAAGGGTATTGTCCGTCATGCTTATTCTATAGCCCAGCGCCTTGAGCAGCATTTCAGCATTGTATACATCGGTTCCCTGAAAGTTCAGACCTGGCTTCGTTGTATTGGAAAGTTTCCGGATGATGTTAATGTATACGCCTGACACCGGCTTCGGATCTTCCGCCGGAATATCGGGTACGAGTCCCGTACCGTCGATCATTCTGCCCTTTGGCGTGTAATATAGCCCCAGTGTCATTTTCGTATAGCCTGCGATCTCATCTTCCGAGGGTATGATGCCAAAATACATTTGCAAATCAAGTCCACTCAAGATATTTACTCCGTATAATTGCTTATATTTTAAAAATGCTTCTGGCGACAGGATCGGCAGCAGTCCTTGAAATTTGGCTTTTCCAAAGGTCTTTGTCCCGATCAGCTTACCCGCTCCGGTGTCCTGTATGGCGCCCGACACGATTTCAGACGCGCTGGCACTCATGCCGTTCACAAGCACGGCAAGCTTGTATTTCTGCTTTTCCAGATTAGACCTGTATTCCAGGTCCTGATATTTTTCTGATTTGTAGTCAAGCCTTGTTATAAGACCTTTTGGCACAAACTTCTGCGCAACGGCCACAGCCTGTCCTACCTCACCGCCCGGGTTATCGCGCAAATCAAGTATCAGCTTTGTTATCCCGTTCCGGTCCATCTCAGCAAGCGCCGCCGTTATGAATTCATCCGTATTTTCATTGAACATTTCCAGTTTGATGCAGCCGATCCCGTTTTTGATTTCAAAAGTGACAGGATTGACCTTGATGACCGCCCTGGTCACATCCACATATTTTATGATATTGGAATTGTTACGCAATAAGCCAAGCTTGACGACTGTTCCGACTTCACCCCTTATAAGCGATGCAGCTTGATCCGTTGTAGCTTTGATAAGACTTTTTCCATCCGCCTCGATGATTTTATCCCCCTGCAGTATGCCTGCTTTTTCCGCAGGAGATCCCGTAAAGACTTCTGTGACAAGCACATAATTGCCGCTTGGCTCCATAGTGACGCCGATGCCTCCAAAAGCCCCCGTAATCGTACCCATAAAGGAATCCGCTTCCTCGGGCGTATAATATGTCGTATAGTCATCCAGTGAGTTCAGCATGCCGTCGACGGCGCCTTCAACCAGCTGTTTATCGGTAAAGCTGCCCTGGTATTGGTCCCGGATCATATCCACAATGCCCTGAAGATATTGAAGGTTCGCTTCGTCATCTGCTGTTGACGCTGCGTAGGCCGGCTGGCCAATTAGGATAAAAACGGCCAGACATATGCAAATACATTTTCTGCAAATTGATTCAATTGGTTTAAAAGACTTAACAGTCTTGACAGAGTAAATATTCGTTTTCACAATAGCCGCCATTTCCGCCGCATTTGCACAGCATAGATTAATAAACCTATTCTACCACAAACCGGCCGGGATAAAAATAAGTATATGTTCAATAGTTGACGAGCCTCTCCCTATAGTCTTTCTGTATCCCGTCCTGCAGGTAGGTGATAAGATCCCTGAACATGGCTGAGCAGTCCGCTTTCGTCAGTTTTTTAGACGGGTTCATATTTCCTTTGCCGTCACCCTGGAGGAGCCCGATTTTTTTTGCGACATATGCTGCATTCCTCGCATGATCCGGTATCAGGTCGTTATCCCGGAATCCTGTCACCGCAGCCGGCGCAGGCGCAAGCGATTCAAACCCCAATGCCCTTATGAAGGTAACGATCGCATCAGCCCTGGAAATATATTCATTGGGGCCAAACATGTCGTTTCCTTTTCCATCCAGCAGTCCCCTGTCAAATGCGCTATTGATCTGCGTGAAAAATACATTTTCAATAGATACATCGTCAAAAGGCGATACAACCGTCTTTTTGGCAGTTGTCCTGCTTGCCGTTATGGTTGGCCTTGCAGAAAGCGCCGGGTCCTGCGGGACTTCTTTTGCGATCTGTACCATGCCGGCGGCAAATTCCGCTCTCGTCATATACTGGTCAGGCTTGAAGCTGAGACCGTCGCCTTTGAATACCTCCAGCCCGAACATCATTTTTATGTCTTCTTCCGCCCAATGCCCCCTGATGTTGATCGTGTTCATCGAAGGAAGCCTCTTTTGCACCGGGAATGTTTCCAGCTTCAGACTATCCTTGTATGTAATAACCTTATCGGTTGAAATACCTTTCGAGTCGAATTCGGGAAGCATGCAGGTGTATTCCAGGATGCTGGTATTCGCACGGCTTTGCACGTAGCTCCCCGAAAAGCTGATCTGGTCGGGCTTGTTCTCCTGATATTCCAACTGCTCCGTAGAAGTGGATGATATTGCGACCGATGCGGCTCCTCCCCATTTGTCGGCGCCGCTGCTGCCATTTTTTTCACTGCTGATCGTATAATCCAGTAGCAAACTCTCTGCATTGCCCCAATATTGGTCATAACCATAAAAATCGCCGGTGCACTCGACCGTTACCGTATTTCCGTCATCCGCCGCGCCCACCTGGTAAATCTTTTTGCTCCAGATGCTGCCTGCATGGTAGTTTACCGCCGGTTTGGGGTCAATGAGGCTGGAGCGCGCAAAGTCGTAGCCATTCGTTCTCCTAAGGGTATATGTCGTCCCGCCTATTTTTATGGTCTCAGTCGCCGGTTTCGAAAAGGGTATGGAAACTGTTTCCGTTATCTGACCATTATCCGCCGTCGCCGTTGTTGTTTCAAATACTAACGTCCTTGAAAGTGTCGCATCTTTCGCTGCGTTTTTAAGGTTGTATGTATATGTGGCCGTCGTTTTGCCCTGCTTCTGCGATTTCTTTATGATCAGCGTCCCCTCGAATACGACCGGTTCGCCTGTTACGAAGCATACCTCCTTATAATCATAGGTGGTTTTGCCCGTCACCTCGCCGGACGAGATCCCGCCTTCATACCCGCAGATCCCTTCACGGGCAAATGCGGCGCCCGGAAGGAGCAGGCAGGTCAGGAAAATCAAAAATATTGCCCATATCTTTTTGTTCATCATGAAGAGCCTCCAGTATTTCGATCAATTATCCGGCTTCGGACTTCCGCAGCCAATGTGGGCTACCGCCCACAACCCAACGAATGTACTTATTGCCGCGAATGTGAAACTGTTTTCTTGTTTTTTAATGCAATTTCGCGGCAATAAGTTACTAAGAACGCAAGCCCACCCCCGGCGCTTTCACTCCACAAACAGGATATAGCTGTCCCCGGATGTTGTCGCATCTTTCTTCAGTATCCTTACGGTATCGCCGTTCTTTAAGCCTGAAGCGCTGATTACTTCGCTGTTTTTGATAATAATGCTGTTTTTCAGGATATCCAGTTTGGCATCGGCGCTGTTTGCCCACATGTATGTCGCCGGGTTGTACAGCCGTACATTGCGCAGATTGAATCCGTCGCCGCTTATTCCATACACCGTGCCCTTTAAATTTGCAGTGCCGTACGGAGCCGTGCTGACCAGCACCGCATCCGTGCCATCCGCCACGATATATACCGTCCTCTTCAGGTAGCTGTCCTCTCCATATCCCTTAAATTCACGCACATTAACGATCCCATCGTCATCGAGCACCCTGGTGTCGAACGTGATGTTGAAGGTCTTTGGCGTATTACTGAATATCCAGTCGGTACCCTGAAGCAGTGAGAAGGATTCGAAGGTGACATCCTTTCCGTCATTGACCGCATTGATCCTGCCGCGGTATATGGCAAGACCGTTTGCTGTTTGCGGCTCGTCCACCCTTATGACCGACGCATAATACTTGCCGCTTTCATAATCCCTGTTCAGTGTCAGGTAGGCGTTATCCTTGTCGGAAAGGCTGTTGCCGGAAACGAGCCTGCCGTATTTTACAACGATGCTTCCGGATGAATAGGATACCCTCTGATTCTCCCTGGAAAGAAGGAAGCTGCCCGAGCCTGCCACGACTCCCGTTATACTGTCGGCTGCAGTCGGCACCTGCGTGTCCAGGCTGTTCCGGTATGAGAGCAGTACCGCTTCTTCCGTGCCGCCGTATGTTTTTTCAACTGCAATATATGCTTCGTTGGAATAAAGGAGCCGATTCGCATCCTCCGGAGCTATCTCCTCATTTTCCGAATAGATCGTGAAGCCGTCTGCCATCGGTATGGTGGTAAAGCCCTTGTACTCCGTGCGCTCCCAGTTTCCCTTGTTGAATGCCTGCATCCCCATGACGGTTATTTTATCCGACATATCGTCTATTTTTGTTATGATTCCCTTATAAATGTTACTGATGTAGTGCTCATCACCTTCAATGGTGATTTCCTTCAAATCGGTAGATTTGGTATTGTCATTGAGCAGTAGTCTGACACGGTCGCCGTCCTTCAAAGCCTTAAGACCGACAAGCTGTTTGTCCCTGACAACAATGACCCGATCTCCGGCAGCAAGCAGCTGCTGTGTGCCATCCTCATATTCCACCAGTATATCCGAAGTGAGCTTTGAGACCACTCTCCCGTACTTAACCGTATAATTATCCACAGCGCTGACCGAAGTGATATTTCCGTCATTGTCAAGCCTGAGATACGCCATGTCTCCCGTCTGGATATTATCCGTCTTTGCCGCCTTATGGTTCCTGTAAATATCCATTTTATTCTGGTCGGCATAATTATATGTGCGCAGAATTACGGCACTACCGGTGCCGGTGCCGTCTTCATTGTAAAGCGTGAGATATCCGAGGTCCGGGTTGTTTTCCTCGACAACGCCCCGGACGATCCGGCTTGCTTCCGAGTTGATCCCCAGATCGACGCACTGTATATCCTGAATCAAATTATTACTGTCAATGGTCAGGATCGCCGTGGCGTCATCCGTCACATCATTCAACGTTGCCTGGATCCCATTTATGCTGACGTCCGCTTCCCCCGCGACCCTGTAGGAGGTTTTGCCGTTTCCGGCAGCGGAAAAATCTACTTCTCCGGTAATGCTTTCCAAATCGGGATAGTCCAGCTCAAAAAGCTGTGTCACATTTAAAAGGGAATCCGCATTGTCGACACTGTTCACCTGAACTGCGATATACCGGACATCGTTGACATTTGAAACGACCTGCACATATTTGACCGTATTGCCGATGTTAACAATATACTGGATCCGGTCGCCTGTTTTTAAAAGGCTGCTGCTGCCGACAACGCCGTTTTTGTAGACAACCAGCTCTTTTTTCTGAGATGCTGCAAGTGTGCCGGCATTTTCATTTTTTGTCCCTGACGGTGAAGCTGCCGGTATTGAGGTCCGGATCGTGACAACGCTGTCCATCGTATTCCGGACCGCTATGTTCCTGCCGGAAACAGCGATTTCACCTGTATAATCATTCGTTTCCGTAATATTTTCCACTATACCGAATTTTTTCGTATATTTGAGAGCTTCCAGCACACGGCTTTCCGCATTTTTTACGATCTGCGCGCCCTGCTCCCTCGTAACGGACAGCTTTGGATTGATACGTCCGCCGCTTCCGTTCATGATGTCCTGCTGCAGTATGGCTTCGAGATAGAGCAGCTTGTCCGGGTCAGTACTGCGCCAATCTGCATAATTCAGAAGCTCCTGCTGCTGCCCGGCGGGCTGTATGCCTAAAGCCCTGGCAAGCCAGACAGCCATTTCCTGCCTCTGCGCAGACCCCTTCCTCTGAAAGCTCCCTGCGTCAAGAGACGTCTGGTCCGTGTTCATGGCATCCGCATAATTCTGCGCTGTGATGAGCCCTTCGTTTGCTGCCAGCTGAAGAAATCCGTCGTACAATACATCCAGCGGGTCGGTTTTTTTGTTTGCCGCTGTACGCGCATTATTCAGTGAAATGCCAAGCTGCTGCGCTTCTGTTTCCCGCCCCGCAGCCCTGTATACGACCGACAGCGCTTCCTCCCTGGTAAGAGGGACAGTCCTGCCGAACCGCCGGTACGGACTGTCGAAACCTTTGATGATGCCAAGCGCACCAGTCTCGTAAATCGCTTCGCTTGACCAGACAGGCCTGCCTGTCAGATCAGCATAGTTCAGGTTGCCCAGCACAGCCTCAGCTCCGGCATCCCCGTAGTATATTTCCTCAGGTATTTCTGCCGCCGCCGACAAAGTCCCGGTATGGAAACATGCAAGGGGCAGTTTAAAAGGAGGCAGTTCTGCAATAAACATAAATACTGCCATGATCCATACCGCAATTTTCAATTTATTTGTAAATCTCTGTGAAATGCGCAATGCAAGCATCCTTCCCGCCACCGCCAAGTTACGCGCCATGCGTGGCGCACAAAAATAAGCCGATATACATATAAAATGGATTTATCTTATATGTATATCGGCTTATTGAACCTGCAATTTAATAACCAGCCGGCTTTTTGTTGATTTCAATTTTGTTACAGCCGCCAGGCCTGTTTGGAACTAAGTTAACCTCAGTCATACAATGCCTTACACACCTTCTCGATTGCTTTTATAATGTCATTCGTATCCTCGTCCGTGTAAAGCGGTCCGATTCCTATGGATACATAGCTCCCGTATATATTGTTCGTCTTGGGGCAGACTATTTTTGATTCGTAAACGGCATCTTCGCCTGCATAACCTTTGCCGAATGGAGGCAGGGATGGATGTACCTGAGCTGTAGACTTGATAGGATATTCATCCACCATGTTTACGCAGTTTGAGGATGGACCAATTGGAATTCCTTCAGCTGCAAGGCATTCCGAAAACTTTTCAGCCTCCTGCCTGCTTGCGAACTTCATAAATAAAGTTATACCACAATCGCCTTCATCCGTCTTTCTAAATGAAAAATGAGAGTTGGATTTGAAATATTCCTTGATCCTGGAGTGATGTTTACGGCAGCATTCCAGCACTTTAGGAAGCTTTTTAAATTGAGCTCCTATAAAAGCGCCTTGCAGTTCGCCCATTCTGAATTGAAGCCCCGCAAAACTGTACTTTTTATCTGCAAGCTCCTTGTTTTTTAACTGATTTTCAAACACCGGCCTTACAGATCCAAGATCGTGATAACGGACTGCCCTGACAAAATACTCTTCATTATCGGTATAAAGCAGTCCTCCTTCTCCGCATGATATTACTTTATTAGCCTGAAAACTTGTTATAGCAATGTCTCCGATCGTTCCAAGCTTTCTGCCTCGGTATTCTCCTCCGAAAGCCTGTGCGCAGTCTTCTACAACAATAATTTTATTTGCCCGGGCGATCCGCATGATTTCATCCATATTGGCCGGTCCGCCCTGATAATGTATGACAATGACGGCCTTTGTTTTTTTCGTAATTTTCTTTTCGAAATCATACGGGTCGATGTTCAGTGAGTCGTCAATATCGGCAAATACCGGCAACGCTCCTGCGTTGACAACCGCACAGTAATCCGAAAACCACCCGAACCCGGGCATGATAACTTCATCACCCGGCCCGGCGTTAATAGCGGCCATTGCACAATAAAGCGCTGCTGATCCGCTGGATACGGCAAGGGCATATTTGCAGCCGAAGCTTTCCCTGACGCTTTTTTCAAAGTCCTCG
>JBDKVA010000149.1:0-11826 GCA_039679375.1 Clostridiaceae bacterium
AGCTGAATCAATCGGGACGTTATGCACATTCTGCAAACTATTTAGAAAAGCTGTCCTCCGCAAACGGTTTCAGTTCTCTTAGCTTGACCTCTATCCCGGTTCGCCTCGAAAAAGGATTGCCGGTTACCGCATGGGCGGCAGTTTGGAAAAGCTAACAAAAGGGACAAAAGGGGTCAAATCTTTATTCTTGACATTAAGCAGGGCAGGATATCTTGCTTTTGAAGATAGGAGAAGGTAAACATGGTAAAATCAATATTCGAGATATGTTCCCTTTAGGTCAGGCGTTGCACCTTTCAAAGCATGATTCACGCCGTCACAGCTATTCAAAAACATTTGTTTTTAGCTGTTGTCATTCCTGTCCACATCCTCGTTTTTATGAAGAAATGCTCGCTGATTACAGGTCGTAACGTGCGAAGTACTGACAGCAGATTTATGGTACGTATAGCTTCCTGTTATCAGCGAATTTATATTAATGACCTTACGCTTTGTTAGTTGATGGACGCACAACCTGCAAATTCCACTTTTTCACAGAGAACTGTTTCTCGCTTACCAAAAGAAATCTGCTATGCAAGCACATCCCTCGCTTGTTTCTCTTTCAATAAAATAATCTCGTGGTGAAATTGTACGTGCGGATAAGTAGATTCTCAATAGTGGAGATAAAAATTAATTGGACACTGTGTGTCAAATAAATTTCAGGCCAGAGCAGGTAAAATGGGCTCGTGGTCGTTTTTGAAAATATTGTCAAGAAAGCTCTTTCCTCTGACATATTATGCTACATAGCATATGAGACATGAAACTAGTCCTGATTGGCGATTTTGTATAATGCCGTTATATGCTCGGTGGAGACTTCGTAGTCTTCATAGAACCTATTATAAATTTTCCCGTACTTATTGGTATTTCTTTTCTTTGCTTTCAACAGTGGCGTTTTTTCAGACAAATGAGTAAAAAGTTTTTCCGTTTGAACGAATGCAAAAGTGTTTTCCAGTAGATTTTTGTTGGAAACCATTATTTGTTCGCTGATTTGCTGATGACACATTTCCTTCCTCCTATCACCTCTTTGTTTAATAAAAATATTGTTCCAAAGCTCTATGATATTTTCTTTATCCAACGTACTATTCCCTCCTAAAAATATTGTTTCGTATGTAGCGACAATATAGCATTTCAATGTTTCATTGCGGTTAAAGCTTTAATAAACTTTGGTTACGAAAACTCCACAAGATCTAATGTTTGGGGAATATCCTGTCTGTGTCAGCCGGGTTGTGGTGCAGAGGTTTCCGTGTTTTTCCCCAAACCGGTATTCATTTTTCCATATCATAATCAAACCGTCATCATAGTGTAATATTTTATCTGTATATTCCCCCCCCAATTGCGGAGTTATAAAGATGAGGCAGCCTGAAAATGCCCGTTTTTATGGCTGAAATTTTAAATTAACATTGAGGAGGGAAAGGAAAGATGAAGAGATTTTGGTTTGTTTTGCTTATGCTGGGATTATTAACAATTTTCAGTACAGCAGCTTTTGCCGTTGATGTAAAGTTAAGCGGCGAGTACTATGCAGCCGGTGTTTATCTGGATAAGACGACTTTAACGGACAATAGAGGTTCTTCCACTGCGTTTTATTTCCAGAGGCTTCGTGTTCAGCCGGAATTTATTGTCGCGCCGGGACTCAAACTTGTAACCCGTTTTGATGCTATGGAAAGAGCTTGGGGGGCGACAAGATCAGCAACCAGTACTTCCGTTGCTGCTGATTCCGCCGGAACCACGGCGGAAAATGAAAATATTGCCTTCGACTGGGCCTACATCAATTACCAGTCACCGATCGGCACTTTTGAGGTTGGTATGATGAATGACGGCAGTACGGGAACAGTTTTCGGTGATACATTATCACCTAAACCCAGGATAAAATATGCTTACAGCATGGGGCCTTTAACTCTTAAGGCAGCTTATACTAAGGCCAAAGAAAGCAGTTATACTGCACTTAATACCTCAGCCAATGCCGCTGATGCCGACAATGATAAATACGGAATTGAGGGCATTTATAAATGGAAAGGCGGCCTAGCCGGTGTAAACATCAATTACTACCATTATGCCGAGAACAGACCGACGGCAAATAGTAAAAAAACTTATTTGCTTTTTACGCCTTATGCCATTGCCAAGATCGGCCCGGTTGACCTGCAGGCTGAATTTAACTGGGCTACCGGCAAATATGCTGACTACGAAAACGGCACCGCTGATGTAGATTTGAAAAATTACAGCGGCTGGATCAACGCCACGGCAACATTCGGTTCAGTCTATTGCGGTGCAACTTTCGCTTATGTCTCCGGTGATGATCCTAATACTAATGATAAAGAAGGTGGTACGCTCACAGGAGGCCGTGATTGGAGCCCCAATTTGATTATGTGGAATTACGACCGCAGTATGTGGATAGGGGAATTGGCCAGCACCGCAACGACCGGCAAGGGGTTCGGCACTTCCGGAATGGACAATGCTTTCTTATATCAGGCCCGGGTTGGTGTAAAGCCGATCGAAAAGCTGGATGTTATGGCTTCTTTTACTTATGCCAAAGCCGATGAAAAACCGGCCAACTATGTTTCCGACGATTATGGTTATGAACTGGATGTTACTGCAACATACAAGATAACCAACAACCTGACATATATGCTGGGTGCAGGCTATCTCTGGACGGGTGATTACTTCAAAGGAACAAGCTCCGCCAATCAGGTACAAAATGATTACATGGTTATTAATAAGCTGACGCTGACATTCTAAAAGAGTCAGACTGCAACACAACATCCCGGAATAACGTTTTCCGGGGTGTTGTTCTTTTTTATCAAATCTTATTTGTTCCTTCATCATAATGAAACATGAATGATTTATACTCTCCTTGTAAAATTAAAGATATTGGGGAAAGGAGAAATCATTTGAGTTCCGTAAACACTGCATTGGTTAATTATCCGGCCAAACTGGATAATGTTGCGCCAAAGTCTATCAGAGAGTTGGCGGAATTGATTGGTGTGAAATATGATCGGCTGGGTTTAAATGCCGGATCGTTGCCCTTTGTTCCTTCCGATACTACCGCAGGCAGCGAAGTTGAATTGCAGACGGTCGTGGTTGGGAACAAGAGCAATGTAGATCTTCCACTCTTCATAGAACAATCCAATTATTACGTCAATACGCGGAGACGAGCGAAAGCAGGCGACACATCGCGAAAAGTCATGACCGATCTGGAGAAATATCTGGATGTCAATACTGAAGATATCTGGGAAAACAGCTGGGTTCGTTTTCCGCGGAATAAAATGGGAGCTCTTGCCGGGAACATCTTTCAGCATGATCTCCTGGCTGACAAGAGATATCCGTCCGCCGGTCGCCGGTCGGATTGGAGCAGATTCATTTTTCGCAAAGATGATCTTGATTATATTCGGATTCCGATAAGTTATCTCTTAAAGTTGTCCCTCGCGGAGATAGTTGACCCGCAGCATAAAGTACATCCGCTGATTTATAAGACCGGCCTGCATGTTATGCAATATTACCTGAATGATAATACGTCACCGGAAACATCGTCCTTTTATTTAGTTTCTCCGCAGGCGGAAAACGGCATAAGTCAGTCGGTGGCAAAGGAAATGTCCATACGCTTGCTTATGAGCCAGTTGCTTGTAATGTATGCCAATAAAAAATATTCACTGATTGAGAACGGACAAAAAGCGATGATATTTTCATCACCACATCCGCCGATCAGACAAAAAATTTTGAACAATTGTATTTCCGACGCTTTTTATCGGGAATTGTTCATGAACCCTTGTCTTTCCGGCTGGGACAGGGGAGAAGAAAAGTTTGAATACATGCATCTCTGCCATTGCGTTTTGAGCCGCAGCCAATTCAATGCCGTCTTAAAACTCCGGGAGGCGGGGATCAGCACCAATAATCTGGTGACGTTTCCCAACCTGTCCAATATAAGCCTGGCCAATAACGGTACGCATGTCAGTTTAGGAAGCCGAAAATTAAGTTTGTTGGTTGCAGATCCATCTTCAGGCTATACCCAAAGGGATGAAAAATACATAGGCGATTTGGTTGTTAAAATTGTCGAACACTTTTTGCCTCTTTTTGTCGGCACATATACTGCCGCTCCTTATCGTCTCGATTTCAATGATTTCCATCCGGAGAAAGCTCTGGGTTTCCTTCCTCATGAACTGGATTATACTCACTTACGGATGTTTTGGCGGCGCTGGAAAAAGAAAGCCAGTCTGCTGAATATATTCGGCAAGTCAATTACGCCGTTTGGTCCCGGATGGATAGATAATCTGGTCAGCAAGACTTTCCAATTAAAAGGGGATTTTGTTCCCGATTTCCGGTTAATTGATTATATGGTGGCGCTGATGAGTACTGATAAGAGTCCCGCTTTAAACGGCGAACTTTACAATACTCAGCGTTTAAAAGAGGATCTCGCGCATCTTGGCGTATTTGATACAAAGATGTCGTTTTATCTTCTTGAGAAGCTGCGCGAGCAAAAGGTAATGGGCTTTTCCGGTTTTGAAGCGCGCCATTACAGCCTCTTTGAAAGCTTCACCCAGGATATGGGGCAAGCCGTAAGCCTGCAAAATCTTCTCTATCTTTTAGCATTCAAATATATCTTTTCCGGAAAGCTTAGACACGAGGATATTCCCGATGATCCTTCTATTGAAAGCGAAAGAAGGCAAATTATTTTTGGCTCGGCCATTGGTATCCCGACTTTCTTTGTACATAGCAACACAAGTAATGTTTTAATAAAGAGGATAATAGCTAAGACGGAAAGAGTCCGCTCCAGTAGAAGGTATCCCGGATATGCCCGTATCTACAATCTTGAATATCGGCGGGCACTCTTGAAGATTTTACGCGAGGATGCAGCGGACCTACTGGAAATGCTCAATATGCGAGAATCTGTCGACGAACTCGAACTGCGTCTTAATGAACCCGCCCTTTATTCCGCATGCGGAAAGCTTACCTCCGGTATTCTTAATACAACCGGCGCTGAATCACCACTTTCTTTAAGCGCCGATAAATTCAATCAGGCCGCAGAGAAGTACTATCGCACTAAATTACGGAACCTGCATATCAGGGAAGCTTTCGGCCTTCTCAGTAAAGATATGATCAAGCTGGATAATGCCTCCGCAGGTTTAAGGCAGGATATCAGATGTTTGTTTGATAATGTTTTGGAGGGAGCAACTATCACCAAATTTCTCGATTTGGCCCGGCAGGATGTTGTTGAGGAAACGGCGTCAGAGGAGACACTGGAGAAGCTGATTTGCATTCTTTTGGTGCACATTCATTATAAGACCGAACTCAATCGTAAATTTCAGGATGTTAAGAAACAGTAAAATTATGCAACATAATTATATAGAACGTGATACCCGCCAGATAAAAACGGAACAGTTTTACGGAGATCAGGTTGTCCAATTTTTATATTCACAAGTCCGGGAGCAATCATCCTGGCTTTTCCGCCGGTTAATTTCCGCCAGAATTTCCAGTGTGCTCGGGTATATGAATTACGATGGAATCCTTTCCACCAGAATGAAGAACTACCTGGATATTCATAAGCAATTGAATATTGATCCGGCAGAATGTCTGGATGCTCCGGAAGAGTTGGATTCATTGAGAAAAATATTCGAACGAAAAATTCGTTATTGGGAATGCCGTCCAATGCCCAACGATCCCTGCGCCCTTGTTGCCCCGGCCGATTCCCGGGTGCTCTTTGGATCATTTCTGGAAGAATCGGGATTATTTGTAAAAGGAAAGTTTTTTGATTACGAAGAAATGTTCGGTCGCGAAAAACGTACCTGGCTTACGGCCTTCCAAGACGGTGATTTTGCGGTATTCAGATTGACGCCGGAGAAGTATCACTACAATCATACGCCGGTTTCCGGGAAAATAGTCGACTTTTATCAAATCCAGGGCGCTTATCATGCTTGTAATCCTAATGCTGTTGTTTCCGCTGTAACACCTTATTCCAAAAATAAGCGTGTCGTTACAATTATTGATACGGATGTGAAAGGCGGAACCGGAGCGGGTTTTGTGGCGATGATCGAAGTGGTTGCCTTGATGATCGGCGATATAGTCCAGTGCTACAGTGGAAAAAAATATGAAAGTCCTATTTCCATAGGTACGGGAATGTTTGTGAATAAAGGCGCTCCCAAGAGTGTTTTCCGGCCCGGAAGTTCTACGGTTGTTCTGATATTTCAAAAAGACAGAGTGAGGTTTGCCGATGATATTGCGGCGAACATGTCCAATCCCGAAGCTAAAAGTATTTTCAGTCATGGTTTCGGCAAATCTTTGGTCGAAACTGATGTTAAGGTGAGATCATTTATTGCCAATTCTTGTAACAAGAGAAATTAAATGAATTTTTTTTCGGTTCATCAGAGGAGGTAATGATTATGAGGCAAGAAAAAATCCAGTCCATCAGAAATACTTTGGTGAAAAAAATGGAAGAGCTCAGGTTGATCGCCGACGATACTATTTCTAAAATGAGAAATGCCGAAGATGAATATCCCGATCCCTTTGACAGGGCGGCAATCGAGTCCAGCAAGTATGTGGAATTGGCCTGCCGGGATAGAGAGAGACGATTAATTCTCGATATAAAGGAGACAATTATTCGTATTGACTGGGGACTGTTCGGTATTTGCGATTCCTGCGGCAAAGCTATTTGTGAAAAACGACTTCTGATCGAACCCATGAGCCGACTGTGTATAGACTGCCAGAAAAAAATAGAAATAATCAATAAACACAGGTTCCTGGGCGTCGGTGGAGTTTCCTGCAATCATGCATGTTGAAATCTTCACGCTGATTCTTGCAGGAGGTATCTTCATATTGTTCTTGTGGGCATTTAGAACATTGCCCAAAGAAGATTGGCAGATTCTGGCCTGCCTGCCTCAAAGAAAAGATGACGATGGAATGTGGCGGGGCATTAATTTAACCTACTATGGTTTTTTTAATGCAGCAGCCTATCTGTTTGCCGTTATCCTCTTTCTAATCATGGCAGGTTCTCTGGGGATTACGTTTATCGGCTCATTATCCGTCGTCATACCGGTTTTGGCAATTTGCATGTCTGCCTCGCGTCTTATCGCCCGCTTAGTGGAAAAGAAGCAGAATACATTTACCGTAGGCGGCGCTTCCTTTACCGGTATCTTGATTACACCGTGGATAATATTGCTGGTGAATATAACATTGGGTGAATGGCTTGGTTTCCGTATGGCGATCATAGAAACTATGACCGCCATATTTATCGCTTACGCTTTTGGTGAAGGTATAGGGCGGCTTGCCTGCATCAGTTTTGGCTGCTGCTATGGGAAACCACTTTCCACGTGTAATCCGTTAATCCAAAGAACCTTCCGTCATTGGAATTTTGTATTCAGTGGCAAGACAAAAAAAATTGCCTACGACCATCAGCTCGACGGTCAGGCGGTTATCCCCATTCAGGCCCTGACGGCAATTATTTACACGGGATGCGGGCTTTTAAGCTTTTACCTCTTTATAAAAGGGAAAGCTCCCGCAGCCTTGCTGATTACGCTGTTTGTAACACAGGGATGGCGTTTTGCTTCGGAATTCCTGCGGGCTGATTACCGGGGGCATGGACGCATCTCCGCCTACCAGATTATGACAATATTTGCCAATATCTATACGCTTGTTATTTTGGCTTTTATTCAGGAACATTATCGTGGTTTACCCAATTTGTTAAAGGGACTCAGCTATCTGTGGGATCCCGGTATGATTATCTTTTTAGTTGTCTTATGGGTGGTTTCCTTTCTTTATACAGGGAGGAGCAGTGTAACCTGCTCTTCAATACATATCCAGCTTGGAGCAAAGGTATTTTCATGTAAAAAATGAAAGGATGAATTGATGGGTGAAGCAAAATTATCTGTAAAAAGCGGGGCCGATGTATTCAGCTCCCCGGAAGTATTGGAAAACAGGGAAGAAATGTATCGAAACTTCTTTGATAATTCCATAGATGGTATGTTTCGAATTACTCGGTTTGGGCGGATTATGAGCGCCAATCCGGCGATGGCCAGAATATTTGGATATGAATCGCCAAAGGAACTTATTTGCTCGATCAAAAATATCGGAGAGCAAATTTATGTTGAGATGGAAAGATATGATACGCTTAAACGGCTTATGCGAAAACAGGATGCCGTTCATGATTTTGAGTTCCAGGCCATTGATAAAGCAGGCGGAAAAATCTGGGTATTCCAGAACGTAAAGGCTGTCAGAAATAAAGCTGGTCTCTTACTCTATTACGAAGGAACGATTAGAGACATTTCGGTACGCAAAGACCTGGAGGATCAACTTATACAGTCACAGAAAATGGAGGCGATCGGAAGGCTTGCCGGAGGCATCGCCCACGATTTTAATAACATCCTGACAACCATGATGGGAAATGCTGAGCTTGCTCTGCACCAGCTGGCCCCCCAGAATCCGGTTCGTAAGCGGATCAAAATCATTCTTGAAACGGCTGAACGGGCCGCTGAACTGACACGTCAGCTTCTCACCATCAGCCGGAAACAGGTCATTTCGCCGGTGATCCTCAATGTTAATAACGCAGTGGAAAATGTAGGCAAGATCCTTGACCGTCTTCTGGGGGAGGATGTGCAATGTAATATAGATCTTGGCGGGAGGGTCCAACCCATTCGGGCAGATGCCTGTCAGATTGAGCAGGTTATCCTGAATCTGGCTGTGAATGCTCGTGATGCAATGCCAAACGGTGGAAAGCTGAATATTGCGACTACAACAGTTTACCTGGATCAGGAATACTGCAAAAACCACCCGGAAGTTGTGTCCGGTGATTATACCATGATTTCCGTATCGGATACAGGGACCGGCATCTCAGGTGCGTCCATGGAACACATCTTTGAGCCTTTCTATACAACAAAGGCGACCGGCAACGGTTTAGGCTTATCCATTGTGTATGGGATCGTTAAACAGTGTGGCGGATATATTGAGGCCGTCAGTGCGGTCGGTATCGGAAGCAGCTTCAAAGTTTTTTTCCCGTGTGTCGCGGAAGCGGAAAAAACACCAGAGGATCCATTGTCTACCCCCGAAGGGTTTATGCCGTCCGGAAAGGAAAACATTTTGATCGTGGAGGATGAAGTATTCATCAGAGAACTTATCAGCGACGTTCTGTTTAGATGCGGCTATACTGTTCATTCCGCTGCTACAGCGGAAGAAGCATTGGCAGGATATGACGGTGCAGAAAGCCGGATCGATTTACTGGTTACAGACGTTATTTTGCCGGGTATGAGAGGACAAGAACTGGCGGAGGAACTGAAGGCAAGATTACCGGATATGAAAGTGCTCTTCATGTCCGGTTACACGGATGACCGCATCCGGCATTCGGACATTCTTGAAGGAAGGGCGCACTTTCTACCTAAACCCTTTACTCCCGTGATATTAGCGAAGAAGGTTCATGAAATCCTTGTGCCTAATTAGACGGGCATTGCTGATGTTTAAGGCAATACAGGCAAATTGACAACGGTTGAGGAGAAAAAGCTGGAACAAAACAGCCGGACGGCAACTACATCCTGCGCATCAACTAAATGAAAGCGACCCGAAAACCCTGTGGAGCGCCTACATCCAGCTTACGGAAGTGGAAGATTCTTTCTGTTCTGCCAAGTATCCGACATTACACTCATTAAACCTCCTCTGCGGATCACACCCGTGACCAGTATAGTGCCATTTAGGGAAATTGAAATCTGATGTTATAGAACAAGGTAAAAGGAGTACGGCCTTAAGAAACGATTCCAGATCAGGCACATTGTAAATATTCAATCTAAAACCCCATTGTTCGATTATTTCAACGATAAGCGATAGATGAGGTGTTTTCCATTTTAAAGAAAAGCGGTTAATCCCCCAGCTGGTGAGCTTTTTGAGAATTTCATACGCCTTGGCCGGCGAATCAAGAACAAGAGGTGCCAGAAAATCGATCGGGCATTGGATAATCGAGTTAGGATAGGTTTGGGCTATCTTTCGAAATCCATTCTCCTGAAGTTTTTCAATGCGTCCACTGAACCATAGCCTGTCGTCACTCAGATGATGATGGGCCAGCAATTCAAAGACTTTTTCCGTCAGCCTGCCGCTTTCTTTAAAATCAATCTTTATATTCTTATTGTTGCAGGTAATGGACGTAAGAAGTTCCTGGAAAGTGAGGAACTGTTCATCCGGCGATAAAGGCGCGACCGCAAAAGAATAATGGCGTAAGATGATTGTATCGTCCAGCGGGTTTATGCGGACGTCGCATTCCGCCCATTGAATATTAGAAATCAGGAATTGTCTTAAATTGGCATGATCATTGACAGCATGCCAGACGAATTGTACATGTCGTGGAAGAGCCTCTTCCTGAGCCAGTTCCGTGATATCGTAGCTGCTGCCGCCGATAGCCCTTGCCGGCAGATGCCGTCTTTTGGAGGCAAAAATCGTATCGGCATGCAGGAGGAGGATTTCATCGTCGTTATCCATGGAGGCGACAGACAAAAGGTTCTCAGGTTCGTTGTCAATAAAGGCACAAACACGGTATCCTTTTTGTAAAAAATGGCGCACACCTTCCACTTTGACGGAAACAATATTTTCCCCCCAGGGGTAGGGACTCATATAGAGATGATTCTCCCTGAATTCGACTCGATATTCTTTTCCAATTTGGTTTAGCGCACGCAGTGTATCCGATCTGGCACTTTCATTACGTCCTGTATTCAGACCAACATGAGTATTCGGTTGGATCTGGAACCAGCGAATAACATCCATAACCCCGGCAAAAGGACGGTGCGCCGACATGATGGTGGAGGTAGACCAGTAGTCGGTTTTGTACCAACGGAGAATAGCCGTCCGCGTGTTCTCATGAATACCCAATCTTTCAATCCATTGATCCAGGTTTTTTTCGTGAAAGGAAATGTCATCAACCTCTAAATTGCTGAAAAAAGAAGTGCCCTGCCATTTATCAAAACGCTTTAATATGTCATGGACCGTGTAGCGTGTATCGACAATGGTGCCATCAATATCAAAAAGGATCATTAATTGATCATCGGGATAGCATTCCCGCATTCGCTTGTAATGATCTGAAAGTGTCTTCATCCATGAAATCATGTGTTACTCCTATTTCAATAGTGTTTTATCAATGGTCGTCCATGATATCTGCCGTGAAAAGATTAAATCACTTTATTATTACATTGACATTAAAGGGGCGTGAAATTTTGATGACAAATAAGAAAAAGGCGGCCGATTTGGTCAAAGGATGAACTTGTTTGAATACAAAAAGGCTGCGCGTTGCAACATGCTTCAGTATTTTCTTCACGCAAAGGTATTGATGGCGATATCCACTTTCATCTCCCTGTCAGCCACAGGCGTCACTTCCCCATCATATATTTGACTACATATTTATTGCCTGCAGTTTGAAAGTATGCTACTTCGCAACGAAATTAACCGTCAGGAGCTATATTAATGAATATAAGGGTGCTGGGTTGTCATGGCTCGCAGCTTCCTAATTATAATACGACGTGTTTCCTCATTGGACAAAATACTCTGGTCGATGCCGGTGCCATTACCTCCGTTCTAAGTTTGCGCGAGCAGCAAAAGATTGATTATGTCTTTGTCACCCATGCTCACCTCGACCATATTCGTGACCTCATGTTTTTGGCCGACAATATCTATTATCAGCGCCGGGAAAAGCCGCTGGTTATCGTCGGTACAAAAGGCATCATTGATGCGATTCACCGGAACTTGTTTAATAATGTTGTCTGGCCTGATTTTTCCAGGATTCCCAACTCTAAAACACCGGTCATCAAGTTTCAAATAATCAAACCGGGAAGGAAGCAGCAA
>JBDKVA010000150.1:0-43169 GCA_039679375.1 Clostridiaceae bacterium
AGTATCGGAGATTATACCTTTCCGCATTTTGTATTTTACCAGTACTTTATATCACACGGCGTCATACTGCTCTCCTGCATTTACATGACAGCTGTCGAGAAGTTCCGGCCCTCTCCCCGTTCGGTACTCAGGACATTCCTCATTACAAACCTGTATGCGCTTATCATATTCCCGTTCAATTATTTAACAGGGGCCAATTATCTGTTTTTGAACAGAAAACCGATGGATGGGACGTTGTTTGACATACTGGGGCCATGGCCATGGTATTTGTTGTCGCTTGAAATTGTAACGTTTCTTGTTCTCATACTGTTGTACCTGCCGTTTGCAATAGGAGGAAACAGAAAGGGAAAGTCCTATCACAGTAACCTGAGCTCATAAAAAACAAGGTATCTGTCCCCTTCCGGCTCATGCCCCATATCCGTGCTGTAAGCATAACTCCATTCTGTCAGGATCGATTTTCCCTCGTTGAGTTCATCCCTGAACCTGCCTCTCAATACAGCGCTATTTTTAAGAAGCTCCTGTATCTCCTCCATGCTGAGGAAGGATTCATCACCTATGACCTGAATTCCGTTTAACCCTGTGGATCCAAGTTCCATTCGTTCGGCAGCCCCGTTCAACGAACCAGACGGAAACACAGCCGTCACATTCCTTTTCCCATTGGTGACAAGGTTCCATAAATCCCTTTCCACGGCTTCTATGACGGTTCTGCCGTTGTTGATGTCCAGTACGCCGCTTTTTTGTGCAATAAAATAGGGATAGTAAATCACCATCCCTCTGCCGGCATATTCCTTCATAAATTCTCTGCCTTTTTGGACAGCCTCATCCGCACATACGCCGACGGCTCTGGGAAGGTTCAGGTCGTTTCCGCCTTCTACCGCCACCCGGATCGTCCACAGCAATCTGCCGTCAAGCACCGTATCCTCATCGAACCGCTGCCAGGGCACAGTTGGTATGCCAATTGCCCTTAACTCATAAAAGCCCATATATTTGTTCATTGAAACCATAATAATAACCATCCCGGCAAGTAAATTTTAATGACGTCATCACTCTACAGCTTGAAATAGTCAAAGAGCATTCCTGCGTCCACACCTGCGATCTTCATCTTGCCGTATTTCTCATACAGCTGCCTGTGCCCTTCCTGCAGGTTCTGTGAGGTGATGCCGTGTTTTATTGAAAGATAGGCTTCCATATATGCGGCAAATTTGTCACAAAACTCGATGATCCTGCCATCGACCGGCGAAAAGATATCTTCATTGTAATATTCGTTTATTTTTTCCGAGCTCACTTCAAGCACATTCCCGTCAAGTATGATTTTACTTGAGAATTCGTTCTCCGTAAAATACCTTATTTCCGGCCTCCAGCCCTGAGGCAGCAGCGGCAGCAGAACCTCCTCCATCTGTCTGTCCTCGATCGTTTTGATCAGATCCCCAAGTCCCTCTATTGAGTTTTTGACAGGTGAAATGATGTCACGTGTAAGCACCTCCGGCATGTCATGGAAAAGCCCGGCAAAAAAATTATTGTATTTTCGCTTTTCACAGGCGTCAAGCTGAAGGGTCATCAGGTACGAAAGCAGCGCCACAATAAGCATATGCCCGGCAACAGACGTTTCGGGGACTCTCGGCGTCTGGGCCCATCTTTGCTGGAACCTCAGCTGTCCCACCAGGTTCAGGAAATCGGTCGCGCCCTGGTTGAATACCAGCTTGCGGACGCCGTCCGTATCACGGTACTCGTCCAGCTGCCTGTCGATACTCTTCTTTGTATCCTCAATTCCAAAAAAGCCTTCGCTGAGCCGGTATACAATATTGAACTCCCAGCTTGTAGCCATATAATGCGAAGCCTTGAGGATCCTCTTTTCGTTCGGGCTGTAATCGGGTTCAAAAAGATAGCGTTTTATCCTCTCTCCAAAGCCTTGCTGTATATCGTCGATCCCTATTTCGACAAGCCTTTTGATCACAAGCTGGTTGATCTGCGTTCCGTGTTTCTCCATCAGCATATGGAAAATAGGCGGTTTGATATCGGTGAGCAGGATACGGTGAAAAAATTCAAAAATGGCACCCTCTATAAGCTTCGTCCAATCAAAATCAACCTCGGCCTCTTCTTCGAAACGGCCGATCACATAAGCATAGAACATCTTGTGCGCCTGCTTGTCCAGCTCCGTAAAACCCTTGTGAGGCCGTATATGGTCATTCCACCGCTGCATGCTGGCAGCCTGGTAGATAAAACGGAGAAAACCTTCCCTGATCATGAACCTTATCCCCTTTTACACAGTTATCCATTGATATAAAAATCATACCACAATTTACCTCTGCTGTACACTTATCAGGGCTCGGATTTTTGTCTCTCAGCTTTTCCCATTTGTTGTTGTACATTTCACCAACACGACTCTTGCGGCTGTACACTCACGGGCAGTGAACCAGGTTCTGCAATTCCCCAAGACAATCCGGATAGCCTGCCGCTGCTTCTTCTCTGAAATTGAGAATCGGAATGCCTTTTTGAACAGTATTCTTAAAAATCTTTTCCAGATTGTTATACTCGGGTTGGGACATATTTACGGCGTAAAGCCCTTCCAGATTGGCAGCAAGGTCGATAAAGTGGTCTCCCCTTCCGCAAAAATGCATCGCCCCGCCGCCAAAGGCATCAAACAGCTTCTGGTCATACGGCATAATGAATTCCTCATAAATGGATGGTGAAAGATTCATCAGCGAGTCATTCCTCATCATGATGCACCCTTTATGGAGCCATCCCCAATGAACGGCATACTTTCCATTATATTCCCATATTTTCTGCCATTCCTTCATGAATTTTATGTACGTTTCGGTAATCAAAGACAGCAATCCGCTGAAAAGCTCCGGTTCATCCATGATCATATAAAAGATGCCGCTGCCGGCTAAAACTTCACAGATATCCATCGGTCCCTGAAGATCCGGATGATAAACATGAACATGCCTTCCAATTTTGGGGTAGGTTTTCGCAATATTCTTAAAACGTCTGCCCATCTCAAATACCTTTTCGCCATATCCACCATAAATATCAGGCACTCCCCGGTCTATGAGCTTTTTCAGGGCTTCCGTTCCGCCTGATAAAGGTTTGGAAGTGGGCAATGTATTATACTTTTCATCCATAATAAAGAGCTCAACACCAAAAAGTGAAGGCAGGATGCTGGTGCCATAATTCGCTCTTACGCAAAGCAGTTCTCCTCTCCCGTTTTTCAGGCATTCCGAACAGGATGCATATTGGCTGAGCGTCATAAGGTCATAATCTTCCAGCGCATTAGTAATGTTTATTTCTGGCCATTTTATTCTCATCCTGCTTTCTTCCGGCCGTCCGGGAACATATTTACCGCCCTTATGATTCCCTTCTGCAAATTCCAGCCAATCCGCAAACAACTCACTTTCAATATTTTCATCGATCCTATTTTCAAGATCCTCCAGATACAGTTCCAATGGTAAATTCTTCATCTGATCACTCTCCCCGATATGATTATACATCGACCATAAACCAAAATATTTCGTTTTTATGGTATAAAGTTTGCTAATATTGTGCTAATATTGTTTTGTGGCAAGCAACGTAAATTCCATATCCAATGTGGGCTACCGCCCACAACCCAACGAATGTACTTATTGCCGCAAATGTGAATTTATTTTCTTGTTTTTTATTGTAGTTTCGCAGCAATAAGTTACTAGCAATAATCTATCTTTGTCTGCTGAATCTCAAAATAGACAGGAGGCCGCCGGAAAGTGAAAAAGCAAAACCATATCATGAGCATCATGAATACCGATTTTTCAGCAACACATCAGATCGATGACAGCTATGTAATGAATGCATTGCACTTTCACAATACCTTTGAGATTTATCTGGCCCAGACCGGAGGCCTTCATTTTTTTGTAGATAACCGTATTTATCCTGTAGAAAAAAATGATCTTTTTATATTCAACCATACCGATCTGCATCGGATCGGCATTGCTGCGAACATGCATTATGACCGTTATCTGATCGTTTTCGATCCGGAATATGCCGCAGATATGTGCACTTCCAATACGGACCTTCTGGAATGTTTTCTCAAAAGAACTCCGCGATTCAGCCACAGGGTTCATTTATCAAAGGAGCAGGCAGAGCAATTTATTTCCCTTCACTGTAAAGCCGCAAGCCATATAAGCAAAACACAATACGGAGATGACATTTTAGCAAAGCTGGCACTCGCTGAAATACTGATCTTTATAAACCGCGTTTACAGGGAAAATCGCACCCCGACACAGGAATACTCAGGCACGGCATATGCTAAAATCAAGCCAATATTAGATTATATCCTTGAAAACATGAACGAAAGACTGACACTCGATCAGCTGGCTCAACAGTTCTATATCAACAAATATTATTTGTGCAAGCTCTTCAAAGCAGTTACCGGTTTTTCATTCAATGAATACCTCACCTATCACCGGATCATCCGTGCGAGCGAATTGCTAAGAAAAAATCTGCCGGTATCCCAGGTCTCGGAAATGGCAGGATTTCAGAATTATTGCCACTTTATCACAACCTTTAAAAAAATAGCAGGGATCTCCCCAAAGCAGTTTGCAAAAGGGAGAACAATAGGCTAGAACATCGCGGCAATCATATTACTTATTATGATTCTCTCATAATTCATTGAAAAAGAGTATATATTTAAGAAGGTAAACTAATTGAATGGAAATCCATGGTAGTATATGTCAAAGATCTATCTTATATCTTTTCGGAAGAAACATATTATCAATTTTTTTGCAATCGGTTCGATATTAGCCATTTGTATCAGTATTTTTGCATCCAGGTTATCCGGTGCGGATACAAAAGGAGTTCCTTCATTTATGATGGAGGCAGCCGATTCCTGTTCAAATACAAGCTATGATGGAAGGCTTTCTATTATTATCGACGATTTTGGCCAAAGCAGAGCTGGAGTAAAAGAAATGATGTCAATTGAACAACATTTAACATTTGCAGTCATGCCCTTTCTGGACTATTCCCGATCGGATGCTGAAACTGCACACAAGAAAGGTTATGAAGTAATTGTCCATTTACCCATGGAAGCTAATTATGGCAAATTAAGCTGGGTCGGTCCAAAGCCCATTTTAACAAATTTAAAAAAGGATGAAGTGCAGCGTATCGTAATAGATTCTTTTGAAAGTGTACCTTATGCTGTTGGGGCAAACATACATATGGGTTCAAAAGCAAGTAATGAAGAAAATATAGTTTCCAACATTTTGGATGTTATTAAAGAAAAAGGGTTATATTTTGTAGACAGTCGTACTGCTGAACATCCTATAGCAAAGAAAATATCTGAGCCCAAAGGTGTACTATGCTTTGACAGAGATATATTTTTAGATGGGAAAAAAACAAAAGAGGCCATAAAAAAACAACTGCAAAAAGCTGAAGAGATTGCATTAAAAAAAGGAACAGCAATTGCAATAGGTCATGTTGGCCCCGAAGGCGGAATAGTGACAGCAGAGGCTATTTCTGAAATGATACCTGAATTTGAGCGCAGAAAGGTGCAGCTGGTTTTTGTCTCTGAATTAGTAGAATAGTTTGGATTCGCGATTCACATTTTTAATTTCGCTAAAATAGTTTTCCACACCAGCTGCAATAGCTTTTGCAATTTCATCCTTAAAGCTGTCCTCTTCTAGCAATTGTTGTTCTTTTTGATTAGAAATAAAAGCTGTCTCAATAATTACTCCAGGGATTTCTGAATTGTTCAGTAAAAAATAGGAGGAGTGATTTTGAGGATCATGTATTGTCCTTTTTTTGCCCTCTACTACAATATTGTTTAATGCTCTCTGTATGCAGTAGGCCAGTGCCTTATTCTGTAAAAATCGTTCATTGTGCAATATGATTGAGCCATCGGCGTTTAAATTGGATTTATGACAATTGGCATGAATACTTAAGAATAGCTGGGCATTACTATTATTTATTATATTTACCCGTGCTGTTAAATCCCTTTGATGCCTGCTTGCGCTGCTATCGACCAGATTGTCAAGTGAAATATCTGTTTCCCTGGTTAAAATAATAAAATAGCCTTTTTGTTCAAGAGAATCTTTTACTCTTTTTGCAATATCAAGGTTTATATCTTTCTCTAAAATGCCTCCGTTTACGGCTCCACCATCAATTCCTCCATGTCCTGGGTCTATAACAATAATTCTGGTGTAAGAGTGAATGAAATTTTTTTCATACAAATTTATTATTCTAAAGAATATTACAGCTGTTATCAAAATGAATTGAATGACAGTAGCTATCAGCAATATTCTCCTATTAATATAGATTATATATAATTTCCCCATATCCGCCGTTACATATCAAATTCCTTTATAATTATATTGAATAGATTGGTAATATATGTAGTAATTGCGAATTCAGGCGGGACAGTATGATAAAGTGGCAATAACACAGGCATATGGAATACTGATAAAGTATAAAACTTATTTCGCGATTTATCGTAAATAATATATATACATTAGCTTTAATAATTTTAGTAAAAAGGCCGTGCAGCATTTGAAGAATAGCAGGAGCATTGCGACAATCATATTACTTATCGTAACGA
The DNA here is from genome assembly GCA_039679375.1 of Clostridiaceae bacterium. GTDB lineage: Bacteria > Bacillota > Clostridia > Acetivibrionales > DTU013 > JBDKVA01. Next base: position 6,563 of record JBDKVA010000150.1, read on the forward strand.
CAGGCTTCCTTCTGACCCTGCCGTTTAGCGGCACCTTTGCCGGCGGATTGCTGGGCTCGCTTTTTGGTGCGTCCATGATCGGAGGATTTGCAGATTGGTTCGGTGTGAAAGCGCTCACAAGAAAGCCTCTGGGCATACCATACCGGACTGAGATCATCCCGCGCAACAGAGAAAAGCTTTTTGAATCCCTTGTATCCATGGTTGACGAGGAGCTTCTTACGAGGGACAGTGTGATCGGTAAGCTGGACCATTTCAGCATATCGAAAAGCCTGATCACCTACCTTGAAGAGGATGGCGGAAAAGAGGATTTATCACGCCTTGCAGGGAAAATAGCAGAAGACATGCTCGCCGGAGCGGATTTAGAGGAATCCGGGGAGTACCTGAGAAAGCTTCTCGCGGATAATACCTCGGATATCAGGCTTGTTCCCATCGTGTCAGGCGCCGTCGAATGGCTGTCTGCAAATATTACGGACAAACGTTTGCTGGATGCAGCCATAGAGGAATTGAAAGATTTTATACATTCCGCACGTTTCAGCCTGCTTTTGAATAACACCCTCAAGGATCTGTCGGATAGCATATCAAAGAATGTGCAGAAGGAAAGCACAGGTAAAAAACTATTTTTCCGGCTTGTCCTTGCTGTTGCCGATTATGGCGGCATAACGCCGTCAAAGCTTTCTCCGCGGCTTATTACGGAAATTACGCAATACCTGGACGCTCTAAAGGATCCTCAAAGCGATCAGAGAAAGAGTTTTGAAAGATGGCTGGAGAAGGCTTCAAATGATTTAATGATCAACGAAGCAACACAGGGGAAAATAGAGCAAAAAGGAAGAAAGCTTCTGGAACACAAAGGCAGCGGAGCTTTCCTTGCGGATTATATCTATCCTCTTATCAAGGATAGTGAACAATTGCAGAAATCGGGGGCGTATATAGAAGGCATCATAAATAGGCTTGTGGAGAGTTTCAAAGATGATCCTGCCCGGCAGAAGGCACTGGACCGATATATCAAAGCTGCTATGACACGTTTACTTGAAAACAACAGTGAGGTCATCGGACAACTTGTCCGGCAGAAATTGGATAACTGTACTGCAGAAATGCTGGCAGATTTGGTGGAGGAACGGGCGGGAAATGATCTTCAAATAATCCGGATCAACGGCTCTATTGTCGGGGGGCTGGCAGGTGTAATCATCTTCCTGCTCACCTTCTGGCTGTGATAAGTCCATGAAAGCCAGCAATATTCGGCTTAAGCAAAAAAATACTTTTGGATGGACGCCTGGAGATTAAATCCATGGCCATATCGGAGGATATATATGCGGCAAACCCTAAGAAATAATAAAAACAGAGCGGATATATTACTGGCAGCCATATTCATACTTTTTGCAGCCGCCACTTTATTGAAACATTTATACAAGGAAAGCTTCTTTGCCGGCTTGCTGGCATTTACGTTTGAAGCCGCACTGGTAGGCGGCATCGCAGACTGGTTTGCAGTCACGGCACTTTTTAAAAAACCGCTGGGCTTTTCATGGCATACTGCAATCATTCCAAACAACAGGGATAAAATCGTTAAATCCATTACCGATTTGGTAAGCAATGAACTTCTAAGTACAGAAGCGATCACTGCCAAACTGACTTCCACTAGCCTCATGGATACAATGTCCGATGAACTTCTTGACACAATTTACCATACATTGCTTGGCAGCAAATTTGAAGATATCCTGGGCAACAGAACTGCTGGGCTCGATATATCAAAGCTTGCAGGAACGCTGGATCAATTTATAAGGCAGGAGTTGAAAAAGGAAAGCATATCCTCTGAAATCCGTTCCTTCCTGTTACAATTTTTTGAGGATGGAAAACATGAAATCTGGCTATCCAAGCTAATTGAAAAATTTAAAGAAATAATAAAAAAGGATACCACCCGGGAACGGATATATAAAATACTCAGGGAACAAGAGCGCAATAATGAAACCAACACCGGGGCCGGCTCGTTTTTTGTAAAGATCATACTGAGCGTGTCCAGAGGCAGCAAACATAATAATCTTTTCAGTATTGCCGAGGTACTGCAAGTTGAATTACTTGATGTTCTCGATGAGATCGGCAATCCAGCCGGCCCTTTGTTTTCAGATCTTGCGGAAAAATCGTCCGACCTTCTGAAACATCTCGATGCGGATCAGAACCTGCTGGATTTGCTGCAAACATTGAAAAACGGAATGTTGGAGCATCTGGATCTTCTTGAAGTATTACAGCAGTTGCTTCATTCCGCAGCGGAATCCGAAAACAGAAGACGGGAAGCAGCCCAATGGCTGGCAGATAATGTTGAACATTACCGCGCCAGACTTAAAAATGACGAAAAAATAAAAGCTTCCACCGAAGAAATGCTAAAAACGATCATTCAGAAGATAATCATCAGAGAACATCACCTCATCGGCGAAATCACTAAGGAAACATTGAATTCCTTCTCAAACGAAAGGCTTGCGGATTTTATTAACGATAAGGTCGGCGACGACCTGCAGTGGATCCGCGTCAATGGTTGCATTGTAGGAGCAGTAGCCGGAATCATCATTTACCTGTTCACTCATCTGCTTTACAGCCCATATATTCTGCCGCTGCTGCAAAATAACATACGGTAAGCCTGCAGCAACGTTTTTACCTCTATCATTGCGGGTGCAGCACAGCAGTTTCTCACGGCTTAATGAAATGAAAGCCAAAAGTTTCCCTTTTTATCTATTATGTCCGATATCTCCGTATACGGCACGGAAAACGTCGGGAAGCCGGCCGCATAAGGCGCTATTTCGTATGGATAAAAATAAAGCATCAGCGCATCCTCTGTCAGGTAAAAGGACTGATCCGGCTTGATTCCTTTGTAGTTGTCCGGCCATATGCCCATTTCCTCCCCTTTTTCTTTGATCTGTTCTTCCACGATCCCGCTCAAAACTTCTGTATAATTGCTTCCGTCTTTAAATAGATCTTCAAGCTGATAGAAGACTCCCGTTTTTGTATCCACATGCACGTATTCCATGATCGGCATCCCATGAGCCGCACCGAACGGATAATCATAGCCCGATTCCCGAAGCACCAGCAAATTCTTTTTATTGAGTCCTATATCGAAATTTCCCTCATAGTGATAGTCGAGATTATCTGCCGGCTTGATCGACGGATCTGTCCACATGCTGCGGAGCCTGCCATTTACCATTTCTTCGATTTTAAGGCTTTCCATGCCGCCAAGCACAGGGTAATACACAATATAATCCCTGTTGGGCTTGAATTTTGCCTCGCTTACCTTTATGCCTCTTTTCAGGATAATAGCGGCAGACGGCCTGTATACCGTCCCGCCCTGCCTGTTCATATAATATGGTCTCTTGTCAATATCCGCATAAACAAGGCTGTCAAGCAGTTCCAAAACGCCTGTTCCTTCAACCACAGGAAGATTTTCTACCTTCCTGCCCGTTTTATCTATGAAAAAAGTGTTCGTCCGGTCGTAAACCGAGGCAATTCCATTTTTGAAGCGTTCCATTCCGTAAAATACGAAATCCGTCAATATCGATCCGTCCTGCGCAGCCAAAGCATACCTGGATCCGGCAAAAATATTATCCGCATCGTTTGCCACGCCCAGTGCAGCCAAACCATCACTAAGCTGTAAAATATCATTGTATTGCGGTTTTATTAGAAACCTCCCTTTCTTGTCGATCAGAGCGAACCGATTCACCGCATAGCTGTCCGAGGCATTCACCACTGCCGTTCCATCCGTAAAATCCTGTACAGACAAAAATGCCGGAGCTATGGCCACTTCGCCCTTTGAATTCAAATACCCGTACTTTCCACCCTGTTCCGTTGTAAATGCAATCATTCCGTCCGATATGTCCATCACAAACCAGTACTCCATTTTTTTAAGCACTGCCCCATCCTTACCGATCAGTGCGTAACTATTACCGGGATATCTGACTACAGCTCTGTCCTTCTCAAACTCACCTGCATACTGATATGCCGGTTCAATAACGGTATGGCCTGTTTCGTCAAGATACCCGTACAGGATCGTACCGTCCTGCCTTTGTGTATAATACGCAGCCCTGCTGCTGTGATAATCGCCTATGTAAGGGAACACTTCCGAAAGGATTTTACCGTTTTCATCAATTACCAAAAAGCCGCTTTCGTTCTGAGCAATGGCAAGTCCCTCATGGAAGTCGCGTATGTTCAGGTAGGAAGGCTCAACGACATATTTTCCTGCTTTGTTGATCAGGCCGACCTTTTCACCTGTGCCTGCCACAGCCAGACCATTGGATTGAAACATAGAAGCCTGTGTGAATACCGGTGTCAGCATAAACCTTCCCGCCGTATTGATATAGCCCCATTTCCGGTCACTCAGATAGCTTACCTGTGCAGGGTACAGCTGTGTTGACTCTTCGCCGTTTTGCCGATCACGGGATTCATTCTGCTTTACGCCATTTGGCAAATCCTTTGCAGATATTACTGAATTATTTTGCGTATTGCCCTGTATCCCCGGAGCCTCCGTTTTATTCCTTATCGCCTGTGAACCGCATGACACGGACAACAGCATTATTACAGCCGCAATAATGGATACCGCTATTCTCTTCTGTTTCATATCATTTCCGACCTTCCGCAAAAACTTCTTTTATATTGAATCAACTGATTTTCCTGGCAAATGGCCTTGCAAACAGCAGTGATTCTGCGATGTTTGCGAAGACAGATGTTTAGAAAATTTCACAACGATGCAACTATTTAATAAATATATTTTAAACTACTATTTATGCTATAATATTAAAAAAACTTTAAGATAAACAAAATCGTCAAAAAGGACTAATTATGAATACGTATAAATATGAAACACATCTGCACACGGATGAAACAAGCCCCTGTGGAAGAGTAAAAGCGGCAGACGCAGTCCGGATCTACCACGCTGCAGGCTATACCGGAATTATCGTAACAGATCACTACTACGGTGGTTTTTTTAAAATGCATCCGCTAATGAGTTGGGAAAAAAAAATAAGCCTGTATCTCGACGGTTATCAAAAAGCATTCGCGGAAGGCCAGAGGCTTGGACTGGATGTTCACCTCGGCATGGAGATCCGATTTGATGAAAACGGAAATGATTATCTGGTCTATGGCTTCGACACGGAATTTCTCCGCAAACATAAAAATTTATACAGACTGAGCCTGAAAGAATTCAGGGAGCTTACGGCTAATAAGGGAATCGTTGTTGTCCAGGCACATCCCTTCAGGGTAAATATGACTCCCGCACCGCCGGCCCTTCTTGACGGTGTGGAAATTTACAACGGCAATCCCAGGCATGATTCCTCCAATCATCTGGCAGAGCAATATGCCCGTGAGAATGGCTTGAAAATGCTGTCAGGATCGGATTTTCACCAGCCGCAGGATGCAGCAAGAGGCGGGGTCGTCGTAAGCAGCAGGATCAAACCGGGAGGCTTTGCTGAAGTATTTATGCAAAACGGGATCGCAGGCTATATAAAAGCATAGGAAAAGTTAAAATAATCAGACATGGCATTGCTATTCCCGTATCTTTATATGTAAATTATAAATAACGAGGAGTGCATGAAAATGGATAAAAGATTATTTCTGTCAGATACAAATAAAAAAATCGGCGGTGTTTGCGGAGGTTTAGGAGAGTATTTCGGCATTGACCCTACTATTATAAGGATTTTGTGGTTCCTCTCCATTTTCCTTGATGGAGTTGGCCTTCTGGCATATTTCATAGCATGGATCGTGATGCCCAGACGCAGCAATTGCAAAAATAACAATTGGTAGCGGGCAATATATTTGTAACCCATTAACATAATTTGAATATGATAAATTAGCAGAATTATGAAAGGTGGGTTATCGCATGTCAGAAGAAAGAGGTGGCGGTATTTTAGGTAATATCTTCCGTGGAGACTGCGCGATCTTGTTCTTTATCCTGGTATTCCTTTGCCTGTTTACAGGCTTCGGTCATTGCTGCGATGGAATTAAGGGCTAATCGGCTACAGAACAACAATTCGGTTATTTAGTAAGGCTGGAGTGATAAGTATGGCTGAAACAACTGAAGACAGAGGATTATTTTTTGGAAGTAGCTTTATCTGGATAATAGTTATAATCATTGTTATAATCTGTTTGCTTCCATTATTTACTACCTCTTGTGGCTGCAAGCGCTAGGAAGAAAATATGAATGCCACAGTTTCGCGTTCTTGCAACGTATTAATCAAAATTGAAGGGACATCGAGTCCCTTCAATTTTTGAGCAAAACTTCGCTATGCTCCATTAATCAAAATCCAAGGGGTATCGAGCCCCGTTGATTTTGGAGCAAGACTCCGCTATACTCCATAATCAAATTACAATACATATTATGTAATCCAATTTGATTCTGCTACAATTCTTTTGCTACGCCAGGAGTCCGCACGAAAACTAATGTATGCAGATTTTCCGGTACCTCTGATAGCAGTTCGATATAGTACATGCAAACCACAATAACGCTTATGTTTACATAAAGTTCAACTTTTTATGCCATTATGCATATATTATTAAAAAGAGGTGAATTTCATGACCTATAGAGAATTACTCGAAAAATGCAAGAATAATTCAGGGTGCCTTGCCACAAGAGAACAAAAGGAATCCGAAGCAAAAATGAAATATCAGTTATGGGTCGCCAGATCAAATGAAGAATACAGGAACAAGGAGAAGTAAAATTAAGTTGCCCCAGTAATGGGGCATACTTATTATAAATTATAAATTTTTATGCATAGATCCATGTATTTATCTTCCTTATTTCAATAGATTCTGGTAAAATGATTACAGAAAATCAAGACCAAATTCGGAGGCATTATATGGTGGACAGCAGAGCCTGGATTATTTCCGCTAACATGGGCCTTGGTCATCAAAGGGCTACTTACCCTCTAAAGGATATAGCATACGATGGAATACAATTGTTCGGCGAAAACCAGATGAGCCAGGCAAGCGAAAGAAGGTTATGGGGAATTTTTCGGAATTCCTATGAAACACTTTCCAGGATCAGGCAGCTGCCGCTCATCGGACCAAAAATGTTCAGTTTTCTCGAAAAGATACAAAACATCACTCCCTATTACCCGTTCCGTGATCAGTCCAGGCCTTCCCTGCAGGTGAAATCGTTATATTCACTTATCGGGCGTGGAATGGGCAATGGAATCAGCAAGAAGCTTTGTTTAAAGAAACTGCCTGTCATTACGTCCTTTTATGCCGCCGCAATGGCCGCAGAACGTCTCACAGACCTACCGGTCTACTGCATCATATGTGATGCGGATATTAACAGGGTCTGGGTAGCGGAAAAGCCACGTGAAAGCAGGATCGTTTATTTTGCGCCCTGTGGCAATGCCATGCGCCGTCTGAAGGAATACGGAGTGCCGGATGAGCGCATTTTCCTCACCGGATTTCCGCTGCCGATGGAAAATATTGGTGAAAGCAATATGAATATCCTGCGCCGCGATCTTGCCAAAAGGTTGATACGCCTTGATCCTACCAAACGTTTCAGGACAATCCACGGAGAAGAGGTAAAGCATTATCTTGGAGAATACTGGAACCCGGAGGCTGAAGATTCTATTTTGACATTGACCTATGCAGTCGGGGGGGCAGGCGCACAGGTCGAAATAGCAGAGGGACTGCTTACAAGCCTTGCAACGCCGATCAGAAATGGGAGGATCAGACTGAACCTTGTAGCGGCACACAGGAAAGAAGTAAAGCTATACTTCGATAAACTGCTGAAAAAGGAATGTCTGGGTTCGACAAACTGTGTCAGGATCGTTTACAGTGAAGATAAGGAATCATATTTCCGCGAGTTCAACGAAATACTCCATGAAACGGACATCCTCTGGACAAAACCATCCGAGTTGGTTTTTTATTGCGGACTTGGGATACCCATCGTCATCGCTCCGCCAATAGGGCCGCATGAGGTCCTTAACCAGCGTTGGCTCAGAGATCTTGGCGCCGGTCTTCACCAGTCGGATCCTCAATACTGCAGGGAATGGATCAATGATTATCTTTATGACGGGAAGCTTTCGCTGGCTGCCTGGGATGGCTTCCTTTACGCTAGAAAGCTGGGAGCAAGGAAGATCATCGACGTGCTCAATGCGGGAACAATGGAGCGGTTTTACAACCCATTGCTTCGCTAGGAGTCTGCCCGGAAACTCCCAGCCTGTTTCCACCCCTGTCAGCCTCTATACATTTTTGAAACGACATATGCTTCAAGTGCTCTAGGCACAAACCTTTTCATGAAAACAAGCAGCTTGTACTGCAATCCCACAGCTACACATAGCGGTGGATTTTTACGATTTATGATTTTCTCTGCAACTTTTGCAACAACGATCGGATCAGGCCCGCTTGACTCATCCCGTTCCATCACGGCGATGGATTTTTTACTATATTTTGCATATGCCGAACTGTCTCCCCCTGCCTTCACAAACACACGGCTCCCTGTGAAGCCTGTCTTCGTATCACCCGGTTCAATCAACGCTACTTTGATGCCGAAAGGCCTCAATTCATTACGGAGTGAACCGCTCATCCCTTCAATGGCTGCTTTGCTTGCGACATACATGGATTGATATGGGATCGGAAATACGGCTCCAACTGAGGAAATATTGATGATCAATCCCCGGCCATGCTTCCTCATGGAAGGAAGTACCTGTCTGACGACCCGGTGCATACCGAAAAAGTTCGTATCAAACTGCATGAAAGCTTCCTGCGGCGAAGTGTCTTCCACGGAACCGGCGATCCCCATGCCTGCATTATTTATAACAATACCCAATTCGCCTTCCGCCTCCAGCACCTTATCTACAGCAGTTTTTACCGATTCTTCGCTGCGAACGTCAAGCTGAATCATTCTTAGGAAACCACCTGATGTATTCGAAGCAGCAGCCCAGCCTGAAGCACCGGCGCCAATCGCGTCTTCCGGGATCTTTCTGGAAGTGCCATATACCTTGTAGCCCTTTTGCACCAGATACTCCGCAATTGATTTCCCTATGCCTGAAGAAGCGCCCGTCACCAACACGACATTGCCATAATATTTATTCATATGTACCCCCAATTATGACCGGGAATATTCTCTACGTCCTGACTGCATAGCCGGGAATGCCCTGTCTGTTATTTTTATAAACTCCATACTATTCTACCACAGTGCAGACATTTAGCCAAATATATTGAATGAACTAAATCATCAGTCAGGAATTATCAGATGATGACTGCTGCCATTTCCCATATTTCATAGCTCTTCCGCTTGTGATATGTACTTATTCCATATTGTGTGATAAAATAAATCAAGCTCGAATAGATATTCAATATTTACTCATATAAAGAAGGGGAGATTGCTAAAAATGGATATTTTCGAAAAATGCTTTAACTACATGGATTACAAAGAGGTTTTGGCGGCAGGGTTATACCCGTATTTCCACGCCCTCGAAACCGGGCAGGATACCGAAGTAGTGATTGAAGGCATCAAGACCGTCATGGTCGGTTCAAACAACTATTTGGGATTAACCTCTGATCCAAGAGTAAAAAAAGCTGCCATAGAAGCTGTAGAGAAGTTTGGTTCCGGCTGCTCCGGCTCCAGATTCCTCAACGGGACACTCACTCTTCACCTTGAACTGGAGAAGAAACTGGCTGAATTTGTAAAAAAGGACGCCGCACTAACCTTTAGTACCGGATTTCAGACAAATCTGGGTATAATCACTGCTGTAGCAGGCAGGAATGATTACATACTGTGTGACAGCGAAAATCATGCAAGCATTGTAGATGCATGCAGGCTCAGCTTCGCAAAGACACTTAAATTTGACCACAATAATATGGAAGAGCTAGAAAGGCTTCTAAGCAAAATAGATGACGCCCATGGAAAATTAATTATTGTAGACGGCATATTCAGCATGGAAGGTGATATTGCCGACCTGCCCTCCATCGTTAAGTTGGCCAGAAAATATGGCGCCAGGGTCATGGTGGATGACGCCCATTCGTTCGGCGTACTCGGAGAGCATGGCAGAGGCACCGCAGAATACTTCGGACTTGAAGATGAAGTTGACCTCATCATGAGCACATTCAGTAAATCTCTGGCAAGCCTCGGCGGTTTTGTCGCCGCTAAGCAGGATGTTATCGACTACATCAAGCATAATTCGAGACCGTTCATATTCTCTGCCTCCATCCCGCCGGCCAACGCGGCTGCTGCGATTGCCGCCCTGGAGATCATTAAGGCTGAGCCGCAGAGAATCAAGAGGCTGGGTGAAATATCATCTTACATGCGCAAGGGTTTCAAGAAGCTTGGCATTCCTATCTATGAATCAAACAGCGAATTTACTCCTATCGTACCTGTAATGACTTATGAAAACGGGCCGACTCTTACTGTTACAAAGATGCTGCGTGAAGAAGGCGTCTATGTCAACCCTGTTGTCTCACCCGCAGTCAAGCCGGGCCTTTGCAGAATAAGAACAAGCTATACTGCCACCCATACAAAGGAACAGCTGGATTATACGCTGGAAGCCTTCAAGAAAGTCTTCAGCAAGCTGTAAATCGGCAGATTTATCGGCAAGCTGTAAACCGCAAGGTTTATCGGCAGGCTGTAAACCGCAAGGTTTATCGGCAGGCTGTAAACACATAAAACCTTAAAAAGGGCTGCAACAGTAGAATATACCGCTGCAGCCCTTTTACTTCGCATAAAATTCTTCAGCCTATTTTTTGATTTTCTTTCAGCTGATTCACCTTGGCTAATACTTCAGATCTGGCTTCCTCCATCAGTTCCTTATAAAAACCTTCATACTCGTATGTAATGCCTTCACCCTTTTCAATACCTTTCATATAACTGTCCATCAGCATGAAATCCTTTTCATAACAGTGGAAAGAATTTGCCCTGTGCGTATAGGTTCCCATCTGGACACCAATCGTATCGGCCACCCTTTTTTGCAGCATCACAAATGCAAACATGTTCATGTATGTGGCCTCGGGGGCATCATTGCTTCTCATTAAAACCTTCATATGCATTTTTGAATTTCTGATAAAAAACTGGATATGCTGCAGGCATGCAGGGCTGGTATTTCCGTGACTGGTATCCATTCGCCAGTCGCGTACGTCGATCACTGCCCTCCTGCTGTCGGGATTGCGCTTCAGTTCTTCATAAATAAACGGCAGCTGCTCTGCAATCCTGTTGTGATATGTATAGTTCCACCCGTGGCCTATTTTAAAATCCAGTATTCCATCCAATACTTCCTGGCAATATTGTTCAAGGTCGGTATGACCTCCAATGAACAGCCTGCTGATCATTGGCTCGGCAAAAGGCTCCTCTACGAATATCGTCATGCTGCATTCCTTCTGCTTTTGGTTATAATCTGGGCATTCACACAGCTCACCATGCCAGTACAGCGCCTCAATAGAACGGTGATATGCCTCTGCCAGAGTTTTGCCCCTTACAAACATTTCTTCCATACATATCTTCCTTTCTGCAATTAATGTAAATCCGGCCGGATTGATAAAGTTAAATTCCCATTATGTGCATTCCGCAATCTACATGGATAACTTCTCCGGTAATGCCATTTGACATACTGCTGAGAAGGAACACCGACGCGTCTCCTATTTCTTTCAATTCTACATTTTTTCTAAGCGGAGCTTTTTCCCTGGATATCGCCAATATGGATCCAAAGTCCTTGATACCCCTTGCAGACAGTGTTTTGACTGCACCGGCAGATATGGCGTTTACGCGGATCCCTTCGGGCCCGAGATCATTTGCCAGATACATTACACTCGTTTCGAGCGCAGCCTTTGCCACTCCCATGACGTTATAATTCTTGAAAACCTTCTCCGAGCCCATATAGGTCAGGGTCAATATGCTTCCGCCTTCCGTCATGAGTCCTCTGGCCTTCCTGCTGACTGAAACGAGCGAATATGCACTTATATCGAGTGCAAGCGCAAAACCGTCTCTTTGGGTACTTACAAAGCTTTCCTGAAGATCCTGTTTCCTGGCATAAGCTATTGCATGAACGATGCCGTGGATCACGCCGTATTTTTCTCTCAATGTATCGAAGAATATATCTATTTCACTATCTGAAGTCACATTCAACTGGTATGTATAAACATTTCCCAGCTCTGCCGCAAGTTGCTCAACTCCGCCCTTTTCCTGTTCTCCCTGATAGGTGAATATAAGTGAAGCACCTTCCTTGTGAGCTGCCGCCGCAATTCCCCAGGCAATGCTCCACTTGTTCCTTACTCCCATTACGATAATGTTTTTTCCTCTAAGCAGTCTTCCCATAGCTGATGATTTCCTTTCTTTGATCTCCAAGATATGAGCGGTAAATGTACAATTCCGCACCATACTATTTTACCATTTATGAAAATGTTGTCAATTGGTCATATTGCCAGGTAATAAACGCATCTGCGACCAATGTGGGCTGCGCGGCAATAAGTTACTAAACAAGCCTATTCGCCTTTCCCTTTTCTTGGAACATTCCTTTTGCAAGCTCTGCCAAAGTGTTTTTCTCATTTAGGGACGGATTGTCCAGAACCTTTTCAAAAAGCTTCGACAGGACCCGGCCAACTTCTCTGCCTTCCTTGAAACCCATGTCAATCAGATCATGTCCGTTGATCGCCATATCCTTTAGCGCAAGACAATGATTTTTATTTTTCAATTCGATATACATATTCTCAACCGCATCGACATATTCCAGGCCTTTTTGTATGTCCGACGGAATCTGTGCACGTTTATCGGCACGCTTGACCTTCAGCAAATCAAGGAAAATGTCTTCTCCAACCGCATAAACAGCCTTTGCTACAGCTTTTCGCTTTAAAACGATTTCCCTGTCGTGAAAGCGGATCAGGCGCAATATCCTGTCAATGCTTCTATTGTCAAATTTGAGCCTGGCAAGGATTTTACCGGCTATCTCAACACTTTTTGCAGGGTGCCCATAATAGTGGTCTATCCCCTTTTCATCCGTGAAACGCGTCACGGCTTTACCGGTATCATGCAGAAGCATAGTCCACCTCAGGCATTTTTCGTTTTCAATTGCCGCAACGGCACGCAGACTGTGCTCACCTACATTATATACATGATGCGGGTTATTCTGAGGCGTGCTGAAGCAGGCTTCTAATTCAGGCAGGATCAGCTTCATCAGTTCCGATTCTCTAAACAGGGTTAATTTCATCGGATCCCCGGCGGTCAGTATGCCGTTCAATTCGTCCCTGATCCTTTCACTGCTTACGTTTCGCATCAGTGCGGCATTTTCGCGGATAGCTCTTAGTGTGCTGCTCTCTATTCCAAAACCAAGCCTGGCTGAAAACCGGACAGCCCTCAGCATACGCAGCGCATCCTCCCGGAACCTCTCTTCCGGCTCACCGACTGCCCGGATGAGCCCGGCGCCAATATCCTGCATTCCACCAAAAGGATCCACAATACCTCGTTCTTTGTTCCATGCTATGGCATTCATTGTAAAGTCTCTGCGGCGCAGGTCATCCTCCAGACGGTTTGTAAATTCAACCTGGCATGGGTGTCTTCCATCTTCATACCTGCCGTCGATACGGAAGGTGGTAATTTCGAATGTGTCATGATCTGTTACAACTGTTACAGTACCATGTTTCAAGCCTGTATCAACTGTTTTTTCAAACATGGCTTTTACTTCTTTGGGTATGGCATTTGTAGCAATATCCCAATCCTTCGGTTCCGTCCCAAGTATGGAGTCTCTGATGCAGCCTCCCACAGCATATGCTTCATAGCCATTTCCGCCAAGTGTCTTCAAAATATTTAGAACGCTCTCCGGCGGCTGGATTTTGTATGACATATCTAACTATTCTCCTGCCTGCAACCAATTTTTTATTTATCCTCTTAATTTACAATAGAAGCCGTTATTTTTTATAAATATGTCTTGCTATAGCATTTACATTCAATTTGTATCTATTTTATCATACTTATCCTGGAATATGTATCATAATTAGCACATGCAGGATGATGCGCAGCACGGATGCTCCAAAACTTTTTTCATTGTATATATTTGAAACATATTGATTTTCCTTTACGTCTAAGATATGGTAATTATGAAAGTGAGGGTGAAATATGAAAAATAAATTGGTAATCAGGAACAAACCAGTTTTCATAGCCATTACGGCCGTAATTGTTCTAGTGGCGGCAGTCGGCATTGCAGCACTACTTGGCGTATTTGGCAGCCAGAATGCAAAAGATGTGGCGTCTTCAACGGATACCACCAATATACAGGAGGGCGCCGCAAATATTGCGGATACCGTACCTTCAGCGAAAATAACAGCAATAGACTCCGACAGCCTTGGAGTAAGCCCGACTTCAGCATTCAAGCTGGTATTTGAAAATGTTCCCGACGAAAAAGACCTGGCTTCATCCCTCCGTGTCGAGCCTTCACAACCGTTTCAACTGAAAAAAGTATCAACCAGCGAGTACAATATGGAATTTGAAAAACCGCTGAGCAAGGACAGTATCTACCGTTTCACACTCAGTGATAAGAATACCGGAACCGAGCAATCCTGGGCTTTCCAGACAAAAAAGAGCCTGAATGTTCTCCGGACGCTCCCCCGCGACAAGGGCGTCCAGGTGCCTGTCAATTCAGGCATAGAAATCACCTTCAGCCACGAGAATATTGAGAATGCGGAAAAATATTTTGAAATATCGCCAAAAACAGGCGGCCGCTTCGAGCTGCACAAAAAAACACTCGTATTTGTTCCGGATAAGCTGGAAGAAGATACGATCTATTCGGTTACGATAAAAAAAGGTTTGGGTGTAAAGGGCAGCGAGGATACACTTGAAAACGATTATACCTTCCGTTTCCAGACGGCAGCACCATCCAAAAATAACGACAGCAGAGCTTATTTCAGCTTTTCTGATACGATGTACAGCTTTACACCCCAGTCTGTACAGGCGCTGCAGGTCTATGCAGACACCAGCCTGAAAGACATGGAAGTACAGGTTGAGTTTTTCAGCTATCCGGATGCAGAAAGTTTTCTGAAGGATCTGAAAAGTATAAACGCCGCACCAGATTGGGCGGTCTCACAAAAAAAAGCGGCCGGTTATGATGAAACAAAGCTGGCTAAATCAGCTACCGTCAATGCGCGCGTCATCAAACAGCAGAATGTATACTGGGAAACCAACTACCTCCTGCTGCCGTCCTCGCTGCCTGAAGGCTATTACCTTGCCAGGGCGGATGTTTACGGACAAAAATATTATGCGCAGCTCCAGGTCAATAACGCTTCGGTATATATCCTGACTACGGAAGATAAAAGCCTGGCGTGGCTGAACGATTCAGCCACCGGCAAGCCTTTGACCGGAGCAGAGCTTTTGCTTGACGGCGGCAGCCCTGTTAAATCCGACGAAAACGGTTTGGCCGTTCTGAACGAACAATTGCCTTCTTCGTCTAATGCATCAAGCTATTATTTTCTGGTGAAGCCTTCATCAGGACTTCCTTTTGTCGCACAGGTGAGAAGTGCCTTATATCAGCCATATTACGGTTCCTATTACAATTCGGATACGACCGATAATTATTGGACCTATCTCTATCTTGATAAAGGAATTTATCTGCCGGAGGATATTGTAAACATATGGGGCGTCATTAAGCCCAGGGACGGCAGCAGCAGTGCAGCCGACGCTGTACTCGAGCTGGTCCGTTATGATTATTCAACGAATGGCGACCCAAATATATCTGTATTGACTTCACAGAATGTAAAAATATCTCCTAACGGAACCTTTACCGGAAGTTTGAAGCTGTCGAATTTCAACCCGGGTTCCTATGAGGTAAGGGTGAAGGTCGGAGAGAATATTCTGCTGACACATTATCTTCAAGTAATGGATTATGTGAAACCGGTCTATAGGCTGGACGTCACCCCGGACCGGAACTATATGTATGCATGGGAAAAAGTAAATTTCACCGTTCAGGCAAGCTTTTATGAGGGTACTCCCGTATCCGGCGTCAAGCTCAATTACAACGGAAACCTCTCCGGCAACACAGTCAGCAGCGGCAGTCTGGTCAGCGATGCTTCAGGCGCATCTGCGATCGCCATGAGCCCAAAGACAGCCGAAGCCAGCTGGAGGCCCCTTTCTCTGGGTGTCAGTATCGGCAATACGGAAGCTGAAGAGCAGCAGATCAACGCATACAGCCAGGTTGCCGTATTCCCGAAGGATACCATGATAGAGGTGCTGACGGATACAGAAGGTAAAAATGGCTCTGCAACCATTACAACCAACAGGATCGACCTTTCGAAGCTCGAAGGCAAAACCTCGGGTTACTATTCGGAGGATGAATACAGGGGCGCCTCAGTGGATATTCCTCTGACAGCCAAGTTGTATGAACGGCACTATGAAAAGAAAAAGACCGGCGATTATTATGATTATATCAACAAGGTAAAACGGGATACGTACGAATATAATGAAGTCCAGAACCTGGTCAAGGAATACAGCTTTCAAACAGTTGACGGCAAATATGAGCTGAAATTCAACGCAGACAAGGAGAAAAACTACTATCTGGAGGTTTACGGGAAAGATTCCGAGGGACGTGCCGTAACTGAAACTAAATATCTGTACAACTGGGTTTACTATTATCCCTTCAGCACCAGTACCTATTCCATCGAGAATGACAACACTAACAAACAATACAAACTGGATGAAAATGTTTCTGTCAAGGTCAAGTATAATCTGGAGGAGCCTTTCTCAGGCAATAACCGCAGGTACCTGTTTATCCGAATGAAGAATGGTGTTCTTGACTTTAAGGTTCAGTCCGACTCTTCGTTCAATTTTGGCTATGATCATACGCTCATACCGAATATGTATGTCAAGGCCGTATGCTTTGACGGAAACAATATTTATGACGCAGGCATCCAGCAATATAATTACGACCGTACTCAAAAACAGCTCAGCATTAGTGTGCAGCCGGATAAGAAAAGCTATAAGCCCGGAGATACCGTAAAGCTGTCGTTTGATGTTAAGGACGCCGAAGGCAAGCCCTGCAGTGCCGAAATTAACGTAAGCGTCATAGATGAAGCCTACTTCTCCGTTTCGGAGCAATACGTCGACACGCTATACGGGCTCTATGGGCCTGCTGTATCAAGTGGTTTGTTATCCGACTATTTCTCTTATAAGGATATGTACGCTACCGGCAATCCAATGGCTGAAGGCGGAGAAGGCGGCGACATGAATGTCAGGAAGGATTTCAAAGACAGCGCGCTATTTACCGCGGTGACCAGCGGCACCGACGGAAAAGCTGAAGCCAGCTTCAAACTGCCCGATAACCTGACTTCCTGGAGGATCACCTACCAGGGCGTCACAGATGACCTGAAGGCAGGAAACGGTAAAGTGAATATTTCATCAAAGCTGCCGTTCTTTGTCGATACCATATTTAATAAAACCTTCATTACAGGCGATAGTCCGTCTATCATGGCAAGAGCCTACGGTACGGAGCTTTCCGGTAACGTGGAAGTGGGTTACAAAGTCACTGTGACAAATTCCGGCGGAGAAATAAAAACATATACTTCCAGCGGCAAGGCAAATACCATTGCAGAAATACCGCTGGGCAGCTTTGCGGCAGGAAATTACACCGTGCAGGTCGAAGCATCAAGCGGAGGCCTTAGAGATGCGCTGGAGAGAAGCTTCAAGGTGTCCGACAGCCTGCTGGAAACCACCAAAGTCGATTATATCAGCCTGGCCAGCGGCACCGTTCTTTCAAATAACGCAAAGGGTCTCACCTCCCTGGTATTTTACGGAGAGGATTCATCCATGCTTTATAAGGAGCTGCACAGGCTTTACTGGAGCTGGGGACGGCGCCTGGATCAAAAACTTGCCGTAAAGGTAGCAGGCGAGCTTTTACAGAAATACTTCAATGAAGAAATCTACAGGGACGAGGAAATGGATATCAGTAAATACCAGACAGAAGACGGCGGGCTTGCACTGCTTACCTATGACAGCAGCAACCCGGCACTATCTGCAAAGATGTGCTCATTTGCAGCAGACGATATAGACAGTAAGGCTCTTGCCTCCTATTTCAGAAAGCTGCTGGAAAGCGATTCCACCATACTGGAAGACACCGCTTACGCCTATTGGGGCCTTGCCGCCCTTAAAGAGCCTGTATTGCTGGATATCCGCAATCTTCTTGAAGCAGAGGGCAATACGCCGCAAATCAAACTCATCCTTGGCGTGGCACTTGCTGAAATGGGCGATTTCCAGGGTGCACGGGCCGTCTATGAAGATGCTATGGCAAAGATGGGAAAAGTAACCGATACATTTGCTTACCTCGAATACGGGACCAGAGACGAAAGCATTGACGCTACCGCACTCTGCTCACTCATTGCACTCAGGACAAACGCGCAGGAGAAGCTAAAGCTTTTCAGCTACATCAATTCAAACTCTACCTCGGAGCTTCTGGTAAATCTGGAGCGTATGATATTTGTCACGGATTATATAAAGAGTGTCAGCCTTGACAGCAGCTTCAGCTATGAACTGGATGGAGTAAAGAAGCAGGTGGGTCTTCAGAAGGGCAGCTTTTACAGGCTGACTTTGACTCCCGAACAGCTTTCCAGGCTTAAGTTTGCCGATGTCCAGGGTAAAGTGGTTGTCGCCGCCTCATATGTGTCACCGGTCAGCGAAGTCATGGCAAAGACGGATAGCCCGGTATCTCTGAAACGCAATTACAGTACCGGCGGCAGCGCGGGAAGCTCCTTCAGCCGTTCGGATACCATACAGGTCACACTCACACCTGTTTTTAGTGAGAATGCTCCCGATGGTTATTATGAGATAACGGATATTTTACCGGCAGGCTTCAGATATATGAGCGGCTCCGGAAATTCTTACAGCTACCTGGACGAGGTCACCGGGCAAAAGGTGGTGTTCGGCTATTACTACAGCAAAAAGAAGGCAAACGGCAGTATTAGCTATTACGCCAAAGCAGTCACACCCGGCGCTTTCACGGCCGACAACGCGGCCATCCGTCATGCAGACAGCAGTATTGCAGGCTTCACCGGCAGGGTTCAGGTAGAGATCGGTAAATAGGGAGCAGGAATAATATAATAAAAGCTTTTAACTTAAGATAAGATTTATCATGATTGCATAAATAAGATAATGAGAATGTCTTGGGGAGGTATAACAATGATAAAGCACAGCGTATGGCCCACAGCAGCAAAAGCCATAGCTGTGCTTTGCCTTTTGGCAGTCATGTCAGCAATGGCTTCTTCCGGCATCGGAGCCGTTATGGATGCATCGGCCGTAAAAGAGCCTAATCCGAAAGAATCGTCCTCCGATATTGCTGTTGAAACACTCCGGTGTAAATATTTCAATGAAAAGGATTTTATGAGTTCTGTCTTAAATACGAATGCATCTGCACCGGTGACCCCGGCTCCCGCACAAATTGCAGGTGGCGTCGTTCCTCACCATCTGCTGGCAGGTGAAATGATAGCCGGCTTTTTTGAAATGCTCTCTCACTGCTCCCCAGACACAGTAGTAGTCATTGCTCCAAATCATAAAAGAGTCGGAGTAAATGGCATTCACACCTCTACATTAAGCTGGGGAACTTCATTTGGCGTTCTGGAAGCAGACCAGTCGCTAACTTCGATGCTGATCCGTGATTTCAATGCATCGCAAAACACCCTGCTGATGGAAGAAGAACACTCCATATCATCACTGGTGCCGTATATCAAATACTACCTTCCGGATAGCAAAATCGTACCGATACTGCTCCATGGCAACTATTCAACCGAAGATTCAGTGGAGCTTGGAGAGTGGTTGGCAGGATTCCTGGCAGGCCAGACAAGCCCGTACGGCAGTTTGTCCAACTGCAATGACGTATCTGATGCTGCAGGTCCGGACAGCCACCCACGAATTGCAGTCATCGCATCCGTTGACTTCTCTCATTACCTCGATAAGGACACTGCTGACAAAATGGATGCGGAGACCCTGGCTGCCATACAATCCTATGATATACATACGATCAGCATGATGGGAAATGACAATATGGACTCTCCGCCATCCATCACGGCGCTTGTAAGCACTATGGAAAAGGCAGGGCTATCAGCTCCAAAGGTGCTTGCGCATGATAATTCATCATGCATTACAGGAACCGGAGCAGATTATACAACGAGCTACTATACATTACTTTACTGTCGTTGATATTTTAAAATGAAAAAATTTTATTTTTACTAAAGTTTTATTTAACATTTGTGGTATTTACGGGTATAATAGAATTGTTCAATTTATTAACAGCTCGAAGAAAGTAGGAAGAACAAATGAGATGGCTTGAAGTGAATTACTCCAAACCACTGAATGGAAAGATAAAAATTCCAGGTTCAAAGAATAGCTCACTGGCATTGTTGGCAGCCTGCTGCCTGGCTGATGAGCCTGTATACATTTCAAACATACCCGAGATATCTGACATAAAAGTAGTATTTCAGATATTAAGAAGCCTTGGAGCTTCAGTAGAAAAACAAAACGCCGCTTACATAATCGACCCGCGTGGCATCAGCACGGCGGAAATAAGTCCCGAGCTTTCATCGGCATTCCGCACCGGTTATTATTTTGCGGGCGCCTTATTGGTAAAGCATCATAAAGTATCCATCGGTTACCCTGGAGGAGACAATTTTGTATCACGTCCTATCGACCAGCATATCAAGGGACTTAAAGCTTTAGGCGCGGAAGTCACATTCTTTGAAAGCTATTACACCGTAGAAGCTGAAAAGTTGACCGGAGCCGAAATTTTCTTCGACGTCATGTCATGCGGCGCAACTATTAACGTCATGCTGGCAGCCGTATTAGCCAGCGGAAAAACCACGCTGTACAATGCCGCCAGAGATCCCGAGGTGGTTGATACCGCCATTATGCTTAATAAAATGGGTGCGCGTATTTATGGCGCAGGTACGGATACCATTCGAATACAGGGTGTTACACAGCTTGGCGGATGCCTGCACAACGCGGCACCCGACAGGCTGATCGCCGGATCCTATCTGATAGCCGGAGGTTTAACCGGAGGTACTTTGACAATTGAGGATACAATACCTGAGCACCTTGCTGCATGCATAGCCAAATTATCCGAGGTCGGACTTCAGTTCGAAACGATGGAAAGCAGCATCACCGTCCATGGAGACAGCAGGATCAGGGCAACCAGAATAAGGACAGGGAAATTCCCCATGTTTGAGAGCGATTTCCAGCAGCCAATCACGGTTTTATTACTGAAAGCGGCAGGCAGAAGCGTCATCTCCGATAAAATTTTCCCCCACAGGTTCAACCACTGCGACCAGCTCAACCGCATGGGAGCCGATATAACCGTAAAGAATGGCATTGCCCGCATCAATAGCCACCGGAAACTGACCGGCACCTGGGTGCACGCCGGTGATATCAGAGCCGGAACGGCACTTGTACTAGCCGGACTGCTAGCTGAAGGCACTACGAAAATAACCGGCATCGAGCATATTGAACGGGGTTACGAGGATATCGTAAGAGATTTCAGACAGCTCGGCGCAGACATTTCACTGCTATCCGGCGATGTTATAGGTGAAGATGGTAAATTGCTTCGTTCCCTGAAGTAAAGATTTCGTACGGCACACATAAGGCCCGGTCAGTATACTGATTGTACACTGTCCAGGCCTTTTATATAAAGCAGCAGAGCAATCAAGCTCTTCTGCCTGTTATTTCAATCCGATCAATAACTTGATCGGCTTCTTACTTTTCTTCGTCAAAGGTGATTTTCAGGTTGATTTTGTTGCTTTCCCTTACAATTATTGCGTTCACGGTATCTCCCGCCTTATGGGCTCCTTTGATTTCGTCCAGATCGCTCAGCGTTTCGACTGTCTTATTATCCAGGCTCACCAGAATATCTTCGGCTTTGATTCCTGCCTTATCTGCAGCACTCCCCGAAGTAACGTCCGTAATGTAAATTCCTTTTGGTAAATTATAGTAACGGGAAAGCGTATCAGTGATCTCACTGCCGGAAATACCTATAAACGGCCTGCCTTTGACATAGCCATACATCCACAGTTGGTCAATAACCGGTTTCGCATCATTTATCGGGATTGCAAAGCCAAGGCCTTCAACACCGGATGCAGATATTTTTACCGAGTTAATTCCAATTACCTGTCCCTGCGAATTCAAAAGAGCGCCGCCGCTGTTGCCCGAATTGATCGCCGCATCGGTCTGTATCAGATTGAGCGTTTTATCTTCCATCTCGACGGTTCTGTTCAGCGCACTGATCACACCGACCGTAACAGACCCGGCAAATTCCATTCCGAGAGGGTTGCCGATCGCCACTGCCAGCTCGCCGACTTCGAGGTTGGAGGAGTCGCCGAGCTCTGCAACCGGTAAATTGTTCAAGTCGATTTTTATAACCGCCAGATCCGTTTTACTGTCTCCTCCGACAAATGTTGCCTTTGCATTCCTTCCATCAGGCAGGAAAACTTCAAGCACTGTCCTGTTGCTCGTTCCGCTCTTCGGGTCCGCATTTGAAACAACATGGTAGTTGGTCATGATATATCCGTCTTTCTTAAAAATGATACCCGAGCCTTCCGCAGTCTGGTTGCCCGAACTTCCGAAATAATTCTGTCTTGAGCTGCTGACCGTCATCCGGATCCCCACAATAGAAGGACCCGCCTTCTTGGCAATGGCCGTCACATCGGAGCCTTTGACAAGCGCTGTTGTTGTGAGCTTTTCGGAACTTTTGTCCGTTGTTACAGAGCCGCTGGATTTTACCGTACTGATATTCTGTAATTCTTCATTTTCCTGTTCCACCTGCTGCAAAACCGACGCTGTGTTTAGTGTTGCCTGCTTCAGCTCATTCAGCTGGCTGTTGAATTTGGCGTATAAAAATCCTCCTACTGCAGTACCACTGATCATCGTTGTCACAAGGATGATCGCTATGTAAGTGAACACCTTGCTCTTTTTATGCTGTGGGGTTCTGCCCATATTATCATAATTGCAGCTGTAATTATCTTCGTTATACATGAATAAGACCTCCTTGAAAATCTTTTCATCATTTTTTATAAGTTAATAATACCCACAATTTATGACTTATTATTAGAACTTTTTTGAACAAATTGTAAAGAATCCGTTACAGTTTTTTTACATACGAAAAGAAGCGACCCGGATAAGATATTTGTTGGAGCTTGAATTACCTGTCGACAATCAGTGATTTGAATATGGCGAAGTATTCCCTGAAATATACCTGTACGATCACCTGCCAAGGCGTTTTGGCGGAAAGGGCATGAGCTGTAAAATCATTTCTGTCTGCCAGCATTTTGGCACGCAGGATGTGAAAGCTGCTTGTGACAAAAGTGATTTCCATTGAAGGCTTTGCGGCATCCTGTTCAATAAGCTTCCTGCTGTATGCAAAATTCTCCATCGTGCTGGTTGCACGTGTTTCAAGCAGTATCCTGCCTTCTTCGATGCCCTTTGAAACAAGAAATCTGCGCATGGCTTCCGCTTCCGTAATTGCTTCATCGGGCCCCTGCCCTCCTGACACAACGACCCTGGTATCCGGATATTTTTCAAGGTAGGAAAGGCCGACCATAAGCCGCTCATATAAAGCAAGCGACAGCCTTTCACCTTTTATGCCGGCGCCCAGAATGACAAGATAATCTGTCCTTACTTCCGGGTCTGATTTCCCGTTGCATATAAGAACAGATTCCACAGCTGCAAATTGCACTATGACAATAATCAGAAAAATGGTCATTGCTTTTTTATATTTGGATTTCCTTTTTACTCTCGATATAACCTTGGCTTCCCTATTGTTATACAATTTACCCTCCGATATATATCCCTGTCGGCACAGGCAATTATATTCCTTACTTTTTTACCGTGACAAATTTGCACATGACATAGCCTGATTTCCCCTTGGAGGTAATTATCTTATACCAGTCGCCGGCCTTTGATACAAGCGTCACGGTTTCATTCAGCAGGACCTTGGCAACTATGGCGGAGGTTGTGTTGGTCTGCGAGCGCACATTAAGGGCAGCGACATTGACGGTAGCCTTGCCGATCGATGCCGGCTGATTTGTACCGGTATTTCCCGTACCGCCCGTATTTCCGGCACCTCCCGCACCTGCCGCGACACTTGTCTTAACAGCCTTCAGCTCATCCTGGAGAGCTTTAACGAGCTGTTCCTGCGTTGTCAATCTTGTGGTCAATTGAGCATTCTGATTCGTCAATACATTATTCTGATCCAACAGAGACTGGACTTTAATTGATAACTGCGCAATTGCCGCGTCCACATAGCTTTTGCTTACTATGGGATCCTGGTCGGAACCCGGTTCCGCCCCCTGCCCTACGGCAGATACTATATTAAGGCTTAATGAAATGACAAGTAATAATATAAATGATACAATCGTAATTTTGTAACGCCGCTTCATCACAGACCCCCCATTTTTCTTTTGTTTATACACTTTTATTGCTTAATGCCTATATATAATATATTATAACCCAATACTGTCCACTTTTGGTTACAGAATCCTTAAAAAAATATGACAGATTGTCAAAGAAGCTTCAAAATCAGGCGCCAGTCCTCAAGCTTCCTTTCAAAGCGGGTGGTATTGGCCGGACTGGTTGAAGGCAGGCTGTAAAATTTCCTTTCTCCTTCGCACTTGTGCGTTTTTTCAACAAACCTGTTATAAAGCCTTTCCGCCGGTCCTCCATTGAAACAAACACTGCCAATATTGGTATAATGCTTGTACAGAGCGGTAAAATCATTCGGTACGGGATTTTTAATATCACTGTCGCTGCTGCCTTCTCTTTCGCAGGCCATCAGCACATCCCACACCGCAATATGATGCTCAATTACAAACCTCTTCCGGCTTTCATAATTTTCATCCAGTCCCTGCCCAAAAAGCGCGTACATAATCCGCCAGAAGGCATTCTGGTCATATCCGTAGTACTGCTGTTTTTTCAGTGACATGACGCCGGGCATGGTTCCCAGTATGAGTATTTTGCATTTTTCATCAATAATCGGTTCAAATGAATATATCGGCATAATTTCTTTTATCCTTCAGCCTCAAAATGTTCCTTCATTGCCGCCCATATTTCATCCCTACCCTGTCTGGTTTCAGATGAATAGGCAATTATTTCGGTACCCTCCGCTGTTCCGAGTACTTTTTGAATATCCTGTTTTCTGGCCTGGATCTGGCTGCGAGGTATTTTATCCGTTTTTGCCGCAACCATAATATGCGGCATAGAGTGCTCCAGGATCCATTTGTACATCATCCGGTCGTCACTGCTTGGCGAATGCCTGATGTCAACCAGCATAATGACCATCTTTAGCTGTCTGCGCGAATTCAGATATGTCTCGATGATTTTTCCCCAGGAATGCTTCTCGCCTTTAGAAACACTTGCATATCCATACCCCGGCAAATCGACTAAATAATATGCGTCATCGATGTTGTAGAAATTGATTCCCCTTGTCTTTCCAGGTTCGGAGGAAACCCTTGCCAGGTTCCTTCTGTTTAAAAGCGTATTGATGATAGTGGATTTTCCTACATTGGAGCGTCCGACCAGCGCTATTTCCGGAATATTGCCGGAAGGGTACTGTTCAGGCTTTACGGCAGTCAATTCGTACCTTGCTTTATTCAGATCCACAGTTCCTTCTCCTCATCTTATTTTAAAGTGCAAATATATATTGAATGAAAAAATTTCATTCAATTAATCTATTATACTATATCGAACGCATAATATCTTTCCCGAGTGTCAAATGATCCAAAAAGTCCGCAGTTATGAAGATGCTCCAAATGTATTTTAATTATGTATCGAAGATGCTATACTAGGAGTCAGCACGGAAACTAATGTATGCAGATTTTCAGGTCATTTTTTCGTCCAAAACTTTCAAAAAAACGGCGAATATCCGGATATTTAACGATTTTTTTGAAAGAATTTGAGCGGAAACAATGGACGAAAAGATGCGGGCAGGAGTTTTCGGGCAGACTCCTAGTATTCATCCGGTGAAAAAATGATGAAAGGCCAATCAATTTGATGGTAAGTAAAAAGGTCATTTCCATATCCGTTCAGAACCTGCTTGATTATTCAAATCAGTCCGGCGATCTCACCACGGGTGTATATTCGTCATCAAGGGCGGTGGAGGGAACAAGAGGCCATGCTGCCGTTAGGAACGCTCTGAAAAATGAACTTGGCAGCGATGCGGTTTACGAGGCCGAAGTCCCCATTTCATTCACACTTGAAGGTAAAAATACGGCGCTTGAAGTAACGGGACGGATCGACGGCGTATTGAAGGATGCTTCAGGCATCACCATACATGAAATCAAGACTACAACGTCACCTCTCGACCAAATCGAACACGATTATAATCCTCTGCATTGGGCACAGGCAAAATGCTACGCTTATATGTTCGCATACCTGTACGGGCTGGACTATATTGCGATCCGTCTTACCTATTTTCAACTGGATGAGAAGCAGGAAAAATCCTTTTTGGATCTGTACAGCACGGAATCGCTTGAGGAATTTTTCATGCCTCTTGTCAGCGAATGTCTGGCATGGCAGGATAGGATACAAGGCTGGTATGATACCCGGAATGGCTCCATTCAAAAGCTTGATTTCCCTTATTCCGGATACCGGCTTGGCCAGAGGGAGTTCATGGACAGCGTACACGATTCCATTGAAAAAGGTGATATTCTATTTGCCCAGGCGCCCACCGGGACAGGCAAGACGATTGCTGCTCTGTATCCTACCGTCAGGGCGCTGGGAGAAGGCTTCATTTCAAAAATTTTCTATCTCACAGCAAAAACCACTACACGTGTATTGGCCGAAAAGGCACTTGATGATATGCGTGTGAAAGGCCTGAAAATAAAGTCCGTAACGATAACGGCCAAAGAAAAAATCTGTTTTTGCGAAAACCCCGCCTGTGACCCGGAAAGCTGCGAATATGCCGCCGACTATTACGGGAAGGTCAAAAAAGCTATGGCGGATGCTTTAAATGAGGACGTTCTGGACAGGTTCACTCTTGAAAAGTATGCAAAGCTGTACTCGGTATGTCCCTTTGAACTGTCGCTCGACCTGTCGCTCTGGTGCGACGTAATCATTTGCGATTATAATTACCTTTTTGATCCAAGGGTGTATCTCAAGAGATTTTTCACACAGCGCGGCGACTACTGCTTTCTTATCGACGAAGCGCACAATCTTGTCGACCGGGCAAGGGAAATGTATTCCTCCGAGCTTTCGAAAAGGTCTTTCTTTGAACTCCGGCAGGGTATAAAAGCAGAAATACCCGCATTATATGAATCGGTAAACCAATTGTACAAATATTTTTTAAGCTCAGCCAGGGCACTTATTTCAGAGGAAGATGAAGGCGAAGAAGTGAAAGACTTCTACCGTGTCAGGAGAGAGAGCCCAAAAGAATTGCATGAGCTGCTCGAGCATTTTACGGGCTTCCTGGACAACTGGCTGCCGAGAAATCCTGCCGTTTCCTTTATGGATGAATTACTGGAGGCCTATTTCAATTGTTTGAATTTCATGAAGGTCCTGGAGCTCTATGATGAAAATTATGTAACCTGCTATGACAAAACTTCCAGGGACTTTAAAATAAAGCTCTTTTGCGTTGATCCGTCAAAGCTTCTAAAAAATGCGATGAATAAAGGCAGGGTGGCCGTACTTTTTTCAGCTACACTCTCGCCCATCGAGTATTTTACCAAAATGCTGGGAGGCGGCAGGGATTCGCGTGTGCTTGCCCTTCCATCGCCTTTTCCGGCAGAGAACCTATGTGTCTTTGTGGATGACGCCATCTCAACAAAATATAAAACAAGGGTGATCTCCTACGATTCCATCGCAGCGATCATCCTTGAAACGGTATCCGCCAGGGTCGGAAACTACATGGTATTTTTCCCGTCCTTTGACTATCTGAACGAGGTTTATTACAGATTTATGGGTATCAAGTCCGGTATCCGGACCCTTTACCAGACTCCGGGCATGTCGGAGGCGGCAAGGCAGGAATTCCTAGACGAGTTTGACAGCACTGGAGAGGTCAGCCTGGCAGGATTCGCAGTCATGGGAGGCGTTTTTGGAGAAGGCATAGACCTCACAGGGGACAGACTTTCAGGGGCGATCATCGTCGGCGTGGGGCTTCCACAGATCTGCAATGAACGCAATATCATCAAGAAGCACTTTGATGAGCAGTCCTTGAGTGGTTTTGAATATGCCTATACTTATCCGGGGATTAACCGCGTTCTGCAGGCGGCAGGGCGTGTGATCCGGACAGAAAATGACATGGGCGTGGTGATTCTTCTGGATGAACGGTTCTCCTACCACACCTACAGAGAACTGCTCCCGCCCGAATGGAGCCCCATCCCGAGAGCTTCCGACGGCTGCAGGCTTTCCGAAGTGCTCCGAGTATTCTGGGGAGGATAAAATCAAACCCTGCCCTATATTTTTGCATACTTTGACTCAAGGGGACTTTCATGCCGATACTTCCGGCGTATTCCGCATCTTTGCCGATACCGTCGGTTACGGTACGTTTTCTGTACACGGTGACGGCAATCGAAACGAGGATCAACACGCAGCCTGCCAATGCCCTTCCTCCCGCGAGCTTCTCTCCGAGAATGGCAAATCCCAGAATGGCTGCGGTGACAGGTTCCAAAGTATAGATAACTGTTGCTTTTTCCGGACGGACAAATTTAATGGCACTGGATTGGATCAGTATGGTCGACACCGAAATGGCAGTGCTGATCGCAAGAATCCCCAAAGCAAGTGCATCCAACCCGCCATAATAGATCTGACGCAATTCAAAAACAAGTGCCATACCCAGAAATACAACGGTGCCGGTCGCATGCTGTATAAAGGTAAATTGCGCCGGATCGGTCCTGCCGGAATAAAGCTTCAGCGCTGCAAGATAAAGTGAAAAAAACAATGCGTTGCAAAGTGCAAATAAATCTCCCGGATTAAAACTGAAATGGCTGAAATCGCATGTCAGCAGCAAAAGCCCGGCCATAGATACCAGCACACTAAATACCACCCGTTTACCCGGCAGTTTCCTTTCCGCTATTGCCATGATCAAAGGTGTCATGACAACCGACATCTGAACGATAAATGCCGTATTTGAGCTGCTTGTGCTTTTCAGCGCCAGCATACAGAAAATATTGCTCAATATGGAAAGGCCTCCGATACCAATACCAATCAGGACAGTTTTTTTATCGATCTTTTTGATCCGCTTGCAAAATATAATGGAAGTTGCTGCGAGACCGCCTAATGAAAAGACAAAAAGTATTGTGAAGTATGGCAGATACCCGAGCAGCATTTTCGACCATATGTATGACGAACCCCACAGGAACGAGTTGATCACCATAAAAGCCAAAGCATTGTTTGCCTTGATCATGTTCATACAATTCAACCTCCCTCACTACTATATTATATTAGAACATTTTGCAATATTTATTGCCAATACTGCTTGAAATATTGTAAAAAATGTGCTAATCTTTTAGCATATTCCTTCACTTCAAAGTCATGGAGGTGATTATCCATGGATACGGCAGATTTGAATACACAAAATTTGAGCGATTTGAAAAGAGGCTATCTGAAGAGCGATTTCGCTTTCTTTCACCTGAAGGATATGAAAAGCATGCATTTTGAGTACCATTACCATGATTTTAACAAAATCATCTTTTTCATATCGGGACATATCACCTATTTTATCGAGGGGAAAGCATATGGACTAAAGCCCTGGGATATCCTGTTTGTGAGCAGCAGCGAGGTGCATAAGTGTGTTATCGATCCATCCGTTATGTATGAACGGATCGTTATATGGATCAATCCCGGTTTTCTTGAAAATCACAGTGAAGAATGCAGTCTTTTCACCTGTTTTGATCATGCCGGAGAGCGGAATAAGAATCTTTTAAGGCTGGACAATGCTGTATTGAATGACGTGAAGATGCTGCTTTCGAGACTTGAGGATGCATGCAGGAACAGCGGTTTTGGCCAGACTATTTTAAAGAACTCTATTTTCATGCATTTGCTTGTACTATTGACAAGAGAGTTGCTTGGAAAAGGTGATGCGAAAGACGTCCACGATACAGTCATAGATGAAAGTGTTCAAAACGTTCTAAACTATATCAACGCAAATATCTGCGCGGACCTTTCCATCGAATCGCTTGCGGACAGGTTTTATTTGAACAGGTATCATCTGATGCATAAATTCAAGCAGCAAACCGGGTACTCCGTCCATAGCTATATCCTGCAAAAGCGGTTGATGAAGGCCGATACGCTCATCAAGTCCGGCATACCTGCCGGGCAGGCCTGTGAAGAGAGCGGCTTCAACGACTATTCCAGTTTTGTCAGAGCATTTAAGAAAATGTTCGGGCTGCCTCCCCGGAGCCGCGCAAAAGCAAATCGAGCAGGAGGGAATTAATTATTCCGCCCTTCCTGCTCGCTGCGCGAGCGCCGGTCGCTTGCTTCACTGTGGAATTCACTTCCACTGTGAAGCGCTTAAGCGACAAATCACGCTTCGGCGCTCTGTGCACAAAGCCATAGTAGCTGAATAAACCGGTTCAATCCGCGAACCGCATCAGCTGATCCTTCGTAAACTCCCATTCCGGCGTGCTGAGCGTCTCTCCGAAACTTACAGGATACCATGGGTCACCTGCAGTATTTGCCGGATTCTTCAGTATATGCATCTCCTGTGCAGGCATGTATCCCTGTGCCAGTATAAAAAGCTTCTCTCCCGTTGATTTATTCTCAGCCATGTCTGCTACGATCACGCAATGTCCGGGAGTATTTCCGTATATGAAAACATCACCGGGCTGCATTTGTTCTACCGGAATGCTTTCCATCTCCTTGGACAGTGACAATGTCCCTGCATATGCAAAAACAATATCCAGGTACTTCCGGAAGCTCGCGTAATCCTTTGATGAGCTACCCTGCTCCACCCAATACGCCCTGTTTCCGCTGACCTTGATCCTGCTGCCCTTCATCCAGGTTGAATAATCCGCATTGAAACCATTGGTGAAATTGAAGTGGATCCGGCCGTAAAGACCTTTCTTGTAAAGATATTCAGCCCTCAGCCTTATAATTGAGTCCGCGCACTGCTGAAGGTCCCTATCACCGACATCCATGTCGATCACGGCTTCATGAACGTCCCGCGGCTTTGAATCGCCATTATAATACATCACATTGGAACCATGGGGTTTTAGAGGAAGCTCCCGGAGGTATTCACCGAACGAGCCCGCTTCCACACGTACGCGCTCAAAGCCCTCCGGCACAAGTATCCGTTCATTTACTGTCCTGCCCGCCTCATATATACAGGATTTATTTGTCTGTACGGAATCTTTTACCTGATCATCCGTTCCATCCGCTGATAAGTCGTCGGCATGGCTGGCAGGCATGCTGCTCGAATCATCTGAAACAGGGTATTTAGGTTCAGTATCCCCTTTTCCGTTCTTCAAAGCGGGGCGAAGCACCTGCCCCCATATCACAAGAAGGATTGTTATCATCAGCAGTATTATAGTTATTCTTTTCAAAGACGTCACCTGCCTTGCCGGCTTTCCTCATTTTTCAATTTATCTTCAAGGAGCGAAACAAGTGGGTACATATCGTTGTAGTGCTTTTGCACAAACATCGCATTCCGTTTCTTAAATAGCCTTTCCGCCAGTTGGTCGGCTATCGGGAGCAGAATCCTTTCATGTGCGCACAATACAGGGGATACTTTGGCAATGCTTCCCGTGGCTTGCCTGTTCAAACATCCGCAGTGATGGTTACAGCGGTCTTTGACTGCACACTCTCCGCACTCTTCTTTTTCCTCTTCGTTCATATCATAGATCCTGTTTCTCATTTTTTCATCGATTCCTGTGTTTACATGTCCGATCGCATAACTGCCATCTCCCACAAACTGGACACAAGGATATAATGTCCCGTCCGGCCCAACAGATATCTGCTTTTTCCCCAACTCGCACCTTTCCCTGCAATAGCTGCTTCTATTTATATGCGAGCTTATTTTCACTTCAAAAGGGCTGAGGTAGAATTTCTCCTCCAGATTTGTTTTCTCGAAGTAAAAATCAGCGAGTTCCACATATTTCTCCTTTAATACTTTAAGAGAAGCATCATTCCATTTTCCGGCATAATTCATGGAGCAGACAATATATTTAAACCCCTTCTTATAGAGATATCGAACGGATTCGGCGTAATATTGCACCGTATCCGGATTTACGGTCATCAGCACCGGCGCGTATGGCTGATAAGCAAGAAGCAGATCTATCGCCGGAGATAGCCTGTCAAAAGTACCGTCTCCATTTTTCACCTTCCTGTACAGGTCATGCGCCTCCATAACACCATCGTGGCTCAGTGCAATCAGTACTCCGTTTTTTTGGGAAAATTCCATGAATTCCCGATCCAGCAGCAGTCCATTTGTAGTAACCTTAAAATGATAGAAACATCCATCCGGTTTTTCGCTCGATCTGCAATACTGTACAGCATCATAAATCATCTTTTTCTCAAGGAGAGGCTCCCCTCCGAAAAAGATGATCCCGACAGAACCGCTGCCTGACCGCGACGCCAGGTCAACCGCCTTTTCAGCAGTCTGCAATGACATTGTTTCAGCTTTCTTGCCATCTACATAGCAATATCCGCACGCCATATTGCATTGATTTGTAAGATGCAGTGTATAATGCATAATCTTTATACCGCCAATTCGCTAACATATACTGATATTATATGATCCCCTGTGCTTTCATCCAGTCGAGGAAATCC
The DNA here is from genome assembly GCA_039679375.1 of Clostridiaceae bacterium. Taxonomy (GTDB): domain Bacteria; phylum Bacillota; class Clostridia; order Acetivibrionales; family DTU013; genus JBDKVA01. The sequence goes on from JBDKVA010000150.1 coordinate 39,210, forward strand.
TTCACCTGTTCCCTGAGCAGCGATTTCCTGGCCTCTTTCAGTTCCTCTTCCTGCTGCCGGTTCAATTCGGTCCACTTTTCCTGCCGTTCCTGATCTGTCAGTTTTTCATTTTCCGAGATTTCCCTGAATTTTGCCATATATTTTTTACTGTTCTCTTCATCAAAACCCATTGGATCGTAGAATACTGCCACCGTATTCCCGTCGTTTCTGTCTTTCAGGCCATCCTTCAGCCGCTCGGCCGTCCCAACCGCATCATAGCTGTCTACGGAAGACCAGACCCCCTGATTCTCATCTTTCCATGCAGCAATATCCTCTGTTGATATAAACTCATATGCTATTTTCTTGCCGGCATCGTATCCGTCCAGTTCAAGCTCACCTCTTTTTGAGCCTTGAGCTGCGTTTTTTTCGCCGTCCGGATTATAAATTAAAGAAGTGACCGGTATTTCAACCTTATCCAGCGTAAGTCCGCCTTCACTCAAAACGATCCCCTCTCTTTTGGTCTCCTCCGAGATGACTTCAAAAGCCTCAGCCTCCGACAAAAAAGCAGGCGGCGCTACAGAAACGCAGCCGAAGCTCCCTCTTCCGTCGCCATGCTTGAAAATGGGGGCTACTTCATATCTGACCTGCGGCTTTGTATTTGATTGCTTTACTGTTGCCGCATCATCCCCGCCTGAAACTGCAGCAGGCCTGTCAAGCCCGCCCGTATCCTCCGTGCAGCCTGACAGCATCATCATTACCAGCGAAGAAAGGGCAATTCCTATTTTCGCATTTCCCTTCCACCTCTGCGGCAAGGATTTTAGTATATTCGGATTCATCAATGCAATATGCTTTTCCGGGTAGGCTGGCGCCTTATATCTTTTAAGCGGCTTAACTTCCATACTTCTTCACCCTCCTGATCCTGCAGGCTTCATTCATACCTCGTCCAGTATATGAATCTTTAGTAGTCTTATAAATTCCTATACTTATATTAATATAAGACGTTCCATTTATAATAAAGTTTCATTCTTTCCCATAGTATAACATTTAAAAAATCATGATAAGACTCATGTAAATAATAAAAAAAGAAAAGAAATTTTTCAATACATGAGGTATACTAATAAAAGCTGATTTTATTATGTTGCAGCTAAACAAACTACATCGGTATTTCGCCGGAGTATTTACCACAAGGAGGATTTCAGTGAAAAAAGACCTGCGTTTTTATTGGACTCTGTTTTTCTCAACTTTTACAATAAGTGCTTTCACATTTGGCGGCGGGTATGTCATCGTGCCATTGATGCAAAAGCGTTTTGCAAAAGAGCTGAAATGGATCGAAGAGGATGAGATGCTTGATTTGGTGGCGATAGGACAATCAGCCCCCGGCCCCATCGCAATCAACACCTCCATTTTGATAGGATACCGTATGGCTGGTATCCCGGGTGCTTTGCTGACAATTTTGGGTACAATCCTCCCCCCTCTGATCATTATTACTGTTATCTCGTATTTTTATATCGCGTTTCGCGACAATGCCATCATCAAAGCGCTGTTATTGGGAATGCAAGCCGGCGTAGCAGCAGTCATTGTTGACGTCGTCTACAGCATGGCCTCAAAAATAATTAAAAACAAACGTGTTATCCCTGTCATCGTCATGGTTCTTGCCTTTATCGCCGCCGCAATTTTCAATATCAACATCGTCATTATCCTTTTGATATGCGGAGCGCTGGGCGCTTACACCACCCATCGGACAAACCGGCAGGCAAAGGAGGAGAAGAAGTAAATGATGATTTATCTGGAATTATTCTGGAGTTTCTTCCAGGTTGGATTATTTAGCTTCGGCGGAGGATATGCCGCTCTTCCCCTTATCCAGGAGCAGGTTCTGGAATCCCATAAATGGCTGACTCAAATCGAGTTCATGGACGTCCTTACAATATCGCAGATGACTCCCGGGCCGATCGCAATTAATGCCGCAACCTTCGTAGGCACTAAGGTAGCCGGTTTGCCGGGATCCATCGTCGCAACGATCGGTTGCATCACCCCTTCATGCATCATTGTTCTTGTTTTAGCTACGCTCTATTACAAGTATAAGGGCTTGAACATGGTTCAGGGAATCATCAAAGGACTTCGCCCTGCCGTTGTGGCGTTGATTGCTTCAGCCGGGTTTTCCATTTTTATGACCGCATTATTCAGTAAAGACTCTTTACCGATACAGCTGTCCGATATAAGCTGGATTGCAGTAGCTTTATTCGCTGTATGCCTGTTTGTTTTAAGAAAATTCAAATGGAATCCGATCTATGTCATGCTGCTGGCAGGTGCGGCAGGTGTTATTGTTTACGGAATACTTTAATTTAAAATGCGTGTCAGGCGGAGATTTACTCCGCCTGACACGCATTTCTTCACTTAGGAACAACCGAATAATTTGATTTATCGGAAGTTATTATTAGCTTACTCCTTGACAGTAATTTTGCCTTCGGTGCAGGTAACCGGCGATATCACGCTGCCATCCGGTTTATACAGAACCGGTTCGCTTCCGTTGCTGCTTTGCAGCGCTATGCCCGTACTTCCCGAAGCATCGGGCTGCACCCTGAACACCAGTGTAAACAGGGTACCATCGGAGGTTTGTACCTCCGATATATCATGATTCTTTATATACACGACTCCTTCGCCGGCCTTGCTCAAGTCAACATCATCCGCTTTTAAATAATCTCCCGATTTTATCGAGCCGCTTCTTGCGGAAGCAGCAACCACTACTTTGGGGTCATATGTAATTTTGAAATCAAAGCCTCCAAGCTCCTTAAGCAGATAGGCGTATACCTGGTAATATACTGTTTCGCTCCTGGCTCCGCTTATATCATACCCTGTAATCCCCGGGACCGCCGCTTCCGGTTTCGCCGCCGCACCGGCTGCATCCGGACCGGCCGGACTTGCTGCAGTGCCGGGGGCTGGATTTAGCGATAAATCATTAATATTGCTCACGCCGGAAATCGTGAAAACCTGTGAATTGCTGCCTGAGCCATGCTCCGAGGCATTTGACCCAGTATTATCCCCGGCTTTTTCCGTCGCTTTAATGAAGCTGTATAATGCCGTAAACGTCTCCGCCCTGGAAGCATTATTCAGCGGTATGAACGAATTCGCCGGCATTTTTGTGAATTCATCCCTCAGGTCCGCCAGTACATTTGCCACATACCAGCTCTCATCCGCCGTACCGGTCTTGCCTGAATCTTTGATTTGCTTGTTTTTGAGCCTTGTAAGTATTATGGAGATCTGTCCATTTGTTAACGGGTCATCGGGATGGAATCCTCCGTCAGGGTACCCTATAATCAGCGAATTGCTGGTAGCCTTTATAAGAGAGTCCATATACCATGCGCCCTTTTTATCATCTTTAAAAGATTTTATGTTAGAAGCATCCGCTTTCAGATCGAATGCCCTTGCTATAATCGAGACAAACTCCGCTCTAGAAATATTTTTATCCGGCATCGCCTCCAGAATGCCTCCGACCGGAGCCCCATTCACTATATGCCTGTTTATAAGGCTTTCAACAGCCTTTTCGGACCAGTGTCCCTTTATATCATGAAAATCCTGTTTTAATGTTTCTCCGAAGCTCACGCCGCACACGCTCGTAATATAAACTGCCAGTAAGGCTGTCAAAGCCAATTTCCCATATATGGTTTTCATTCTGAATACCCTCATACCCCCTATTTTTAAGATTCTGGCTTTAATCGTTTTTACTTTCATGCTTATAGCCGCCATATTGAATCCTCCTGTCCAAATTTATCCATATTTGCATAAGGCACTGACATTTATGGTTGGCGTCAACTAATTCAATTGATGTCAATATCAGGTTCTGCTACAGTCACCACGCAGGTCAATGTCTTTTGCTGACCTGTAGCATTTCCGTCCGCATCGAAATACTGTGCCAATATTGTGACCGGCACCGGCGAAGCTGTTAACTGCAGACCCTTAATTTCACCGGTGTTTACGTCAACG
>JBDKVA010000151.1:0-2229 GCA_039679375.1 Clostridiaceae bacterium
CCAGCCACTGCACCAAACCATACCACCTTGTATGATCGGATATTTAATTTTAAATAATTCTGCAATCCTGTTATGCATCATATTCTGTTTTTCATTTCTGCTCCGGCAGGAATGGATACTCCAAGAAGTGTTAACCGGATGATCTGCTATTCCTCGGCCACGGTTGGCTCGCTTCCTCCATGGATGAGCGTCCCAAGGAGTTTTGTCAGCTCTGCCAGCGAGATATTCTGATGGATTTGTCCGTTCCGGGCATATGATATTTTTCCTTTTTCTTCTGATATAACAATAGCGAGAGCATCAGTGACTTCCGTAATCCCTATTGCCGCCCGATGCCGTAATCCAAGTGAAGGATCGAGATCATGCTTATCGGTTATGGGCAGAATACATCGCGCCGCGATAATCTGATTTCCTGTAATAATCACTGCTCCGTCGTGTAAAGGTGTATTCTTAAAGAAAATGGTTTCCAGCAGCGCATCTGAGATCCGGGCATTCAACCTTTCCCCCGTGCGAACAAACTCCCTCAATTCGGACTTCTGCGCAAGTACGATAAGTGCGCCGGTATAGGTACGGGCCATGTTTTCGCAGGCTTTGACCATTAATTTCACATGCTGATCCGTGACCGCGTTCAATTTGTCGGACGCAAAAAGCTTCTCCGTACTCAATAATCTGTTCACCTGATCATTACTGCCTATCAGTAATAAAAATCGTCTGATCTCCTGCTGAAAAACAACAATCAGGGCCAGCACCCCAACTCCGATAAACTGCCCCATCAGCGTTCCGATCAACTCCATATTCAGTGCGCGCACAAGCAACCAAAAGAGATAAACAATAAATATTCCAATGAAGATATTGAAGGCGATTGTCCCTTTTATCAGCATGTACAACTGGTATAAAAGGAATGCTACCATCAGGATATCGACAATATCCAAAACCCGTATGGTAATAAACAAGCTCATTTATTCGCTACCTCTTTCAGCTTCTTAAATAATTTGACAGCTTCAACAGCTTCCCGCACATCGTGTACTCTTAATATGTCAGCACCTCCCAGTAAAGCCATTACATTGACAGTAATTGTACCGGTCAGGCTCCGGTCCGGATCAACTTCCAGCAATTTGCAGATCATTGATTTCCGGCTTACACCAACCAACACAGGCAACTGGAACACTTTAAACGAATCCAGACGGTTCAGTAAGTCAAAATTATCTTCCAGATTCTTCCCGAAACCAAATCCGGGATCAAGAATCACATCTTTTACACCTGCTTTGGTTAGTCGCTTCACTTTTTCAGAAAAATACCTGGATATATCCTGCACGACATCCTCATAAACGGGATTCTCCTGCATCGTTTTTGGTACACCCAGAATATGCATTAACACATAAGGAACGCCCAGCTTGGCTATTGTATCAAACATATGATCATCAAAATTTCCTCCTGAAATATCATTGACAATGCACTCTCCGGTTTCATCGATAATACGCAAGGCGACCCATGAGCGGAAAGTATCGATCGACAACGGAACATCGGGAAATTTTTTCCGGATAGCAACTACTGCCGGAAGCAAACGGGTCAATTCTTCCTTGGTAGAGATCATATCCGAACCAGGGCGTGTGGATACGGCACCCACATCGATAATATCTGCTCCTTCACGGATCATTTCTTCTGCCCGCTGCAAAATGGCTGATTCGGTGGTGTACTTACCTCCATCATAAAATGAGTCTTTGCTGACATTTAAGATGCCCATGACCACCGGATTGGTCAGATCGATTAATTTACCATTTAAGGATATTGAACTTTTCCGCTTGAAAAATTTACTGGCAGAACCCGTGATTAACATAAGCCATTCAGTTTTGTGGTGTTAAACATTGCTTCGTACAAAAGTATAATAATGCCGTCAAAATACATATTTAATTCCTATTTTTATCCCGGATTACAGGCTGAAATAAACATAAATTTATTGGAAATTGTTTAAAACTCACGATAAAAGCCATGTCAAGTCGTTATTTTAAGAACTCAATTTAGAAAGATGGAAAAGACATTCCAGCAATACGAACATATCATCAGTATATGTCAGGATATTTTTACAAAGAAAATGGAAGATTACGGAATTTCCTGGCGAATTTTACGTCCAACTTCCATTACCGATCAGATTTTTATAAAGGCTCAACGAATCCGCAGTATAGAAATGAAAGGCATGATGAAAGTGAACGAAGGCAGCCGTTCCGAGTATAT
>JBDKVA010000152.1:0-46845 GCA_039679375.1 Clostridiaceae bacterium
AAAAAGTGCTATGAAAAGCTTATTTATACAGGGGATCAGAGCATCATTATTTCATCATGCTGCCCTACCGTTAACCTCTTAATTCAAAAACACTATCCCGAAGCGTTGCCGTATCTCGCCAAAGTGGCATCTCCCATGCAGGCCCATTGCGAAAGCATTAAAGCGGCGCATCCTGACGCCAAAACTGTTTTTATCGGACCGTGCATCTCCAAAAAGTCAGAGGCTGAACAATATCCGGGGGCTGTCGACTTCGTTCTGACCTTTGAGGAGCTTTCCGGGTGGCTGAATGAAGAAAAAATTATATTTGAACCGATACCGGATGCAACAGAAAACAGCCGCGCGCGTCTTTTTCCCATAGCCGGCGGCATTCTGCGCACAATGGACTGCAATAGAGCGGACTATGCGTATGTCAGTGTCGACGGTATGGAAAACTGCATCCGCGTCATCAAGGATATTATTAACGGCGGCCTGAAAAAGTGCTTTATTGAGATGTCAGCCTGTGAAGGCAGCTGTATCGGCGGTCCGGCTTTGGACAAAAATCACAGGACGCCTTTGCGTAATTATCTTGCAGTAGACAAATATGCAGGGGAAAAGGATTTTGAAATTGAAATGCTTCCGGATGAAAGGCTGAAAAAGGACATCCGTTATATCGGCCTGAACAGGCAAATGCCGGGCAGCGGCGCAATTGAGGAAATACTCAAACAAATGGGGAAAACAAAACCGGAACATGAATTGAACTGCGGAAGCTGCGGATATGATTCCTGCCGCGAAAAAGCCGCTGCCGTACTTTTAGGGAAAGCCGACCTTACCATGTGCCTGCCCTTTTTAAAAGAAAAAGCAGAGTCTTTTTCCGACAATATCATCAACAATACGCCTAATGGAATCATCGTACTCAACGAATCGATGGAAATCCAGCAGATAAATTCGGCGGCAATGCATATCCTGAACATTAAAGACTCCGGCGGCGTCTTCGGAGAGCAGGCAGTCCGCATCATTGACCCGTCGATATTCTTTGAAGTGCTGCAAAGCGGACGGAACGTATATGAGAAGCGTCTGTATCTGGCCGAATATGAAAAATATGTGGTTCAGACGGTTGTTTATGATAAAAGCTATCATATTATAATCAGCATTATGCGTGACGTCACCAATGAGGAAAAAGCACGCGCCAAAAAGGAAATGATCAGCCAGCGAACAATTGAGATTACTGACAAGGTAATTGGAAAACAAATGCGCGTGGTTCAGGAAATCGCATCGCTGCTCGGCGAAACAACTGCCGAGACAAAAATCGCATTGACTAAATTGAAGGAGTCGCTTGGCGATGAATAATCTTTTTACCGATATCGGTTATCATAGCTTGAATAAACATGGCGAACAGCTTTGCGGCGACCATATCGAATTAGTCCGGCAGAACGACGATTCAGTTGTCATGGCGCTTGCGGACGGGCTTGGAAGCGGTGTAAAGGCCAGTATACTTTCTACCCTGACCTCAAAAATCATATCCACTATGATGGCACAATCCATGAGCATTGAAGAATGCGTTTTGACCGTTGCGGAAACACTGCCTGTATGTGAAGTGCGGAAAATCGCTTATTCCACCTTTACTATCATTCGTATTGTGGAAAATAAAGAGGCGGAAATTATCCAGTATGACAATCCCCATGTTATATTGCTCCGGGATGGGAAAAATGTTCCGTTTCATGAAACAATTATGGAAATCGGAGGTAAAACTATTTATAAATCCCAAATACGGATCTGCGATGGTGATGTATTTATCGCCATGAGCGACGGAGCCGTTCACGCAGGAATGGGGAATAAGTTGAATTTCGGCTGGCAGAGGGATGATATAACTGCGTTTATGGAAAAAATCTATAACGGCAAGTTTACAGCAAAAACACTGACGACCATCCTTCTTGACGAATGCAACAGACTCTACGGAGGTGAACCCGGAGACGATACAACCGTCTGCGTTATTAAAATACGGCGGCGAAAACCGGTGAATCTTCTGATTGGTCCTCCGGCAAACTCCGAAGATGTTACCAAGATGATGTCCCTGTTTTTTTCAAAGGAGGGAAAGCACATTGTTTGCGGCGGAACCACATCGGAGCTCGCAGCCCGATTCCTTCACAAACCGGTTGATGCAACGCTCGACTATTTCGACCCTGAAATACCGCCGACGGCAAAAATAGAAGGCGTCGATCTGGTGACGGAAGGCGTGGTCACGATCAACAAAGTACTCTATTATGCGCAAAACTATATAGAAGATAATGAAGGCTATTTCGACTGGGGATATAAAAAAGACGGCGCCTCGTCGATTGCCCGGCTTTTGTTTGAGGAGGCGACGGATATCAATCTGTATGTCGGAAAAGCTGTAAATCCCGCTCATCAGAATCCCGACCTTCCAATCGGATTCAGCATCAAGATGCGGCTTGTGGAAGAATTGTCGGAATGCTTAAAAAAGATGGGCAAAAAAGTCAAGGTGAGTTATTTTTAGAGTACCTTCATACAAATAATTTTATAGGCGCGCATGGTATTGGATGCGCACAGCATTCTACAAGCAATACGGATTTATTTATACACCCTTGTAAATCCAATAATAAAAATGATATATTATATCTGCGAATGTGCAGGAAGAGATGGCATTTTGTCCGGAATGGTCAGGATGCTTTCTTTAATATAAGTATGCCGGAGGATGTTGCAATGCTGCTTGCCGATGACTGGAAGGATTATGAACTGATAGATACGGGCGGAGGAGAAAAGCTTGAGCGCTGGGGAGGCTTTACACTGAGAAGGCCGGACCCGCAGGCGATCTGGCCTGTTATGGGCAATGAGAAGGCCTGGGCTGGAGCGGATGCCTGTTATCACAGGAGCAGCAGCGGCGGCGGGAACTGGGAATACCTGAAGAAGCTGCCTTCCCAGTGGACTGTAAGGTACGGGGAGCTTGCATTCCATGTGGAACCAACCGGCTTTAAGCACACCGGGCTTTTTCCGGAACAGGCGGTAAATTGGGAATGGATGTCAAATAAAATCCGGGCTTCCGGCAGGAAAATCAACGTGCTGAACCTGTTCGCCTATACGGGCGGAGCAACGGTAGCCGCAGCACATGCAGGCGCGGAGGTGTGTCATGTGGATGCATCAAAAGGCATGGTGACACGGGCAAAAGAAAACCTGGCCCTTTCCGGGCTATCCGACAGGCCGGTCAGGTTTATTGTAGATGATGTGGTTAAATTCGTTACACGCGAGAGCAGGAGAGGGAAAGCCTATGATGCAGTGATCATGGACCCCCCATCCTATGGAAGAGGACCGAACGGCGAGCTCTGGAAAATTGAGGATGAGCTGTATGGGCTGATCAGCCTTTGTATGGATATTTTAACGCCGAAGCCTCTTTTCTTTCTTGTGAATTCCTATACAACCGGGCTTTCTCCAACTGTTATCGGTAACATGCTGAGGCTTTCCATGCAGCGTAAATATGCAGGAAGGGTAACAGCAGACGAGGTCGGCTTGCCTGTTACGGCAACTGGGCTGGTATTGCCGTGCGGCGCGGCCGGCAGATGGGAAACGGAATAGCCGGCTGCGATGTGAACAATGCAGCTCAAGCGGCCATTCACCTGCAATATGATATAAGGCGGGACGATATAGATGGATAATGGCAGAAAAATCAATATACTTTTTGAGGACAATCATGTACTGGTTGTCGAGAAACCGCCCAATATGCTTACGCAGAGTGATATTACCGGTGATGAGGACCTGCTGAGCCTTTTGAAGGAGGACCTGAAGCAAAGGTATAACAAGCCGGGCAATGTATATTTGGGACTGGTGCACAGGCTTGACCGTCCCGTCGGCGGCGCCATGGTGTTTGCCAAAACTTCCAAGGCAGCGTCAAGGCTTTCGGAGCAGATCCGGAAGGGAGAGCTCGATAAGTCGTATATGGCCGTTTTGCATGGCGAGCCGGAGCAATCCTCCGGTATGCTCGTCAATTACCTTGTCAAAGACAGCAAATCGAACACCGTAAGTGTAGCTCTGTCACCTGATGAAGGGAAGAAAGCGTCACTTGATTATACTGTAAAGGGCTCGAAGGACGGCCTGTCACTGGTTGATATCAAGCTTCACACGGGAAGGTCGCATCAGATACGCGTACAGTTTGCTGCGGCAGGATACCCTCTCTATGGAGACCAAAAATATGGCGCTTCGCTGAACAAACCGGGCATGCAGCTTGCTCTCTGGTCGGCAGAGGTTGGCTTTATGCATCCTACATTAAAACAATATATGTCGTTCCGCTCATCACCGCCGGCGGCTTATCCATGGAATCTTTTTTAGGAAAATAATAGAATCAATGGACTTTTGAATAAATAGCAGGGGAGAATTGAAATCATGTATGATGTTGTGGCGATAGGAGAATTGCTTATTGATTTTGCACCTGGAGGAACTACTACGGAGGGAAACGCTTTGTTTGAGAGAAACCCGGGAGGCGCTCCCGGCAATGTTCTGGCCATACTGGCAAAGCTGGGCAGGAAAACCGCGCTGATCAGCAAGGTTGGAGAAGACCAATTCGGGGAGTTCCTGATATCTGTAATTAAAAATCTTGGTATCGAAACGAAGGGCATCCTGACGACAAAGGAAGCGAATACCACATTGGCTTTTGTGCATCTGGACAGTAAGGGAGACAGGAGCTTCAGCTTTTACAGAAAGCCCGGTGCGGATATGCTCCTTAGCGAAAAGGAAGTAGATCCCGGTCTGGCTGCCAACACAAAAATATTTCATTTTGGTACCGTTTCGATGACGTGTGAACCGGCCAGAGGGGCGACTCTTTATGCAGTAAAGGCTGCTAGAAAAAGCGGAGCCCTGATTTCGTTCGATCCCAATTTAAGGCCGCCTTTATGGGACGAACTTGCAGAAGCGAAACGGATCATAGTGGACAGCCTGGAATATGCCGATATTTTGAAGGTTTCAAAAGAGGAACTGGAATTCATTACAGGATACGAGGATCTGAACGGGGGTTCGAGATTTATTTCCGAAAAGTATGGGATCCATCTGATCCTTGTAACGCTTGGCGTTGATGGCTGCTTTTACAGGCTTGGCAATGAGACCGGCATGTTGAACACATATGACGTGAAAACGGTTGATACCACAGGTGCAGGAGACGCTTTCCTCGGAGCCTTTTTATACCAGGTTTTAGAAAAGAACAAAACGCTGTCGGAGCTTAATAAAAATGATATGGAGCAAATGATCGATTTTGCAAATGCAGCAGGTTCCATAGCTACCACGAAAAAGGGCGCAATCCCCGCGATGCCTTCGTTCAGAGAAATATCAGACTGCATGGAAAACGTAAAAAAGCTCATAAGATGACGACCTCTCCCTGTGAGGCAGTGCTATTCACTATGCCGTTTCTATTCCGCCGCTTAACTGTTGTATTTTTGATTCAACCTCATCCCTGTTTATGGAACTGAGGTAGGTGAATTTATAGTTGAGCGCTTTTTTCGCCATCTCAAGGGCTGATTCAGGCTCACCAAGCTTCTCAAGCACGAGAGCATAATTGTAATAAGGTTCGGGGAAGCCGGGAGTTTGCGCAATTAATGGTTCATATATCTCCTTTGCCTTGTCATAATTGCCGAGGAGGTAGTAGTTCTGACCCAGGTTGTCCAGGATGACCTTATCCGCAGAGTTATAATCCTTGGCTTCCAGGTTGAACTGAAGGGCTTTCTCCAGATCACCCTTTAAAATGTATAAATAACCGAGGCTGCCGTAAACTGTGGTTGTTTTGTATGTTTTCATCAGATCCTCAAGCATCTCGACCGCAGCGTCCAGTTCACCCTTCTTCCACAGCACCAGTGCCAGGTTTGATTTGATATACGGTGTATCCTGGTTTGAGGAATTGTCTTTCAGCAGCTTCTGAAGTATCTCTTCCGACTTTACCGAATCACCGCTCTTTAATAAAATGTAGGCATAGGATACGGATGGCCTTGCGCTGGATTTTTTTGTTTCGTGCGCACGCTTCAGCCATTTGAGTGCCTGCTCCGTCTTTCCCAGGGAATAGTTGCGGCTGCCCATCAACGTATATAATAAAACACGCTTTACATAAAGCAACACCGCCAGATACAAAAGGATTGCTGCAAAACCAAGCCATATGCTTCTTGTAAAAGCGACAATAATGACGATAACCGGTATGATAAAGCTGATAAGAGCCTTCTTAAATGTTTTGTTCATTACATGCCTCCATAATGCCTGATTATTTTGTGCCAGTCTGTGTGAATAGGTCACGATGTTAAAGTGTATGGTTTACTCAATTATAAACCAAAGAGGATCGAAAATGCAATTGCTGACAGGGCATTTTTACATAAACCTATTACAGTATTCTTCCAATGAAAGCAAGATTATATTTTAAATGACTAAGGTGACAGTAGATTGGCAGAGTATTATAATAGAATTACAAATTAGTTTATTCAATATAGCAAAAGGAGAATTGCAAAATGGCGTTAAACTCCATACAAATCACTGCACTGCACTGGTTCTACAACAGCTATACGAAAGGGCAGCCTGCCTCATACAAGGGATCGTTGGAGCATTTCGGAGAAGTGCTTAAAATTCCGAATCCGATGGCTGTATTGATGTCACTGCTGGATAATGGCCTGATCAGCATAAATAAAAACAAATTCGAGGTATCCATTACAAAGGCGGGAATACAGCAGATCGAAAGCCTCAGGAGGAAGTAGGAAACCCCAGTCGGAATGGAGAGCTTGGAACGGATGGGAATCCGGGCAAAAGAAAGAGCCGTCAAGATGGGTCACCTTTTTTGCACTAGGGGTTTTCGCGAGAATCGGTGACAAGCTGGAAAGGTGAAAAAAATTGAAAAATACCAAATATGAAATAGATATGTGCAATGGGCCGCTATTTTCAAAGATAATTACATTTTCCATTCCGCTGATGCTGTCCGGGGTTTTGCAGCTGTTGTACAATGCTGCGGATGTTATTGTCGTAGGACGTTATGTTGGGAGTACGGCGCTTGCGGCCGTAGGGTCCACAGGCTCGCTTACGAATCTGATTGTAAGTGTATTTATGGGTTTATCGGTTGGTACGAGCGTTGTTGTGGCGCAATATTATGGCGCGGAAGAATGGGAGAACGTAGGTCATGTAGTACACACGGCAATTGCGGCAAGCATTATAAGCGGTTTTTTGCTGGGTATTGCGGGAATAGTAACGGCTCGAACGCTGCTTACCGCAATGGATACACCGGGTGATGTGCTGGGACAGTCAACACTGTACATGAGGATATATTTCGCCGGTATGCCCGCATCCATGGTTTATAATTTCGGAAGCTCGATTTTAAGAGCTGTCGGCGACACGAAACGGCCGCTTGTATTCTTAACTATATCAGGTATAGTAAATGTAGTACTTAATCTGGTTTTTGTCATTGTATTCGGAATGGGAGTCGCCGGCGTAGCTGTTGCAACTATCATATCGCAGGCCATTTCAGCGGTTTTGGTTGTGAAATGTCTGATGCAGTTTGACGGTCCGTGCAGGTTAAGGCTTAAAGATATAAAAATACACGGGGATAAGTTTGTAAAAATAATGAAAATAGGACTTCCGGCCGGATTGCAGGGCTCGATCTTCTCCATATCAAACGTATTGATCCAGTCATCCGTTAACTCGTTCGGTTCGGTTGTTATGGCGGGAAATTCTGCATCTGCCAATATAGAAGGTTTTGTTTATGTATCAATGAATGCGATCTATAGCGCTGCCTTAACATTTACAGGCCAAAATGTCGGCGCTAAAAAATACAAACGTATAAAACGCATCCTTGGAATTTGCGTATTGACTGTTTCCGTAGTTGGAATTGGGCTGGGATCGTTGGCTGTGACGTTCGGAAAAACACTGCTTGGCATATATGCGCCGGGCAATACCGAAGTGATCGGTTATGGTCTGATAAGGCTTGCTGTCATTGCCGGTACATACCTTACCTGCGGCCTGATGGATGTTCTTGTCGGAATGCTGAGAGGCATGGGGACATCGTTGATTCCTATGCTTGTATCTATCTTTGGCGTGTGCGGGATCCGGATTGTCTGGATCTATACCGTATTTGCGCGACATAGGGACTTGAAGACGCTGTATATGTCATATCCTGTATCGTGGGTCATAACGGCATTTGCCCATTTATTATGTTTTTTGATTGTAAGCAGGAGAATGGCTCATGGTAATGCGGCAGTGAGTCCAAGTGAAAAGGCATCTTCCGTGCCTGTGGACTAAATTTAATACAAATTTGCATATTGTATAGATTGCCAGACATGTGGTATAATATTAGGAAATAAAAACGACTTAATGCTATGAAAGAGGAAAGTAACCGGAACGGTCTTTAAAGAGAGGAGTTGCCTGCGGCTGAAAGCATCTCCAAGGAACACACCGGTGAAGTTCCCTCCGGAGCTGCATCCTGAAAAAGCAGTCTGATTTGTAAATAGCGGCGTTGTATTATTTAAATTATTAAATTTAAATAATTGTCTGCGTTGGTAACTGTGACTGGAAAGTAGGAGATGCCGGTGCCTGACCGTTATTTTACAGGATGCAATGACCCGGTCTGTAAGTTTATTATTTGCACTAAGGAAGTTGCGTTAGAGAGTCTGCCATATCCGGCAGAAATTTGGGTGGTACCGCGGAATCAGAGCCTCCGTCCCTGTTATGGGGATGTGAGGCTTTTAATTCGCCAAGCGACAAACGCAACAGGCAATTTCGTGCAGCGAAATGTGCCTTGAGTGGGGTTTGAAGTCATTTGATTTAAAAGAATTACAGATCAAGGAGGAAAGTGCAATGAGAGACCAGTTGAACAATATAAAGCTGGAAGCTGGGAAAAAACTGAATGAAGCGAAAACTGCAGCTGAACTTGAAAATCTGCGTTTGCAATACCTGGGCAAAAAAGGCGAGCTGACTGCAGTTTTAAGAGGGATGGGCGCACTGACACCGGAGGAAAGGCCTGTTATCGGCCAGCTTGCCAATGAGGTCAGAAGCTTCGTGGAAGATAAACTTGAGGAGGCCGTAAAAAATCTGCAAAAGAAGGAACAGCATCAGATACTGGAGAAGGAGACCATCGACGTAACCATACCGGGCAAGAAGCGTGTGATTGGAAAGAAGCATCCTCTCAGCATTGTGCTCGATGAAATAAAGGATGTATTCACCTCCATGGGCTACGAGATCGCCGAAGGACCTGAAGTGGAGCTGGATTACTACAACTTTGAAGCGTTGAACATCCCGGCCGGCCATCCGGCAAGGGACACCCAGGACACCTTCTACATCAATGACAGGATTCTGCTGAGGACGCAGACATCTCCTGTGCAGATCAGGGTCATGGAGAGCAAGAAGCCGCCCATCAAGATCATCTGCCCCGGCAGGGTATACCGTTCCGACGCAGTGGATGCCACTCACTCGCCGATCTTCCATCAGGTGGAGGGGCTGGTTGTTGACCGCGGAGTAACGATGGGCGATCTGGTTGGAACGCTTGAGCTGTTTGCCAGGAGCCTGTTCGGCGAAAATACGAAAATAAGGCTGAGGCCTCACCATTTCCCGTTCACGGAGCCCAGCGCGGAGGTGGACGTTTCCTGCTGGTCATGCGGAGGCAAAGGCTGCAGGATTTGCAAGAACGAAGGCTGGATTGAGATACTTGGAGCCGGAATGGTTCACCCGAAGGTGCTGGAGACTTGCGGCATCGATTCTTCCATATACAGCGGGTTTGCTTTCGGCCTCGGCGCTGAAAGGACAACCATGGGAAGATTCAATATCGATGATCTCAGGCTGCTGTATGAAAATGACATGCGTTTCCTGAAGCAGTTTTAACCGTTCGGCGGCACGCCTTAAGCAAGGGAGCCGCGTTCACGGCCGGGATTGCATGACTGGCCGGTTTCTGAATTTGTGAAGCAGACTGCTTCCATAACAGCGAATTTTTGAAGCATACCTGAAGTCAGAAGGGAGAGAAAATAAATGAAATTACCGTTAAAATGGTTAAAAGATTATACAGATATCAATGCAAGCCCGAAGGAATATGCAGACGCCATGACCATGTCGGGCTCAAAGGTGGAGGGAATCGAGAACATCGGAGAGGAAATAGACAAGGTAGTAGTTGGAAGGATCATCAGTATTGAGAAACATCCGGATGCAGACCGCCTGCTGGTAACACAGGTGGATGTGGGCAATGGCTCTGTTCAGATCGTCACCGGAGCTTCGAATATAAAAGTGAATGATCTGATTCCGGTGGCGCTGGACGGTTCCAGCCTGCCCGGAGGCAAGAAGATCAAAAAGGGAAAACTGCGCGGAGTGGAATCCTGCGGCATGATGTGCTCTATTTCCGAACTGGGAGTCACAAAGGAAGAGTACCCCAATGCGATTGAGGATGGCATATTCATACTGGAGGGAGAGCTTGTACCGGGAACAGATATTAAAGATGTGCTGGGATTGAATGAAACGGTTGTGGATTTCGAAATCACCTCAAACAGGCCTGACTGCTTCAGCATTCTTGGACTGGCAAGGGAATCCGCGGCTACTTTCGGTACGGTATTCAAAAAACCTGAGATCAAGGTGAAGGAAACCGGTGACCCGGTACAGGGGCAGGCTTCCGTAGAGATAAATGCTCCCGAGCTTTGCTCGCGTTACGCTGCAAGGATCGTAAAGGACGTTAAAATCGAACCGTCACCGCGCTGGATGAAGGAACGCCTGAAGGCGTCCGGAGTCCGTCCGATCAACAACATCGTTGACATAACAAACTACGTCATGCTTGAGCTCGGGCAGCCGATGCATGCATTTGACCTGGAATATCTGAAGGGACACAGGATCATCGTAAGAAATGCTGCGGATGGGGAGAAAATGCGGACACTGGACGGCCAGGACAGAACACTTGACCCGACCATGCTGGTAATTGCCGATAAAGAAAAGGCGGTTGCGGTAGCAGGTGTTATGGGCGGCGAAAACAGTGAGATTATGCCGGAAACGAAAGCTATATTGTTTGAGTCGGCCACCTTCAACGGCATTTCCGTCAGATTGACCGCTAAGAAACTGGGCATGAGGACGGAAGCCTCCGGACGTTTTGAGAAGGGGCTTGATCCCGAAAATGCCATCTATGCCGTTAACAGGGCCGCGCAGCTGGTTGAGCAGCTTGGTGCTGGAACGGTATGCAAGGGGATCATTGATTGTTATCCAAGTAAAGCAGTAAAGAAAACAATACCATTTAAACCCGGACGCATCAATGCACTGCTCGGTACTGATATAAGCACGGAGAAAATGAAAGAAATTTTCAGGCTGCTTGAAATTGAAGTGAATGAAGCGGCGTACACTGCTACTGCTCCGACCTTCAGGCCTGATCTGGAATGCGAAGCGGATCTTGCGGAGGAGGTAGCCAGATTCTATGGCTACAATAATATCAGGGCAACTTTGCTGGAGGGTAAGGCCGCTACGATCGGAAACAGAACGTGGAAGCAGAAAATAGAGCAGCTTATCCGCCAGACGATGCTCTCATGTGGTTTGTCGGAGGCTTACACCTATTCATTTACAAGCCCGAAGGTATTTGACAGGATCAGGCTCCCTGAGGAAAGTGAACTGAGGAAAACAGTCGTCATTACAAATCCGCTGGGCGAAGATTTCAGCATCATGAGGACGACTACACTGCCGGATATGCTTGAGGTGCTTGCCACAAACTACAACAGGAGGGTGGAGGAGGCAAGGCTGTTTGAGATGTCTCATGTGTATATTCCCAAAAGCCTTCCGTTGACGGAGCTCCCTTATGAAAAACCGGTACTGACCATTGGAATGTATGGCAATGCGGATTTTTACGACTTGTCCGGCGTTGCGGAAGAACTGTTGTATGTCATGGGAATAAGGAATTATGAACTGGAGCCTGTAGAAGACAATACTTCCTTCCATCCAGGAAGGACTGCAAAGCTGCTTATCAATGGCAAAGAGTGCGGCATCCTCGGCGAGATTCATCCCGATGTGGCGGAGGAATTCGGAGCTGCACAGAAGAATTATATCGGAATGATCGATATCGAGCCGTTGGTGAAAGGCGCATGCCTGAAACCGGATTATAAGCCGCTTCCAAGGTTTCCGGCTGTCTCACGGGATATCGCCATGCTTGTGGACGACCGGGTGCTCGTCAAACAGATCGAACAGCTGATCCGTGCAAAAGCAGGCAAAATACTTGAAGAAATCAAGCTTTTTGATGTTTATAAGGGCAAACAGGTACCTGACGGAAAGAAGAGCGTCGCCTATTCCATCACATTCAGGGCAGCCGACAGGACGCTGACTGATGACGAAGTCGGCAAGGCTATGGATAGCATTATGAAGGCGCTGTCCGACAAGCTCGGCGCCCAGCTTAGAGAATGAGGCGAAACCGGGAAGTTATGCCGTACGAGTGATGTTTTGCTGCTAAAGCCATGCTCCCGTATAATAAACGCAAAAAAATATATGCGTATGCAGAATTGGTCTTTGTGTTATTTACAGAAGTAATCGAAGGTAATCGGACGCATAATGGAAAAGACATTATGCGTTCGATATCGTTGTATATCCCGTATGAGTATTATATAATAAATATATCGGAAAAAAATATGACGCCGGTTAGCAAATGCATGTGAACCGGCACAATACGGTTTAATTATAATTGATATTGCAGCTGTTTGACGAAAGCAAATATAAAATATGTAAAAATGGAAGTGTTTTATTTGATCGACAATGTTTCTCCGCCTCTTTACCTTCAAATAGCAGTCGATATAGCATCCCGGATAGCTCGGGGCGATCTTAAGGAGAAAAGTAAAATATACGGCAGGTCGGTTATGTCCTCCGAGTACGGTGTATCCCCTGAAACAATAAGAAGATCACTTAAGTTGCTTTCCGACATGAATGTAGTTGATATAAAACAAAGCAGCGGTGCTGTCGTACTTTCGAAAAAGAACGCAAAGGAGTATGTTGACCGCTTCAAAGGGCAGGTAAATACCCGTTCCCTTCATGTGCAGCTTAAGAATCTTATAGCGGAACAAAACATGATCAGCAAACAGATAACTGACATAACCGACACAATAATACGTACTGATGTAAAATGGTCACATTTCAATCCGCTTCAAAATTTTGAAATTGATATTGATGAGAACTCGGCGGTTGTAGGGAAAAGTATAAGCGATCTGAATTTTTGGCATGCGACAGGAGCTACTATTGTTGCTATCCGGCGAGGAGATAATATTATATTGTCTCCCGGGCCGTATGCAGTAATTTCTGCGAATGATACTGTTATATTTATCGGGGATCAATCGGCTGTAAATGCTGTAAGGATGTTTGTTCTGCCTAAAAAAGATTAGCAGCTTATTGCCGCGAAATTACAATAAAAAAAAGTTACGCATTTGCGGCAATATGTACATTCGTTGGGTTGTGGGCGGTAGCCCGCATTAGCATGTAAAGCAGCCTGGAAACGGGTAAATTTTAAGGCTAGTATTCCTAAAAGGTGCGGTTTTTGTAAAATCCGTACCTTTTTTGCAATGCGTTTTTTCTTGACAACCGACAACCTATAATTTAAAATGAATATGTCGGACCGACAACTTCAATATTTTACAAGGTTGTCTATAATCAAACTACACAGAAATGTTTGCCTTATAATAGTACTTATTATTAAATTTGATGGGGGGATAAAAATTGAAAAAGATATCATTATTACTATTGGCCTGTTTGTCTGCATTATTTCTTTTAAGCGCCTGCTCCGGCCCGGACACAAGCGGTGACAGGACCATAAAGGCGGTATTTGCCGACGCCGGATGGGACAGTATCCGCTTTCATAACGCAGTTGCAGCCTATATCGGTAAGTCTGCCTATAATATTGCGGGGGAAGATATTCCGGGTACTACTCCCATAACCTATAACGGACTTATTGCAGGCGATGTAGACGTTTATATGGAAGTATGGGCAGACAATCTGCCGACATATAAAGATGATGTGGCAGCCGGGAGATTCAAGGAGCTCGGAGTTAATTTCGACGACAATAAGCAGGGCTTTTATGTTCCAATGTATGTAATAGAAGGTGATTCCGCACGCGGCATTAAGCCTGTGGCTCCGGACCTGAAAACAGTGGCCGATCTGAAAAAATACAGCAATGTATTTAAGGATCCGGATGATAAATCAAAGGGAAGAATATACGGAGCTATATCGGGATGGCAGATAGATGAGGTTATGCGGAATAAGTACAAATTCTATGGTTTGGATGAAAACTACAACTATTTTGACCCTGGTTCCGAAGCGGCTTCTGTTGCGGCAATCGCAGCAGCTTATGAAAAGGGCGAGCCGATTGTTTCTTATCACTGGGAGCCTACATGGCTGACAGGAAAATTGGATCTGGTGCTTCTGGAAGATGCGCCTTATGATGAAAAGCTATATCAGCTGGGACAAACAGAATGCCCTTCTATGAATATTTACATTTGCGTCAGTAATACATTTTATAAAAAGGCTCCGGAATATTGTGAATTTCTGGGTAAATACCAGACATCAAGCGCCCTTACCGCTGAGGCTCTTGCCTATATAGAAGAAAATGATGCAACTATGGAAGAAGCTGCCAAATGGTTCCTTAAGGAGCATGACGAGCTGATTTCAGACTGGCTGCCCGAAAATAAGGCCAAGTTGGTACGCAGCAGGCTGAAGGAATAGCCTTGATTATATTCTGTAAGTTAGTCATATTTCATTATGCCGAAGTAGACAGGAGCGGTCATTATGCCGGAGTGGTTTGTAGAATTTCCTACATCAGTAAAAATAAATATTAAAGATGCCATAGACAATTTGGTTGATTATATGGTTGTTAACTGGGAGCCATTTTTTGATGGGCTCACAAACATCCTGCGCGGCCTGTTAAACGGAATTGGCGCTGTTGTCAATATCATTCCATGGTGGCTTCTCATTGCCGCAGTGTTTTTCATCACGTGGAAAACAAGCCGTAAAATAGTAAATGCATTCCTGTATTCGGCCTTATTATTCTGTATAGGAGCTATGGGATTATGGTCATATATGAACCAGACTCTTACCATTATTATAGCATCTGTTATGATATCGATACTTATCGGGTTCCCAACAGGGATACTGGTATCCTCCAGCAGCCGTTTTAATTCGGCAGTACGGCCTGTATTGGATACGATGCAGACAATGCCGAGTTTTGTTTATCTTATTCCTGCGGTTATGCTTTTAGGCCTTGGTAATGTACCTGCTGTCATAGCTACAACCATATATGCAGTTCCTCCAATGATACGCCTTACCAGCCACGGCATCCAACAGGTGGATAAAGAGGTGGTTGAGGCGGCAAAGTCTTTTGGCTCTACAAAGTGGCAGTCTTTGGTCAAAGTTCAGATTCCACAGGCTTTGCCGACAATTATGGCGGGAGTCAACCAGACTATTATGATGGCCATTGCAATGGTCGTGACCTGTTCAATGATAGGAGCTTCCGGTCTTGGCCAGGAAGTCCTTATCAGCATCAACCGCCTTGAAACAGGGAGAGGATTCTCTGCCGGTATTAGCATAGTAATTATTGCAATAATTATTGACAGGCTTACGCAGGGAATTGTCAGGAAAGGAGAGGAGTCAATTGAGCAGCAATAAGGATATTATTTTAAAAGTGGAGAACCTCTCCAAGCTTTATGGAGCCAACAAGACGGCTGCTTTTGAAATGCTGAAAAAAGGCTGCGGCAAAAGCGTTGTGGCAAAAGAATGCAGTGTTACCGTCGCAGTAAACGATGTATCATTTGAAGTCGAACGTGGGAAAATATTTGTCCTTATAGGCCTTTCGGGCTCGGGAAAATCAACGGTCATACGCTGCCTGAACCTTCTGCAGCATCCCACATCGGGAAATATATTGTTTGAAGGTAAAAGCATTTTGCATTTTAAGAGGAAGGAACTGCTCGAATACAGGCGGCAGAAGATTTCCATGGTATTTCAGAATTTTGGGCTGATGTCACACCGGGATGTGCTGGGGAATGTCGCCTATGGGCTGGAGGTTCGCAATGCAAATAAGGCGGCAAGGGAAGCCCGCTCAAGAGAGATGATAAGCCTGGTTGGATTGGAAGGCTCGGAGAATAAGAATATCTCCCAGCTGAGCGGAGGAATGCGGCAGCGTGTCGGGCTCGCGAGAGCGCTTGCAAATGATCCTGACATACTTCTTATGGATGAGCCGTTTTCCGCGCTGGACCCGCTTGTAAGGCGTGATATGCAGTTTGAACTGCTGTCCATTCAGAAGAAACTAAATAAAACAGTAGTTTTTATCACACATGATATTAATGAAGCTTTTAAGCTGGGCGATACCGTTGCTATCATGAAAGACGGTGAAATTATACAAATTGATTCTCCGGAGGGTATGTCGTCTCATCCGGCCGATGAGTACGTTGAAAACTTCATAAACAGTGCTGACAAATCACAGATTTACTCAGTCAAACATATAATGCAGATACCATCCTGCCTGATACATTCCAGGGACGGTGCAAACAATGCCATGAAACAGATGCGTGATCAGGGCGTTTCCAGTGCTTATGTGGTAGACGATGACCTGAAATTTGTAGGAATACTTACACTGGATAATGCCGTTAAGGTCAAGGCGGGTGGGAAAGACTTCCATGATGCGATTACAAGAGATATACCGACTACTGCGGCTGATGTGTTGATTTCGGACTTGCTGCCGGTGGCTGCCTCGGCTCAGTTCCCCATTGCTGTAACGGACAAGGACAACCACCTTATAGGAATTGTTACAAAAGCCTCGGTTTTATCATCATTAGTTTAGCAATACAAAATATCAATGTGGGCTACCGCCCACAACCCAACGAATGTACTTATTGCCGCGAATGTGAAACTATTTTCTTGTTTTTTATTGCAATTTAGCTGGTAATAAGCTACTAAAAAAACGATGGCAGGATTATAACTGACATCGTTTTTTAATGCAATCATGCATTTTTTTTACTTCATTTCACGCTCAGCCTGCGCAATCATTTTCTTGACCATCTGCCCGCCGATGGGGCCGCCTTCATGCCCATTTTGCGCAGCGGTAAGATTTCCCTTGTAATGGTCGTTGTTTTCCTTAACGAATTGCTCATGACCGATTTCCTTTGCGCATTCCATCTTGAACCTGTTTAATGCTTCCCTTTTTTCCGGGACCAGAGGAGTTTTTGGACTTGACATCTATAATCACCTTCTTCATATTTATTTTTTTCCTCATTCATATTTTGAACAGATTAATGATTATTAGTCTGTTAAATTTTGCGAGAGGTTTATTCTGTAGTTTTCACTGTAGTATTATTGAATAAAATTTGCCATTTTGCTATAATTATATACATTGAAAAAAAGAATTGGGATCACAAGTTTTTTCATATGTATTACCTTGATTTGATGTTGAACAAATTTTATTCATCCATTATCCCAAATCATTTGTTCAACTTATATAGTCAGGAAGTATGATATACATAAATCGGTAAAAAGGTTCGGTGACAACGGCTTGCAGCAATAGTGCCATATAAGGTTTATATTAATGGGAACAGGTGCATAATAAACAGCGCAAAATCTTTTTAAGGGAGACGAACCATATGCAAAAACTCAGTTTTGACTATTCCAATGCATTATCATTTATTAAAGAAAACGAAATATTTTATTTCTCGGAATTTATAAGAGCAGCTCATGAAATGCTGCATAAAAAAACAGGCGCCGGCAGTGATTATGCAGGCTGGGTCGAGCTTCCGAAAACATATGACAGGACTGAATTTGATAAGATCAATGCGGCGGCGCGGAAGATCCGGTCGGATTCGGATGCGTTGGTCGTAATAGGGATCGGCGGTTCATATCTTGGAGCAAGAGCCGCTATAGAAGCGCTTTCACACTCCTTTTACAATCTCCTGCCCAAAGCGGAGAGAGGTATGCCTGAGATTTATTTCGTCGGAAACAGCATTAGCTCAACTTATCTTGTGGAGCTTCTTGAACTGCTGCGTGGCAAAAATATTTCCGTGAATATTATTTCAAAATCCGGCACGACTACAGAACCTGCCCTTGCTTTCAGAGTGTTCAAAGAATATATGGAACAAAAATACGGAAAAAGCGGAGCATCCGGCAGGATCTACGCGACGACTGATACTGAAAGCGGTGCGCTCAGAAAGCTTGCTGAAGAGGAAAGATATGAAAGCTTCATTATACCTGACGATGTGGGCGGAAGATATTCGGTTCTGACCCCGGTAGGACTTTTGCCGATCGCTGTTGCAGGGATCGACATCGGCGCCATGATGAAGGGCGCGGCGGATGCAAGTAATCTCTACAGCGATCCGGATGTGAAAAATAACGAGTGCTATCAGTATGCGGCTATACGGAATGCGCTTTACAGGAAAGGCAAGACGACCGAGATCATGGTCAATTATGAGCCTTCCATGCACTTTTTCACCGAATGGTGGAAGCAGCTGTACGGTGAGAGCGAAGGAAAGGACCAAAAAGGTATTTTCCCTGCAGGAGTGGATTTTACAACGGATCTCCACTCAATGGGCCAATATGTCCAGGATGGCCTTCGTAATATATTTGAGACTGTGCTTGGCGTGGAAACGCCAAGAAAGAATATGACGATTAAGGAAGACAAGGATAACATCGACGGCTTGAATTTCCTTACGGGTAAGGATATCGACATGGTCAATAAAAAGGCCATGCAGGGCACGGTTCTGGCGCATACCGACGGCGGAGTGCCGAATCTGGTCATAAGCATACCGAAGATGGACAGCTACTGGTTTGGAAATATCGTATACTTTTTCGAAAAGGCATGCGGAATCAGCGGGTATCTGCTTGGCGTCAATCCTTTCAACCAGCCGGGTGTAGAAGCCTACAAAAAAAATATGTTTGCGCTTCTTGGAAAGCCGGGGTATGAGGCGGAGAAGGCAATACTGGAGAAAAGGCTGAAGAAGCAGATTTGAAAAAGCATCAGATTTTATGGTATTGTGCAGATAAGTATTTCAGGGCGGGATAACAGGCGGAAGGGAACGACGACATTTCCGACGCCCCTGTTGATATAGACGTTTATATCATTGATCCGTTTACACCCCCTTTTGAATCCCATTCTGCACAATTGTTCCTTGCGCAGCAGGAAGAATTCCAGATTGAAAGGCATCCAGATCTGTCCTCCGTGAAAATGGCCGCAGAACAAGTAATCAACGATTTTCCCGGGTATTTTAAGGGCCAGGTCCGGATTGTGCGTAAGGGCGATCCTTGGAGCGCCGGGAATACAGTTGGCCACTGCTTTTTCAATATCCGGCTGGCCTTCAAACAATACATCAATTCCAATGATATTATACTTTTTTCCCTTTTTTTCGACTACTACAGAACGATTAATAAGCACCTCTACTGAAAGGGCCTCAATTTCTTTGATAAAATTGGCAAGTCCCCTGCTGCTTCGTGAGAATGCGCGTAAATCATGGTTCCCAAGGCACATGACAGTGCGATAGCCTTTACTGACCGTATGCAGGTATCTGAGAAATTTCACGGCATCCATCGGCACATTGATGTAATCCCCCGAAAGCAATATCAAATCGGGCTGCTCGGCCTCAACTACCTTTCTGATCTTGCTTGCCGGTACTCCTGTCAGATAGATATGCAGGTCTGATAAGTGCAGTATTTTCAAACCGGTTCCGTTATGAGAAAAGTCAAGTCTTTCCACTTTCAGCCATCTGGCTTCGATGGTCATATATGCCGCCACGGAGGCGATCATTATGATCAATATGTATACAAATATCATTTTTTTCTCTCCCTGGCCGTCAGAGTATGTTTTTACTCTTAGAACATTGTGCCCGTGCTTATATAAGTTGAACAAATGATTTGGGATAATGGATGAATAAAATTGTTCAACATCAAATCAAGGAAATACATATGAAAAAACTTGTGATCCCAATTCCTTTTTTCAATGTAAATAGTATAACAATTGCCTGCAAATACGGCAACCGGAATTTTGAAAAACAGGGATAAAGGTTTGCCTGCAGTTTAAGGGTAATTTAAGCTTATGGGTTTATATTTAAATCATACTGTTGCGCCGGCTTGGAGCATTTGTTCCCGTAATATAGTCAACTGGCGCAGCGTGTTGAATTAACCTTTTAAAGCGGAGGCTTATTATGAGAATACCAAGTAAAAAGATAACATTTCGGGCGATATTTGCAGCCTTTATCATATGCATCCTTTTTCTGGCCTATCTTGCTGCAGACCGGTATTTGATCGAACATGTCGAAATAGAAAACGTGAGATCAGTCACGGAGAATTCTGCAAAGCTTGACAATGCAGCCGGATCTGCGGCTCAAGAGGAGAAAGCCGGGATGCAGGCTTCCGGCCAGAAAACGGAAAACAGCTTGAATACCGCGACATCCGGCGCAGATGGTTCCGGATCTGCAAGCTCAGTCACCTCGGATGATTGGAATTACAGCGGAAATGGCACTTCGATTTCCATTAGGGAAGTTTCCACAGGCAGTGGTAACGATAAAATCACCTATTTTGTAGCCGACATCAGGATATCGGACGCGATGGACCTGCTGAGTGCCTTTGCAAAAGATAAATTTGGCAGAAATATAGTAGAAAACACTTCAGAAATTGCAAGCAATAATAATGCGGTCTTTGCGGTAAATGGGGATTATTACGGCTTCCGGAACGACGGGATCCTGATCCGGAACGGCGTTATATACCGTGATACCCCTGCCCGTACAGGCTTTGCATTCTATAAGGATGGTTCCGTAAAGGTATACGATGAGACCCAAACAAGCGCCCGGAAGCTGATTGATGAAGGCGTCTGGAATACGCTCTCCTTCGGCCCGGCATTGCTTGCGGATTCAGCGATCCCATCCGGTATCACCGGTATGGAGGTCGATACGAACTTCGGGAACCATTCCATACAGGGCTCGCATCCAAGGACCGGTATAGGAATAATCGACAAAAACCATTTTGTGGTTATTGTTGCAGACGGGCGAAGCAAAGGCTACAGCAAAGGGTTAACGCTTCCCGAATTTGCAAGCATATTCAAGGATCTTGGATGCACCGATGCATACAACCTGGATGGCGGCGGATCTTCTACGATGTATTTCATGGGGCGTGTGGTCAATAATCCGCTTGGCAGAAACAGGGAACGCGGTGTGAGCGACATATTGTATATTTCCGGCTGATATTTGTCAGCGGCGGATTGGAGGATATCATGAAAATATTGATTCCCGCATATGAACCTGGCGAAAAGATGATTCAATTAATAATGAATATTGAGAGATATTGTGATATGAAGATATTGATCGTTGACGATGGCAGCGGAGAGTCCTATGCACCTGTATTTAACAAAGCGGAAGAAATGGGCTGTACGATCATCCGCCATGCTGTAAACAAGGGTAAGGGAGAGGCGCTCAAAACCGGCTTCCGTTATATCATCGAAACAGGTGAGGCAGAGGGGGTCGTATGTGCCGACTGCGACGGACAGCATACTGCGGAGGATATATGCAAGGTGGCAAGCGAGGTCCAAAAAGATAAAAAAACGGCCGTACTGGGCTCCAGAAAGTTTAACGGAGCGGTTCCGCTGAGAAGCAGACTGGGAAATTACACAGCAGCGAAGATGTTTTCATTTTGTGCCGGTTATGAAGTACATGATACGCAGACCGGCCTCAGAGGCTACCCTGCAGAGATGCTTCCATGGCTCTGCAAGGTGGATGGAAGCAGATTTGAATATGAAATGAATATATTGCTTAAAATGAAGCCCTCAGGCTATTCAGTCAGGGAAACCGTGATCAAAACGATATATGATGACAGGAACAAAAGCTCTCATTTCAGGACCTTTCGGGATACGTTCCTGGTTTTGAAGCCCGTTGCCAGGTTTATGGCATCTTCAGCCTTGTCCGGCCTGCTGGATTTTGGGTTGCTGCTCGCTTTTGAAAGGCTGTTTGGCCGGTTGATGCCTGCTGTCATATTGTCAAGGGGGATCAGCTCCATATTTAATTACAGCTGCAACCGGTATTTTGTCTTTAAAGGCAAGCAGAAAACAATAGAGTCCGCGCCCAGGTATTTCATTCTGGTGTTTGTAAACATGCTGCTGAATTACGTTATACTGAATTTTATCCTTTATGCGACTGGCCTGCCTTTGGCTCTTGCCAAAATTATTACGGAGATTTTGCAGTTCATGTTCAGCTATACCATACAGAAAAAGTTTGTGTTTGCGACAGAGCGTGTGAATGAAAGCGAAACGAACCGGTCACGCTTCCCTGGCAGCGTCGGAAACAAGCGGTAATTCAACATAGAAGGAGGTTTTTTCATGTACTGTGCTTTTTGCATAGATCCTGCCTCTATGCTGCTCTATGATTGCCCTTGCTATAGCCAACCCGAGGCCATAGCCCCCGAGCTTCCGGGAGCGTGATTTGTCAGTGCGGTAAAACCGGTCAAATATCTTTTCAATGTGTTCTTCCGGTATCCCTTCACCGGTATTGGTCACAATAAGAACAGCATCGTTGTGCCTCCTTTTCAGGGAGATATCAACAAAGCCATTTGCATTTGTATATTTCAAGGCATTATCAAGGAGTATCATGATCACCTCATGGATCTCCTCGGCATTTCCACGAATCTTAAGTCCGGGTTCGATTTCATAATGAAGCGAAAAATTATGCTCAAAGATGACAGCTTCCATGGTCAGTATGACA
This sequence comes from Clostridiaceae bacterium, assembly GCA_039679375.1. Taxonomy (GTDB): domain Bacteria; phylum Bacillota; class Clostridia; order Acetivibrionales; family DTU013; genus JBDKVA01. The sequence continues at coordinate 22,644 of JBDKVA010000152.1, forward strand.
TTTTCGGCCGTTTTGCTCAGATTAAATATGGAATAGATCGTTTTCACATCCGAATAGTCAACCTGTGTCAGATACAGCAGATCATTTGTCAGCTTTGTCATCCTATCGGATTCGGACTTTATATAATGAAGCCATTTGGCTTGCTTGCTGATCGTATCTTCACTATTTGACAAAAGGACGTCTACATTGGTATTGATCACGGCAAGCGGCGTTTTCAGTTCATGGGAGGCATCCGCAATAAATTGTTTCTGCTTGTCAAAAGCGGCTTTGACCGGCATAATGGACTTGTTTGCAAAAAATCTGCTTATGAGGTAAATCAGTATTAACATAATAAAAGCGACAACTAAAAAAGTATATACTAAATTCGTAAGAATCGCATGCTGATCAGTTACGTCAAGGAATGAAATTCTGTAGCCGTTCGAAAACGGTTTTATCAGATATGCCCAATAACCGTCATCCAGCTTGAACCTTCCTGTGTTTCTGTTTTGTGATACCGCAATATTTTTGGCACTTTCGTAGAGATCATCATCCATATCCAAATTCGAAGCAATGTATATTTTGTTCCATTGCTGGTCTGTTATGACCGTAAAGGATATGGAACGGTCATCCGGAGACTCCATGTTCTCGATCGGGGGTTCCTTGACGCCATTTGTCTTCGTGTTATCAATTGATGAAGGCTGCATGGAGTCCGGCCTGAGCTGCGACAGTCCGGGAAGCTTATCTATCTTGTGGTTGGGCTCCGATATCCGGGCCAGATACATGTCGATATCATTCTGCACGTTTCTATATGTTACAAGGTATATGGAAGCAAAGGCAAGCAGCATCGTCACCGAAATGATCACCAGATTCAAAATAAGGAATCTGTTTCTGAGTTTTTTGAACACTATTCCTTCACCTCCAGTACATAGCCTACGCCGCGTATGGTATTGATCACAACGGATGAATCCAGGTATGTGAGTTTCTTCCTCAAAAAGGATATATAAACCTCTACGTTGTTATGTTCGGCATCCGTATCAAATCCCCAAAGCTTTTCGATTACCATTTCCTTTGATGTTATGGCGCTCTTCCGCTGTAAAAGCAGCTCCATCAGTTCACTTTCCTTTAAAATGAGTTTTATTTCCTTACCGCCTCTTGAAAGCTTTAGATTTGCCATGTTCAGTTCAATGTCGCCGAACTTCAGCGTATTATCCACCAGAACTTCACCCTTCCGCCTGGAAGCGGACCGTATCCTTGCCAGCAGCTCTTCCGTAGCAAAAGGTTTTGCAAGATAATCATCGGCACCGCTGTCGAGCCCCTTGACCTTGTCCGAAATTTCTCCTTTTGCCGTGAGCAATATAACCGGTGTTGGAATGTTCTCTTTCCGGATGCTTTTTAATACAGTTATTCCATCCATTTCAGGCAGCATAATATCAAGCAGTATCAGATCATAAATACCGCTGAGTGCGCAATCCAGCCCTGAAGCCCCATCGTTGACAGCATCGACGGTATAGTTGTTTTTCCTTAATATATGCGTCAAAGCCTCCGCCAGATGAAGCTCGTCTTCCACAATCAATATCCTCATATCGGTCACTTTCTTTCGCCTGTTTTGTCTGGTTTGTACCCTATTATTATAACACAGCAATGCTTAAGCGAACCTTAAATGCACTTACATTCCGCAACCCGGCAGCATGATCCTGCAAATATGAACAAAATGTTAATTTAATGAATTACCATTTATTTTAAGGTTTGTTTAAGGTTCAATTTTTAAAATGGAAATATCAAAGATGAGCAGCAAATCTTAAGGAGATGAGTATCGGTATGGCAGTAGAGGTTTTTAACAGGTATGAAAACAAATTTTTAATTAATAATGCTGCATTTGAACAAATTCAGGATGAGCTTCTTTATTATATGAAATCGGACGAATATAACAGACAGCATGACCTTTATACGATCAGCAATATTTATTTTGACACAAAGAACAATACGCTGATCAGAAAATCCATGTCCAAGCCAAAATATAAGGAGAAACTCCGGATCAGGGCATATGGAGTCCCGGAACTTGATTCCGATGTATACTTTGAAATCAAAAAAAAGTTTTGCGGTTTGGTCAACAAAAGAAGAACCAGGCTGAAGCTTCGTGAGGCCTATGAGTTCGCCGGCACCGGCAGGAAACCTGAACCAAAGGACTGCATGAACAGGCAGGTCATGGACGAAATAGAGTATCTGTTGAAGATATATGACCTGGAGCCTAAGCTATATCTGGCTTATGACAGGAAAGCGCTGTTCTGCAGAGAGGACCGAAGCCTTCGGATCACGTTTGATACGAATATCAGGACGAGGCGGGATGATCTGAGGTTGGAAAGCGGAGACTACGGGGAAACGCTTATTGAAAACGGACAATGGCTTATGGAGGTCAAGACGCAAAGAAGTATCCCATACTGGCTGTCGGAACTGCTATCCAGGTATGGGATGTACAGTACGAGCTTTTCGAAATACGGAAAGGAATATCAAAAACTGCTGAGAAACAATATGAACATGGAAGGGGAAGACAGTTTATGCTTGAATCATTCTTTACAGCAACTGAAGCTGATACCGCAATATCAGTAGCAAATGCCTTATTGACAATTATAGTGTCTTTTATATTGGGTGGGATCATCAGTATTACTTATATGAAAACCAGCGGCAGAAGAGGACATTCCCAAAATTTTGCCCTGACTCTGGTTATGACGCCCTCTGTCGTTGCAATCATCATTCTTTTGATCGGAAGCAATATTGCAAGGGCGTTCAGCCTGGCAGGCGCATTTTCTATCATCCGGTTCAGAAGCGCGCCGGGTGATCCAAAAGATATTGCATATGTACTATTTACCATGGCGGCCGGATTGTCGTGCGGTACGGGGTATTATCAATATGCAGCTTTGTTCACGGTTGTTTTGTGCCTGCTGATGTATATTTTGAGCAAAGCCCGTTTCGGAGCAGGGAATACGGCAGTGAAACAGCTTAAAATAACAATTCCGGAAGATCTGAACTATGAGGGGGCGTTTGATGAAATTTTTCAAAAATTCACTACCGCCTATGAATTAAAAAAAGTGAAAACAACGGACCTGGGAAGCCTCTACGAATTGGTTTACACAGTGACAATAGACAATAAGACAAGCCAGAAGGAATTCCTGGATGCGATCCGGTGCAGGAACGGAAATCTGGATATCACCCTGTCCATGTTACCCGATACATCGGAATTTTAACGCAACATACAAAATTTATTCGGATAGGAGAGTGTTTTATGAATAAAAACAAATTTTTTAAATTATTAACCATACTTGTTTGTACGATATTTTTGGCGTCCTGCACAAATGCTCAGCAGCCGGGCACTGACTCCGCGGTGCAGGGAAACGCTGCAAATACGCAGGCAGGTACGGGATCGGATGAAAGCAGCAAGCCTGAAGCTGTCAGCCTTGTATCCATGAAGGATGTCACGTACGATAATGAAGATTATTATAGTGACTGGACCGGGCAGAACCCGAACTACATCAAGCTGAATGGGGCTGCCGCCAGCCTGGACGGGACAGGCGCCAAAATAGAGGGCGGAAGGATTACGATATCGGCGGCAGGAGTTTATGTATTCAGCGGGAAGCTGGATAATGGACAGATCGTTGTCGATTCGGATGACAATGCAACAGTCCGGCTGGTTTTAAATGGGGCGGAAATCATCTGCTCCAGCAGCGCGCCCATCTATGTCAAAAACGCGGAAAAGGTCATCGTCACATTGCAGGAAGGTACACAGAACAGCGTAACGGACGGGGAGAATTATACCTTTGAGGATGCGCAGACAGATGAACCCAGCGCTGCTGTCTTCAGCAAGGCGGATATGGTTATAAACGGAACAGGTACATTGACCGTACACGGCAATTACAAGGACGGCATTAAAAGCAAGGACGATTTAAAGATAACCGGTGGTACAATGCGGGTTTATTCGGCCGATGATGGTATTACGGGAAAGGATGCGGTGATGGTCAAAGACGGTAATATCATCATTGAAGCCGGAGGAGACGGGTTAAAGTCAACGAATGATACGGATAATACCAAGGGATTTGTGGCTCTTGAGGAAGGTTCCTATGACATAAAATCCGGTGCGGATGCGATACAGGCCGTGACTTCCGTAATGATATCAAACGGGGTATACAAGCTTACAACGGGCGGCGGCAGTGCAAACAGCATCAATAATACCGGAAGCGGCAGGGATAATACAATACAGAGGCCGAATGCCGTTACATCCGAGACTCCTTTGTCAAAAGGCATATCAACGCAGATCCCGGACGGGACTTTGACCGTAACCGAAGTAGCAGTGAATACTGCCGCGCAAAGCGGTGAATCGGAATCCCAAAGCGCCAAGGGAATTAAATCCACTGCAGATATCATTATCAGCGGCGGTACCTTTACGATTGACTCATCCGACGATGCCATACACAGCAACAATTCAATAACCATAACAGATGGAGAATTTTCCATAACATCGGGTGACGATGGGATACACGCGGATTCGGAAATTACGATAAAAAGCGGTAAGCTCAATATCACGAAAAGCTACGAAGGAATCGAGAGCAGCAGTATAAATATATCTGGCGGAGACCTCCGGATTGTTGCCAGCGACGACGGGATCAACGCTGCAGGAGGAAATGACGGATCATCCGTAAACGGTCGTCCCGGGCAGAACACCTTCGCCTCTGCGGAAAACGGCCAGCTTAACATCAGCGGCGGGACGATCTCAGTAAATGCAGCTGGAGACGGCCTGGATAGCAATGGGTCCATTTATATGACAAACGGTACGGTATTGGTAAACGGTCCGACGAATAACGGCAATGGCGCGCTTGACTATAACGGGACATTTGAAATCAGCGGCGGTGTACTGATCGCAGCAGGAAGCTCAGGGATGGCGCAGGCTCCATCGGATCAATCGGCGCAATACTCGGTAATCATGAATTTTTCAAATGCTCAGAAAGCTGGTACAGATGTACAGCTGAGGGACAGCAAAGGAAATACGGTAGCTTCGTTCAAGCCGGATAAGCAGTACCAGTCCATCGTATTCAGCAGCCCGGAACTAAAGAAGGATACGGCATATGCCATTTACAGCGGAGACACAAAAATAGTTGATTTCACTATCAGCAAGTCCGTAATGTGGATGTCGGAAACAGGAGAGACTGCCGGCGGAGGGTTTAATCAGGGAGGACCCGGGCAGAAAGGAGGCGGTTTCGGTAAGGGCGGAACGCTCCCTGACGGACAAATGCCGGGAAGAACAAGACCGGATGGGAATACAAACCCAGGTGAGTCTGTAGATCCGGGCTCCGGTATGAAATCGGGAGGGAGTTTTTAAAATAAAATGGTATGATATTGTTAAAAGGGACTGTGAAAGGGCTGCAAATTTGCAGCCCTTTTCCTTCAGCTTACATGGTCAGGTTAATAAAATATCATTGATATTGTTTTTTTTGTCTTATCTTTTCTATGCATTTCTTATATAATTGTTACATAAAACTGAATATATAAGCGCCAACCTGTTTTACTTATAAATATATCCGGGGAAATCGCAAGTATAGTATTCATTGCTATGACAGGGGGAGTTTTCGTGTGGTATGAAAATGATGTCAAGGCAGAAAGTAGAATACATTGTAGAAGGGCTAGCAGTAAAATATACAGAAGGAAGCAACTTCTCTGCCTTTCCATTCCTGTAGTCTGTTCCCTTTTCATTGTAGCATTTTTATATATGAAGCTCTCCAATGAAATGGAAAAGAATTATGAATATGAGGCAAGCAGCTTTAATACCGGATATCTCAACCAGATTGTAGACGATATGGAAAGCAATTTGAAACTGGTCCTCAACAATGTAGCTTACTTGCTGTATAATGATGCCTATTTTTATGACTTCCTGATGCAGGATAACCTCCGGTCCGCTATTGGCGTATACATGCCGGATGTTGAATATCTGAACTATCAGAGCTTTTTTTATAAAAGCCTTCTAAATATCAAGAGATCCAATAGCTTTATCGAGTCCACCTATATTTACAACAGGTCTTCGGGGAAGATTTATACGACGGATTATACCGCAAACCAGCTGGATAATTTAAAGGATAATGAGCTGTATTATGTTTTCTGTGATATCTCCAGTACAGAGGATATTTTACGAAACGATAACATATGGTATTTATACAGAGACTCGGCAAAGGGCAAAATGATGACGATCATTTTTAACAGCAGAGATGTTTATTGTATAGTAGACATGAACCTTCAAAAAATGATCAATTATGAAAACAAAAGCATGACAAGCAAGTACCAGAGCCAGTTATTCATATTAAATGCAGATAACAGAGTCATTGCCGAAAACCTGCCCAACAATATCGGGATAAAGAGGCAGGATATGGAAGGATATTTGAAAAATACAGGGAACCTATCACTGCAGGAACATTTCAACATTTCTACAGATCAGGGCAAGATGACGGCAGCGAGCAGGATTTCCCAGGTGTTCATGCTGAAATTTGTAAATGTCATCTCGGACAGAGGATTGAGAACGAAGCAGAATATGTTGATGACTACATTAATTTTATCATACGCCGTCATCATGATCATCAGCTTCCTCCTATTTATGCTGATTTTAAAATATCTATACAGACCATTCATTAATCTGGCCAATGAGCTAAAAAGCAAATTCTTCCTGGAAAGCAAGGATGACAGGCAATATGATGTTTCAGCCATTCAGGATAATATTAACCAGCTGTTTACTGAAAACAGCCTGCTGAGTAAAAAGCTCAATGCGACCATGCCGGTCTCAAGAGAAAAATTCCTGCATAATCTGCTGAGCATAAATGCAGATACACCAGAGATGCTGGAGAATATCAGCGCCCAGATGGAATATTACGGATGCAGGTTCCCGCCGGACATGTATCATGTGGCTGTCATAGAAATCAATACGGTCAGGAACCTCGCAGAGAAATACAGTGTGAATGATATCATGCTGTTTCGAAAGTCCATTACCGGCATTATTGATCAATTCCTTGATGAAGGGCTAAAAGGCTTTGCCGTCGAAGATCAGGAGGATAAGGTCGTATTGGCTTACCATGCAGCCAGGGAAGAGGAACAGCAGTTCCTTAAAGTGCTAAATGATATAGTGGATCAGATCAGTAAGGTGATTGGAATATCGGTAAGTGTCGGCACCGGAGGATTTGCGGTGAATCTGTTATCTGTCGGCCGCTCGATGGACGAGGCATTACAGACATTGAAATATAAAATATCACATGAGAGGAATGAAATTATAAGCTTCAACACGATCGAGGTGAAGACGGGACTCATTGGAAGTGCCTATATGAAAAACAGGGACAAACTTCTCAATTATCTGAAAATAGCAGACAGAGAAAAGTCTAATAATATTCTGGACAGCATGATGGATTTTATCGCTATCAACAAAAAGCATATTTCCTATAAAGAGTCGATTGAGGCGTGTATTTGCATGCTGAACGACATCAATTCACTTTTGAGTGTAATGGGCGGAAATTCAAGAGAGATCCTGAACCTCTCCAACGGAATTTACTCCGAACTCATACTCAAATTTACAAGGAATGACATAGATGAGCTATACCGGGAACTGATCTTCAGGTCCGCCAACTTTTTTGCCTCCAAGATCGTTACTATAGACAACAAATCCAGGATTGTAACAGAAGTATGCAAATATATCGAAGAAAATTACGGCAGGGATTTCAGCCTGGAGGAGATTGCAGACAATGTAAACCTTAATCCTGTTTACTTAAGTAAAATATTCAAGGAGATAAAGGGAATCAACTTTAGCAGCTTTGTAGAAAAGACGAGGATGGACAATGCGATCCAGATGCTCATGAGTACGGATTTGAAAATAAACAAGGTAAGTGCAGAGGTTGGATACAGAAACTGCAATTATTTCGCAAGAGTGTTCAAAAGATATACGGGACTCACGCCTGAAATCTATAGAGACAGGCTATACAGCCAAAGTGTGCGGTAGTAAAATCCAGTGAAATCTTAATATGTTATCATTAAAGTGTGAATTTTCTTCTTACAATCTTGAAAGCAATCACATAGAATTATTATATCAGAGCTCTGAGTTTAATATCACTTCATTGTCTTCACAATGGCAAAATTAAAAGGAGGTATAATTAAATGAAAAGGTCCAAATTAAAAAGTGTATCTTTGCTTTTAGTCCTTGCTCTATTGTTCTCCATGGTTTTAACCGCGTGCAGTGATGATAACCAAAGCAATAATACTCAAAGCACTAGTACAGCAAGCCCGGCAGCAAACGCAACTCCATCTCCGACGGCAGCCGCTGAACCCAAGGCAGAAGAAAGAGTTACTTTAACATGGTTCGGCACTGATTCCGGATGTGGGATACCTGCCGGCATTGACGTGAATGACAATGAGTTTATCAACATTGTAAAGGATTATGCAAATGTTAATCTTAAAATGGAAATTGTACCATTGGCTGATTTTCAGACTAAATGTAACCTTCTGTTAGCATCAGGTAACTATCCGGATCTTCTTCATACGGCTTACAATGAGAATATACAAAAGGTAGAAGATGAGGGAGCCTTCCTTGATCTAAAAAGTTATTACGATAAATCCGATGCAGTCAAAAAGTGGATCCCCGAAGCAAACTTTGAATATACAAAAACCTCAGAAGGAAAATATTATTACATTCCGATGTCACAAGCCAAAACTCCGCAAGGCCGTGGTGTTATAGCAAGACTTGACCTGATAGAGAAGTATAATAGCGGGGTCATGCCTACAACGGTGGAAGAATGGGCGGACTATGCCAGAAAAGTTAAAAAGGAATTGCCGACATCCGTACCGATCAGCAGCTGGTCACCGGGAAGCATGATATTTGCTTATAATATGGAATTCTGGGCCTGGTTTGGAGTAGATCCGAATTATACGCACACCCGTATTGTCAACGGTGTTGTAACTCCTGATGTTTATCTTCCTGAATACAAGGAAGCTCTCATATTCAATAAAAAGCTTTATGATGATGGCTTAATAAGTCCGACATTTGCAACAAACAAAGATTATGCGCAGTACTCGGCAGACATAACGAACAACAATACGATCATGTGGACGGATGGAGCCGATCAGATCAGTGGTTATGCAACTTATTATCCGCAAAAAGGTTTCAAACTTGTTTTTGCTCCGGAGCTTTCAAAGTACCCTTCCGTGGTTGCAGATAAGAAATACGTGCATGCAGCAATGAATGCATATGCATCAAATGGACTTGACACGGGTCATAGAGTACATATAAGTGCAAAGACCAAGTATCCGGATCAAGCCTGGAGGGTAATTGAAGGATTCTGCCAGGATGAGCTTTATGAAGCTATTTTCTGGGGCAAGGAAGGCTCTGAATATGTAATGAAGGATGGCAAGAGATTTCTTGTACCAATAAAATACAATGATCCAAGCCGCACTTGGTCACTCCAGCTTGCTATGATTATGGGCTTCTCTGCAGGTATCGATGCAAAAGATGCGCAAATGGCTATAATACTGAGCAATCAGGAATTGTGCGACAAAGTTGTTGCAAGCAGGACGCCTTTGCATGATATAGCTCAGAGCATTGGTACAAATGTCGCTTTCTGGAGTTATGCATCTGATAAGGAAATGGCCAAATATGAAGAGGCGGGGGCATTTGTCACCAGCCTTACATCAAAGTTCATTATGGGTAAGATTGATATGGCGGGCTTCGATAAGGGAATAGAGGAATTCAGAAGCAAATACCAGTTTATTTTTGATGATAGAACAAAAGCACTTACCGAGCATAAAAATGAATTCCTGGAAAAAGGCGGAATTTCCGCTAACTGGTAAGCCTAAACTGGGGAGATGCACTCAACAGTGCATCTCCTTTAAAAAATGACCGGAAATAACTTTTATAAAACCCTTGTCAACATATAAGGTACATATCTAATAAGAGTTATGTTTATATTTTAAAATTTCATGTCTGCGTTCAGCGGCAGGATGGCGGTTAATATGAAAACAACAATGGCAACAAAGACTACTGCAGCAAAAGCAGTTAGTCATAAATCAAAAAAATGGGGCAAAAGACAAACAATTTTGCTGTGCATGTTTTTACCGGCAGCTATTTTACTTTTTGTTTTTTGTTATATCCCCATGTATGGAATAATAATAGCATTTAAGGATTACAGCCTATTTAAAGGAATTTTCGGAAGCCAATGGGCAGGTTTCAAATACTTCCGGTATTTTTTAACGGATCCCCAATTTTGGTTCATTTTAAAAAATACAATTATACTCAACGCATACGATCTTGTCTTTGGATTTACATCGCCAATTATTTTTGCTCTTCTTGTAAATGAAGTTATGGCAGTAAAATTTAAAAAGGTCGTCCAGACAATATCCTATATGCCTAATTTTTTCTCATGGATTGTGGTTGCCGGTCTCTTAAATACAATGCTGTCTCCAGATGCAAACGGTATAATAAACATGATCTTGGTTCAACTTTTTGGAATAAAGCCAATCTATTTTCTGGCAGAGTCCACTCTATTCCGACCCATTGCTGTTATAGCCGATATGTGGAAAAATACAGGCTTTTCAGCCATTGTATATTTTGCGGCAATCGCAGGAATAGACTCGGAATTATATGATGCTGCAGCAATTGATGGGGCTAAAAGGTTAAAACTTGTGCGGCATGTAACATTGCCGGGAATAGCTCCCATGATAATGATCATGTTGATTTTCAGAATCTCCGGTATCTTTTCAATAGGATTTGACAGAGTATTTCTACTGCAAAACAGTTTGAACCTTGAAGTTTCAGAGGTAATCAGTACCTATACCTACAAACTGGGAATCATTCGGACGCAGTTCAGCTTAACAACAGCAATAGGGCTTGTACAGAGCTTCATAGGGTTAGTGCTGCTTTATGCGGCGAATGCATCATCCAGAAAAATTGCCGGCATGGGATTATATTAGACGAGCGGAGGAATCATTCGTGGTTAACTATAGAACAAAATCAAGAGTGGTTTTCAATATATTCAACTATTTCTTTTTACTTTTTTTATCCATTACTATAATATTACCGTTTGTTAATGCCTTTGCGCTTTCGCTAAGCGATCCTGACGCGATATCAAAGGGAGTAGTCGGGCTTGCACCTGTCGGTTTTAATTTTAAATCGTACATAATGATATTCAGAGATCGGTTATTTCTCTTTTCTGTACGTAATACAATACTCCTTACTGTAGTAAATACTTGTCTTGTTATCCTTGTTGCACTTTCGGCTGCAAGTGCACTCGCAAGCAAACATTTCAGAGGAGTAAAAATAGCATACTTCTATAGCCTTATCCCCATGTATTTTGGCGGAGGATTGATTCCGTCATACCTTTGGATGAACGATCTTCATCTGCGCAACAGTATGCTGGTTATGATTCTTCCGGTAATAACCAATGTATTTCTCATTGTAATCTTTCGAAATACTATCATGCAGCTTCCGGCTGAAATGAGGGAGTCTGCTGAGATAGACGGCGGCGGTGAATTGATCATTATGTTCAGGATTGTGATGCCTTTGATTATGCCGACCGTTATCGCTTTTGTCATTTTTAACGCGGTTGGGTATTGGAATGAATGGTTTAATTGTATGATATACATACAGGATCCGTATAAATTTACATTGCAGTATAAGCTGAGGGAAATTCTTACTACAAACGATCTGCAGAATATGATTGCGGCAAAGGGTGGAGCCAGTGGTATTGCTAAATCATTAAAGGATATGGTACATCCGCAGAATCTTCGTATGGCTGCATTATTGGTGACGATCCTGCCGATCATGATCATCTACCCTTTCCTGCAAAAATACTTTATTCACGGCGTCATTGTCGGAGCAGTAAAGGGATGAAAAAATAGTAATAAATATCATTTAAAGCGGAGAGATAATCATATGGGCATAGTAATGATTCCGGCATTTTATTATCAACAGTTTGACGCCGATTATTCAAAGGATATCCCGGCGGAAGGATATGGCGGATGGAAAAAGGCTGACCTGCCGGTTGATACGGATCATACCGCACTTGTGGTTATGCATGCGTGGGACAATGGCACAATAGAGCAATACCCCGGCTGGTACCGGGCAGTCGAATATATTCACCGTGCCCGGGATATTGCCGCCGGAATATTCCCAAAACTCCTTGGAACGGTAAGGCAGTCCGGTTTCAGGCTGTTTCATGTTACGATACCGGAGGCTCGGCCTTCGAGATGTAAAGGATATGAAAGGGTTCAAAATCTTGCGCCAAAAGAGAATCCATGCTGTGGTACAGTAGAAAGTGATCCGGTATTGGAAGAGTTAAACAGGTTCAGGACGGAAAATGTGTTTCCAGGCCTGCACAATCAGCTGGATATCAATAGAGGCTTCAGCCGTCTCGACTTTATGAAGGAAGCAATGCCTCAGGGCGATGAGCCTGTAGCCGTCAATGCAGAACAGCTTTTTGCGCTTTGCAGAAGCGAGGGGGTAAATCATTTGATTTATACAGGCTTTGCAATTGATGGCTGTCTCCTTACTTCACCAGGAGGCATGGTCGATATGGGCAGGCGCGGAGTTATGTGCTCTGCCATACGCCAGGCAGTAACTGCGATTGAAAACAGTGAGTCGGCCAGGTACGAGGCGGCAAAGGAAATAGCATTATGGCGCGTAGCTTTGCTTTATGGTTTTGTATATGATGCAGATGACTTTATCAATTCCATTAAGAGATAAAGCGGAGGGATTATTTTGGTTACATTTGAGGTGGACGGACATAAGAGGCAAAAGAAAAATAAGTATTATACCGAAGAGAAGATTGAGGCCGCCATAAAAAATATCAGCAAATATGACTGGGCGCGGAATAAGTTGGAGAGGGCGGTAAAAAGAGCGGACCTAATCATTTCAGCAGGAAGTGAACGGATCTGGGAAATACCAACGACGCAGAAGCTGCCAAGAAGCTATGCAGTGAACCAGGAAAAAGGATGTCCGGTATGCGGGACCGGATTATACGCCACTTGCGGTCAGTATGGCTGGATCCTTGACTATTTTGACAAACCGTGGAAATTACAGTGCCCGAATTGCGGATTCATTTTCCCTTCTAATGATTTCGAAAGCTATTACAGGAGTGGGATAGACGAGAATGGCAATTTTGATCCTTTGAAGGCGGATAAAAGTTTTTTAAAAAATGTACTGTACCCTGACAAGCCCGATAACTGGATGGTTGATGACGGATTCGGATGGGTTTCGGAAAATGGTGACAGGTTCGTTTTTGCTGCTTATTACAATATGTTCGGGATTTGGTTTTCTGATAAGTCCGGTGTTTCCTGTCTGCAGGACCTTAAAGAAGCTTATCTGTTTACAGGTATAAATAAATATGCCCATGCGGGATTGATACTCCTTGACAGGATTGCTGACGTATATCCTGATCTGGATACATCTGTTTACAGGATCAAGGATGGCTTCAGGATGTGTGACGGACTTTCCGGTAAAGGGAAGATAACGGGTTCTATATGGGATGCCATAATCGTATGGGATTTGGTCTGTGCTTATGATGCTTTTTACCCTGAACTTAGTGAAGAGGGCGGTAAATATATTGAATTTCTGAAAGAAAAAGCTTCAAGATACCACTTGAGTAATAGAAAAGCAACAGCCGAAAACATCATGGAAAACATTGAAAACAGGATAATAGGATGTGTATTCGATGATGTTTTAGCGGGAAAAATACGAGGAAATACGGGGCTGCATCAGAGTGCTCTTGCTATTGCAGCCGTTTTGACGGACGACCGGAAGGCCGGAAAGCAATGGTTGGATTGGATATTCAGATCCGCAGGAATTGTGAAAAATGGTGATAAAATAAACCGTGGCGGCAACATACTGAATGCACTTGTATCTGATGTAGACAGAGATGGATTCGGCAATGAATCCGGACCCGGATATAATCAAGTGTGGGCAGATAATATTTATAAGCTGGCAGGAGCTCTTGAAGCATGTGATAATCAAGCAGAGCATAATTTGTACAGGAATCCCAGGTTTGCAAAATTACTTGCTCCCGAATATCAGCTGAATATGTGCAGCAAATTTACGCCTCCTATAGGGGACAGTGGAGTGACAGGTGCTCCGGGCATAATGGTATCGTATCCCAGGCTTGTGAAGCGGTATTTGAAGTATCGGGAGCCTCATATTGCGAGGATTATTGATTATTTGTTTGGCAGCAGGCCGATAGAAAATGCAGCTCCAGATATATTTGTTGATTATGAAAAGCTTGAAGAGAGCATGAAGAAGGATCTGGACAGGTACGGAAAATTGAAATGCCTCGAAAGCTCCAACCTGACGGGATACGGATTTACAGCGCTTAGAGAAGGTGAAATAAATGGGCTGAATGATTCACAGCGTGGCATGTGGATGTATTATGGAAGAAATTGCACTGCGCATTCTCATTCCGATACCCTCAATATTGATATTTACGCATATGGAATAGATCTTGCGCCGGATCTCGGCTATCCGGAGTATACTGCAGACTGTCCGGACAGGGAAGAGTGGACAAACAATACCATAAGCCATAATACTGTGGTAGTTAACTGCAGAAGGCAGGATCACTCGTTTGTCGGAATTCCTTATCATTTTGAAGATTCTAAATTGATAAAACTGACAGATGTAGAGGCGCCTTTTGCATATTGCGACACTAAGCTTTATAGACGATCGGTAATAATGGTAAATGTGGACAGCGAAAACACTTACTACATCGACATTTTCAGAGTTAGGGGCGGGTATGACCACCACTACAGTTTTCACGCAGCTGAAGGAGGTGCAGCCGTAAACGGAGCCCACTTGGTGAAACAACAGGGAGGCACGTATGCGGGTGCATGCGTCCCGTACATGCAGCCGTATGACAGAGTTCCGGGAGAATTGTATAATGGTTCCGGATTCCACTATTTAAACCATGTGGAAAGATGTGATAAGCCGCATGAAGGGTTTAGCGTAGACTGGAGAATAAAAGATACCTGGGGTGTGCACAAGGAAGAGCAGGATATACATTTGCGGCTTACCATGCTGTGCAGTGTTGATGACATAGCTCTGGCGGATGGACAGCCTCCGAGAAACAAACCTGGCAATCCGGAAAAGCTTAGATATTTTATAGCCCACAGGAATGGTAAAAACCTGGAAAGTAAGTTTGTGACTTTAATAGAGCCATATAAGGAATCAAGAAAAATTCAATATGCCCAAAGAGTTGAAATTATAGCGGAAGACGGTATGGATTGCAGTTTTTCATCAGCAGCAGTAAAGGTTGTTTTAAAAGGAGGAAGAACCGATTACATTATAAATACCCTTGATCCTGATAAAAAATATATCATTGACGGCAGGATTGAATTAAAGGGCGCTTTTGCCGTCTATTCAGAGGCGGACAGGCCTTTGACCGGCTTTGTCAGTGATGGATCGCTGCTCAGGGTTGACGGTATTGATCTTATTAAAAAAGAACTCGGTTGTGTTAAAGGAAGATTGTTTGATTTTACAAAAGATCTGAGTTTTGAAAACTATCTTACTGTAAGCTTTGAAACTAAAGGCTTTGATATTAGTATGCTGACTGGGCGCTATTTATATATTGAAAATGATAAAAAGCGAAATGCAGTGTACCTTATAAAGGCTGTAAAAGAAGCTGAAGACAACACTTTTATTCTTGATATCGGGGACGCTTCCATGGTAAGAGGCTTTGCAAATGTCAATGATTTTTCAGAAGGATATATATATGATGTATCAAGTGGTGCTGCAATAACAGTACCACTTGAATGGACCTGGAAATGTATATAAGGGGGCGGAATGATTTGTATGAATCATTGGGAGAACCTTGCAGAAACTTTTGTATACTAAGCGGGACTTCGTTAATTGATCCTGTAGACGGCAGAGAAAAGCTGGTGTTTTGCAGTTTTGTGTCTCAAGGGACAGGAATACTGATATTCATAGACACAGAAAATGGAACCGGTGAAGAAATAAAACTGCCTGGGGATGAGGGAGCATGGGCATTGTTAAATGTAAATAATGAAATGCTTCTTGTGGGTACCTGTGGTTTATTCGGCTATATACATTGTTTCAATCTAAGGACCAGTTTGTGGAAAGAGCCATTAAAGACAGGTGATGAAACATATATATGGAACCTGGTTAAAGCTTCTGATGGAATGGTATATGGGGGGACCTATCCCGGATGCCTGCTTGTCAGATATGACCCGGAGAAGCATTTTGTTGAATCACTCGGCAGGATGTCGGATAATGCAGGGAATATGTATTGCCGTTTCATTTCCAAAGATGTTGGCGGAAGGCTTTTTATTAACTGCGGCTACGAAAAAAAGCAGGTAATCATATGGGATATCAAAGAAAATGAAAAAATAAAGGTACTTGAAGAGGGTTCGCAGTTAGAACTATTGACGGAGGAATTTGCGTGTATAAGTTATAATGAAAAACGAGTATTTTATAACCCATATACATTAGAAAAAATAGAAGTTAATGCATCTATGTGTAGTTTTGAAGAAAATTACGAGGGCTTAGATAAGTGTTACAAAATTCTGGCAACATTAAGAAATGGATCATCAGCAGGAATAATGGGACAGGAATACTTTATTATGAAGAAGGGAGAAAGTGTCCCTGCATTAAAAAAAATCCCCGTTGAACCTCCCGCGACCGGTATATTATCAATAGCGTGCGATAATATAGGTAAAATATGGGGATCTAGTAATTTTGGACAGACTATTTTTAATTATAATCCCGAAAGTAAAGAGTATTGGAATTCACTGCAGGTATGTAAAAATAGTGGAGAAGTTTACGGAAAAAAGTATTTTAACAGTAAAATTTTTATGGCCTCATATTCCGGAGGGGATCACATTGTTTATGATCCTTTACTGCCATGGAATCAGATGGACAATATTAATCCCAGGACATTAAAACCTGCAGGTCCGAAGCTTATACGTCCCTCTGCTAAAAGTGTGATCGGGCCGGATGGAGCGTTTTGGACTGGATGGATGGCTGACTACGGTATATTCGGCGGGGGAATATCACGTGTTGATACGCAAACACAGAAGGTAGAGACCTGGTATGATCCTGTGCCGGAACAGTCTATAACAGGTATTGCATCCGGAGATAGATATATTTACTTTATTACCGGGGGAAATGCAAATGGATTGAAGCCAGTATTACAGGTTTGTCATTTATGCATGTGGGATACCTGGGGGAGAGAAGTTAAAAGAATTCAATTCCCACCTGGGGCAAACCCCCAAAATATAGAAGCTGCCGGAGATCGTATCGCAGTATCATTTGGGCTGGATATATCACTTTATGACAGCTTAACTCTTGATTACCTGAATACTATTCATACGGATAATAACTGCAGCTGCATGACTGGACTGAATGAGAGATTCATTATAGCCTTTTTCGATAATGAATGTGCTATATTAGATGTGTATAAAGCTTCCATATCAAAAGTTAGTCCGTTGCCAGGGCGTGTAAGCTGTGCAGTTGCCGGCAAGAATAACGAGGTCGTCTTTGCGAGTGGCAAGTCTTTATACAAATTATTTATAAAAGGTTGGAGAAAAGTTGAGTAGTAGTGTTGGTTGTTGAAGTGACTGAAGATGTATGGGAGAATTCATTATGAATCGATTTGTTTCCATTTTACGTCCACCGGACAGTGCCTTTTTTCAGTCAGAGGGGATGCCCAGCGCAGGTGTGAAAGCAAATGATGCATTTTCGGCGGCAGGGTGTGCCATTCGTTTCATCGTTAAGGAGAATTTTTTGCAGGTGATAGCGGAGCCATCCATGACGCCGGTGCTGAGAATCAAGCTGCGGTGGAGAGGCGATTTCAGCTTTCTTAAGTATATTCTGCAGGATGCATGGTGTGTAGCGCTCGGTGATTTATCCTGGAATCCCGTGAGGCCCGAAGCGGCGCTTCCCTGGTATTTTATGGGCTTTGATGGAGAGAGGACTCACGGCTACGGTGTCAGAACAGGCTGCAATAGTTTTTGCTTCTGGCAGCTTGACCCCATGGGCCTTTCTCTTTGGATGGACGTGCGAAATGGCGGTGATGGCGTTATCCTGAAGGAGCCTCTTTTATGTGCGGAGATATGTGAGCGCGAAGGGAATGACAGTGAAAACTCTTTTGCCGCCTGTCAGCAATTCAGCAGCATGATGTGTCCGGAGCCGAATCTTCCCGCACGCCCCATTTTTGGACTGAATAATTGGTATTATGCGTACGGGAATATTTCCCGTGAAAGCGTGCTAAAGGATGCAGCTTTGTGCTGTGAGCTTGCTGCCGGATGTAAGCGTCAACCTTATTTGCTCGTCGACGATGGCTGGGAAATCGGACGAACCGAGGAGTATTACGGTGGACCATTTATACCCTCCGAAAAGATGGGCGATATGGCAGCCCTTGCCCGAAGTATAGTTGAAATTGGTGCCATCCCTGGAATATGGGTGCGCCCCATGCTGACTGCCGAGCCCCTGCCGGAGGTCTGCTTTCATCCTGAGAATACAGGCAGTAAACCCGGCAGATTTCTAGATGTCACCAACGCGGATGCACTCGAATATATCCGCAGGCTCATTGCCGGTATGGTACGTGACGGTTACCGGCTGATCAAGCATGATTTTACCTGCCCGGACTTCATGGGGGAGGGCTTTTTGTCTCATGTGCTTGCAAAAAGCGGGTGGCATTTTGCTGACCGTTCCCGTACTAATGCACAGATTATGAAAAACCTGTACCGTGTCATTCAGGATGCTGCAGGCGATGCTTATGTTTTAGGCTGCAATACTTACAACCATCTTGCCGCGGGTATTCATCAGATCCAGCGAAGCGGTGCCGATACCAGCGGGCGTGTCTGGGAGATTACTCGCAAATACGGAATCAATACGCTCGCCTTCCGTTTACACCAAAATAACCGTTTCTTCCGTTGTGATGCAGATTGCCCGGCCTTTACCGAAAAGGTGTCCACAGAACTGAACATGCGGTTTTTAGAACTGGCGTGTAAAAGTGGTGCAGCCATATTTACATCAATTACACCCGGTTTTCTTTCAAAGGATTATCTGGCACGGGCGAGAGCTGCGTTTACCGAAGCTGACACACCCTGCGGTATCGAACCTCTTGACTGGCATTATACATCCTGTCCGATGCATTACAAAGCTGGCGGTAAGATTTTGTCCTACGATTGGTATACGCCAAACGACGGGGTGACAATGTTCCATACATTTTATGCGGAAGAGTAAAACGAAGTAGAAATACTAACAAGCCGGGCCTGAATATTTATTATAACAGATACAAGGAAAGGAATATGACTATATGAAAATATTTATCATGACAGATATGGAAGGCGTTTGCGGAGTATTAAACCATGATGACTGGGTAATGCAAACGGGAAGATATTATGAAGAAGGTAAAAAACTGCTTACCCTTGAAGTGAATGCTGCTGCGGAAGGATTTTTCCGTGCTGGGGCAGATGAAGTCATGGTACTTGACGGGCATGGGGCAGGCGGAATCAACCAGCTGCTTCTGGACAACCGGACATCGTATATAAGGAGCAGTGTAGGTCCATATCCATTTTCGCTGGATAAAAGCTATGACGCAATCGCATGGGTAGGCCAGCATGCGAAAGCAGGGACGGAATTTGCACATATTGCGCATACGGGTTGGTTCAATGTATTGGACTTTAAAATTAACGACGTCTCAGTAGGTGAATTTGGGCAAATGGCAATGATGGCCTCATTTTTGGGTATAAGGTCGATCTTCGGATCCGGTGATGAGGCTTTCACACATGAGGCTAAAACGCTGGTCGGAGGGATTGAAACCGTATCGGTAAAAAAAGGGCTGACACCCGGAAAAGGAGACGAGACAAACTGCGACGGCTACAGAAACAGAAATCTGTCGGCAATTCACATTCATCCTGAAAAAGCCAGGGAATTGATAATAAATGGCGCTGAAATGGCGCTGGACAGGTTTATTCATAACCGAAGCAGATTTGAATTGATCGATGTCCGGCCCCCATATAAAAAAGAAATAAGGTACAGGCAGGATGGCAATACACCTGCTTATGAAGCGTATAACGAACACCCTGTAAATCTGATTGAACTGATGAACTCACCTGAAAGGATAATTATATAGGGTTTAGATACGGGTAGCTTTCTCAAAAACCGGGAGTACCCTCTTGAGATATGGATCGATCTTATGAGAGTACTTTTTCTTTCTGAAAGAGATCTACAATATTGGAAAAATGATCTGTCTGTGCAATGACTTTAAGTGCAAGGTACGATCAGTGGTTCGGAATAAAGATATGGAGAAAATTCTGAAGCATTAGTCGAAAGATAAAAATGAAATAGCTGATACTTTTCTTTTATTTTCTCGTATTTATTTGTATAATTTATTTGTAAATAGAACGATCGGATGTGAATCATGAAGAAAATACTGATTATAGAAGACGATAAAAAAATGCGCGAGGAGCTTTGCACATTCTTAACAAAAAACGGTTATTCGTGCGACGCCCTGTGCAGCTTCGGTCATGTTATAGAGTATGTGCTGGCTGCGAGTCCCGATCTTTTGCTGCTTGACATCAACCTTCCCGTTCTGGACGGCTATTATATATGCCGTGAGATCGTCAGGCAGTCCGATATACCGATTATAGTAGTTACCAGCAGGGATACCGAGCTGGATGAGCTGATGGCTATGAATATCGGCGCGGATGATTTTATAACAAAGCCGTACAATACGCAGATCCTGCTTGCGCATATCTCCTCCGTGCTGAAACGCACATCAAGGGAAACCGCACCAGACCGTATTGATTGCGGCGGCTTTTCCATCAATCTTTCCAGAAGCTGCATCGAGCATCCTGGCGGTGAATGTGAGCTTACAAAAAACGAGTTGAAAATACTGACGCTTCTTTATGAAAAAAGAGGTATTGTTGTAAGCCGTGATGAGCTCATGACACAGCTGTGGAACAATAATATGTTTGTAGATGACAATACGCTTACGGTAAACATCAACCGGCTCCGCAGCAAACTGGAGGAGGCGGGACTTAATCAGGCGATTGAAACAAAAAGAGGGCGGGGGTATATGGTCAATTGAATCTGTATGATTTTCTGAAAGAAAAAAAGGCATATATACTGTCAATGTCCATCGTGTTTATTACTACCATTTTCATACTATGGACGCTGAACCCCACCGGAGGACAGGCTCTTTCTACGTTGATCGCCGTACTGTACATTTTGGGGACTGTCATACCACTGTTGATCGAATACATGAGCAAGAAGGACTTTTATAATAATTTACTGCGTATTTTTGATTCGCTTGACCGGAAAAACCTTGTCGCCGAGGTCATCACGCCCCCGGGATTCAAAGAGGGAAACATTTTGTATGATATTATCAGGGGATCAAATAAGGCAATGCTGGAAGAAATCAACCGGTATAAATATATGCAGGAGGAGTACCGCGAGTATATCGAACTGTGGATCCATGAGGTAAAAACCCCTATTTCCGCATCAAGGCTGATTGCTCAGAATAACAAATGCGATGCGATGGACAGCATATATGAGGAAATGGAAAAGATCGAGGCTTATGTGGAGCAGGTGCTGTTTTACTCCAGAAGCAATACGGTGGAGAAGGATTACTTCATCAGAGAAATTATGCTGGAGGAAGTGTGCTTTAATGCTTTGAAGAAAAACTCCAGACTTTTCATACAGAATAAAATCAGTGTTGTCACGGAAAATCTGCAGGTGATCGTCTATTCGGATGAGAAATGGCTGCAATTTATATTGAACCAGATCCTTACAAATTCGGTCAAATACTCGGACAAGCCGGACGCCCGCGTGAAGATCAGCGCCTGTGTAAAGGAAAACAGTGTTGTGCTATCGATAGAGGATAATGGTACAGGCATACCTCAAAATGAATTACCCAGGATTTTCGACAAGGGCTTTACCGGTACAAACGGCAGGAAAAATGTAAGATCCACAGGCATCGGGCTATATATCTGCAAGAAGCTGTGCGATAAGCTGGGTCTTGCATTGCATGCCGATTCCGATTTTGGAAAGGGCACTGTGATAAGTATTATTTTCCCGAAAAATTCAATGGTAGACATAAAGTAAATATAACAAAAATGTAAGTTTACCGTAAGGTAAAAGAATGGCATGCGGCACATTTCCCCTCTATAATAAAAACATTACCGGTATAACATAAAAGTATCGGATGATACGGCCACGGATACTGTTGCTGTAATGTCACGGTTTTGAAAACTTATTCGCAGGCTTGCCGATAAAATTATTTTTTCATTCAATATAGATGGAGGATTGGAATGGCAGAGATATTAAACGTTGAAAATGTTGAAAAATATTATGGTAATAAGGGCAGCCTTACAAAAGCCATTGATAAAGTGAGCTTTTCAGTTAAAGAAGGCGAATTTGTCGGCATCATGGGCGCATCAGGCAGCGGTAAAACCACACTTCTGAACTGCATATCCACTGTTGACAAGGTTACAAGCGGTCATATATTCATTAGAGGCAAGGATATTACGGAAATGAAAAGCAATCAGCTTGCCCGATTCAGGCGTGAAGAGCTGGGCTTTATCTTTCAGGATTATAATCTTCTGGATACGTTGACAGCATTTGAGAATATTATACTTCCGCTCAGTATATCGGGTGTTGATTGCAAGCAGGCGGAAATGAGAGTAAAAGAAGTGGCAGGAAGGCTTGAGATAACGGATGTACTTGCCAAATACCCTTATGAGATGTCAGGAGGTCAGAGGCAGAGAACAGCTGCAGCAAGGGCAATCATAACAAAGCCTGCAATGATCATGGCAGATGAACCGACAGGCTCGCTGGATTCAAAATCCGCCCGCATGCTGCTTGAAAGCCTTGAAAGCCTGCATAAAAATCTGAATGCAACGATTCTGATGGTTACACACGACGCCTTCACTGCAAGCTACTGCAGCAGAATACTGTTTATAAAAGACGGCAGGCTTTTTAACGAGCTGATCAAGGGAGAAAGTACGAGGAAGTCCTTCTTTGGCCAGATCATTGATGTTATTACACTGCTTGGAGGTGACGCAGGAAATGTTCTTTAAGTTATCGCTTAAAAATGTTAAAAGGAGCTTCAGGGATTATTCCTTATACTTTCTTACTCTCACCTTCAGCGTATGTATATTCTATATTTTCAACTCCATTGAAGCACAAAAAGCCATGATGATCATATCGGAATCGACAGCGCAGATGATGAAAACTATAACCTACCTCGTTAATTATATTTCAATATTCATATCTTTCATCCTCGGTTTTTTGATTGTATATGCAAACAGTTTTCTCATCAGAAGAAGGAAAAAGGAAATCGGCATTTATATGACACTTGGTATGAAAAAAGGAAAAATATCGAGAATGCTTGTCATCGAGACCTTTATCATCGGCATGTTTTCTCTGGGAACAGGCTTGCTTGCAGGTGTGTTTTTATCCCAGGGACTTTCTGTAGTGACAGCAAAGCTGTTTGAAGTAGACATGACAGGATACCGTTTCATATTTTCATCTGAGGCCTGTGCCAAGACGGTACTTTATTTCGGCGTCATATTTTTGATTGTCATGGTTTTAAGCACGATTTCCATTACAAAATATAAATTGATCGATTTGATCAATGCGGACAAACAAAATGAGAAGCCAAAAATCAGAAGCCCATTTCTGACAATTATGCTGTTTATCCTCTCGATTACCAGTCTCGTTATTGCTTATGGACTTGTACTGAAGAACGGGATTCAGGTGTTTGATAAAAAGCTGGTATTTGAGATGTCGCTGGGCGCTTTAGGTACCTTTTTATTCTTTGCGTCACTGTCGGGTTTTTTCCTCAAGCTCCTGCAGTCAAATAAAAAGGCGTATTATAAAGGACTGAACATGTTTATATTGCGGCAGATCAATTCCAAAATAAATACAGCACATATTTCCATGTCCTTTATTTGCCTGATGCTCTTTTGCACTATTGGCATACTGTCAACAGGTATGGGGGCGAACAACGCGCTAAACAGCGGCTATAAGTATTGCGCTCCGTATGATGCCTCCTTCCGTGTGAAAGATGATATAAACATTATAGATAAAATTAATGAATACGGGTTTGACCTAAATGATTATGCTGACAAGTATGTGGAGTTTTCGCTGTACAGGGATAAGGAGGAAACCCTAACCAAAAAGGCTGTTTTCGGTGAGGTATCGGAATAT
>JBDKVA010000153.1:0-37468 GCA_039679375.1 Clostridiaceae bacterium
ACCCATACGACACCTCCTATGATTTATTGCCTTGCGATTGTCAGTCGCTTGCAATTATATCATAGGAGTCTTTGTTCAGAGCTTAAGCCTTTTTACCCACCAGCAGAGCTGGTGGTTGTCTATGCAACGCGAAATGGCCCTGCTTATCGAAAGCAGAGCCATTCCATTTCAGCTATTGGCCAAGATACATAAACCTGTTTGGAATAATACATTCAATTTATAGTATCAATAATTTTCTGATACTCATAAGTTGTGATGGTAATTGCAAAGTGAACATAGAAATCGATAGTCGTTTCGTTTGTTACAAAAACTGTTCCGTTTTCAAACACCAGATTTTTCCCGGGAGCTTTATTGAGCTTTACACCTGAGTTCACCTTTTCGCCGCTCCAATTCCAGTGCGCGTCATTTACGGTGACTGATGTGTATGTATCGCAATATTTTGGATTATCAGGCTCGGCAGCATTTTCGTTGTCAAACTTCCAGGTTGCCTTATACTGATTATTACCGATGTTAGCAATGGTGACTTTTCCTACTATATTAGCGGTCTTCTTGGGATTACCGGCAATGATGTCGATTTCGTACAGATCTTCATCCTTTTCAGGGAGTTTAATGTCCTTCTGGTACAGGAACCAGCTGTTGCCTATATTTGTATCCTTGGATGTACCTAAATAACCAGTGCAGGATTCATCCATATCAGTACTGACTTTCCATGCACCGTGCTGAGAGCACTCAGACCACTGGGCATACAGCGTAGTGTTGGCAGAGATCGTGAAGGTCTCACCCTCGGCATATTCGGTGCCCATGCCATCAGCGGCGGTGTTCCAGCCGGTGAAAGTATAGTTTTCTCTGGTGAAGCCGTTGGTCAGCGTGGTCACCGTAGAAGCATTAACGTACGGGCTGTTCGCATCTGTCATGCTTCCGCTGCCGCCGTTAGCGTCGTAGGAGACGGTGCAGGCATCATACTCGACTGCCTGCAAGACTGCCTGCGGCGTAGAAGCATAGTCGGTGCCGGTAGCGGAAGCAGAGCAGTTTTCAGAGAATACCCGCAGTTCCTCATCGGCCGCCAGACTGAGGTTGATCCTAACATTGCCGCTGCCGTTCTCTGCCGCGCTGCCAAGCTTGACGTAGCTGACGATCTCATCATCCTCAATGGATTCCGTGCCATTCGTATCGGCCACGATGGCGGACACCCACATGCCGCTGCCGACAGTGGCGTTCGACCAATAGATCGTAGCGGTCCCATCGCCTTCATCTTCTGCCGCATCCACCGTAACACTCTGGTTCGCATCGTCAATCAGAGTGAGCCGCCATTTCTGTGTGCCGATTCTTGCCAGTGCCTGCGGTGTGCTGCCTGCTTCAGCCATTTTCCCTTCCGTAGCGTCAGACGCGAAGATAATCGCCGCCTGATTTAAATTTAAAGCGGGGCGCACGCCGACACCCGTACCGGATGCGCTATAGTTGATCAACTCGCCCGTTTTGTATACACTGCCTGCAGCTCCTGAACCGGTGGAGGAGCGGAGCCAGCAATAATTAGACGTCATCTCCCTCGGAGTAATATTATTCAGTCCCCAGCCGCTATTCATCAGTTCCTCCGCGCTCAGCAGAAACACCTGCTCGCCGTTCAGAGAACCCGAATAATAGGTGAGGGAGGACAGGTTGTTATAGGTCTGACTGGTACCGGCATTAAATTTCGAGCCGGAGTTATAGCTGGAGCTCTTGGTTGTATGCAGGATTGCCGCGATCTCCGCGTCGGTAAAACCATACTCGGAGAAGAAGTTATACCCATCCTCGGAGGCGTTCGCCACCCCTCCATTCTTGCTGGCATAGCTGCCGCTATCCAGCTTGTAGGAGGCGGCGGAGTAGCCTTCATTGATAGCGTTCAGATACTTTCGGATGTCGGACGTGCTCCATTCGCTCACGTTAGTCGCATGATACTGCTGGCCTTGGTTCAGCACGTTTTCCGACAACAGGAACAGAGCATTTGACGCGTCTACAGTGCTGGAGCCATCCGAATAGCTCGCCGTTTCGCTGACGCTGACTCCGGCCTCTTTGGTATAATAGATTCCACTGGGATCATAGGAGCCTCCGGCTGCAGTGAAGGAAGCTTTGTCATAGGTGTAATACAGCCCGTTGTCGAAGTCAGTCTGATTGTTGCCGATGACCCGGGTATAGCGGTCGAAGGCATACGATCCGCTGTTGCCGCTATCGTCCAGCACACGCCATTTGATGCCGCCGAAGTACACGTAGTCATATGTGCCGTTGCCATTTGCGGTATAGTCGTCGATATGGCTTATGGTAAAGTCGTTGATAGGGCTTGGATCATGGTTAATGACTCCTGTATCAGCAGCTGTTTCCATTGCAATCTTAAATGTATGGCCGCCTTTCCATGAGGTTAACGGGTAGAATAAAAGTTTACTTGACCCGTCTTCATACATATCGAATCCAGGGTCTCCGCCCGTTACTTCAATAATTGTATTCTGACCTTGCGGTGTAACGCCTGCAACCGTAAATGCATGAGCACTTCCATCCGGGTGGGTTATTGTTATTGTTTTCCCGACTGCAGTATCCGGAACAGTGGTATCAACTACAAACGCATCCGTGTCAGCATTTTCAGCTTTGCGCATCGTATTGACAACATTGCCTTCAAACTTACTGCCGCCAGCGTAATTTTGACCGTTTATAACAACACTTTCGGCTTCCACAGTGTAAACGCCGGATACTTGATCATCCAGATACCTTACAAATGCCATCTTGCCGTTCAGGGTAATATCGCCGACAGTTAAAGGTACCGAAGGGTCGGAGTTACTTATGATCACATCTGTAATGGTGCTGCCTGGGATAGATGTATATGGATAAGTAACCTCTACCGCAATGTCCTTAGGGTTGACAGTCTGAAGCTTCTCTATAGATGTTATTTTTGCTGAAGAGCCTGTCGCATAAGGCTCCATGACGTTTACAAAGGTCGATTGAAGGTCTGTTCCCTCACGGCGTACAACCATCTTGGGCATATAACAGCCTGTTACCAATTCATTCTTATCCTTTGAAGTGTCTAATCTTACCGGTCGTAATGAAGGAGCTTTTCCTATCAAAAGTTCCGAATCATTTCCAGCGAAGCCTGTGATTTTCATGCCGGCTTTTTTAGTATCACCGTCTTTTGTCTCCAAAGAAACTTCGTACTTGCCATCCTCAAGATCAGCTTTCTTTACATCCTCAATATATAGGTACCCATAGTAATTACCTTCAGCATCACCTGTATCATTTTCATCAATAGGTTGCGTTACTTTTGTTCCTTCAGGCAAAAGGTACGGCCCATAATAATTCATATCAACATTAGCTGTGAGCTCAGCCATTTCACTATTTGCGTCACCATTCAATGTATACTCATGTCTATTGCCGCCATCCACTCTGAATATATCAATAACATAGTTATCATCTGAGCCTTCCATTTTTATATACCAGGGTTCTCTATCATACTCTTCTAATTCCGGATATGCATTCGCAAAATCAGCCTTCATAACCTGGACTGTTTGATCCGTATTTGCAAATGTCTCGAGTACTCCGCCATTTATTGATGTGTCATCCAATACCATATCTTTAGAATCAACAACCACAGTATTGTGACTCATTGTGGAAGTTGCCCATTTTCTGTATATAGTATGTGTATAACCCAAGTCCGGTAAAAGCTCCTGTCCCTTTGCAAAAAGCGATAACTGAAGAGGATCATAGTGTTTATGTCCATATTTAGGTGCATAAGCCATATACAATTGATCTGTGTCTTTACCTTCGCCTATTGACAGCCTTGCAATATTTGCCGCAGATAAGAACATTGAGCCTAATTTCCAATCCTCTTCATTAGCTTTTGACTTATCATTTGCCCAGGTATCCTGTGAAGGATATGCTTTGCCATTAGGATATATAAGCATTGAGTTCATTAATTTCGCCGCATTTAAAACCGGATATTTCTGATACATAGCAAGATTCTGGAAGTTCTGACCTGTTCTTGGAGAGATATATCCCACGGGATCAGACCAGCCATTTAATTTATCTAATGTAGCGACCAAACCATTTATACTTTGCTCATGATAAGAAAATGATACTTCTTTCCAGAAGCCGTCCAGCATGAAACCGTTTGAAGTAAATTTATCAACTAAATCTACTGTTTCATGAATGTAATCAGGGTTACCTGTTGCTTTGGACATTGCTATACGTCCAAGCCAATTATTATATTCCATGTTATGATTTAATATCGAGAATGTCTTTACATACTCAAGTGCATTTTCAAACACCTTATCTGCCAAAAGTGCTTCAACGTCTTCGCCCACGTACTGGCTAACTATTTCAAAAGCATTCGTCTTTTCAAGTTCGCCATATGCATCCACTATAGGCTGCATGGTACTTAATTCCGCAGTGTACCATTTGTCCCATATCCCTCCAAAGTAAGGATATGGCGCTCCCCATTCCCATTCCGTAGGATAAGTTCTCCAGGGGTAATCACTTGTTGGCGACCAATCCTGATACGCTTTTGCAACTTTATATAATGCATATGCGGCGCCTACCGGATCCGTTTTTGCAAGATTACCTATTTGACCCAGAAAAGCAGCTTTTTGACAAAACTTAACATATTGATCCATGAAATACTGTTTACCATTTTCGTCCTCATAGAAATCATAAACAATATCTTTACCTGTTTTGGTCTTGACAGTAATGCTCTTGTTATTAGCGTATATTTCTGGAATTATTCCTTCACCAAGTGTTACAGTAGTTTTTATACCGGTTTCACTTGCTGTTTTTGCAATAATTGTGAATGGGTCACTTCCATAATAGTAGTTATACAAAGAGTATGGCAGAGCATTAGGTCTGGCAGGATCGCCTGTGTAATAAAAACCAAGCTGATCGGGTATTATTGAAATAAGCTTTTCAGCCTCTTGACTTATACTAAAGCCATCCATCTGTATTTGATATTCCGGCGGAACATCCTTAATCAAATAGCTATTATATCTGGCACCGGCTTCCATAACCGCTTGTTTATTAAACATTACACCATACTTTTCAACAAATGTTCCGCTATCTTTGCAGATATTAATTCTGTATAGGCCTTCGTTTGATATTACAGGATGCTTAAGATTGAAGAATATTTTATCATTTAGCTCTTTTATACTTAAGATTTGAACCTCTGATATTTCACCCTTCTCATTAATCATTTCGGCACGGTACTCATCATTGACGCTTAAATTACCTTTATTAAAATATAACGCCTTTTCAGTATACCCTTTATAAATAAGTCCCGCACCTGTAGTACTTACAGAAATACAGTCTTTTTCTCCTCCGCATGGAGAAACTGTTACGGGTTGATTTTCAAAGAAAATACTGCCTGTCATATTGGTTATTGGAGCAAATGATACATCGACAGCATACGCGCTCTTTCCTGTCGGATAATCCTCATATAATGAATACCTTGTAGGAATCCATGAACTTGCTCCCTCTGTGAAGGGACGGAATCGATACATATTCAATCTCCAGGTATCGCCATAAGCAACAACAGGAGCTGGTTTACCTTCCTCAGGTATCATAGCGCTATATGGTATTTTCAGTTCTGCTGACCATGAATTGTCACCAATTATGTATGCAACCTCATATTCTGTGATTTCATGTCGTTCAGCTGTGCTATAAGAAACTGTAATTCCACCTTTTCTGCCTGCATTATTTTCAGGTTCCGGTCTTAAAAGCAGACTATAATGAGGCGTCTGATCTCCTATAACCGCTTCGGGTGCAAATACTATTGATATTGCCTCCAGGGATACGGGTTTAGACGCACAGTCAATATATATATACATCGCAGCATTATCATATGTCACCATAAACTCTGTATCGGATTTTGGCTTCTCATCATAGAATACTGTTGTAAAATCCCTTAGTTTTTCAGCTTCCTGCCATGCTGCATCTTCAACTTTTCCATCTATTATAGGAGATGCCTCTGCTCTCTTTACTATGACTTCTTTATCTGCAAACACCTTTGCAACAGGACTTTCAACGATAAGATTATTTCCATCCTTTTTAACTGAGCAGTTCAGCATGTTAAAAAATTCTTTAACAGGGAACATTATAGCTCCATCTATAATCTCCGGCGCTCCCTGAATTCCTCTTTTTACGTTATTGACCATAACCTCATTTTTACCTATATAGGCTTCAGCTTTAAAATCAATACCTACGTTAGTAAATTCAATTAATCCTTCGTCTTGAGTTTCGATAACTAATCCTGCCTGTGATGTTAATTCCTCTGCAGAGGCATATACAATTCCTTCTTTTATATACAATCCCCCATTTTGATAAAAATTGAGAATATTCCCATCGTACATAACAATGGAAAAATCATCACCGTCGCCGGAGCTGCCGGAATAAGACCACTGGGCGTACAGCGTAGTGTTGGCAGAGATTATGAAAGTTGCGCCCTCAGCATATGCGGTGCCCATGCCATCAACGGCGGTGTTCCAGCCGGTGAAGGTATAGTTTTCTCTGGTGAAGCCGTTGGTCAGCGTGGTCACCATAGAGCCATCGTTATACGGGTTATTTGCATCCGTCATAGTTCCGCTGCCGCCGTTAGCGTCGTAGGAAACGGTGCAGGCATCATACTCGACTGCCTGCAAGACTGCCTGCGGCGTAGAAGCATAGTCGGTGCCGGTGGCTGAAGCAGCGCAGTTTTCAGAGAATACCCGCAGTTCCTCATCAGCCGCCAGGCTGAGGTTGATATTTGCATGGCCGCTGCCGTTCTCTGCCGCGCTGCCAAGCTTGACGTAGCTGACGATCTCGTCATCTGTAGTGGATTCCGTGCCATTCGTGTCAACCACGATAGCGGACACCCACATGCCGCTGCCGACAGTGGCGTTCGACCAATAGATCGTAGCGGTCTCATCCCTTTCATCCTCTGCCGAATCCACCGTAACACTCTGGTTCGTATCGTCAATCAGAGTGAGCCGCCATGTCTGCGTACCGGTGCTCGCCAGTGCTGCCGGTGTGGTACCTGCCACAGCCATTTTCCCTTCCGCAGCGTCAGACGCAAAGAGAACCGCCGCCTGGTTTAAATTTAAAGCGGGGCGCACGCCGACACCCGTACCGGTTGCACTATAGTTGATCAACTCGCCTGTTTTGTATACGCTGCCTGCAGCTCCTGAACTGGTGGAGGAGCGGAGCCAGCAATAATTAGACGTCATCTGCCTCGTAGCGATATTATCCAGTCCCCAGCCTCTATTCATCAGTTCCTCCGCGCTCAGCAGAAACACCTGATCGCCGTCCAGAGACCCCGAATAATAGGTGAGGGAGGACAGGTTGTTATATGTCTGACTGGTACCGGCATTGAATTTTGAGTCGGAGTTATAGCTGGAGCTCTTGGTTGTATGCAGTATTGCTGCGATCTCCACGTCGGTAAAACCATACTCGGAGAAGAAGTTATACCCATTCTCGGATGCGTTCACAACCTCTCCGTCCTTGCTGGCATAGGTGCTGCTATCCAGCTTGTAGGAAGCTGCGGAGTAGTCTTCGTCAATTGCGTTCAAATACTTCCGGATGTCGGACGTGCTCCATTCGCTCACGTTGGTCGCATGATACTGCTGACCTTGGTTCAGCACGTTTTCCGACAGCAGAAACAAGGCGTTTGGCGCTTCCACGCTGTCGGGGTCATCCGAATAGTACACCGTTTCGCTGACGTTGACTCCAGCCTCTTTGGTGTAATAGATTCCACTGGGATCATAGGAGCCTTCGGCTGCAGTGAAGGAAGCTTTATCATAAGCGTAATACAACCCGTTGTCGAAGTCAGTCTGATTGTTACCGGTGGCTCGGGTATAACGGTCGAAGTCATACGATCCGCTGTTGCCGCTGTCGTCCAGCACACGCCATTTGATGCCGCCAAAGTACACGTAATCATATGTGCCGTTGCCATTTGCGGCATAATCTTTGATAGGGCCGGCACCAAATGAGATTGCAATATTCTGGCCGACAGCAAACGATGCTGATGGCATAAATGGTAATACCATGCAAAGTATGAGCAATAGACTAATACTTTTTTTGAATATTCGTCTCATGATTTTTCTCCTTTTTTACTAATCGTTTTATTACACCCGCAAGACAACCTGCCGCCCGCTAAGGCAAATGAATACCTTAGCTGGCGGCTGTTTATTTCCATTAATGCTTTGTATATTGCGATGCGTTTCCTGATTATTTATTCCACCTGTCATATGCAGTCTGTTCAATTTTAAGTACTTCGTCAATACCCATATCCTTTACTTTCTGAACATATTCGTTCCACTCGCTCAGCGGTTTTACCCCTGTAATGAATTGGGCTTCGGTTTGTGATACATAAGATTCAATATCGGTAAACTTATTCGCTTTCGCTGTAGCTTCAGCAGAAGTAAACCTCATCAGCGAGTCAGGAAATAGCGGGATCGCATAAGGTATATTGTTTTTCATCATGCCTGTCTCTCTTGCAAGACTGTTTCCGCTTCCGCTGGTAACCATTTGATCATACACGCTATATTCCTGATACCACGAAACGTATTTGGACTCCCAATCCCATATGCTTCCGGTCCAGTCTGTGGGCAGTTTAAACGCAAAGGCGGTCTTCTCAGCATTGGTATAATCCCAGTCTGTACCCTGCAGGCCAATATTCTGGGATAAGCAATACAATCCGGAGCCCGGCACTACTTCTTCCTTAGCGTAGTTTATGTCAAACATCCTAAGGAGTTCCTTCACATATTTACTGTCTTTGTTTATCGCAGGGCCTTGTGTCCTGATGGAATTGTATCCTTGAACTTTTTTTGTATCCGTATATTGAGAAGTCAATGGCGCCAAACAATCAAGATGGATTTTGCCATCAGGGAAATCTGCTTCCAGAATATTGCTTGCATTGCTGAGAAACGCTGCCTGTCCTCCTTTGGCTCTTGCCGCTGTCGTTGCCGTATCCAATGTA
Organism: Clostridiaceae bacterium; assembly: GCA_039679375.1. Taxonomy (GTDB): domain Bacteria; phylum Bacillota; class Clostridia; order Acetivibrionales; family DTU013; genus JBDKVA01. The sequence continues at coordinate 8,960 of JBDKVA010000153.1, forward strand.
TAGAACTCATTTTCCAGAAGTTTTTCATTAAACAGCCTGTTCAAAAATTCAAGGTAGTACCTGTATTGATCGGAAATACGGTTATATACGACTTTACCGCTGCCGTCATCAGCGAAATTAGGTTCCGTTGACTCTCCAAACGCAGCAAACAGGAAAGGCTCTGTATTTTTTGTAAAATTCGATTTGCTGTATGGAAGCAATGGAGCGTATCCTTGTGTTAAATTTGCTTTTTTGATAGCAGCCAGCGCATTATAAAATTCATCAACGGTTGTCGGAGCCTTCATGCCGACATTTTCAAGATAATCCGTGCGGTAAAACATTTGGCCGGCCGCGGAGGTTGGAGCTTTTTCAATTCGGGGCAGGGTATATATTGCACCGTTGATTTGCCGGATGACCTTCTCTGCGTATGGATATTCTTTAAATACAGCCACTAAATTCGGCATATATTCATATAATTCTTTTGAAAAATCATAGAACCTGCCTCCTTCTACACCGTACCTGTACTGCGCGTCATTTTTCAGACCGCCCTGAATAAAATCAGGAAAATCATTCGACGCCAAATAAAGGCTCCAGGCAGTCCCATCATCATCGGGTATCAATGTCCATTTAATATGAATATTGGTTACTTCCTCCAATTTCTTCCAATAAGACATCTCTTCCGGTTTGCCGTAATAGTTATACGTGTTAATCGCTGCGGTTACAGTAATTTTGTTGTCAACAATGGGATATCCCGTCGGATTGAAGTTATCTTTTTTTGCCGTGGCTGCCGGAGTTGTTGCGGCCGCCGCTGTGCCGGCAGAGACAGGTGAATTTTGTGTATTGCCGGACGTAGCGCACCCTGTTGCTAATCCTGCGATAAGAATGAATACAAGTACCTGCGTGAGAACTTTCCTGGACATTTTTGATCTCCCCTTCTTTTATTTTTTATTTTATATTTGCCAACGGCATAAGCCGCCGGTAAAGCCAGTGTAACGGTAATCCTGTAACGTCAGCCTTTTAACGAGCCGAGCATGACGCCTTTATCAAAGTACTTCTGCAAAAAAGGATACATAATCAATACGGGCAGGGATGAGACAATGATGACCGCATATTTTAAAAGATGCTTCAGCTGCTCCATTTCAGCAAGCTTTTCATCCGACACCCGGCCGGACATAGCCATGCTCATCTGATCCGTAACTAGAATCTGACGCAAAAAAATCTGAAGCGGTTTTTTACTTGTATCCGAAATATAAATTAACGCATCGAAATAGGAGTTCCAATGGCCCACCCCATAATAAAGAACCATAACGCCTATTAAAGCCTTGGAAAGAGGAAGAATAATTTTTATGAAAGTCTGAGCCACAGTACATCCATCAATTAATGCCGCTTCCTCCAGGCCCTTTGGTACATTTTGAAAAAATGTAGAGGCCACGATCATATTATAAACGCTGAGCGAGCCGGATATGATCAATACCAGTCTGCTGTCGATCAGACCTAAATTCTTGACCAATAAATACGAGGGTATTAAGCCACCTGAAAAGTACATGGTAATTACGAAAAAAGTTAATATAATACCTCTCAAGGGTAGGGTCTTCCTTGAAATGGCATACCCTGACGTCAATGTCAGGAAGAGGTTGAGCAGTGTACCGAAAACAGTATAAAAAATCGTATTTCCGTAGCCGATCATAATATTTTTATCCATAAATACTCTTCTGTAGCCGGCAAATGTAATACCCTTCGGATACAGCCAGACTTGTCCCGAACCTACGAGGCTGGGATCACTGATAGAGCAGGATACTATGTAGATCAGCGGATAAAGGACAATCAATGTCAGCAAGCTTACAGTTAATAAATTGATTATGCTGAAAATCCGATCGCCCCTGGTTTCTTTTATTTGTACCATGACTATTGCCTCCCTTGATCAGAACAATGATGTCTCATTCACTCTTCGAGCAATCAAATTAACTATTATAAGAAGAATGCCGTTGATTATACTATTAAATAACCCTACTGCCGACGCAAAGCTGTAGTTGCCTGAAATGAGCCCCCTCCTGTAGACATACGTGGAAATAACCTCCGACGCCTGCAGGTTCAGATCATTTTGCAATAGAAATGCTTTTTCAAAACCTACGTTCACAATACTCCCGATGCTTAAAATAAGTAAAATAACAATAGTAGGCTTGATAGTAGGCAGATTTATATGCCAGATCCGCTGAATACGGTTTGCTCCGTCAATTGTAGCCGCTTCATGCAATTCCTGGTTTACTGCTGATAGAGCTGCCAGATAAATAATCGCTCCCCATCCCATTTCCTGCCATACTCCCGACCAGACGTAAATGTGTTTGAATGCTTCGGGCTGAATCATAAAATACTGTTTTTCAAAGCCCAGATTTTCAATTGCAAAGTTAACAATTCCAGCCGTGGGAGACAGCATAATTATAATAATGCCAGCCATGACGACTGTAGAAATAAAATGAGGCGCATACAGCACAGTCTGCATAAATTTTTGATACTTATGACTGCCTACTTCATTCAACATTAGTGCAAGTATGATTGGAAAAGGGAAACCAATTACAGTTGAATATACAGCAATTTCAAGAGTATTTCTTATAACCGGCCAAAAATAATAACCCCCGATAAAGTTTGCAAAATGTTGCAGCCCAACCCATTTGCTCCCCCAAATGCCAAGCGCTCCGTTGAAATCTTTGAATGCTATCTGCAAGCCATACATCGGAATATATTTAAATACAAATATATAGATGATAGACGGTAAAAGGAAAAGATAATATGTTCTGTGTTTTAAAATATCAGTCCATAAGGACCTTTTTTGTATTTCAATATTAGCCGTCATTATTTTCATTAATAATAATCTCCCCCTCTGATTGCCAGTCGGATTTTATCCGGATCAATAACGTCATATTCATAATGGCATGGCAGCTGAGGATTAACAATCGTAATATTGTGCAGCAGATCGGTAAAAAGCGTATGCAGTAAAGAAAATGAGCAATATCTTAAAAAAATACTAATCCCATGCACATTATTCTTGTTGAAATACCTGATATTTAAATATATTATCAAGACGAAAGAATGAAAACAATCGGCATATCATTATGATGGGCAAAAAAATTAGAACAGAAAGCTTTATAGTTTACAGCAATATTTAACGAGTTTATAATTTTATTAAGAGCTATATACATTGAAAAAAAGAATTGGAGCACAAGTTTTTTCATATGTGTTACCTTGATTTAATGTTGAACAAATTTTATTCATTCATTAGTCAAAATCATTTGTTCAACTTATATAATCATAATTTTTGACAGCAGGTAAAAAATATGTCGGCAAAAAACTTTCTAATTAAATATAACTACCTGATACGGCTGGTGAACAGCCTCTTCCTGTCATTGTTCATTCCTGCAATTATTTTTGGTTTTGTAATTATCAGCAGTGCCTATAACGAAGTCATACATAGAAACGAGGATTACTACCGGAAAACAACCGCATCTTTTTATAAGTATTTTCAGGACCAGCTCAATATGTTAAAGTATAAAGCCGTTATTATTTCAGATGAAAGAACGGCAGAAGAAAGCAGGTTTAAAAAAGAATTAATTGAATCAAACCCATATTATTATATTAATGCTGTCAATAATCTGGCTAATTATAAAGTCGGATTGCCTCTTTCCAGCGAGCTGTGTTTGTATTACAAAAATACGGATTATATTATCAGTTCTTCCTACAAATATGCGATGACTGACTTTATTAATATATATACAGGTAATTCCCGCGAACTTGCGCCATTAATAAAAAATTTCTTTACTATCAGCGACAAAAATATGAAAATACTATCAACATTCAATGATAAAAGCAGCCAGTCAGGCTGTCTGTTTGTTGGAATACCTATAGTTATGTACAATAGATACGAAGCGCTTGTTTTTTATATCCTGAGAAGTGATTCGATCAATACTTCATTATTTGGTACACAAAGTTCGGGACAGCTTGAGTTTTGTGTGTTCGCAAATGATGGTAAACTTCTTTTTACAAACAGGCAACCGAACCCTTCTATGCTTCAGGACAAAGCGTTTCACGAATTTCTCACAAATAAGGATAAATCGTTCATGAATTATTTTGATCACGTTAAAAGTTATGCCTTATTTAAAGTGCAGGATTATTCAAGCAAAATGGTGTTCGTATCCATCGTGCCGCACGATGAAATTGAAGAGGGCCTGATAAATTTCTATCGTACAATCTTCAATATTTCAATTTTTATGGCTATTGGGTTTATCATTGCTTTAGTAATGACCGTTTATATCAATTATAAACCAATATTGAAGATTGTCCGAAAGATTAAAAGTCCTAATGGCAATAAAGATGTAAAGAGCGAAATGAATATCATTACCGGGACACTGGAACGTATGGAAAATGTAGTATCAAGACAATCCTCCATGTTGATGGATTACCTGCTGGGGAATCTTCTCTACGCCAATCCTATCAGGCAGGAAGAGGCGGAAAGTATGGATATAAACCTACGGGAAGGAAGCTATTGCGTTCTGACAATATCCGGGCTTAAAATGGACTCTGCTTGCAGGGCCCGGCTCTCAGAGCTGTCGCTTATCAAATGCAATACAAATATCTATATAACCGATGATCTTTATAAAAACTGTATTGTTATAATATGCATATTAAAAGATACAAGCATTCTTCAGTCTCTTATACAGCATATTAAGTGTCAGCTGCTTTCCCAGTATGGCCTGGAATATCACATTGGTGTAGGCCATACGGTGTCACAGCTGGATGATATCCGCAAATCATATCTAAATGCACTTTCTTCCATGGATCCATCTCCCATTTCCGTCCAAGCCTTCGATATGTCCTCTATTGAAGGTTATCCAACAGAAGATATCATATATTTCCTACAGTATGTCCAAAATGGTTCTGAAGATAGTGCCCAAAAATCTTTGCAAAAAATAACACAATATATAACAGAGAAAGTAGATACAGTCCTCCTGCAGCGATATATATGCTACGATGTACTCACATCCTATATTAAATGTATTCAGCAAATCATGGTTCCTCTTGACAAACATGAAATTGAAGAATTGCTGATGCATGCTAATGCTCCTGATTTGCTGAATGCAATTTCCATCTCTGTGAAGCATGTTTGTAATGAAGTGTCTGAAAAAAATCAAAATATATACAGTATGCGCCAAAAGGAAATCACCGACTATGTGAATAATAATTTTACAGACCCGGACATTTGCAGGACACAGGTTGCAGACTACTTCGGTATTTCGGTGCATACCCTCTCGCGTGTTTTTAAGGATACAATCGGCATAGGTTTCAAGGAATATATCTCAATGAAACGTATTGAGCATGCAAAACATTTATTGATGACTACCGAAAAAAGTGTTTCCGAAATCACTGTTGAAACAGGATTTGATGATCCAAACTATTTTTCAAAGCTTTTTAAAGCTAATTATAACGTTTCTCCCAGTAATTTTAGAAAGGAACAAAAGTAATTATCATCTTTATACCCCATGTCCAAACAATTTTCTTATGTATCTGAATACATTTGCAGAGCCGCAGCATTCTACCAGGCGGTCCACCCGCCGTCAACCGTTATATTCGTTCCTGTCATAAAGGTGGAGGCATCCGATGCAAGAAGCAATACAGCTCCTACTATTTCTCTTGCAGTACCGACCTTTTTTAGCATTGTTTTGTTTTTAAGCTGATTCAGGAATTCCTCCGGAGGCAACTTCGAGGGAGCCGGGAAAGGTCCGGGAGTAATACTGTTCACACGTATATTTTTCGAAGCAAGGTGTGCTGCACAGTATCTGGTAAGCTGCAAAACCGCTGCCTTACCGGCCCCGTAATTCACCGGATTGTTCTGTCCGCTGTTTCCGTAAATTCCAGGATCCGGTGAAACAACACCATACATGGAACCAAAATTGATAATATTTCCACAGCCGGTTTCTTCGAAATAGGCAATGGCCTCCCTTGTGCATCTGAAGGTTACACCTGCCGCTCCGTCCAGCCCTTTTGCCCAATCCTCGTCGGACATCCTGTCGATCGTGCCCGTGGCACCATATCCGGCCCCATATGTTGCACAGTTGATCAGCACATTGATCTTCCCGAATTTTTCCCTGGTCTTTCTGAACATGTCCTTTATGGAATCCGTGTTCGCCACGTCGCATTTCAAGCTGTACAACCTGTCATAGGTCTTTCCTGGCCCAACAATCTCTTCCGGTTTCTTTTCAGCGACATCCGCGACTGCCACCGACGCCCCGAATTCCAGGAGTCCTTCGGTTATTGCCGATCCCAGATAACCCGCTCCGCCTGTAATGATCACAACCTTGTCTTTCATTGAAAATAAATCCTTCATAGTTTCAGCCTCCTAATACAAAGTTTAAAGATACAATTCTTCAAACTTTAATGCTCTGATTTCGCTTCTGAACGCTTCCTGCTCAGACGGAGTAAATCTTTTAAGGGGATATGTACAATATCCGGCATCAAAGCCAAGCATCTCCAGCATATCTTTTACACCATTTAAAACGCCATGCTTCAATAAAACCCGTATTACCCTGTTTGCTTTATACTGTGCTTCCTGTGCGCCCTTGATATCTCCAGAGGTAAAACAGTCATATATTTTTACAAACACTTTTGGCATAAGATTATACGTTGCACCGATTCCCCCATCCGCACCCATTGTCAGACCACATAACAATGTCTCATCCGGACCGTTAATAACATTAATATCGCCGCCGTTAAGCTCTTTTATCTTTCTCATCTCAAAGTAGTCATAGCTGGTCCACTTCAAACCCGTCATATTCCTGATGCTTAGCATCTTTTCAACCAGTTCCGCCTTGATTGCCATCCCGGACAAAGGGGATGCATACATGAGAAGAGGAACATCCGATGAGTTGGACAGTGCCTGATAATACTGCATGATCTCCCGTTCACCATAACCGTAAAAAAACGGAGGTACCGAAGAAATTGCATCAACTCCGATGTCGGAAGCATGTTTTGCCAGATCCTGCGCGGTCCTCAAATCGATAGCACCTATATGGGATATGACGCAAGCTCTTCCTTTCACCTCATCTACAGAAATTTCCGCCATCGCCTTCCTGGCCTCAGGCTTCATAATCGTCCCTTCACCGGTTGCTCCACAAATATAGAAGCCTTTGCAGCCCGCTTCCAGCTGCCAGTTGATCAACCTTCTCAAGCATTTTTCTTTTACCGATCCATCTTCGTTCAATGGACTCACAATAGCAGGCATAATACCTGTAAACTTTACATTATTCAAAACAATAGCCCCCAATCTGAAATTTATCACACAGCCCTATCGCATTAATTAAGCCTTCTGAAACCCGTATGGGCTACAGGTCCCTTCAGCATCCCGCTTATCCGGTCATTTTTTATTGCCAGCGCAATTTCGCCGAACACTTCATCAATAGCCTGATCATACTTTTGAACCACCTCTCCGGTATGCGCTGCCGTAGGATAAAAAGCCCCGGTTCCAAGGAAGCCTCTCTCAAGCATCATCTGAGTATAAAGTGTACGAAGCATTTCACTTTTTTCATGCCTGAAGCTGAAATGCGCCAGGCAGGGATATCCGTCTCCGGTTGAAATATCAAGGCCATGCTGCGACGCACGCATCTTCCATGAATCTGCAACCATGCTGCCTATCATTGCAGCATGTTCACTTGCCTTTACCGCCTTCATTTTTTTCAAGGTTGCAAGCGCTGCTACAGGCCCGACGCTTTCCGTCCAGTATGTGCTGCTTACAAATGATTTGTGTGCTCCATCCATGGCTTCTTTTGTGCCGATGACGGCACCTATGGGATATCCGTTGCCCATTGCTTTAGCAAAAAAAGCCATATCAGGATGAATGCCAAGTTTCAGATGCGATCCCCCATAAGTAAGCCTCCAGCCTATTGTTATTTCATCAAAGAGCAAAAGAGCCCCGCACTTGTGGGTTTTCTCCCTGACATATTCCAAAAAGCCGGGTTCCGGGTCATTGTACCTGCACGGTTCCATTATTACCGCTGCAAGTTTGTCTCCCGCCTTGTCAAGGATTGCCTGAAATCCTTCTCTATCATTATATTTGAAGGCATATGCCGTATTTCTTAGTTCCGCAGGTACTCCAAGCGGTTCCAATCCGGGCAGCAGGTGTCCTCTCAGCCCGTCACTTTCACCCAGATTGACAGACAGATACCAGTCATGCCATCCATGATAACCGCATATGGCTATTACCGAGCGGTCTGTCGTTGCCCTTGCAATTCGGACTGCAACAGCCCCGATTTCTCCTCCCGAGCGTGCAAACCTTACCTGCTCCGCCCAGGGGTGAATATCGCAAAGCAGCTCCGCCAACTCCACTTCCTCCGGCGGATTCAAAGTACACATGCTTCCAAGATCGATGCGTTTTTTTACCGCACTGTTTACATCCGGGTCGGAGAATCCAAGCAGGCACGCGCCTATTCCATTGGTCGCCATGTCATAATAATGCTTTCCATCCAGGTCCCAGGCCTCACAACCGGCAGCCTTACTGAAATATGCCGGCCATTGGTCCGGTGCCAGCATTTCAGGCCTTTTACTCAGTAGCTGCGTCCCACCCGGAATAATTGTCTTAGCTTTCAAATAAAGCTCCTGTGTCAAATTCTTTTTATTTGACTGCTCTGTCATATGATTTTCCTTCTTTCCACTTGATGTGTAAGGTCTTTTTCGTATTCTATATAGATTATAGAATCTGTCAAAAACATTTGGTATTTCAAAAGCATTCCTTTTTGATAAATTTATGATTCGTTTTAATAATTTTCTTGTATAAACAAAATGGTAACTATATAATTGAAATATATAGCCTAGGTACCGGTAATAAGGAATACAGCCATGAAGGAATATGCCGAATCCGCCAAAGAATGGAACATCAAAACCAGCATAGGACCGATTACTTTCAATATATCCGTCGATTATGCCTTTTTCAACCAACCTGCCCAATCCAGCACAGAAAGACACAAGCATGCCACCTATGAATTCCATTTCATCATCAAAGGTACAGGAATCATATCCACAGACGACATGCAGTTTGAGGCTGTTCCAGGCAGCTATTACATAGTACGCTCCGGCGTTTACCATATGCAAAAGGGTTCTGCCAAAGACCCGCTCCATAGATATAGCTGCAAGTTTGACTATAATATAAAAAATAACGCCGGCGATTTTTATTCCGAAGAGGAGATAAAAAGCTTTGTATACCTATTGTCAAATATACAATTCTATCATTGCGGAAATGCATCAGGCCAAATAGGGGATATAATCCATGAAATCCAGTCTGAATTGGTAAATGAGAACATGGGATACTATACAAAGGTTCAGTATCTTTTTTCTCTGCTCATGATAAACATCATCCGTGAAATGACCGCCAATTGCAGGTATGAGATAAAAGCGGCGCCAAGAATACTCATAAAGGACCGTATCCATGTCATTGATAATTTCTTTGACTTCAATTACAGCCGCAAGGTGGCCATACAGGATTTGTGCAAGCTGGTGCACCTGAGCAAAAGCCAGTTGAACCGGATTTTGAAGGAAAAGTACAGCATGAGCTTTAAGCAAAAGCACATGGAAGTGCAAATAGAGCATGCCAAAAACATGCTCCTCCATTCGGATTTATCGATCAGTGCCATATCGGAGAAAATCGGGTATACCTCCGAGAGCAATTTTACAGCCTTTTTCAAGCATGAAACCGGGATGAGCCCGAAGGAATACAGGAAGAGACAGGCATAGCATTCTGAAAACCCCTTGAAAATATGACTATCATTCGATCTAAAACAAATTCATTAAACCATTTTTAAATAGTCGCAAGTTCAAAAGCATTTTCCATTAAATTAATTAATCGCTCAATAAATCTGGCAACAGGAGCTCCATCTATAATATCATGGTCAAATAAAAAGGATACGCTAAGATATTCACGTATCTCAATATTATCACCTGCCACGCCCGGTTTTTTAGTTATTCCTCCAAGTGCAAAATGTAGTGGTAATGGACTTATAGGCATAATCCATCCTCGAAAATTACCCATCATTCCAATAGAACTTATCCCTACCGTTCCAGCGTTTTTCTTAATAAAAAACGGATCTCTCATTATTTTGTATCGTATAATCTTCCTGAGAAATTTAGGAATTGTCTGATATAATTTTAACCAGAGAGCACTTTCTCCAATAACCATAGCATTGTTTTCTGCTTGCGAAATTTGAGCAGCTCGGATTTCATTGTTTATCTCCATTAGACTCTTTTCATTTACTCTCCGAATAACATATGGCAAAGGGATTCTCTCCCCATTTTGTGTTTTTTCAACCGTAATAAGAATATCCACATCATCAAAGATTATCACTTTCTTCTTCCCTTTTCTAAGTGCATGGATTTGTTTATTCTCATTTACTGCCTGACTGATACATTTAGCTACCCATCCCGTAAAAGATATTCTATTCCCAGTCTTCTCTTTATATTTATGGATATAATCACGAGCCAAAGTTACATCAATATCAACCGACCCTTGGATGTGATGTTTTAATAATCCCATTTCTACCACGTCAATAACCATCTCTCTGCTTTTAGGAAACTGCCTTTCAGTATACTTTCCTGTCAAGTCCATTATAGTTCCCCCAATACTTTGCTTAAAAACTTTTCTCCATAATCATACAAATTGAATAATAATATTGTACTATAATATGTTTTTTATAAATAGCCTATAAGATTAATATTTAGCTCTTACCTATACCCTTTTTCAAAATGTATTTATCATAAAAAAGAGGATTCTGGAATTTACCATAGAAGAATACTATTATATAAATTTTACTAAAAAATCTACTTCTGATAAAATGATATAAGTTGCAAAAATAATTTTTACCGGTAATAATTAAATTTTTACAATAAATTTGGAGGAAGAATATGAATAAGAAAATCATAGCCTTTCTAGCATTAATTCTGCTGACGTCTCTTTTATGCAGTACTGGTATTGATAATACTGTGTATGCTGCAAATTCACTTAGCGTTCCCTTCATATCTCAGGTTCCACCTGGTGATTGGAGCCATACAAAAAATTGCGGGCAAACATGTTGTGTGATGGTTGAAGCTTATTATAAAGGAATAAGCCCTACAATCGATCGAATTAAGTCTGTTGATGATTGGCTTTTCAACAGTTCATATAAATCGCCGATAAACAATTATAATGGGTCATCTACTGATGTTTATAAAATACAAAGCATACTGAAAAATATGATGGGATTTCAGAATGCCGCCATCTATAGCAATCAAACAACTCAGGATATAAAAAACTTTATAGATGCAGGAAATCCAGTAATAGTACACGTATCAAGAGTATACCAGGGAAGCATTCTCAGCCATTTTGCTCTTGTAAAAGGATACGACGATGCATATATTTACTTAAATGATCCAGGTAGAAATAAATCTATAGGTCCAACTGCAAAATACACTTATTCAGACTTCAATAATATATGGCAGTCAGGTAAAAGACTGGTCGTTGTTAATAATGAATCAACCAAAACTGCAAGTCCCACGCCCATGCCCACTCCAACACCAATAACAACACCAGCCACCCCTTCGCCGCAGTTAAAGGAAACTCCGTCTATAAGAGTTAACCCTATATCCGTAACCAACCCGACATCTTATTATATTACATCAGATGGCAGTCTTTATGGGACTGGTGACAATTTCCGAGGTGAACTGGGCGGCGCAACCAGTACCTTACGAAATTCTACACCTGTAAAAATACTTTCAAAAGCCGTTTGTGTGGAGTCTAATCTTAATAATTGCTATGCCATATTGCAAAATGGTGATCTGTATTTTTGGGGAACAACCACAACATTTGATGGAAATAATTTTGGTGAAGGAGAAAAAATCAAGCCAAAAAAAATTATGTCCGGTGTTTGGTGGATAGCGGAATGTGGCATCAGTGCACTGGCAATTGATTACAACTATAACTTGTATTATATTGACCCCGTAAAATTAACTCCAAAATATGTCGCAAGTGATGTAAAGAGCGCAACAGTAATGGATGGGTTACCTATTATAGTTAAAACGGACGGTACCGTTTGGAACTGGAGTGAAGATCCCGACATTACGTATTTTAGCGGTCTTGCTCCCGGAAACCATTCAAAGCCTGAGCAGATTATGTCCGATGTTGTTTCGATCGTAAGTGACTTTGGGCACTGTCTTGCGCTGAAAAATGACAGCAGTTTGTGGGCTTGGGGCGATGATTCATATGGACAGCTTGGATTGGACAGGACAGAATACCAGACGACTTATTCCGAAAATGAACAGACAGAAAACAAAGCCTTTGCTGCAAAAGTCATGGATGACGTTAAAACAATGGGGACCTGCGATTATGGCTCTTATGCCATAAAAAATGATGGCAGCCTGTGGGTTTGGGGATTGCGTTGTTATGATAACGAAGCAACACCGGGAATCCCTCAGGGGTATGCGCCATACAAGGTACTTGACGATGTTGCGTATGCTGATGCAGATGGCAGTACTATGATTGCCGTTAAAAAGGATGGATCCTATTGGGCTTGGGGTGATAATACTTTTGGACAATTGGGAATCGGACATTTTGGTTATGTAGAGAATCCCACCATCGTGCTCGAAGATGTCATGGATTTTTCAGCAACGGATGATTATGCTTTGGCAGTTAAAAAGGATGGCAGTGTATGGGCTTGGGGAATGATGGCCAGTGAAAAGGATAATATGTATGATGACTTGAAAATCGGAGTTTTCTCAAATAAACCAGTTAAGTTTTTCGATAATGCAAAAGCTGTAGCAGCAGCCCGGCATCACAACCTTATCTTAGATAAAAGCGGATCAGTCTGGGCATGTGGCGATAACAAATATGGGAAGCTCGGGGATGGTACAACCAATTACGCTCCCAAGCCTATTAAAGTAATGGATCATGTTTCTGCAATAAGTGCTAATTTTGATGTTTCGACAGTACTTAAAAATGATGGCACACTTTGGGCATGGGGAAATATAGATATCGGAGAAAATTTCAATAATGAGGAGGTACCGGTTCCTGCCATGCAAGTCGGCAATAATGTATCATCCTTTACAACCAATGGCAGTTGGATCTATGCAGGTAAAGATGGAAGACTGCATAAAGATTATGCTTTTAGTATAGGAGATGACGATAAAATAGAAAAAGATACCCTCACAGATGAGAATGGCGCCACTATACAAATTCCTATATCTATACCAATAAATGTTGTTCAGATTTTAGAAGGGTCCTCTCAATATAGCTATACTTTTTTATTAACAGCAGATGGAAAACTCCTGAAACAAGAATGGACCCCTAAAGGCAGCATTTTTAAAAAGGTAATGGATGATGTGAAATGTATGTCGTATTCCGGCAGTAAGATGCTAAACCTTAATGAAGAGGTTATCTACCTATATGTCCTCAAATCTAACGGTAAATTGATTAACACTGAAACAAATACCACAGTGCTTACTGATATTGCAAAAATAAGCTGCAGTAATGTTATACAGGGTATGGCTCTAAGTAAAGATGGTAAATTGTATGCATGGGGAAATAATGAATATGGGCAGGTAGGAAACGGAACGCAGGGGACATATCCATACCCGAAACAATTCCGCACCGGCATTATGACCCGGTAATCTGCTGATGATTATGGATTGAGGGAGCATACCTCTGCCGCCATAGGCAAATGTTTATGTTTTAAGCTGAATAATTTTACAACCAATGTGGGCTACCGCCCACAACCCAACGAATGTACTTATTGCCGCGAATGTGAACTATTTTCTTGCTTTTTATTGCAATTTCGCAGCAATAAGTTACAAGAAATATAATGCAGGTATATGTCGGAAGGATAGAATGAAAGGTTGGCGTGGTATGAATAATTTACAAATATATGTAAATGATTTTTTCAACAAGCTGGAAGTTTTTGAGGATGTCTCAAGAGGACACTGTTATAAGACATTTATGCGCCAGGCGGTTCTTGAGTTTCTTGAAAACGAAACAAAGGAATCCGCTTTTGCTGTATATGAAGCCTTTTTTGACAGCTATCGAATCACCCTGGAGGGTGAAAGCAATCCGTTTATCGACCTGCTTGACATACTGCGCAGCTACGAGGAAAACGCCGCAACACTCATTGAAAAACAGAGGGATCATTACATCCACTCCGTAAATGTTTTCGTACTGGGTTTGTGCATTTATTCGCAAAACTGCAACTTTCGTGCAGCATTTAATGCTGCAATAATGGATAAAGCGGATTATCCATATTCATATGACACGAAGCATGAGGAATTTTTCTATCGCTGGGGGATCGCATCCATGTTTCACGATCTCGGTTATCCGATAGAGATTATCGGCAGGCAAATCAGCAAATATATTGACTTTGCAACTGAAATAGACAGTGGTGCCAAGATGAAATCTCATCTGGAATTTGACAATTTTGAAGCGCTGAATTCTATTGCAGAGGTAATTCCTAAACGTGAGTTTACTAAAACCTATTATGAAAAATATGAAAGCTGCGTTTATGTCGATCTGCTAAAGCCTATCGATCTGCTTGCCCATAAGCTGCATATTTCGCTGGGCGTGAACTTAAAGGATGTTAAAGCGGCGCTTGACAGCTTCGTGGGCGTTATGGCAAAAAGCGGTTTTATCGATCATGGATATTATAGCGCCATTATTGTGCTGAAATGGTATGGCTTCCTTATTCAGAGTTGCAAGTATAAGCCGGAGTATTTCTTCTGCCCCGTTTTGGACAGCGCAAGCGCTATACTGTTGCATAACTATTATAAAAATGCGATCATGAAGCCGCCCTTTAACAAAAGCAGTCTTTCTCCCAAGGATCATCCCATAGCCTACCTGCTCATACTTTGTGATGAGCTGCAGGAATGGAACCGTGAGGCTTATGGCATTCTTGACAAAAAGCGTACACATGCCGCAGAAGCGTCGATCGTGATTAGCGATAAGCGCATTAATGTGACCTACATAGCAAGAAAGGGTACGCTGCCTGCGCAATTTTCTGCTGAAAAGGAAAGCTTATTCCGCAAGCTGCTTGATATGGATGCGGTATTCACCGGCGGTTTCTCTGTGGGTTGTGAGACGCTGGACAGACTGACTGTATTGTCAAGCGGTATAAAGCAGGACAATGCCATCGTGCCCCGTCCGCTGCTTGATAACCTTGAAAAGCTGGCGATCGCCATACATGAGCTTTTTAATAAAAAGCAGCTTGAACGCCACCCAAATAAGCCGCTTTCATACCCCCGTTTCGCCGATCTGCCCGACACGCTGAAATATTCGAATCTGCGCCAGGCTCGAAGTATTGCGGATAAACTTGACATCATGGGCTGGGAAATGCGTCCGCAAGGCAGCGAAGGCGAAGTTGTAGCAGAGATACACGAAGATGCCGTTGAAGCGCTGGCAATATTCGAGCACAACGAATGGGTACGTGAACGGGCAGGCTCCGGTTGGGTGTATGGCGAGGTAAAGGATGCCGAAAAGAAAATAAGCCCATATATCGTGCCTTATGATGAGCTGGCAGAGGAAATCAAAGAGCTCGACCGCGATACGATCAGAAACATACCCGTACTTCTTGGCATGATAGGTATGAGTATATATAGAAGGCAAGCTGTTTAACTTTATACAAAAATTTTGTTATGAGGAGAGGCATTGTCATGCAGTGGGAAAATGTCTATATTTTTATCAGCTCAACATTCAACGATATGCACGCAGAGCGTGATTATCTGGTAAAAAGCGTATTCCCTGAACTTTACGAGTGGTGTGAGGCGCGAAAGCTGCGCCTTGTTGATATTGACCTCCGCTGGGGCGTTACCGGCGCAGAATCCGAGGCAAAAAATACGGTTCTTGCCTGCCTGAAAAATATAGATGCGTGCCGCCCGTTTTTCCTCTGCTTTTTAGGGCAGCGGCGAGGATGGGTGCCAAAGCAGGATGATATAGGGGAGACAACTATTTCGGGTTATCCGGGCCTTGAGCCGTACGTTGGGAAAAGCTCGGTTACCGAAATGGAAATTGAGCACGCGTTGCTATCGCCTATGCGCCGCATGGTGGATGGCAAGGGGGAAACGCCTCTTCCGGTAGACCATGCGTTATTTTTCTTCCGTAATGACAATTTTACCGGTAATCTAACCGATGCACAAAAGGAAATATATACAAACGCCGCAGAGCACGATTCGGTCAAAACCGACCATGAGCTGGAAAGCTTTAAAGATAGAGTGCGGCAATATGGAAGTAATGTTACCTGCTATGACTGCCGTTTTGATAAAAGCATCGTTACAACCGAACTGCTTACCGAGGGCGCTGATGCGTCACAGGGGCGGCTTGTAGATTATACGGCGGGTGGGAGGCCTCTGAAAGATGTCATTATAGATGGGCTGAAAGCAGAGATTGAGAAAGAATTCCCCGCACACGCCGCAGCAGCTGCACGGACAGCGCTGGAAGCCGATTTGGAGCAACAGGCGCAGTTTATGCAGCAAAGTGCCGAAGGCTTTATTCTCAGGGATGGAGATTTCGATGAACTGGATGGGTATCTGAATGACAGATCTCCGAAGTACTTCTTGCTGACCGCTCCTGCAGGCAGCGGCAAAACCATGCTGCTTGCTAATTATACCAGCCGCCTGGCCTGGGCAGGTCATCATGTTTACACAAGATTCTGCGGTGCATCGGACATGAGTTGTGATGCCTTAAGCCTCTGGAAAAGCATTTTTGACGAGGCAGGCGTCGAATGCCCGTCATCTCCGGACATGCTAAAAACAGAGCTTGGGAAAGTACTTGAAGCTGTTGCAAAGAAGGGCGCATGTGTAATAATCATCGATGCTGTCAATCAGATTCCGGATGGAATGGAAATGCTTCGATGGCTTCCTTACAATACACCGGAAGGTTTGAAAATGATTATAAGCTTTGCTGAAGATGAAAGCGTGGGCGGTCTGAAGAATCAGCTTTGGTGGGGCAACTCATTCACGCTGTGCAACCTGCGCCCGTTTAGGGATATGAGAGATAAGCGCAGCCTCATCGGCACTTATCTGGAAAAATATCTTAAAAGTCTTGATGATGGGTATATAGATGCCATATGTAAACTGCCTGCATCGGAAAACGCCCTATATCTTAAAGTAGTTCTTTCCGAGCTGCGCGTATTCGGCGCGTTCAAGCAGATCGAGGATGAGATCAAACGCTTTGGTAACAGCCCTAAGGAAGCCTTTGACAGTGTTCTTGCACGTCTGGAAAATGATGCTGCATATACTGCGATCGAGCCAAAAAAAGCGGTTCCTTTCCTGTTTGGACTTCTTTGCTGTTCTCGAAAGGGACTAAGTGAAAACGAGCTTGCCTTTTGTTTCAGGCAGGAATTTCCCCACATATCCGACATTGAAATCCGCAGTACGACCCGCTTATATTTGCGCCAGCTGCGTCCGTTTCTGGTGCGGCGGGATGGAAGGACGGATTTCCTGTACGAAAGCTTTACGCAGGCGGCCATAGAACGGTATGCCGACCATGCGTTGCAGTTTCATGACATCCTTGCCAAATGTTTCAGAAGTTTTTCCGATCCCAATTCCAACTCCCGCTTCGAAGGAGAAAATGCCAGAGCCTTTGCAGAACTATCTTATCATATTCACTGCGCGGGCAAGGATGACATCCTGAAAAAGATGTTATTTAACTATAACTGGATATTCAATAAGTCCCGCCTTTGCGGTGTGGATACGTTGATCAGGGATTATGACTATGCGGGCGGCGGCAATGCAGAGAATGGCCTGAGCAAAATCAGGGGATTTCTTGCACTTTCGGCGCATGTGCTGCGTAATAACGCGAAAGACCTTGCTACGCAGCTTTTTGCAAGGATGCAGAAAATCAATGATGATGGAGTATCAACACTTTTGATGCAGGCGGATAAAGAAATGAATTCTGTTTGGTTGAAGCCCGCCGAATCCTACCTCCCTTCACCGGACAGCAAGCTTGTTAAAACGTTCCCGATGCCCGCCGAAGTACATGCTCTGGAAGTGTATGAGAATTTCCTTTTTACAGGCTGCGAAAAATATCGTTCCAGCGGTCTTCACGTATGGGATATCGATACCGGTAAATACCTTTATACCTTGCAGAGCGACGCTACCGTAACCTCTCTGACGCTTGACGGGAACCTGCTGTATGCCGGTTCAGCGGACAAAACTGTCCGGGTATGGGACGTAAAAACAGGGATGTACCGCTTTAAGTATGAAGGATTGATTTCGGATGCTTCCAATATAATACCCATTCTTGTA
Source organism: Clostridiaceae bacterium (assembly GCA_039679375.1). Lineage (GTDB taxonomy): Bacteria > Bacillota > Clostridia > Acetivibrionales > DTU013 > JBDKVA01. The sequence continues at coordinate 27,227 of JBDKVA010000153.1, forward strand.
CATGAGCACGACTTTTACTCATATACATGGGGTAATAGAACTGACGCAAAAAAACCGGAAACCGTCATAATGTCCTGCGTAAATGGCAGAATGAAATTCTTTGACAGGTGCGAAAGATTTGGCATGTACTATTCGCTTGCCGCTGACGGTGACCGATTGTTCAGCAGACTTGACACAAAAATATGCGAATGGGATATCAAAAACGGATGCTTCCTGCGAGAGTGGGGTGAGCATAACGACAGTATTTCAGAACTTTTGGCATATGATCATAAATTGATTACAACCGCCGGCGACAACAAGATCAGGGTATGGGATATCAAACGGAGAAAATGCATCATGACGCTAAAAGGGCACAGCGATAGAATAAGTGCTATTAAAATGATAGGTGGCAGGCTTGTTTCCGGTGATAAATGCGGGAACATCATAATATGGAATCTTGAAACAGGGGAAAAATACGATATTATTAATACCGATAACTCACCGGTCACATCCCTTTCGGAATATAAGGGTATGATTGTTTCCTCCAATAGAAGAGGATATGTTCACATCTGGAATCCTGAAGGCTGCGGGCATGCGGAAAATAGTGATGCACATACCGGTAATGTAACATGTTTGGCGGCACATGACGGAAAGCTGATATCAGCCTCTGCGGATAAAACTGTAAAAGTTTGGGATTTGTCGTCCGGTAAATGCCTGAAGACTCTGTCAGACTTCAAATATCCGGTCAAAAGCCTGCTTATTTATGGTGGAAAGCTTCTCACCGCAGAAGGTGACGAAACCATTTTCATGAAGAGAAAAAGCGTTATCAGGATATGGGATATGAAATCCGGTAAAAGCAAAAGGATCCTGAAGCAGTTGGAGGGTGAAGCCGAAGCCGCTGGAATCTGTGAGGACAGGCTGCTTGTTCGCCTGCGCAAGCAGGCGTGGGATTGCCGGACCGAGTGCTGGGATTTGAAAACAGGAAAACAGTGCGGCATACCGGGGGATGCGCTCAATGCCGAAGTTATTGCTCCCTCCGGTGACAGTCTGTATTTCACGCCTTCCGGTGAATTAACAAGGAGAAATATGAAGGCAGGCTCTTGTGACATCGTATGGAAGACAGATTCAAAGAACGTCACTGTAGAAGCTTTGCACATCTATGACAATTATGTTGCTTTCACGCTAAGCAACGGCTCCGTCTTTATCTGGAATCAGAAGGATGGCAGCCATGCCAGGGAATTGGGTAAGTTTCCAAAGAAAACATATGCATTGACAAACTGGCGTAAATATCTTGTTTCTGCAGATGCAGCAGGCGTCATACGGGTATGGGATCCCGAAAATGGCGAGTGCATTCTCCTGACAGACTGTGGGAAACGCTGCGGGGCTGTTCTTTGCGTGGGGGACGATTTATTTATCGGCTGTGAGGATGGAATGATCGTTCGGATGCGTATAAAAGACCCTTTGAATAAGTGTTAATACACATTTTTAGCGATTGTTTCTATCAAGACGCTTGCTGATATTTTATTATAAGTTGAACAAATAATTTGGGTTAATGAACGAATAAAATTTGTTCAACATTAAATCAAGGTAACACATATGAAAAAAATTTGTAATCCCGATTCTTTTTTTCAATGTATATGTTTTACATATGAATACTTTAATTCACTCATTGATCTGCAGAACTTCTCTTCCTTTTTGGACTTCCTTGCACATTTCAAGAAGCTGATCCCCATTTATACATTCAATAACGCTTTTATGGCAAAATTTCTTTGTGCTTTGCTTATAATCACCCAAGGTTATAAGTATTCCTCTGCTGATTGAATTTATTTGCATAAGGTGAGCCAATTTCATTCCGGCTTCAACATCAATAGTATGATTTATTGCGTGTTTCCATATCTCAGCATATTTTATATCATTAATAATAAAGCCGTTTCCGTATTCTCCGCATTTATCCGTAATTTTAACTTTATTTCCTTTTCGCTTAAAGACTTCTGCTATTACATTCTGAAAATCCATTGAACGCATATAGAGTAAGTCTTCTTTCGTATTTATACTTTCAAGAAGATTATTTATTTTAAACTTGTAAAATACAGAGTGAATGAATATAAATAAATCATATATAAGTATTATTATAAAAAGCTGCAATAATAGTAAAATAATCATAGTTATCACCTATAATTAATCTGCACAGAAAAAGCAATAATATACTTACTCATTTACCCTGCTTGCGGATCATATATGACATGGAAGTATAATCTATATATAATTTTAGCATAAACCTAAATAAAAGTAAAAAGGTACCAGCTCTATTGTTGATACCTTTTTGATCATGCTGCTCTTGAGGAGGTAGCTTCTCCGCCTGAATTTACTATAGATTATATTACTTGTTATTTTTAATTACGGCTATTCAATAGGCTGCTGACCGTTTAAAAGATCCAGGATATATTTTTTTTCATACCTGCGTCTCCAATCCTTTGCAAAGTCAATAATTGCAGCATCCGTCAAGGGATGATACAGCATCGACGCCAGTAATTCCGGCTGCACGGTAACGGCATGCGCTCCCACCATGCTGATTCTATGTACCTGTTCAACATTTTTAAAGCTTGCAGCCAAAACCTTCGTTTCAAGATTATAGTTTTTCAACAAATTGGTTATGTCGGCCACCACTCCAACACCGTCACTTGAAATGTTATCAAGTCTGTTTACGTAAGGAGCAACATAATCAGCACCTATTCTGGCAGCTATCAGAGCTTGCTGCTGGGTAAATATTGCCGTCGCGGTAATTTTAAAGCCCATTTTTTTAAGGATCTTCATCGCCTTTAAACCCGGTTCAAAAGTTGGTATTTTTATATACAAATTTCCGTTTATGAAATCTTTAAGCGCTATTGCCTCTTTAACTATATCTTCGGATTCAATTTTTGTCGTTTGGATATGAAACATGCCATCTTTACCCAAAATTTCTCTGATTTGCTTCAGCAATGTAACATAGTCTGTTTTTTCTCTGGAGATAATTGTTGGATTTGTCGTCACCCCATCTATAGGATAGCTTTCATAAGCTTTTCTAATACCCTCTACATTGGCTGTATCAAGTAAATATTGCATAACCTCACTCCTAACTAATGTTCGTTAAATATTTATCACATATAGTTTATCACTTTTGAAATACTTAGTCCAATGCTATCTTTACTTTGCGTTTATATTGATGTATTCCGCCCTGAGCTTGGAATACATGATTTTTTGGGTGCTGTAAAGGCCGTAATAGCCCGAGAGCATATAGCTGATCGCACAGGTAATTGCAAATAATATCAGCCCGTCTGCTCCAAAAGTTTCAATACTCAAAATAATGGATGCAATGGGGCAATTCACAACACTGCAGAAAAGCGCAACCAATCCGATCGCCGCACCAAATCCGGCTCCTATCCCCAAAAGGCCGCCTGCAACGCAGCCCAGGGTGGCGCCGATAAAAAATGTCGGTACAATTTCTCCGCCTTTATAGCCTGCGCCGATTGTAATCGCAGTAAAGATGATTTTGAGTAAAAATGCTTCCGGTCTGGCGCTTCCGCTTATAGCATCCGTGATGATGTTCATGCCGGCACCGTTGTAATCTCTCGTCTGCAGTAAAAACGTGAGAGCGCTGATTGCAAGTCCGCCCGCCATTATACGTACAAACTCATTTTTAAATATTCTTTTCATGAAGGCTCTTGTCTGTTTCATTGTCATACAAAAAACGATACTGACCACTGCACAAATCACTGCAAGTCCGATGGTCTTCGCCAGAACGGAGAGGGAAATTTCGGGTACATTCACGTAGGAAAAGCTGATCGGCTTAACTCCAAAATAAAGCGAAACCTTAAAGGCCACAAGGGAAGATATGATACATGGAACCAGGCCGGAGTAGTAAATTACTCCGACACTGATCACCTCCAGTGCAAAAAAAGCTGCTGTCAGCGGAGTGCCAAATAGCGCCGCAAATACACTGCTCATTCCACAAAGAGTGATGATGTGCATATCTTTTTCGTCAAGCCGGAAGATACGGCCGATCACGGAACCAATGCTCCCGCCAAGCTGCAATGCCGCGCCCTCTCTGCCTGCGGAGCCGCCAAAAAGATGAGTTATTACCGTGCTTATAAAAATGAGCGGTGCCAAAGCAGGCGGTACCTTTTCATCGCTGCGTACCGAGCTTATAACTTCATTTGTACCGGTGTTTTCCGCTATTCGGCAAAGCTTATACAGAGATAAAATAACAACACCGCCTGCAGGCAAGAACCATATGATCCATTCATGCCCTGTCCGAAAGACGGTGGCAAATTCCACGCTTTTATGGAACAGCGTCCCCACAACTCCGCCAAGTAGGCCTGTGCACCCCGCAATGAACCCCCATTTCAAAAAAGTAACAGCATAGTTTAGTGCGGATTCTATTTTATCCTTAAACATCTTCAATTATATCTCACCCTATACATTTATTTATATTGAATGAATTAATTTTCTTTACGAATAGCTGCGCAAACAGCAGTGATCCTATGATGTTTGCGTAGATAGGCGTTTAGAAAATTTCATTCAATTAATATATCAACTAAAGTATAACCAAATTCGTATATTATGGCTACAATATTTTCTTAAAGGCAAACACTTTCTATGAAAACATACTTCACAGGTAAAAGAAATAATGGAGCAGTCCGGCGCGGCAGAGATTATACAGGATTAGGGCTTATAGCTTTTATGGATTTATGTTCAATTCCTATTAATCCTATGGTATAATTAGGGCATGCTTAACGGATAAAGCTTTATCCGATAAGTGATAAGGATTTGGAGATTAACTATATGAAGTCAAGCTAATTTTAACGAAAACCAGGATGTAAAATATGGGAACACAGAACCTTGAAAAGAGCATAAACAAACAGGCCTTACTCCTGTAGAGATCTGCAGAGCAAAGCTCAGGGCAATGCAAAACCTCCCAAGGAAGACAGCATCACCGCCACTTCTCGGATGATTTGCTTACGCAAATCTTTGATTCCACCGGAGTTTATCGCTTTGGTTTTCCAGGGAACAGTAAAAAAGGAACAGCGCAAAACTGTTCCCCGCAAACCTTAACAGCCGCTCAGGTCGCACTCCTGCGGAGCCCTATCCTGCATATTAAGGAAAAGCAGGGTTATTATTACCCAAACTGCGACGCAAAATTCTGTCCCGTCCTAAGAAGATGGAACAATACCCGTACCAGTTTTTTGGCCACATGAGTCAAGGCTACGTAATAATGCTTGCCTTCGGAGAGCTTTTTCTCGAAGTACGTGGAAAATGTTTCATCCCGGTAAGCAACAAGCCGTGCGCCCTGCATCAGACCCCAGCGCAGATAAGTCGAACCGCGTTTGACCATTGATGTCGAGCTGGCGTTGTACTGGCCGGACTGGTAAATCGAAGGGTCAAGACCCGCAAATGCAAGCAGTTTAGCCGGGTTTGAGAAATTCTCAATGCTTCCGATTTCGGAAACGAGAATTGCGCCGAGCACGTATCCAATGCCGGGGATCGACAGAACCGGGGACTGAACATCATCCATGATTCGCTTGATTTCCGAATCCAGCAGATCGATTTCGCCCTGCAGGTTCTGGATAAGCCGGATGGTTTGGCGAAGCTCAAAGCCAATAGCCCCGCTGTCGTGACCAATTGAATTGCGGGCGAGCTCTCGGATCTGTTTGGCTTTCTCACTTCCGTACTTCCCCTTTGAATTAGCCGATAGCAAGTTCGTCAAGCGCACAATACTGGCTTTTGCAATGTCCTGAGCGGTTGGGAACTCCGACAGCATGGCGTAGCATGACTTCTGGTTTACAGACCATACAGCGCTTGGTAGTTCGGGGAAGAGTATTGTGATGAGGCGGGAAAGTGAAAGTTTCAGCTTTGACCTCATAGAAACAAGCCTGTGGCGGCTGCGGGTAAGATTACGAAGCTCGGAAATTGGCAATACTGGTTGTGAATAGGACTTGGAATCGTCCGAAAACAGCAGCGTAGCCAAAAACTTGCAATCGGATTTATCCGTCTTGGTCTTTCGCAGGCTCTGCGCCTTGCGCAACAGATTTACAGAAAGCGGATTGTAAATCCTAACGCACAGACGTTTTTGCAGTAGGTAGTTTTGGATATTGATGCTGTAATGGCCAGTCGATTCGAGTCCTATTCTTGCGTCCGAAAGGTCGGATGTGCTCGAGAACCCCGTGATTTCTGCGATCAATTCCTCAAAGCCCTGCTTGTTGTTTTTTATGACGAAGGTTGATAATGCTTCGCCGTTTTCGTTTAAGATACAGCAGTCGTGCTTAGATTTCGCTACGTCGATGCCAACATATAGCATGCAAATGTTCCTCCTAAATAGTTTTGACGCTGCTTTAACTCCATAGCTTCTGAGCATCTTAGCCTTGTTCGAGATAAAACGTCAAGCGTTATCTAACTGATCAAAAATTTAGCACAGAGCTGTGGTTGTAGCCTCCAAAGGAACCAGTCAGCTAACAGCCGCTGTAGGGATGAAAACCAAGCCACAGCGTCTGTTGATAGTATGGAGCTATCAAACAAATTTTATTGAAAGGAATGTATGATGAACTCCATATTTTCATTATACAAGGAATGAATATGAAAATCTCGACAAAAGGCCGTTATGCTCTGCGAGTCATGGTAGATCTGGCACAGCATGGCGGCGAAAAATATATATCGCTCAAAGAAATTTCCGAAAGGCAGGAAATTTCAATGAAATACCTTGAAATGATCGTTGGAATATTGAGCAGAGCCGGGTTTGTCCTGAGCCTTCGGGGAAAAAGCGGCGGTTACAGGCTGGCGAAAAAGCCGCGCGAATATACCGCAGGGCAAATTTTAAAGCTGACGGAAGGCAACCTTGCACCTGTTGCCTGTCTCGAAAGCGAAACAAATCAATGCACAAGGGCGGAGAACTGTATTACCCTTCCCATGTGGCAGAAACTCGACAGGTTAATCAATGAATATCTGGAAAGCATTACAATAGAGGATTTGATCCATCAGCAAAGCGAACTTGCAGGAAACGAATACTGCATCTAAATGTCATCTGTTGATAAATAATTTTGCCAAAATTCCTATTGACATGGTGGGGATAACATCATATAATTCATATAATACCGATAGGAATTGATCAATTAAGGAGCTGAGCCTGATGAAACTGTTACTCGAAAAGCTGTTGAGACAGAACTCAAGGAACGGACGAATGTGTTGCTGTTGTAAATAAAAAGCATCTCTTAAAACATTAAGCTTAAAAATTAAAAAGAGAGGATTTTAGACAATGGCAAATAAAAATTATAAATTTGAAACACTCCAGCTTCATGTAGGACAGGAGAAGCCCGACAGTGCAACCGACGCAAGAGCGGTGCCGATTTATGCCACCACCTCATACGTATTCAAGGATAGCGCACAGGCTGCCGGAAGGTTTGCACTGACAGAAGGAGGCAATATCTACACAAGACTGATGAACCCGACTTCCGACGTGTTTGAGCAAAGGATCGCCGCACTCGAAGGCGGCGCTGCTGCATTGGCAACCGCTTCGGGAGCCGCAGCAATAACATATGCCATTCAGAACATCGCAAAAGCAGGTGACCATATCGTTTCCGCCAACACAATATACGGCGGCACCTATAATCTTTTTGCAAACACACTGGCGGAGAGCGGCATTGAAACCACCTTCGTTGACGGCAGCGATTTAAGCAATTTTACAAATGCAATCAAGTCAAACACAAAGGCCATCTTCATTGAAAGTCTCGGCAATCCCAACTGCGACATCATTGACATAGATGCATTGGCGAACATTGCTCATAAGAATGGAATCCCTCTCATTATTGACAGCACCTTCGCAACGCCTTATCTGTTTCGCCCCATTGAGCATGGTGCGGACGTCGTCGTCCATTCCGCAACAAAGTTTATCGGCGGTCATGGCACAGTCATGGGCGGCGTCATCATTGACGGCGGCAGGTTTGACTGGGCACAGAACGACAAGTTTCCCGGCCTTTCAAAGCCCAACCCCAGTTATCACGGTGTTGTATTCACCAAGGCAGTTGGAAATCTCGCATACATCATCAAAATCCGTACAACACTGATGAGAGATACCGGCTCGACCATTAGTCCGTTCAATTCCTTTTTGCTGCTTCAGGGGCTTGAGACTCTGTCACTTAGAGTTGAACGCCATGTAGAGAACGCTCTGAAGGTTGTGGAATATCTCTCGAAACATCCGCAGGTCGAAAGAGTAAATCACCCTGCACTGCCGGACCACCGTGATCATGCGCTTTACAACAGGTATTTCCCGCATGGTGCAGGCTCGATTTTCACCTTTGAAATAAAAGGAGGAGCAGAAACGGCAAGAAAATTCTGTGAAAGCCTTGAACTATTCTCCCTGCTTGCAAACGTCGCGGATGTAAAATCGCTTGTAATCCACCCCGCTTCCACGACACATTCGCAGATGAGTGAAGAGGAACTGCTTGAGTCGGGCATCCGGCCGAATACGATCCGCCTGTCTATTGGTACGGAGCACATTGACGATATTATTGCCGACCTGGAACACGGGTTTGAATCCGTACAGTAATAATAAATAGTAAAAGGAGATCATCCATATGAAAGTATACAAAAAAATAACAGAACTCGTTGGAAAGACGCCGCTCCTGGAGCTTTCCAACTATGCAAAGGCAAGCCATCTTGAGGCAGCCATCCTTGCAAAGCTCGAATATTTCAATCCCGCAGGCAGCGTAAAGGACAGGATCGCAAAGGCTATGATCGATGATGCCGAAGCAAAAGGACTTTTAAAACCGGATTCCATTATTATAGAGCCCACAAGCGGAAACACAGGCATAGGGCTTGCTTCCATCGGAGCCGCAAGAGGCTACAAAGTCATACTTACCATGCCTGAAACGATGAGCGTAGAGCGCAGGAACCTGCTGAAGGCTTACGGCGCCGAGCTTGTTCTTACGGAAGGTGCAAAAGGGATGAAAGGCGCAATTGCAAAAGCAGAGGAGCTTGCTGCTTCAACCCCTCACAGCTTCATTCCGGGGCAGTTTACGAATCCGGCCAATCCGGCGGTCCACAAAGCAACCACGGGTCCGGAAATCTGGGAGGATACTGATGGTAACGTTGACATATTTGTTGCAGGTATCGGCACAGGCGGTACCCTCACAGGCGTTGGCGAATACCTGAAATCCCGCAGAGCTGACGTCCGAATCATTGCCGTAGAGCCTGCCGGTTCTCCCGTCCTCTCAAAAGGTACACCCGGCTCGCATAAAATCCAGGGTATCGGTGCAGGTTTTGTCCCGGACACGCTGAATACTTCTATCTATGATGAGATCATAACCGTTGAAAACGACGATGCCTTTATTACCGGCAGAAACATTGCAAGGACTGAAGGCATACTCGTCGGCATTTCCTCCGGCGCAGCCGCCTGGGCGGCAACAGAATTGGCCAGGCGTCCCGAAAACAAAGGCAAGACCATAGTCGTCCTGCTCCCCGATACAGGCGAGAGGTATTTGTCGACACCGATGTTTTCAGAATAGCATCTGCTGCTCCAAAATAAATTGGCTTGTCATTTTGAATAAAACACGCAATATAAAAACCGGAGTCATTCAACTCCGGTTTTTATATGACTTCACTACTCCTGGATTATGTATCGGTCAGTACTACGCCTGAGTCTGACATCCGACTTTTTACAATCATATTTTTTATTTCCTGCCTGCCTTACCCTGGCCCTTATTCCCATTATCATTGCCATGGTAACGTCTTGCCCTTTTCATTAATAGAATATAAAAGACAACATAACTTACCTTATGTCAAATAAATTAAGGAGGTCTGAAACTATGCTATCCAGTGCGGATTTTATAAGACACTCATTGGAACTACACCTTTTCTTCGGCAGGATTATGAAAGAGCATTCATTCTTTCTGCAAACATCCTTTACTCCAAGGGACGCCGGCTTTGCCAATCAGGCAGACGCCTTCAGAATGGCGTTTGACAGCTTGTTGGCAGAAGCGGTATCACTTTCAAACGGTGTTGTAAGCCCGGAGGTTTTACAATCGGGAGAAGTAATTACACAATATACGCTGAATGCCGAGATGCAATCGGCCTACTATACAGGAGTACCTATCCCGACAGGTATCACACAGGCAGAAACAGGGCTGGCAGGAACCGGCATGCCGGTGGCAAATAACCCCATGCTGGAACAAAATGTTAGCATGCTGAACCAGAAAGCGATCAATCTGGTTACAGCTCTCATACAATTCAAAACCG
>JBDKVA010000154.1:0-17304 GCA_039679375.1 Clostridiaceae bacterium
TATAGACCCTAAAACGGGACAACCAACAAAGAAAATAGACTACAAGGTTCTCAACGGACAAAAAGAGGTGAAGAAGATACTGTTTGAACATGACGGTAAGAGTACTGAATTGACATTCAGTTATGTGAAGAATAATGGAATGTATAATATAATAAACGAACCAGGTAAATATACCGAACAGTATTTCGTAACTCAGATGCCGCAAAGCAAGAAAAATATTATCGAATTTAATGACTCCATATATCTTTTGGATATAGAAAATTCAAGTATATCAAAGTTTCTTAAGGATGAAGTGGATGGATATGATATAAAAAAAGCTATTGTGTATAGCGAAGAAAAAGGTGTAATTACCTGGGCATCGAATCCGAGCTTTAATCTTTATGGTACGAAAATGGTTTTTTATACTCAGCGTAATGTATTAAAAGATGGCGACTCTAATGGCGAATTTTGGGTAAAAGACCTTCTAACAGGAGATGAAAAATTTTTATGCAAAAAGAATTTTACAGCTCTCGGTTGGGATACCGACGATAATTTGTACGTTGAAAATTTTGAAAGTTTAGAAAAGATTAATACTAGTAATGGAGAATCTGAAATTATTATACCACAAGCTAGTTCTTACGCATTATCATATCCATACCTTTTATATCAGGTTGAACGTGGACATCTAAACATTGTTAATCTGGTAACCAATAAAGAAACTGAATTTAAGCATGAAGCATTATACCGTGTAGGTTTTTTTAGAGTAAATAAAGAGGCTGATAGTCCGTGGATTTTAATGCTTAATATTCCCGAAAGCGATGAGTCTTTGAATACCATGCCAAAACTAAATGTTGTATTTTTAAATTTAAAAACAATGGAAGCAAAAGTATTACCAGAGCCTCCTAATTCACAAATAAGGGATTGCAACTGGATGGGAGAAGGTATTGTACTTGTTAACGTCTGGGACAAAAGTATAAATAGTGAAATTACTTATACTATTAATATTAACAGCTTATAAGGGAGGATTAACCTATGATTATGATAAGGAAATTATGTTTTGTAGCAGCATTTGTTATATTGACTATGACTGCTACCTTAGCTGTTTTTGCAAATGATTATGATCAATCTTTTATAGAAGTCTATGGTCTTAATAGGATAGGCACAAGTGACGCAATGTCACCTTTAAGAAAAACTGATGGAACAAGCTTATATTCCAGAGTGAATAGTAATAATAATCAGCCTCGGACGACTGGTACAAATCCTCATCAAGGGACTGATCTAAGAGCAAGTGCCGGTACTGATGTTTTTCCAATTTTTAATGGAAAAGTTGTTGCGGTAAATCACACTCTTACATCTCAGCTGGGTTCTGTGATTATCAATCATGATGTTAATAATGATGGAGTATACGATGGTTATTATGTAAAGTATCTTCATATTAATCCTGAAGACAGTTTACAAGTAAATGATATTGTACTTTCTACAACAAAAATAGCTGTTATAGATATTTATAGACAATTCGATCCGCACCTTCATTATGAACGCTGTGATTCCACTGGGAACATGAAATATAAACTATATAATTTTTATCGTTGGGTTACTGCTTGGAATTATGGTTCGGATCTGGACTATATCTCTGGTGATGGTTTTGTAGGTAATGAATTATATATTACAGGATATACATGTACTGCAAATTCAACAAATAAATATGCTTTATCTTCTTTAAAGCTTTACTATAAAATAGGTTCCGGCGGAACATGGCAGTCAACACCAAAAGAATTTAGCGTATATAACTCCTCAACATATAGATGGATGCTTAACTTTAAAACTGCAACAGATGCATCAACAGGTCAAACAGTATATTATTACCTGGTTGGCATAAGAGCTCCCGACCCGCTGTTTAATGGAACATATAATCATGGTATATGGCCGCAATACTATACCCATCCTGGTTATCCACTATCCTCCACATATGCAAATACTATTTGCAGAAGTTTTACAATACAATAAAATTATAAACTTCCAAAATCATAAAAAAAGGGATACGGCGTATATGATATGCGTTGTATCTCTTTTTTGCAGGAAATATTGCGGAATATATTGCGAATAGTTATTGTAAATAGTACAATAATTCTAGAGGTGGTCTTATGGGAAGCAAAATAAAAAATGTTACCTTCTCCTTGCCGGTTGAGGTTGTCGAAAAGCTGCGTGAATATGTCCGGGACGATTATATACCGTCACTGAACGCAGGAGTAAAGGAAGCACTTGAAGAATATACCGTAAAGATTGAGAGACAGATTTTTAAAAGAGAAATGGAAAGAGCAGTAAAGGATCCTTTGTTTCTTGCAGATATCGGTGAAGCAATGTCCGATTTTGAAAAAGCAGACACGGAAACAGCCGGGAGGCTTGAAAAATGGTAAATTTCAAATGGAGCATATTCATGGCAAGTCTGGATCCGGTAAAGGGCTCCGAGCAGGCAGGCAGAAGACCCGTTCTGGTGATATCGTCGGAAGAGGCAAATGAGACATTGCCGGTCGTAACGGTAATGACAATAACATCTTTGAGGGCAGGACGAAGAATATACCCTACGGAGGTACTGCTTAAAACAGAGGAAACCGGGCTGCATCTGGATTCCATTGCCATGGCTCATCAAATAAGAGTCCTCTCAAAAGAGCGGCTCGAAGAGAAATGCGGTGAAGTTACCAGTGAGGGATTGCAGGAGCAAATAAAAAGTGTTATAAGGCTATATCTGGATTTATAAAATTATTACATAAAGCAATATTTCAGACTTCCTTCCTATAATCGTATATTGTTTTCCCGGTTATTTTCTTAAACAGCTTGCTGAAATATTTCGGATCGGAATATCCCACCTTTCCGCTGATTTCGCTGATATTCATGGAAGGCGTGGAAAGCAGTTTTTTCGCGTATTCGATCCGGATGATCGTCTTATAGTCGATAAAGCTCATACCGGTTTCTTTCTTGAAGAGCTCGCTGAGGTAGGCGGAGCTAAGGTGCACATGCCTGGCCACCTGCTCAAGGCTGATATCGCCGGCAAAATTTTGTTCAATTATTTTTTTTGCGCTTTCAATCAGGTTGTTGTTGTTTACGGGATTGATATCATGATAAAAGTTGTAAATTTTCTCGAGCAGTTGCTTGATATAGGCTTCCAGACTGCTCATGAAGAGCATTCCTTTTATTCTTTCATAAGGCTGCGCTCCCGTCATGGCGGATTCACGGCGGATAAACGGCAGCTGAATGTTCAGCAGGATAATAATCGATTGTATGAATTGCCAGAAGAATTCCCTAACGGCAGAAGGCCTTATATTGCCTCCAGCCTGTAATGTTCTGCAAATGCTTTCAATATAGGATAGTGCGGTCTGTATGTTTGACAGCTTGAGATTTAGCGTGATTTTATTAAGTGTATCCTCGGATAAAGCCAGTTTCATATCTTCAACCAGGCATCCCGGCCGATAGACGGCAAGTGTGCCTCCTCCGGCCCAGAATCTTGTTTCAAGAGCCTCATATGCATTTAAATAAAGCTCCTGCAGCATGCACAGCTGATGCGTTGTGCCGCTGATACCGGCAGATATGCTTAGTCTGTATTTTTTCATAAGGACTCGATTACAGAAGTGAAATGCCTTTTGTACATCTTCCTTATTGTTTTCGCCTCCAATGATTGATACAACGGTGGTTTTGTCATGCTCCAACGGGAAGGTAACAGCCCTGGCATACTTTCGCATGGCACGCTTTACAAGAAGCCTCAGGTAATCGCACACCCTGCTGTCTTCTTCCGGCTGAAGGATCCTGTCGGAAGAGGTGACGCATACTGCATAGCTTCCGCTTGTCAGGTCAATACCATATTTATGCAGTTCGGTACGTATCTTGTCGGCAGTCATGCTGTTACGCGATATCACCTGGTTTAAAAATGCCTCGCACATCATCGGCAAAGCCTTTTTGTACTGCTCCTGTTCAATTTCCTTTTCCCTCATCAGCCTGGCCTGGACTGTAATTTCTGAGATCATTCTTTCGAGGACCTGGATCAGCTCCTTCTCATCAACAGGCTTTAGCAAATAGTCTGTAATGCCGTACTTCATCGCCGTCTTTGCATATTCAAAGTCGTTGTAGCCGCTGATAATAATTATTCTGAGTACCGGCAGCAGGGTACGCACTTCTTTGATCAAATCGAGGCCCGTAAGTCCGGGCATTTTGATGTCGGTCAGTAAAATATCCGGTTCATGCTGGCGGCAGAGTTCAAGTGCTTCTATTCCGTTTGCCGCTTCACTCGATAATGTCAGTCCGAGTTTATCGAATGGGATGAGAGCTTTTACCGTCATCCTGACCCATTTTTCATCATCAGCAATAATGAGTTTCATCACAAAACCTCCAAATCCAAATTATAACGAGACAACAACGACCAGCCAAGCTTTGCTTGCGGCCAGCCTCGTTGAAACGCAGCAGAGGTAATAAAATTTTTCTACAGCCGAAAAATTTTATCTGAACCTATGCGTTATAACGAGGCGGTGAATACTAATTGTCTGCTATCGCAGGGAGTGTGATCTCAACCATTGTCCCTACGGGGACTTCCTTATATTTTAAGCCGTATTGCCTTCCAAAATAAAGCTTGATCCGTGAATTTACATTCTTTATCCCAATGCCGGATGTCGGAGAAGTAATATCTCCGCCTTCCGGTCCAGCTTCCGGAACTGTAATCGAATTAAGGATGGAACTTTTGCCTGGGCTTCCGATTTCGTCCGATGCTCCGGTCTCGCTTAATGACTTGTTGAGCTCGTCTATTTTTTTTGGCGGCATGCCCAGACCGTCATCGGATATCTGTATCTTTATGCTGTTGCCGATAGACAGCATTTCGATCCGGATCGTCCCTCTGCCGAGCTTCATTTCGAGGCCGTGCTTGATGGAGTTTTCAACCAGCGGCTGAAGCGTCAGCTTCAGGATCTTATAGTTCATCAATTCCTGAGGTATGCTGTACAGTAGTTCAAACTTGTTCTCATACCTGAAATTCTGTATGGACATGTAGTTGTCGAGGTGCTGTACTTCTTCCTTAATGGAGACCAGGACCTTTTCGCCAATACTGTATCTGAAAAAAAGCGACAAGGCCTTCGACATGGCTGCAATATCGTGGATGCCATGATAAAGGGCCGCTCCTCTGATGGATTCGAGCGTATTGTATAAAAAATGAGGGTTGATTTGGTTTTGTAGTGAATTCAATTCTGCTTCTTTCTGCTTCAGCTTTATATTGTAAACTTTATTAA
Source organism: Clostridiaceae bacterium (assembly GCA_039679375.1). Lineage (GTDB taxonomy): Bacteria > Bacillota > Clostridia > Acetivibrionales > DTU013 > JBDKVA01. The sequence goes on from JBDKVA010000154.1 coordinate 5,247, forward strand.
TCAGATAGTCTATATCGGATATGCCGTTTACACTGCCGCCAAGCACATTATTATGGTTAAGCAGGCTGTACTGGCCGCCTGCGCCGGATTGCTGACTTTCAAAATCGGAGATGACTGCTGTGAGCTCGTTAATGGGATTGAGCAACCTCAGTGTAACGGAAAGATAAATAAAAAGAAGAACGGGCAAAACGATCAGGCATGCTATCATGGATGGATCGCGCAGCCATAGACCGTCTGTAACATTTGATACAGGGTTCAGATCAATGAAGATCCAGTTCATATCCGGATACCTGACATATGACATGTAGCAGCTTCTGTTGTTGTACAAAATCTGTTTAAAGCCCTGGCTATCATTCCCGACCGCTTTCAGGATATCCGTATCAACTGTAGCAGTCAGCTTTCCGGGTTCCCTGCTGTACAGTACATTGCCGCCATAGTCCATAATAATCCGCTCCCGGAAGTTATCCTCAGCCACGACGGACATATCTCCAAAATCAGAAAGCACGCTGTAATTAAAGTCAAACAGTAAAACAGCCTGATTCAGCTCATCCCTCCTGCCTGACATCGATTCAGCCATACAAAAAACCGCTTTGCTTTTACCTTCAGCATAAAACCGCTGAACGGTCCCTGGCAGATAAACAGTGCCGGGATTGCTGACGGCATCAAAGTACCATTGCTGCGTCAAAGGACTGCTGATAACGGCCTTGTCGGCATCGGTGCCATAGGAAGCGGTGATTTTTCCATTGCGTATTAAAAATACTGCAGATAATGCTTTTTTCTGCGTCGGCGCAAGACTTTTGTCAATTGCACTCTCCATCAGGATTGCGATGTCGCCGTCACCGGCAGTAAGAGCTTCTGTGGCGGCACTTACGGCCAGCTTGAGTTCGCTTATATATTTGTCAATAATGGTTTTTTCCCGGGCAATGCTTGCAACGGTTGCATTATAAACTTTTTCGGCAATAACCGACCTTACATGCAAATAGGTAACTGTTGATGCGATGATGCAGGGAAGCAGTACCAGAAGGAAGAAATACAGGGAAAACCTGGACCATAATTTTAAATAATGGCTGCTGACACTGGGTATTTTGCGGGATACTTTTCTGCGTATTATGTGAAATGGTTTCATATTCTTCTCCCTGTATTATGTCTTCCTATATAAATCCTATTTTATAAAAAAAGAGATGAAAACGCAAATATGCGGTAAAAAAAAGCTACTTTTATCCTAAAAAAAGACACTGTCCATTGTCGCACCTTAATGTTACTATATTGTAGAAAAGGCATATAAAAAAACGTGAGGTGTTTAAATTGGGCTTATTTAAAACAGGTATCAAAACCATACTGCTGCTTTCCATGGCTGCTTTTTTGCTTTCCGGCTGCTACTTTTTCCCGGAGGAGGAGGAAGTACTGGCTCCGCCTATTAAAGAACCGGAAAAGGTAACATACGAGACGTTGGAAGTTAAAAAAGGGACCATCGAAAGAACCATAAGGTGTACCGGAACATTTGTGTCCATATCTCAGAAGGACGTTTTTTTCAAGGATCGGGGCGGCAGGCTGAAGGAAAAGTATGTTTCTCTTGGGGATGACGTGAAAAAAGGCGATCTGATCGCGCAGCTTGAAACAGACAATATATTAAATGATATAAAGCTTCAGGAAATCGCACTCAAAAAAGCCCAGATCGCATACGACAATATCAAAACACGCCTTGAGATCGAAGGAGGGCGTAAAACTGAACTCGAAGTGGCGCAGCTGGATATTGACGCCAACAATATCAAACTGGATAATCTAAAAAAGGAATTGAAGCGGACCGAACTGGTCTCACCGATTGACGGCAAGGTCGTCTATCTGTCCGATACCATGCTCGGAGAGTATATCAATACATACCAGACTGTTGCGAGAATAGCAGACCCTAAAGAATTGCAATTGAGGTATTCCGAGGATAAGGTCGGCGAATTCCGCCTGGGGATGAAAGCAAATGTCAAGATCGAAAATAAGGAATATATTGGGGAAGTTGTTATGACGCCGGCCGATATGCCTTCGGATGCAAATGAAACGGCAAGGAAATCCATTCAGCTCAAGGTAGAAAACCTGCCGGATAATGTCACGATAGGAACATCAGCTTCTATTTTCCTGACGCTTGAGAAACACGAGGATGTTATCGTGCTGCCAAAACAAGTAGTGAATAATTTCGCTGGACGCAAATTTGTAAATGTGCTGAAAAACGATATCAGGGAAGAGAGAGATATTGAACTTGGCATACAAAGCGATACGGACGTCGAGGTTGTAAAAGGGCTTGAAACAGGCGAACTCATCATTGTCAGGTAGAGCAATGTCGCAAGATGTTTAAATTGGAGGTGCTGCAATTGCTGCAGATGGTGGTAAGAAGGATGTTCAGCAGCCTGTGGATGGTCTTATGCCTGCTTGTCGGATCGATAATAGCCACGGCGCTGGTTAGCTGCATCCCTATATATACGGATGGTATCCTGCAAAGAATGCTGACAAAGGATCTTGAAAATTATCAGATTAATACAGGCGTTTACCCCGGACGATATAATGTAGTGGCTGGGCTTTTCTATCATTTTAAACCGGAGGACCGTCTGAACGCTTTCCTCTACTTCGATAAAAATATTATGTCCGAGAATATTCCGGAATTTGACCTGCCAATTGTTGCAGTATCACAAAGCGTCAAAATGGGCAATCTGTTTCTTATGACAGGGGAACAAAGCGCAGACCAGAAGGATAATAGCATAAGTGCTCAGTTGGGTGCGCTTTCAGGACTGGAAGATCATATAACGATAACAAACGGAAGACTATATTCAAATAAACCGGTGGATGACGTTTTTGAAGTGGTTGTCAGCCAGAAGGCTATGAAGGATCTGAAGCTTTTGCTTGACAAGGTCTATACGATTACAGATCCTTCGAAACAGGACATACCCGTGTGTAAGGTCAAGGTTGTGGGCGTGTTTACGGTAAAGGAGCTCAATGATGTTTACTGGACCAATGGGCTGGATGAGCACAAAAGAGAATTGCTGATGGACTATAAGCTTTTCGGCACCCATTTTACATCAAAAGGAAATGAACTTATTACGGAAGCCAAATGGAATTGTTCATTTGATTACCACAGCATCACTCTGCAGAATCTTTCACATATCACAAGCACTTACGAAACACAGGGAAAATGGTATACCAAATATCAAAGCAGCATGGATTTGAAAATGCCTGCCATGGATATCCTCAAAAAGTATGATGAAAGGGCGAAGCAGCTCAGAACTATGTTATGGGTGTTAACCGTTCCCGTATTGATCATGCTGATATTTTATATTTTTATGGTATCACAGCTCATCGTCAAGCACGACGAAAACAGTATCGCGGTGCTGAAGAGCAGGGGTTCAAGCAAGAGCCAGATCTTCTTCAGCTACCTTATCGAAAGTTCGTTGGTTGCCGCTGCGGCTTTTATTTTCGGTCCGCCGGTCGGTTTGTTTATTTGCAGGATACTGGGCTCCTCCAATGGATTTCTTGAATTTGTTCAGAGGACCGCATTGCCTATTTCGCTGAATCTCAAAGTTTACGGATATTCACTGGCTGCTGTCGTATTCCTGGTCATTACCATGCTTTCGCCGGTCATTGTGACTTCACGCACAACGATTGTTCTTCACAAACAGGGTAAAGCAGGTAGAAAAAAGTCGCCGTTATGGAAAAAGGCGTTTCTTGACATATTGCTTCTGTCGGTCTCAGGCTATGGAATTTACCGGTACCAGCAACAGCAAAAGATACTCGAACAGACCGGAGTTAAAGCTTCCGAGCTGCAGATCGACCCGCTTTTATTTCTTGCATCAACCATTTTTATACTTGGCGCAGGACTATTATTCCTAAGGATCTATCCGTATTTGATCCGTTTGATTTATTGGGTGGGAAAGAAAGTATGGTCTCCCGTCATGTATATTTCACTTGTACAGGTAGGACGGTCAAGAGGCCAGGAACAGTTTCTGATGCTGTTTATCATCCTTGCTATTTCAACAGGCTTGTTTAATGCCAACTCGGCAAGAACCATCAATAAGAACATGGAAGACAGAATCAACTATTCGATCGGTGCAGATGTGAGAATACTGGCAGAGTGGGAAGACAATCAGCCCGATAATACTGCCGCTGATTCCATTTTTGGCGGAATGGACACTCAGGAGACCAGCAAGGAACCCCTTCGCTATTTTGAGCCGGATTACAGGAATTTTTCCACCCTTTCAGGTACGGAACTGGCTACGAAAGTCATGTCTGTCAGTAGAGGAACGATCCAATCGTCGTCTGAATGGATCAAAAATATCAGGATCATGGGGATCGTCCCCAATGAATTTGCGAAGGTTGCCTGGTTCAGGCCCGATCTTCTGCCTAATCACTGGTATGGTTATTTAAATCTGTTAGCCGATGCGCCCAAGGCATTTCTTGTATCATCCAATCTGAAGGAGAAGTATAAGCTTGAGGAAGGTGATACCATTTATATTTCCTGGGGTGAGCAAAGCTACCTTGAAGGCAGGATATATGCCTTCATCGATTATTGGCCCACCTATAACCCGAATTCTGGTGCGAACAACTCGGATGACAGAGGCCTGGTGGTTGCGAACCTGTCCTATATCCAGAGCAAGCTGGCCTTACAGCCTTATGAGGTCTGGATTAAAAAGCAGGAGGGTGCTACCGACAAGCAGATCAATGATGATATCATCAACCGGGATCTGGGGATCACAAGGATCGATTATAGGAACCAGGAACTTGTCAAGATGAAGAACGATCCGATGCTGCAGGGGATAAACGGCATGCTGACACTATGCTTTATAGCTGCAATGCTGATCAGTATGCTGGGCTTCCTGATTTACTGGGTCATTTCCATACAAAACAGAGTGCTGCAGTTCGGTATATTACGGGCAATGGGCATGTCCCTTTCAAAGGTGATCGGAATGCTGGCCTGCGAGCAGGTCCTTGTGTCAGGCGCTGCAATAATGATAGGCATCATTATCGGCGGAATCACCGGCGACACCTTCATACCGCTGCTGCAAATCGTATATAGCTCGGCTGAACAGGTGCCACCGTTCAGGATCATGGCATATGCAGGCGACTACGTTAAGGTATATGCGGTAATTGGCTCAATGCTGCTGCTTGGTTTCCTGATCCTCTGGAGAATCATTTCGAGGATAAGGATTGACCAGGCGGTCAAGCTGGGTGAGGATTAGGTGAAGTGAGAGATGAGAAGTGAGAGGTGAGACCTACATTTCAAATCTCAGACTTAACTCCCATGTATGAATATATGCATGAAATAGTGCCGGAGAAAAACGGTGGATTGGCGGTTAATACGATGATGAATGATATTATTGCAACTGAGAGGCTGGTCAGGGATTTCAAGTCGGGAAGCACGGTTGTCCATGCCTTGAAAAATGTATCCATTACAATAGAGCAGGGAAAGCTCACGATCCTGAAAGGACGGTCGGGCTCAGGCAAGACTACGCTGATCAATCTTTTGGGAGCGCTCGATAGGCCCGATTCAGGTATTATAAAGTTTAACGGCGATGTGATCAGCAAGGCCGGAGAACATATTAAAAATGAAATGCGAAGAAAGCATATGGGTTTTGTATTTCAATCCGTTGCGTTGATTTCAATGATGTCTGCCTATGAGAATGTGGAATTCGGTCTCAGGATCGCAGGCTACAATGCAAAGGGGCGAAGTGAACGCGTAAAGGAATGCCTTGCGCAGGTGGGTCTGTCAAAGAGGATGTACCACAAGCCGCAGGAGCTGTCAGGCGGGGAGCAGCAGAGGGTGGCCATAGCAAGAGCGATCGCGCACAAGCCTGACATCATTTTTGCAGATGAGCCGACGGCGGAGCTTGATACACACATGGGATTACAGGTAGTAAAGCTCTTTAAGGATCTGGTTGAGAAGGAAGGCCTGACCGTGATCATGACGACTCACGACCCGAGTATGACGGATATAGCCGATCATGTGCTCACGCTGGAGGATGGTGAAATAGCAGATGCAAGATGAAGAACGCGTAAAGATGATAGAATGCGAGAACCTGGTGAAGATTTATAAAACCAAGGATATTGAAGTTGTTGCACTGCAGGGGCTGGACCTCATAGTGGAAAAGGGTGAACTAATGGCCATCATCGGAAACAGCGGCAGCGGCAAATCGACTCTTTTGAATATGCTGGGAGGGCTCGACAGGCCTTCCGCCGGGAAGCTGCTGGTAGATGGGCTGGATTTGCTTAAATTCAGTGATTCGCAGCTGGTGAAGTATAAAAGGGATACGGTAGGCTTTGTCTGGCAGAATAATGCAAGAAATCTGATACCTTACCTTTCTGCACAGGAAAATGTCGAGATACCGTTGCTGCTTTCAGGAAAAGGCAGCAAGCGGAACAAGGCCCTGCAGCTGCTTGATATGGTAGGGCTGCTCAACAGGAGAAACAACAAACTCAGTCAGCTCTCAGGAGGAGAGCAGCAGCGCGTGGCAATAGCAATTGCGCTTGCAAATAACCCTAAGCTACTGCTGGCCGATGAGCCTACCGGCTCTGTCGACAGCAGGACCGCCGGCTCTATACTGGACGTTTTCCGTGAATTGAATATGACACTTGGAATAACGGTAGTCATCGTTACGCATGACAGGCAGATCTCCCACAAGGTAGACAGAGTTGTCGCAATTAGGGATGGAAGGACCAGCAGTGAATTTATCAGAAAAAAATCCTATGCGGAGGAACTGGAAGAGATCGGCAAAGGAGTATTCGGAAGTCGGGAAGATGACACACATGAAGAACTGGCGGTCCTGGACAGGGCTGGAAGGCTTCAGATCCCGCAGGAATACATCAATGCCCTTGGATTGAAAGGCAAAAACAAGGTTAAGCTTGAACTTGAAGGCAACAGAGTAGTGCTTCATTCTCCCGATGCAGCAGCGAAATAGATCGTACCATTCCTTTCTTTGCATGCGATATAAATTCCCGGTTTGTGGGTAAAATAGAGCATGGAAGCTACGATGGTATTGATTCTTAATGCTAATGCGCTTATATACGCGCAGGCGGGAAGAGAGGAGAATATGGTATGAAACAGTATCTTGAAATTGAGAGTGTCTTCGGCAGAGAAATTCTGGATTCCAGGGGCAATCCGACATTGGAGGTGGAGGTCATTGTGGAGGGCGGCTTCGTTGGACGGGCAGCTGTTCCGTCAGGTGCTTCCACAGGAGCATTTGAAGCAGTCGAATTAAGGGACGGCGATACAGGCAGGTATTTGGGCAAAGGCGTACTGAAGGCTGTAGCCAATGTTAATGATATCATTGCACCTGAGATAGAAGGAATGAATGTTTTTGATCAGACAGTGATAGACCGGAAAATGATCGCTCTTGACGGAACGCATAATAAGGGCAAGCTCGGCGCCAATGCCATTCTAGGCGTATCACTTGCCACAGCCAGGGCGGCGGCGGAAGCGCTCGGCATAGGACTTTACCAGTATATCGGGGGAGTCAATGCAAAAATGCTTCCGGTACCGATGATGAACATAATCAATGGTGGCAAGCATGCCGACAACAGCGTCAATATACAGGAATTCATGATCATGCCCGCAGGCGCGGATTGCTTTAGAAATGCGCTGAGGATGTGCGCGGAGGTATTCCACAATCTGAAGAAAGTTCTGAGCTCGAAGGGCTATTCCACAGCAGTGGGAGATGAAGGAGGCTTTGCTCCCAATTTGAAAAATGACGAAGAAGCGGTCAAGGTGATACTGGAAGCGATCGAAAAGGCGGGCTACAAGCCCGGGGATGATTTCAGGATAGCGATCGACGCGGCTGCATCGGAGATGTACCAGGACGATGGCACATATTATTTCTGGAAATCGGATATCCGAAAAACAAGGGAAGAGATGGTTGATTTCTGGGCTGACCTGGCTGCAAAGTATCCCATTATATCACTTGAGGACGGAGTGTCGGAGGAAGACTGGGAAGGCTGGAGATTACTCACACAGAGACTTGGCAGTAAAATACAGCTGGTGGGTGACGATCTTTTCGTTACCAATACGGAGAGGCTTAAAAAAGGAATCGAAATGGGAGTGGCCAACTCCATACTTATAAAGGTAAACCAGATCGGAACGCTTACGGAGACGCTTGACGCGATTCAAATGGCGAACAGGGCGGGATATACGGCGGTCACTTCGCATAGGTCGGGAGAAACAGAGGATGCAACCATCGCCGATATAGCAGTAGCTGTAAATTCCGGGCAAATCAAGACCGGCGCTCCTTCAAGGACCGACCGTGTAGCCAAATACAACCAGCTGCTCAGGATCGAGGAGGAACTTGGTGAAGCTGCCATTTATCCCGGCCTTGATGCTTGGTTCAACCTGAGGCAAAAGTAAAAAGTTAAGAAAAAATCACAAAATCACAAAACAGGCCGGTACGGGCTTGTTTTTTTTTAAGATCTATGTTACAATCTAACTTGTTAATTTTTTGGGAGGTGTTATTTTTGTCTGTAATTCAAATAATTGTATCCATATTCCATATAATATTTTCGCTGTCCATCATCGTGATCGTTCTGTTTCAGTCAGGCAAATCTGCAGGGCTGTCAGGCGCTATAGCAGGCGGAGCGGAAACATTTTTCGGAAAGAACAAAGGCAGGACGCTCGATGCATTGCTGAGCAAGTACACTTCGGTAGCAGCGGTCATGTTCCTTATTACCTCTGTTATACTATTCCTCATTTTGTGATAAAAATGATAGTAGATTACAGGCTATGCAGAAAATGCATAGCCTTTTTTCACACCCTTTCTTCGTTTAAAAAGTGGATATTAAAGGTATAATAGACATGCGGGCAAATAGAGATGTAAAGCAGCGAAAGGATTTTATAATGAATGAAATAGAAGAAAGAAAAGAAAAAATAGTAGGCTTTATGACAGAAGATGCCTATAGGCCGCTAAAACTGGAAGAGCTTGCAGTCATGCTCGATGTGCCGCGGGAGGACCGCAAACTGTTGGCTGACCTTCTTTTGGAGCTGGAGCAGGATGGCGTCATCTATAAGACAAACAAGGACAAATACGGGCTCCCCGGTAAAATGAACCTGGCAGTCGGCCGCATTCAGGGGAATGAGAGGGGTTATGGCTTCCTGATACCGGATAATGAGCAGGATAAGGATATATTTATCCCGGCAGACGGTATGGCAGGTGCGATGCACAATGACAGGGCTATTGCGAGAATAACGGCAAAAGGAACAGGTGAAAAGCGCTCCGAGGGCGAAATCATCAAGATACTGAAAAGAGCAAACACAAGAATTGTCGGTACATTTGAAAATAGCAGGTATTTTGGGTTTGTTGTACCGGACGACCGGAAAATAACGGGAGACGTTTTTATTCCAAAGGATGAGATCAACGGTGCAAAACCGGGCTACAAGGTAATTGCAGAGATCGTCAAGTGGCCGGGGAACAGGCGCAACGCCGAGGGAAAAATCATCGAAATCATTGGAGACAGCAACGACCCGGGGACGGATATACTGTCCATCCTCAAAGCATATGACCTGAAGGAAACGTTCCCGGAGGATGTGGTAAGACAGTCTGAGAGCATAAAGGAAAAAATAGATAAAAAAATGCTGGAGGACAGGCACGATCTTCGGAAACTCAGAATGGTGACCATAGACGGCGAGGATGCAAAGGATCTTGACGATGCCGTATCTGTTGAAAAGCTGCAGGACGGCTACAGGCTGGGTGTACATATAGCGGACGTCAGCAGCTATGTGGCGGAAGGGTCGCCATTGGATGCCGAAGCCCTTAAGCGTGGCACAAGCGTTTATCTTGTAGACAGGGTAATACCCATGCTGCCTGCCAGGCTTTCAAATGGTGTATGCAGCCTGAACCCCCATGTGGACAGGCTTGCCTTTACAGTTATGATGGATTTGGACAGGAATGGAAAAGTGGTCAGCCATGATATTTTTGAAAGCGTCATCAATATTGATGAGAGAATGACTTATACCAACGTGTTCAAGCTGCTGGAAGATGAAGATGAGGAGCTTTCCGTAAGATATGACTATCTGCTGGAGGACTTCAGGCAGATGAAGGAACTGGCGCTGATCCTCCGTAAGAAAAGGATGGACAGGGGCGCCATCGATTTTGATTTTGACGAGGCTAAGATCATACTTGATGAAAAAGGTAAGCCGACCGAAGTAAGAAGATATGAGACAACGATAGCAAACAGGATCATTGAAGAATTTATGCTGGTGTGCAACGAGACGGTGGCAGAGCATTTCCACTGGGCCGGGCTGCCTTTTGTTTTCAGAGTGCACGAAGAGCCGGACAGTGAAAAAATAATGGCTTTTGCCGAGTTTTCAAGGAATCTGGGATATACATTGAAAGGTACAAATAAAATCCATCCTCGGGCGCTGCAGGATCTGCTGGACAAGGTAAAGGGAACCAGGGAGGAAACAATTGTGAGCACCGTCATGCTGCGTTCTCTGGCAAAGGCAAGGTACAGCCATCAGAATCTTGGACATTTCGGCCTGGCTGCCAAATTCTACTGTCACTTTACTTCACCGATTAGAAGATATCCAGATCTGATTATACACAGGCTGATGAAGGAGGAATTAAAGGAGAGCCTGTCCGATAAGCGTGAGGAAGAGCTTACCCTGAAGCTTCCCGAGATCGCAAGGCAGTGTTCCGAGAGGGAGAGAGCCGCCGATGAAGCTGAACGCGAAACCGAGGACCTGAAGAAGGTCGAATTCATGAAGGACCATGTAGGTGAGGTCTTTGACGGGATCATTTCAAATGTCACCTCATTTGGAATGTTTGTCGAGCTTGAAAATACCATAGAAGGTCTCGTGAAGGTAAGCAATATGGAGGATGATTATTACATATTCGACAGTGCCCATTACTGCCTGACAGGCGAGCGTACAAAAAAGAATTACCGCATAGGCGATATGATCCGGGTACGTCTGTCACGCGCAGATGTCGCAGCAAGGCAGCTTGATTTCATGATTGAGGAAGAAAAAAGGAAACCGGTAAGGCAAATTACCGGCAGTAAAGAGAAGGCCAAAGATTCCAGGTCTGCGGGAAAATCAAAGGCACCGAAGGCGCCAAGAACGCCTAAGGCGCTCAGAGCACCCAGACCGCCCAAAGTAACAAAGGCCAGGAAGGCACAAAAAATACCAAAGAAGCCCAGGGCTTTATAATTGAGCGATGAAATCACAAAATCTCATTCAATATGGATATAAATTAAAAGCGCTAAGGCACTTAAGCCCCGCGCTCTAAATTTTCGGGATACAGCCCGCCATCGATCTCTATACGATGAAGGATTTAATTTCACTGATGAAATTATCACAGTCATCCATATGTACTTCTACTCTGATCGGCTTGCTGAGATCCAGGCTGAATATACCCATTATAGACTTGGCATCAACCACATAACGGCCGGATGCTAAATCCACATCAAAATCATACTGGTTTACTATGTTTACAAAATCCTTGACATCATTGATGGATCTGAGCATAATGTTGAATGCCTTCATTTTATATAGAGCCTCCGTTCTTTTTCATAATCGGTTTTACAGTTAAATGATATCCTGTTTTTGGCAGCAAGTCAATTACGTTATTGTTAAAAATGTTTTAAATATTTATAATATAAGCAATGCATTTGCGGATATAATTGAAGTGAGTTCAATCAACCAATCGGAGGCATCATGAACAGGGTAGCTTTTTATACTTTAGGCTGTAAAGTGAATCAATATGAAACAGAGGTTATGGCGGAGGCTTTTGAAAGTGAGGGCTACGAGCAGGTAAGCTTTGAAGAGGCTGCGGATGTTTATGTGATCAATACCTGTACGGTTACGGGGCTCAGCGCACGGAAGTCACGGCAGGCCATACGCAGGGCAAAGCAGCTGAATCCTGAGGCAATCGTTGCAGCGGTGGGCTGCTACCCGCAAACGGCCAGGGCTGAGGTAGAAGAGCTGCCGGAGGTCGATATCATAGCGGGGACGGCCGACAGGATGAAGATACCAGAGTATGTAGAGGCATTCAGGGCTGGAAACGGGAAAATATCCGCAGTCGGCAATATTATGAAAACACAT
>JBDKVA010000155.1:0-24952 GCA_039679375.1 Clostridiaceae bacterium
TGCGTCATGCCTGGATTGCTCAAGTGTTTGAGGAAATCCTCCAGGTCCTTTATTGCCTGGTCTTTTTTTTTAATATCAAGCTTATGCTCAGCCTGGCTAAGGCTATTGGTAAGCTGCGGCATTAGCGGGCCTTTGAGGCTGCCTTCTTTGTCGAATATGTCGATCAGGCTGGCGATGGATTGGATCGTTGGATACTTAACGCTGAACACTACATTATAATCCCTTGTCGTTATTCCATCCTCTGCAGTTACTCTGACAACAGTAGTTCCCGGCAATTCCGCAGCCGGCATAATTGTTACGGAAGCATTATAATCAATAGCAGAAGCTGTTGTAACAGGAATCGGTGCTGTCATGGACGGCACTTCAATGAAATACTCAAGCTTTTCAGGCGCAAAGCCTTCTATTGTCTGATCGCCTATGCTGAGATCAGACAGCGAGGCATCGGTATTCAAAGTAGGCCTTGAGGGCTGCAGTACAATTGCGTCATGCAATCCTATGTTATATCCTGTTGACGCTGCATTTTTACCGGTTACGGCAAAGGCCAGACTATGTTTTCCCTTGGCAAGCTCTGCTATTCCATAATTCACATCAGCTGCCAGCACTGACATAGACGAATACATATACTGGTCATAATCATTACCCAGCTGCACTCCATCCAGCATTAGTTTTACAGTTCCACCATTTATCGAAGTAATGTAATTTGTCAGTATGGTATATCCAACTGATGGCCTGAAGGTTTCAAATTCCAATTCCACATAATCATCTTCTGCATTGGCTTTATATATTTTACCCTTATCAAGGTAAGTCTCAGTACTAAACACATCGCCACTGCTGGCCATTTCAGGGAGAAGCGAATGTATTGGATATATATATTGATTGGCTCCAATGTTTCCCCAGTTGCTATCGTGTATATAGTCCACAGGTGATGGCGCCGCAGATTCAATCAATACCGAAGACACCTCTTCGGTAAACGGGAAGAGATACCGTGCCCCAAAGGAAAGAAAATTGGCGGAATTAATATTCATCTGCATACTTAAAGGCAATGTGAATGAATTTTCAGCATATCCCGTTGTACCTGATGTAGACCTGATAAAAGTGGCATTACTAGATTCATCCAGCACCCAGGCAAATAGAGCCGAGTCTTCATCGGCAGCTGCGGTCCTGTCAAACGTCGGCTTTGTTGTCAGCTCGTAAGTCAGCTTGAATACTTCCCACTTATTCATGGGGAAGGGTATTATCACTCCCTCTTCAAGCTGCTCAGGGGTGACCTCCAGCACAGTATCCCTGTCTGGATCAACAGTCCAGTTCGGATTGGCAGCATCGGGGGAAAGCACATGTGAAATTCGCAAATTAATTGCCTCAGGTTTCACGAAATCAGATGAAATAGTATCGCTGAACCTCACCTGATTCAGATTCTCGCCTGTCACCTGTACAAATGTCGAGAATTTCAATGTTGTGTTGGGTTCCGGTACTCCATCATAAATTTTAACAACCTGCATATAGGCTTTGCGCTGATAATATCCCCACATGTCCATATAGCTTTGAAGAGCAGACCCAAACCTCTGCATAAGAGTATTTATATCAACGCCTGCTTTATATAGATATACCATGGCTATGAAGCTTTGATAAAGGCAATGGTAATCATGGGAGATCCTTTTATTATTAAGGTTTATGGGATTTTCCGATCCGTTATAATACCAGCGCCCATCCGTTTCAAGCTCCCTGGTCATATACCACAGCAGTCCTCTTGCATACTCCAGCATTTGTTTTTTCAATGTTTCATCCGTTTCGTAGTAGGCAACCTTTGCAACAGCCCCAGCAACAAACGCAACTATATTATCAGTAGCATCATTGACAGGATTGCCTAAAGAAAGGCCTGATGGGTTATACTCAGTCCAGTAATAGGTTTCATTGTTCCACACCCCTTTATGAAAACCGTATCGTGGTATCTGGTTGTAGACAAATTCCTTTGCCATTCTAAGGTAATCCGTATCTCCATATACTTGATACGAGTTTACCAGAGTTGATGCTATTAAACTGTTTATATGGTGATCAGGCTCATGCAGGCTCCATGTATAACCATAGCCGTCCGTCCAGTTCCAATCAAACAGGTAGTCCCAACCGCCGTACCATTCAGGATGAGGCGTATATTCCGATGGAAAATAGGTTGATGCAAAAAGGTTGGAACCTTCAGAAGTCCACTGGGACATCTTAAGAAATTCGAGCAGCTCCTCAGCACGTGTACGGAAGGCTGTTTCTCCCGTCAATATGTATGAAGGATTATACTGCAGTAAGTAATCTTGCATTCTTCGCGGATAATACTTATTGCTATAACTCTGCCATGCTCCGACAAATGGCTGATACTGTATATCACCAGCTTTAGCAAGAGGTATAGACGGGTCGACAGTCACACCGATACTGCTGCTCAGTACAGGCAACTGGTCGTCTCTGTCTTTAATCCACTGCGGAAGAGTAAATTTAATATAATCCGCCTCTCCTTCAATAGACCCAAAGAAGAAATCCTTAAATATGCTTTGAGACCATACTGTTGATGTTGGACGGTTTAAATCTGTTTCCGGCATTCTTGACCAGAATTCTACAGGGGGCAGCTGCTCATTTATATCTTCAACTTCTGTTACCGGAATGACTTCGCCGTCACAGTTTATGAGCGCGGGACCAATCGCAACATTATCAAACCATACTTTTCCGCAGCCATCCTCCAGGCCAAGCTGAAGCATACATTTGACAGCGTCGTCCGGAGGAAACTGTCTTAAAGAAAGTACAGACCAGTCCTCCGCAGGGGCAGCTGCAATTTCGGAAGAGCCGAGCAACGTACCCTCCAGGTTAAACCAATATGACTTCAAATATGGTATACCGCTCATGTTTTCTGTCTTATACCAGCATTTTATATCATGTGCTTTAACCGCATCAACCTTTATTTCCTTCTGACTAATATATGCGGCGTCGTCAATTCCACTTACGGCAAGGCTAACTGATTTATCTCCCGAATATTTGATACTGCTGTCCCAATCGAGACTTCCATCAGTGCCGTCATTGTTAAATACCCATGATTCAGGGCTTTCCGTACCTTCCTCAAAATCCGCGTTTAAAATGCCGTCGTGCCCCGGACCGGGTCCGCAGGATATATCAATTCCCTTCAAATAAACATCATCGAACCAGACGTTTCCGGCAGCTTTCCTTGACTGCACGGAGATATATGCCAGGCTTGCGTTTACTGGCGATGTAACATTCAGCTTTAATTTGGTCCAGTCTGCCGCGCCTTTAATACCGTTCATTGGCACAGAAGAAATAAACACCTTTTCAGACGTATACCAGGTGATAGTTATATACGGCTGGACCTGCGCATTGTCGGCACGATAAAAGGCACTCAGACTATATGTGGATTCCGGCTTAATCGTTATGTACTGCTGGTAAATAATTGCTCTGTCGGTTGCAGTTGAAGTAATAAGTCTGATTGACTTTTGCCCATCATGCATGATGGAAGCGTCCCAGGCCCAAGAACCCCCTGTTTCCGCATTTGTGAAGGACCAGCTGTCCGGCTGGGTTACACCGCTTTCAAAGCCCGTGTTATCCGCAAGGTTGGATGTTGGAAGAAGTTTAACCAATCCGACATCGTCGAACCAGACGTTTCCGGCGGCGCTTCTTGACTGGACAGATATATATGCCAGGCTTGCGTTTACTGGCGATGTAATATCCAGCCTTACCTTGGTCCATTCGTCCGCGCCTTTAATACCGTTCATTGCCGTAGAAGCAATATACACTTTTTCTGACGTATACCAGGTGATAGTTATATACGGCTGAACCTGCGCATTATCGGCACAGTAGAAAGCGCTCAGACTATACGTGGATTCCGGCTCAATCGCTATGTACTGCTGGTAGAAGTTGGCTCTGTCGGTTGCAGCTGAAGTAATCAGCCTGATTGACTTTTGGCCTTCATGCATGATGGAAGCGTCCCAGGCCCATGAGCCACCTGTTCCCGCATTTGTGAAGGACCAGCTGTCCGGCTGGGTTACACCGCTTTCAAAGCTCGTGTTATCCGCAAGGTTGGATGTTGGAAGAAGTTTAACCAATCCGACATCGTCGAACCAAATGTTTCCGGCGGCGCTTCTTGACTGGACAGAGATATATGCCAGGTTTGCGTTTACTGGCGATATAACGCTCAGCCTTACCTTGGTCCAGTCGGTCGCGCCTTTAATACCGTTCATTGGCACAGAAGAAATAAACACCTTTTCAGACGTATACCAGGTGATAGTTATATACGGCTGGACCTGCGCATTGTCGGCACGATAAAAGGCGCTCAGACTATATGTGGATTCCGGCTCAATTGTTAGGTACTGCTGGTAAAAGACAGCTCTGTCGGTTGCTGCTGAGGTAGCCAGCCTGACTGACTTTTGGCCTTCATGCATGATGGAAGCGTCCCAGGCCCATGAGCCCCCTGTCCCCGCATTTGTGAAGGACCAGTTGTCCGGCTGGGTTGTACCGCTTTCAAAGCCAGGGTTTTGAACGAGGTTTGGCAGTTCTGTGTACGCAACGGTTTCTGCGGCCGCAACATTTCTGCCTGGCGACATAGCAAACAGCATTGCCATGCAAAGTACTGAAGCCAGAATTTTTTTTAACTTACTTAGCTCTGACATAGTATCGCTCCTTTTCTGTATTTACTTTTTTAATCCGATGTGGGCTGCCGCCCACAACCCAACGAATGTGCTTATTTCCGCGAATGATAAACTATTTTCTTGTTTTTTATTGCAGTTTCGCGGCAATAAGTTGCTAAAATTGTTATTTATATGCTCCGGTTATAAATACATATACCAGACACGAAAGAAACAAGCTTCATTCGTGTCTGGTACTGGTTCGGATAAAATCTGTTTTACTTATTAAATCTATCGTACGCAGCCTGTACAACCTCAATAGCCTTTGAAAGGCCCATCTTCTCCAGTGTCGCGCAATACTGGGCATAGTATGTAAGCGGTTCGGCGCCTGTAATAAACTTAGCCTTCATCTGATCAACATATTTTTTGATATCTGTATAAGCAGTGTTGTAAATATCATTTTCTTCATCCGTAAATGTGAGAAATGCGGAAGGGAACGGTTTGACTTCGTAAGGAAAAAGCTTCTCAATGGATTGTTCGCCCTTTACTTTAAGCCCTGGGCTTGCGCCGCTTATAATCGGCATAAAGTTAATAGCATATATATTGCTGGGTCCGGCCTTATGATAATTGAACTCTGTAGCCGATAAGCTCCAGTCCTTCGGGATTAGCATTTTATAACCCGTATGCGTATCATCCGTGTAATCCCATGTTTCTCCTCTGACGCCAAGCCAATTTGATATATTATTCAAGCCGGGCGCCACATCCTCTTCAGAATAAACTATATCAAACCAGCGCAGCAGGGACGCAACATCTTCATCATTGCATTTGTTTGTAATTACTATACCCGATCTGCTGACGCCTGCCCTGCCGTTAATCTTCTTTTTGGAAGTATATTCGGACGTCAGGGGGGAGAAAAGTGAAAGCCCGTATTCGCCGTTCTTAAAGCTTTCTTCCGTAAGCATTGTGCCGTATGTGGTGACGGCGGTCTTGCCGGCCTTCGTCATGGCTGTTATCGTTGCGGCGTCAAGGGTGTAGAACTCGTTGTTTAGTATTTTTTCTTTATAAAGCTTATTGGCGAACTCAAGATAGCGGTAGTACTGCTCAGAAGTTCCATTGTAGAAAACTTTCCCCGTCCCGTCGTCTTGAAACTCAGAGGTAGTATAGTCGCCAAGCCCTGCAAGAATGGTACCTTCGAAGTGGACATTGAAGTGTTCAACCGAGTAGGGAAGTATGGCGGAGAACTCCCGGTCGCCGGCATTGGTTTCAGCAATAGCCTTAACCATAGTATAAAATTCATCTACTGTCTTTGGCTCCCCGGTGATTCCCGCCGCTTTCATAAAGTCTTCCCGGTAATAAAGGGTAGTCGCCGCGTTTGTGGCAGTCAGGCTGATCTTCGGCAATGTATAAATAGCGCCGTTGCTCTCATGAAGACATTTCTCGGCAAGCGGTTCCTTTTGGAACCATTTAAGAAGATTTGGCATATATTCTTTGATGCCTTTTGAAATATCGATAAGCAAACCGCCCTTGATTCCGTAAGTCGTTATGTTTGTATTTCTGTTTAGATCCGTGACATCGGACATATAAACGTGCGGAAGGTCGGTTGCCGCTAAGGAGAGATTCATTTTAGTAATCCAATCGGCCTTTGGAATATTGGAAAACTCAAAATCAATGTTTGTTAAATTTTTCATGGCCTTAAAAAAGGATTGTTCCTCGCTGCTCCAGTCGCTGCCGTTAGGCTCTACCTGGTTCATCACCTTATAAACGACCTTTTCCTTTACAATAGGGTAGCCTGTTGCATTGAAGTTTGACGCAGCCTCAGGCTTTGTGTCCGGTGTGTCCGTACTTATGCCGTTTTTTGTGCTTGCGCTGCCTGATGCCGCGTTATCAGCCGAACATCCCGTAAGCTGCATAACAAGCATCAATACGCATAATACCAGTACTAACGTTCTTTTCATTTTTGTACCCCCTCTTTAATATAAGTTTATTCTAACGGTTAATACCGTTCGAATCGAGTAGGACCGGCGAGTAGATCTACATATCCCGGTTTGCATAAGTAAGGTTAACCCTTCAGTGACCCGAGCATGACGCCTTTATCAAAGTATTTTTGCAAAAACGGATATGCTGCCATTACAGGCACGCTGGAAATTACAATCACACAATATCGGATGAGCGATGCAAGCTTTACCTGTAACGCTTGCATATCCTCACCCATAAGGTCCTGTCCTGATGCAACCATCGCTGACTTCATTTGCTGTTCGATCAGGATTTCACGCAAAACCAGCTGAAGCGGCACTTTCGAACGGTCAGTCAAATAAATCAGGCCGTCAAACCATGAGTTCCAATGCGCCACACCGTAATACAGCGTTAAAACTCCGATAAGCGCCTTTGACAGCGGCAATACCACCATAAAAAAGACGCCGGACTTTGAACATCCGTCTATAATCGCAGCTTCTTCAAGTTCGCCGGGTACACCGTTTGCGAAAAATGTCCTCGAAATGATAAGATTATATGTATTTACCGCGCTTGTTACAAGAAGTACACACCATTTATTAAATAATCCAAGGCTCTTCACTATTAGATATGTCGGAATCATACCGCCCGAAAAGTACATTGTGAACAGCATTAAAAACATTATAATGTTTTTTCCGACAAGATCCCTGCGCGACAGCGCATATGCGGCCGGAAGCGTACATGCCAGATTCAGCAGGGTACCGGCTATAGTGTAAAACAGGGTGTTTCTATACCCGATCATAATTTCACTATCCCGGAACACCCGTCTGTAGCCCTCTATGTTAAACCCCTTTGGGAAAAGCCAGACCTTGCCAGTACTTACGAGATCAGGGTCGCTGAATGATGATGATATAATATATATCAATGGATACAACACAATGACCATGATTAATGTTACAAAAATCATGTTAATAATATTGAATATTTTATCCCTACCCGTTTTATTTATTGACGTCATTAATTTTTACCTTTCCTTTCGTCAAAACAGGCTCGTTTCACCGAACTTGCGTGTTATTCCGTTTACTATCATAAGAAGTATAAAATTTGCAGCGTTATTAAATAAGCCTATCGCCGCCGAGAAGCTGAATTCGGCCTGAAGCAGGCCGCGGCGGTAGACATATGTTGAAATTACATCAGCGACGTCCATTATTAGATCGTTTTGCATAAGCAATACTTTTTCAAAGCCGATATTCATTATATTTCCCGCATTCAATATTAAGAGAATAGTCATTATCGGAATAAGAACAGGTATATTTATATACCAGATTCTCTGAATTCTTGAAGCACCGTCAATAATTGCCGCTTCATGCTGTTCAGGATCGACCGCCGATAGCGCTGCAAGGTATATAATCGCATCCCAGCCCGTATTCTGCCAGATACCCGACCATACGTATATATGCCTGAACAGCCCTGGATTTGTCATGAAGCTCTGCACTTCCATTCCGAGAAGCCTGAGCATCTGGTTTACAATACCGTAAGTCGGTGAAAGAACTATTACAATCGTACCAACAAGCACAACCGTTGAAATAAAGTGCGGCGCGTAAGTAACTGTCTGAACAAATTTTTTATATTTATAATTCTTTACTTCATTTAACATAAGGGCAAGGATTATGGGTATCGGGAAGCCTGCGATAAGGGAATAAACCGAAAGTACAAGCGTATTTTTCAAAAGCGGCCAGAAATAATATGACGAGAAGAAACTGTTAAAATATTTAAGACCCACCCACTTGCTTCCCCAAAAACCTAAAGCGCCGTTAAAATCCTTAAACGCTATTTGCAATCCGTATAAAGGACCGTATTTAAAAATGATGTAATATACGATCGCCGGCAGAAGAAAGAGATACATTTCATAATTCACAGTAATCCGTTTCCACAGTGATTTATTTGTAACATCACGTGGGCTAACTGCTTTAGCTGGAGTTATCATCATCTGTCCTTCCTGTCTGATTATTTTTTCCGATTTGCTTGCTTCATTTCTGCTTCTTGACTTGATTCTATATAACCACTACTGATTTGTAAACTTAAGTCCTTTGCTGTTTGCTTTGAGTTTTTCAGCGTTTACTGTAAAGCGCTATATTCCCTCTATTTTCTGTAGCAAATAGCAAATAATCTAAGTATACTTGTTTACCATAACGACTATCTCTATGCTGGTGTAAAAGGAGATGGACCCGCGGGAAGATTTTATAAAATAAATGCAAACTATCCAAGCGAGAAAGTGCATTATCCTTTACCGTATAATTTGAATAATAGCGGTTGGCTTACAATAAATCATATTTTAATTCCCAAGGCGCAATAGAATATTTCGACCTCACAACCGACAGAGGGGTTCTTCAGTCTGCCGGAAAAGACAAAGTGTACAAGGCCGGAAGCACCATACCGGTCAAATTCCAGTTATGTGATGCAAATAACAATCCAGTCGTCAATGCGGTTGCCAGACTATATTATGCAAAACTTGAGGATGGTTTGCCGGGACAGGAGAATGAAGCCGTTCATCCGGATCGGCCAATGATGGAAATGTATTCAGGAATAGTTCTGACAGTAACCAGTATATCTTCAATCTTAAAACAGGGGGATGGTTCGTGGGAAAATATCAACTGAGAATTCAGCTTGATGACGGAAAATCCCACACACTGGTAATTGACGTAAAATAAGTGCATAATCTTCTTATTCCATGATCTGCGGTGCATGCTCCCCATATCCGGGGGCATGTACCAATAGGTAATAATTATTTAAATGGAATCCAGGAACCTTCTAAAATCGTCCTCACTAGTAAAGCCCAAATCCTTTACGTATTTGTGAAAAGTACCTGTTGCTATGTCGCGACCTTCGGAATGAAGGTGTATTACGATTTTTCGATATTGGCCGTTGGCTGTTCCTTCGAAAATCAAGCAGTTTTTGGTTTCCTTACTCTTTAAACCAAGTGCCTCACAAACTGAGATTAAATGCCGAAATTTAACTGTAGCCAAAGAAAGACCTCCTTTGTTGGCTATACTAAGCCCAACACTTTTTTAACCTCGTCTCTGCTGCTACAGTTTCGCACTCTTAAAAAATAAGGATATTTTGCTTTCTGATCGGGTATCCTCGCATACATTTCGGCATTTTCAAAATAATCTTCTGTTACGTCTATAACCATATCAGTAGTTATTTCGATAGCTTCTTCCTTTGTATCCCCGCAGCCGTAAATATTAATTTCATTAAGAATAGCTTCAAACTGGTTCGTTTCAGCGTCGAAGTTAATTACCGGGTTAAACCTGTAAATGTCCAGGATTTCGTCTAAAATCTTTGTAGAAATAATAGCGGCAGTTTTTGTGCTATTTTTTTTAACATTGCCGCTAATTACAACATTGTAACCGGTGACTACGTCGTCGATCACCTCACTTATGTTACTTCGTAACTCTTTGAAGCCTACTATGTTGTTATTAAATAGGCTCCGGTTTTGCATTATTGCCCCCATTTTTTTAACCCCCTTAGCAGCACACCCGGCTTTTTTTTCACTCTCGGTTTTCTCAGTTTTCTCAGTTTTCTCAGTTTTCTCAGTTTTCTTTTTTGGCACTCTCATTTTTTTGGCATCATGTTCGCTTTTTAATGTGCCCATGTGTTGCTACCTCCTTATTATATGACATTGTGTACACAATGTCAATGATGTAATCATTATTCAATATATTTTTGACTTCTTTTTATGTGCTTATTCAAATAAAATATACCACCTTCATTTTTCGCAGCAAATAGCAAATAGTCTAAGTATTGTTTACAAAAAATATGTTGTATAATAGTACTTGTAAGAGGCCTTATTTTCGTGTATGAGATGGGGGCTGACTATTTATGAAACATAACTTCAGGCAGACAATCACAAAATACAAATACCTGATCAGGCTCATATTCACGATATTTGTATTTATTTCAACCCCATTCCTGATAACACAGTACCTTATTGCACAACGGACATGCGATGAAATTAGACACCAAAGCAAGCAGCATTACGCCGAGTCTGCAATGTACTTCTGTAATTATTTTAACAATCAGATTAATACAATTAAGGATAATGCGCTTAAAATCAAAATCGAAAAAAGACTTGTGCAGAGTACTATTTTTTCTAACTACTGGTACAGGATAGAGGCATTGGAAACGCTTGAAAGCTACAGAGAAATGATACCCAATATTGAAAGCTTAGCCATTTATTTTAATAATAGCGACGTCGTTTTAGCTTCTGACTACACTTTCCATCTTAACCGATTTATTGAGCAGTATTCTTCCAATGATGAAAAAATGGCAAAAGAGTTGCAAAATATATTTAATTCAAATACTGATTACAGCATCAAAATACTATCATCCTTTAAGAATCAAATATCAAAAAACGCAAGATTTATTATAGCAATTCCGGTCTGCATGGATCTCGGCCTGAAAAAAAACGCGACGCTTATGTATATACTTTCCGACTCATCGCTTTCATCTGATTTTTTAGGGCTTTTATCCAATGAAAGCTATGGTTTGGCTATATTCGACAAAAACGTATTGATCTATGCCAATAAAGATTTTGATTATACATTAAGAACAGACAGCGGCTTCCTGGAATTTATAAACCAAAGCAATAATAATTCCTTTACATATAAAGAAAATAATATAAGCAGCAATGTTTTTAAAGTGCATGATGAAAATAACGGTTTGACCTTTATTTCCGTTATACCTGAAAACGCCGTTACGCAAAAAGTTATCATGTTTTATAATAGAATGCTGGCGACCATGGTTATTATGATGCTGGGAATAATAGCCGCTTCTGTCTTTTCTATATATATAAGCTATAAACCAATTTCCGATTTGACAAAAAATATCAAGAATCATTTTCCGTCAATTACTGTAAGCAGTGAGATCAAAACGATTAAACAATCTTTTGAAAAAATATATGATGAGAACAATGTGATGAGCGAAACCGTTATTGAACAGCGGATGCTGCTTATGGACTATATATTTTCCAATATTCTTCGTGGTTTCCCTGTTTCAAAGAATAATAAGCACTATTCAGATGACCTTCTCAGAAATAAAAGT
Source organism: Clostridiaceae bacterium (assembly GCA_039679375.1). Lineage (GTDB taxonomy): Bacteria > Bacillota > Clostridia > Acetivibrionales > DTU013 > JBDKVA01. The sequence goes on from JBDKVA010000155.1 coordinate 11,664, forward strand.
TTCTTTGCTATTAACGTATACAATTTCAGTCCCGGTAATTTAGCCATTGAACAGCTGACTCAGGCAGCTTTTAATAAACTGAATATCTCTATTTTTGTAATGGATACTTTAAACGGTAATTATAAAACAATAATATGCATAAAGAACCCTTCTGATAATACTGAAAAATTGGCAGCCGATTTTGAAGAGCTTTTAGGGCAATCACTTAATATGAAATTTATTACAGGCATCGGCAGCACAGTTGATAATCTTGAAGAAATACGAAGCTCTTATCTTCAGGCTCTTACCAACCTGGAGCATAATATGAAGCTAATTCACACAGGTAAGACAGGAAGCATACCTATAAGCTCAGCCTATTCCAATGAAATAAACGACATAATACCCCAATTCCTTCAATGCGTCCAAAATGGATTTGAAGGCGACGCCCTGGCGCAGCTTTCGTCGATATTTAAAAATCTTATTGATGGACAGAAGTATATTTTTAAAAAGAACTACTTTTGCTATGAATTAATCAGTTCATATTTCAACACCATAAGAAGCATGAATATAGAAATTGACGAGCATGTTTTTAATGATATGATTGCATTCAGTTCCTCGGAATCACTTCGAAAAAAGCTCGAGGAGAATATATCAATTGTCTGCATGGCAGTAAACAAAAGGCACGAAACTGCCGACGGCCATTTGAAAAAGCTTATGGTTGCGTATGTGGATAAACATTTTACAGATCACGACATAACACTTGTTCAAATAGCTGATAATTTTAATCTGTCCATGTACACCTGCTCCCGCCTTTTTAAAGAATTTACGGGCCTGGGCTTTAAAGAGTATATAACCGGAAAACGTATGGAGCTTGCCAAGGAACTTCTGCTGACGACTAATAAAAACGTGTATGAAGTATCAAATGACGTCGGATTTGAAAATTCAACATATTTCATGTCACGTTTTAAGGCAAATTTCGGTATATCGCCAAGTAAGTTCAGAAGCATCAGCGGAAATAGCATTTAGCAGTTCCGGCGGGCAAGTCATTTATGTACCAAATAAAAATCACTGACCCGGTATCAGCCGGGTCAGTGTTGCCGACCATTGCAATGGCATTTAATTACATAAGCAGTGAACTATTTTTAATATCTAAAATTCTTTTAATGATGACCGCAACTTCTGCGCGGATCGCGTCACCCTTCGGGTTGATTTTTCCGTTTGCGCCCATAATTATACCGTTCTTAATCAGTATAGCTACTGCGGCTTTAGCATAACCGGAAATCTCCTCCGCATCGAAATATTCCGAAAGTGTCGTTTCGTCTGCACTCTCCAGTTTGTAACCTGCTTTTTCCAGCGCACGGACAACGATTACCATTATATCCTGACGGCTGATTTTCGCTTCCGGGTTGAATAGGTTTTCGCCTACGCCGGTTATTATTCCGCTGCCCTTGGCAATCGCAAGCTCATTTGCGTAATAAGCGCTTTCCAGGACATCCGCAAAGTTTTCTCCTGATTCAGAGGTAAGTCCCAGCGCTCGAACCAATAGTATTGCAAAGTCTGCGCGCGTGATGTTTGAACCCGGACTGAATGTATTTGGGCCGGTGCCGTTGATTATCCCCAACCCGGCAAGCTCGTTAATTGCGTCCTCTGCCCAATCGAATCCCTCCGTATCATCAAATTTCTTGTCTGTCGTCACCGGCGGTGTCGCGTTGCCCTGCGTATCTTCTTTCTTCGTATCGTTATCTGCCGGTTTTACGGTATTGTCATCCGGCGAGTCATACAGTTCTTCTGTTTCCTCTTCCGGCAAAGGCGGAAGCACCTTGATCCTGTAGTATGCAGTTGCAGCCATATCGCCGTCCGACACCTCTATTACTGCAATATTATCGCCAACCTGTTGTGAATCAGGCACCCAGTAAAAAGCCTGCGTTTCAGTATTAAACGTCGCGCCGCGCGGCAGTGATGCAGCACGATAAACAAGCGTTTTTCCAATCGGGCTTACAGCCGATACCACAAAGCTTATCACGGAATTAGCGTTAACCGTTTTTGGGGCTGCATCCTGAAACACCGGTGAATTATCCTCTGCCGCTGACAGCGGGATTCTAAAGTTTTGGCCTGCGGCTATATTATAAATATATCCGCCATAGACATCATTTGCGTCTTTATACGAGCGAATCAGCGTGTTATTGCCCAGATTCAGCTTAACCTTATTCCCGTCTTCCAGGACTGCGCTTTCAATCTGATATACCGCGTTTATTACTCCGTCATTAGCAATATTAATGCATTTCCCCGCAAGCTTATCCAGCTGCACTTCAGAATCAAACTGTACGGTAATGCTGTTTTCAAATGCAAACTCCCTGGTAAAATCTAGCACCCTTCCGGTATATGCCGCGGCATTGTTCTGCGATTCGCCAATAATGTCGCCGTCATTCAGGTATGAATATACCGGATTTCCGTCCTTCATCGTGTATACGCCGACAAAGCCGCGGAAGTCAAACTTATCATCAACACGGTATTTCACCTCGCTGTTTGTCGCGTAAACGATGTAATCAACCCGTCCGTTTGCCAGAGTGACCTTTACCGCTTTAACCTTATCCTTGCTGCCTTCCGTACCATCGAGTACAACTGCCGGAACGCTGTCAACAGACGATATATAGCGGTTATCCCGGTACGGTTCATACACGGTTGTAAACAGTGTGTTAAGATTCGTCCCTTTACGGCGTGCAAGAACATATTGCAGCTTATTGATATAATCCAGGTTTCCGGCGACACGCGGCGGCATCCCTGTGGCTAAGCTGACCTCATCAAGATTGAAGTCGTTGAGCATGGTCATACGAAGATGAAGATTCATCGGATAAGGCAACATACCTCTGAAATCCTTGATATTAAAGTCCACGGCAAACCTGCCGGTTTCGGGGCTTTCCGCTTTGCGCACATCCTGAAGCCAGGTATACCCCTGCGGATATTTAAGCGGTACCGTATGTGATGTTTCATCCGTATACGGGTCATTTCCCCATGGCACATTTACGCCCGCATATGAGCCTCCGACCTGCGCAATCAAATCCAGTCCTTCTGTTTCATATATCTCTTCGGATGCGGCATGGAAGCTGTATAAATGGTCGTCGCCTCCAAGTATCCTGAAAAAGTCTATACCGTATGATACATCGCTGTCATATTCAACCATGACCATCGTCCTGCGGTAGATATCCGTTTCAGAATAAACATCCGGCATGTCTGCGTCAATAAGCTTGACGCGGTTTGTACTGTCAAAATGCAGAGGATCGCCCGCCTCCAAAGGCACCGTTTGCCTCATTTCGTTTACCACAACCGTATTGTGGCTCAGCGTGTTATTCACCCATTGATGCCGGTTTGGGTTCTCGCCGGTTGCTTCCGGATATCCCAGATCGGGAGTAAAGTTTATACCGTATGCCTCTATTCCAAGATTCAAACCGTCCGCATGCCTGTGGCTGGTTGACGCTCCGCCGTAGTATATCCAGAAGTCGCGCTGGTTATCGATCATTGCGCTAACATCCGCTGAGTTGTAACAGTTACCGGAGCGCAGAATCGCAAAGCCGTATTCCGGCAATATTTCACTCCCGGTCCAGTCATATTCGCCATATTCATCGATAACTGCCTGAATATCGGCTGCAAGCTTTTCAGGATTCTGAGTAAAAATATCTCCGTGAATTCCGCCGGCAGAATTGCCGTTCAGCCAATATGCCAGCTGGGCAAACTTCGGATCACGTATGCGCTGATAACCAAGCATAATATCATTAAATTTCATGACTAGCGAATAACCTGCGGTTGAACCCGAGTCTCCGATTTGAGGGGCGGCTTTCTGAGCCAGCATAACCGACGGTACTGCTGAAAACATCTTCGCAAATTTCGGGTTTTTATACAGATCCGCCGCCGGATAGGTTTCGTAGCCATTAAGAGCTTCAGCGATTTCAATCATATTTGTAAGCCATATATTATTATATCCGGGAGCCGCCTCATCACCAAAGCCGTCGCGTGACACGTTGCCCGCAAGACGCTCATTAACCCCTCCGCCCGTGTTTGATGTGTTTTGTATATTCTCCTTTTTAAATATCCAGTCGATCCATTCCTTCGTCTCGGGCATAGAATCCAGTACTACGGCGGCTGTTCCCAGTGCGGATTGATGCATACCAAAGTTACCTGCAATTGCGCCATTTATACAGCCTGAATAAATTTCGCGCAGAATGCCGTCCTCACAGTTCTCGCGTATTTTTTCCGGAGTTGATTTGTCGTTGTCAAGCTCATATTGCAAAGCCTTTGTCTTTAAGAAGTCAACTACAAACGGATCATCCATTGCAGGAAAGAATGCGTCATAAGCCTGCGCAAATATTTTTGATAAGCTGCACTCCCATTGACGGCCCAGGATTTTACCGTTGCCCGCTCCGCCATGTGAATTCCACAATATACCATTGTACGGCATAAGATCAAAATCCGGATACACATCAGCGATACGGTCGATAAGGATAGCGCCCGCTCTTCCGTATTTCATATCCCCTGTGTACAGGTATGCGTCACGGAGTGATTTCAGCGCGGCGGAGATTATGCCGGGATTATTTGCATAATTGTACCATAAGCCCCAATGCACATAGCACGCAATATATGTATGAACCTCTTTTACCCCATTTGGATACGTCCTTCCGGTATCATAACCGAACCCGTCGTCAACTCCCCATCCTTCGCCCATTTCGGGGTAAAGGGTATTGACCAGGTATCCCGTTTCTCCCTTTGCTATCAGCTCGTCGTTCTTTTCATGAGCAAGCTCACGGTCGAAGACGCCATGCTCATCCAGACCAAGCTTATAGAAGCTTTCAAAGTCATTTGTCGGGAATCTGCGGCTGCACTGTCGGCAAGTAATTTTCCAGGGATCGTTTATCGGATCAATATACCATTCCTGATACAGGCCGTTCGCAGCGGTAAGATTCTCTCCGCAGTATTTGCAGGTGTTAGCTTCCGGGTCATTCTGATATCCTACCTGCATGCTGCGCGGCAGCCCCTCGGCAGTTACCATATTCCACAGCAATTCTTCTTTACCGGCATATTGGTCCGCAGCTATGACAGCGGTATCCTTCAATTCCTTCGCCCACGTATATTTTTCGATATTCTCACGTGCAGCCGCTATTTCCTCTTCCGTATAGAAGGTGGACTCAATCTTTCCGTTGCGGACCGTTACATTCGCGGAGCCGGAGACCGTTACGCCGTCTTTTGTAACGCTGGCTGTGATTTCAGCCGTTCCGACCGCATTCGGCGTTACCAGGCCTGTCGAATTGACAGCCGCTATTTCCGGATTTCCGCTTGAGTACTCAATAGCGGCGCCTGTTAAACCAACAACCTCACCTAAATAAGTCTTTGCTGAAACACTCAGCTGGATTCCTTCCGAAGTCAACTTCATATAGAAATTATCCGCCTCGATCAATACTTTACCAAAGGTATCCGGCTGTATCTCAACATCTATCGTATTTGTTACCGTGACCCCACCAAGCTTAGCGGTTGCCGTTATTTTAGCGGTTCCCGCAGCATTTGCGGTAAGCGTGTTGTTTGAGATGGAAATAATCTCCGGAGCGGAAGAAGTAAAGCTTATTACCGCACCGCTGCCTGTCATCTCTGTTTGGTTGTCAAGCTTTGCCCTGGCGGCAAGCTCAAATACCTCGCCCGTATAGAATACGCGCCTTTCTGTGTCGAATTCTACGGAACTAAGTACATTACCCGAAACAGTGACCGGTATTTCCTTTGTATATGTATTGCCGTTATATATAGCCTGCAGTATTACATTCGCGGTCCCCGCGCCTGTGCCTGTTATTACACCGCTGCTGTCAACCGTGAATACATTTGTGTCGGAACTTTCCATCGTAAGCGAAGCATACGGGTCTACCGCGCCCGTGCTCATCGGATCAGCCGCAAATTCAAAGCCGTCCTCAAGACGTATCCTTGCCTTTACTGTCGCAGTCTCACCACGCATAAGCTCATCCTTTGTAAGATTTACCGCAAAGCTGTCAAACGCGGGCAGCCTGTCAACTCCCCAGAAGCTCATGCAGTTAAAATACTGATAACAGCCCTTGTCGGGTTTTGATACCGAACGGATTGTAACCGTATGTATTCCCGAATTAAGCGGTATACTGCGCAGGCTTTCGGTTGAAGCCCGCCTTACTGTAGCGCTTGCACTGTAAAAGCTGTACTCGCCGGCATAAATATCATCAACATATATTGCGGCGTCTGCGCCGTAATCGCCATTGCTTCCGGCGAATGTAAACCGGTAATATCCTGTATATGGGATATTGATATTGAAAACCGTATCCGCACTTACCGGCGTCCCTGAGTCTGCTACCATTGACCGTATGCAATAGGTTACATAGGGATCATAATAGGTATGATAATTTGATTTTATTGCAGCATCTGATGATTTGGCAGAATTGATTTCCCAGCCATGTATTGCCAGTGTCGCGTTAATAGGCTTACTCACACGGTTTTTCAGGAAGTTAAAGGCCGCATCTTTTGCGTCAGGCTCTGCCACTGTAACGGAGTAGAGATTTGATTCACGCGTGACGCCGCGCAGCGTTACCGTCGCTTTTACCGTCGCCGTGCCTCCCAGGGTCACGCCATTGATTGTACCGTCCTGTGCAATCGTTATGGCTCCCGCGGGTTCACAGCTTACAATTTCATAACTGACAGTTGCATTTTGCAGATATGCCGCATATCCGCTTGACATTCTCCCGCTCAGCTTCAATTTCTCATCGCGCTGCACGCCGATTTTTCCGCTGCCTGCAAGAGTCACCGATTCAAGCGTACTGTCATCCGTTACCGTAATCGTAATCTGAGCGGTCTTTATAGCCTCTCCGTATTTCATTTCCTCTCTGATAACCGCAACGCCTTCTCCTATTGTTGTCAGGCTGCCGTTTTGGTCAACCGCTAAAACATTTTTATCCGAAGTATAGAACGCCCTGGGCACATTCGTCAGGTCCGCATCGCTGCCATCCTTCAAAACCACCCTTGAGATAATTCCGGCAGTTTCCCCAACGGGAATTTCAGTATTTGCAACTGTTATGGTCAGAGGCTCCTTGTCAATAACATGAAGCGTTTTTGTCACCTTCTTTATGATGCCATCCGATGTTACGGTAACTGTAATATCCGTATCACCTGCCTGATAACCGGCAGTTATCTTACCTGTATTATCAATTCCGGCAATATTTATATTGGAACTGGTATAGGATACTGTGGCTATACTGAAATCGATATCTGTTCCGTCGGTATTCTTGCCGCTAAGCGATACTGTATCCGTTTCACCATAACCTAATGTGTCATTCAAAAGGCTAAAGTCAAAGGCGCCAATATGTTCAAATCCGAATAAAGTAAAAACATTGGGATACATATTATGGCCGCCGACCTTTTTATTCGTTTCAAAGGTCAGTACATAATCGCCTGCGGTATTTATACTTACAGCATTTAATTCTGTCATGTTTCCGCTTACGGGGGATTTATCATAGTAGTCAACTGTACCAAGTAAATGCGATGAATTTCTCCACTCAGAAGAAGAACTGCCGCTGGCCCACGGCGCAAGATATACATTTCCGATGCCGCCAAGATATGATTTTGCGTAATCCAGCAATGTGTAGTATTTGCCCGGCTTCGGAATATTAAATCTAACTGAAACCCATTGTCCCGCGCCGCCTGTTTGCATCTGAATGCCATAAGGCTGATTATTGCGCAGATATACGCCCGGTCTGGTTGCAGCCGGCGGTATTATGGACGTATCATAGCCTGCAAAGCCCCAGGGAATATAATCCTGCATACCTGCTGAAATTGCGGCAGTCGTATCCTCTATCGTAATCGGCCGCATATCGCTGTCAGTATACTTATCTTTACATAGTTTCAAATCAACAATATATTTTTCTCCGGATAGAGGCAGGTCAGCTATCGGCCCAAGCACCGTAACGGTCTTTGACTCGCTTGTAACCGCCTCTCCTCCTCCGCTCAGAGCAACCGTTGCGTAAATCTGCGCAGTGCCGGCTGAAATCCCGGTCACCACACCCGTAGACGGATCAACCGAAGCAACCTCCGGATTGTGGCTTAAATAAGTGATTGTGCTGCCAGTCAGGTCTGCCGCGGTATTGTCGGACATCAGCCCGCCGGTTACCGACGCGGTCGCGGTCTCGCCGTTGTAGAGCTCGTTGTCCGTCAGGGATAAAGACGCCGAAGCCAATACCCTGGATGGGTCGATTCCATCCAGTACCAGGCTTCTGAACTTCAGCGGATACGTATTGTTGGCAGTTAAATTCTTAATTACAAAGAGATAATCTCCCGCTTCCGGAATAATTACATTGCTGAGTGTTACAGTTACTGCTTTATTTGTACTTGTTCTAAAAATATCAGGGCTCAGAGCGGTGGCGCCAAGTTGAGGACTACCGGCCTGTGTGAGAATTGGGTTCAGATCTACGCAAGACATCAGTGAAGCAACATACAACCTATATTTTTGAGTAGTAGATGAACCGTCATAAAATTCAAAGCTCGGTTTATATGCCCCCGCCTTTGGAATATGTATCTTGAACGCCGCGTACCTGTAGTACTTTTTGATACTGTCATACATATTTTTAATAATAAGAACGTTAGGTGAACTTTGAGTATCCATTATTATATCGCTGTCAGTCGCCCAGTCAGTTGGACCAACCCCATAATACTCCCAGTTATCGTATGTGTCTGCGAATTTAATATTGCGTACACTGCTGCCTGGCCACGTTACATCATTCTTTGTGATAAAGCTGTATGTGTATTTTACGCCGCTTAGTTCACTTGAGGTTGAAACCGTTAAATTCTGCGTTTTTGTAATTCCGCCTATTGTCGCCGCGGCTGAAATAATCGCGGTGCCTTTTACTGTGCCTATTGTTATTACTCCGCTGCTATCTATTGCTGCAACATCAGGATTACTTGATGAATAAGCTGTAATTATTGAATAATCTGAGCCGTCAGTAACAGATTTGGCCGGTAAGATTTCATTTCCCGTATTTGAGTAGTGTTTTACCGTCGTAGCTATTGTTGCTCCCGGATGTACTGCAGCATATTGATCAATGTTAAGCAAAGGCGAATTTGCGGTAAAGACCATTTTATCATATGCCACCTCATGGAATGAGATATGTGACGCCAATAAATCTCCGTACTTATTCTTTTTACTTGATACCAGACAGATTTCACCGCCGACTTCATTAAACCCCATATCTGTACATAAACCGTTTATTGCCACAGAGGGAAGATTGAAATAGGTCCAGTCCTGATCGCCTGAATTTTCTGTTTTGTTTGACCATGGAGAAATATAATATTGATTATTTGCCAATTCATAATATTTGTTCGTTGTGCCGCTGCCGTCGTCGTTTGGTACGTCCCACGTCTGGCACAGATTCAAAACAGGTCTGAAATCCGTCGCTAGAATGCCGGTGTTTTCCGCTTTGATCCACCCGGTGCATTCGTAGAGCTTATTTTTATCCATTACGATTTGTCCGGAATGATCGCCGCTGTTGCCATTATATAAATACGCGGCCTGATCAAGCCTGATGTCGCGGCGTGTTAATGAAGCATCAGCTTCCTGCTCCGGTGTAAGCTGCGGAAACGTGAATCTGACAATTTTCGTCGATTCTCCGGTTAAATGGGAAGCTCTGTCTGTAATCAGCATAAATCCCTGATCTGCAAATACACCGCCCTCGCCATAGCCGTAGTTCTGCCAGAATGAAGCCGTCAGCGCGGCTCCGGTGGTCTGCCCGTTCAGATATACGCCATTTTGAAATTCACCGTGTTTGACTTCCTGGCGTGTCATTAGATTTTCACCTACAACCGGGATATCAACGCTTGTCGTTCTGATTCCGTCGGCGCCGTAATCCGCGGTTACCGTGACAGTTGTTTTGCCGATTTGAACTCCCGTAACGTTTCCCGAAGAATCGACAGTCGCAGTTGCCGTATCTGCGCTTGAATATGAAACCGCCGCGCCTGAAATGGGCGCGCCGTCGCCGGTTACGGTAAGCTTGGCAATGCTTCCGCGTTCGACAAAATTTGCTTTCAACACAGCCGATATTGCTGCAGGTGCTGCTGAAGCATTAATTTCCGTGATCGGAACAATTCCGAACATTAGACTAATAAAAAGCATAATGGAAATTACTTTTAGAGTAGTTTTTTGAATAAAAACATTTACCTTTTTCATGAAAAACCCTCCCAATATTATATGCAATTATTGTTTGGAATTCAGGCCAGCCTCTTTTATAAGCGTTTTAAATACTGTAGATCCTGGCAGGCTTTGGCTTTAGTAACTTATTGCCGCGAAATTGCTATAAAAAACAAGAAAATAGTTTCACATTCGCGGCAATAAGTACATTCATTAGGTTGTGGGCGGTAGCCCACATTAGTTGTTTCATCTGCAATCCAAGAAGTCGTTAAAATAGCCTGCTATAGGCGTCTTCTGATTATGGCGGCTGTTCATTTGTAAAAAATGAGATCAATCCTTCCGGAGTAGCGTCAGCTTATACTCCCTTACTATTCTTCCAAGATGTGTATGCATGTCAATCAGCATTTTTCAAGCTACCTTTAGCAACGTAGATAAATACGGCACGCTTCCAGTTGCACACTATCCCTTAATGGCTCCGATAAGTATACCCTTGGTAAAATACTTCTGAATAAAAGGATATACCATCAGTATCGGTACTGTAGCCACTATAATGAGAGCGTATTTTATGCTTTCGCCGATCATTTGCTGTTCTGCTGTCAGCAAACCGTCGGACATGTCGGAGGAGAGCTGGTTTTCCACCAGTATATCCCTTAAAATCAGCTGAAGGGGATAGAGCTTTTTGTCCTGCAGATAAATCATCGCATTAAAATATGCATTCCAATGCCCGACCCCATAGAACAGCACCAGCACCGCAATAATAGGAGCGGATAACGGTATGACAATCCTGCCGAATATCTGCAAATCATTGCAGCCGTCTATAATAGCCGCTTCCTGTATTTCCCCCGGAACACCGTTTCGAAAGAAGGTACGCATAATGATCAGCTGCCAGGTACTGACTGCGCCTGGTATTACCATCACCCAGAAGGTATTGTACAAATTCAGCTGTTTTATCAATAAATACGTGGGAATCATCCCGCCGCTGAAAAACATGGTAAATGTCACCATTATCATCCATAGCTTGCACCAATGGAAGTCCTTTCTGGAAAGCGGATATGCGCCGATAGCCGTCATGAAAATATTTATTGCCGTTCCGATTACCGTATAAGCAATAGTATTTATATAGCTGCTCCATATATCCGGATTTGCAAATATTTTTTTATATCCTATGACCGTGAGCCCCTTCGGCAGTAAATATATCTCACCCTTCATTATTAATGACGGGCTGCTGAACGACGAGCTTAGTACATTAATCAAAGGGTACAGTACTAATAAACAAAACACAATTAATGATGAAATTATAAATGCATGGATGATTCTTTCACTGACAGATGTTTTTATATTCATATACTTACCTCGTTACCATAAGCTGGTTTCAGTTACTCTTTTACTGATTTTATTGAATACTATTAATAATATGAAATTAATTATTGAATTAAAGAGGTCTACAGCTGTGGAAAAGCTTATATCGGAACTAAGGATACCGTTCCGGTATACATAAGTCGATATTACATCCGCAGTTACATAGGTTACAGGATTATAAAGAAGTATGATTTTTTCAAAACCAATGGTGAACATACTTCCAATGCGCAGTATAAACATTATTACTATGGTCGGTACAATGCCGGGCAGCGTCACATGCCAGAGCTTTTGCATGCTGGTGGCGCCGTCTACCGTTGCGGCTTCATACAGCTGTACATCAATACCTGCCAATGCCGCCAGATATACTATTGAACCCCAGCCTGCTCCCTGCCATATTCCCGACCAAACATATATGGTTTTGAACAACGCCGGCTCGGCAAGGAAATGCACCGGCTGCAAACCCAGGGCTTTTATTGCGGTATTTACCACTCCACTGCTCGGAGATAAAAATTGTATAATCATACCGGCTACAACGACAACAGATAAAAAATGAGGCAGATATACTATTGTCTGTATGGCGCGCTTTACCGAATTTTTCCTTACTTCGTTCAGCATAAGGGCCAAAATGATAGGCGCCGGAAAGCCGACCGCCAAATTGTACAGATTTATACCGACAGTATTTTTAATCAACCTCCCAAAATAAACAGAATCAAAAAATCTGCTGAAATTTTGAAAGCCTACCCATGGGCTTCCAAACATGCCCTGATAAGGATTGAATTTTTTAAAGGCAATAATCAAACCATATATGGGCCAATAGTGGAATATCAAATAATAAATAAGAACAGGGATAAAGAGAATATATAAATACCGGGATTTATAAACAGTCCTGCTGAAATTGGCAAGCATTCCTGACTTTTTAGCCTGCCTCTGAATCTCATATATTCCTTCAGTCATTCTACCGCTCCATCCTTTTGCATCGTATAGAAAATTTGAAAAAACGGTGTATCCGGCATATATGCCGGATACACCGTATCATATTACCGTTTTAGCCATCTGTCATAGGAGTCCTGGTATACTTTTATCATTTCATCAATTCCCATTGATTTGACCCCGGCTACATAACTATCCCATTCGGATATAGGCTTATTTCCGATTATGAAATTTGTCAGATTTTCTCTAACATATGTTTTGATATCATTTAATTTAGTAAGCTTGTCGTTTTCGCTTTGAGTGAAGGATAAACCAACAGGCAATGGCATTGTCATTAATTCGGGTTTTCTGTATTTTATCCTGTTGGTTTCGATTTCTAATGGATACATTGATACTACAAGACTATGCGCACCTACAATGGACGGCCATATTCCACGGCCAATGGATATGGAACCGCGGACTTCATTCATGGATTTTCCGTTGGGATTTTTCATTACATAGTCCGTATACTCGGGTTCGCCGTCCTTATTAAAGTTGTAAATCACGCCGTTAATTCCCCAGACAAACGTCCTGCCAACCTTGCTGTACCAGTAATCAGCCCATTGTATCGACTCGTTCGGATATTTATTGGTGTTAGTAATGCAGAATACACCTTGCTGACCGGAAGCCCCTTTATAATCGTCTGCCCAAAAATGGATCTGGTCTCCGTACGGTCCCTTCATAATAGGCATTTCTGCAATATTAAACTGATCTTGCGATTTGCCATTTTTCTTTGCCGTATCATTCAGCACTTGCATATCTCCATTGGTTTGACCGCGCCATGCTCCGATCTTATCATTCAATACCTTTG
>JBDKVA010000156.1:0-6256 GCA_039679375.1 Clostridiaceae bacterium
TTTGATTGACAGCTAATAATGAAATTGAAAAATTAATTAGTGCTGCCGAAGAGGTTTATAAGCAACGAACAGTAAAATCAAGAAACCATAATGAAACTGCAGCTTTATTCCTTCCCGGTGGAGATACCAGGCAAGCCTGCTACTTTAGACCATACCCGGTATATATGGTAAGTGGCGAAGGTTGTTTGTTTTGTGATGCCGATGGAAATCAATATGTTGACGTACTTAACAATTTTACTCAGCAAATTCATGGGCATCGGCATAAAGATACGCAGGACGCTGTGCGTAAACAGCTTGAATACGGAACAATTTTTGGTGCTCCTCATGAATTGCAGTATCAGTTGGGAGAATTGCTGTGTAAGCGGATCCCTTCCGTTGAAAAAATTCGGTTTTGTAATAGCGTCACAGAAGCAACAATGATTGCTATAAAAGGGTCAAGAGCATACACAAAGAAAAATAAAATTATCAAAGTTGAGGGGATGTATCATGGTACTCATGACCTAGCCGAAATCAGCGTTTTTCCTCCACTTAGTTCTGCCGGTGATGCAAATGCGCCAAATGCAATTCTTGGTAACCCTGGTATTCCTGAAAGTATTCTTGAGAATGTTGTAGTAGTTCCTTTTAATAATATCAGCGCTTTTGAGGCGGCGGTCAATAAGTCTAAGGATGATTTGGCAGCAGTAATCATGGAGCCGGTGATGACTTCGGCCGGCGTTATTGCTGCAGACCCTGAATACCTGCGCTTCGTTAGAAATCTGACAGCTGATTTGGGTATTGTTCTGATATTTGATGAGGTAGTTACATTCCGCTTAGGCAATGGAGGAGGTCAGGAGACGTATGGGATCACTCCCGATATAACTACTTTGGGTAAGTTTATTGGCGGAGGATTTCCAATCGGAGCCTTTGGCGGAAAAGAGGAGTTTATGTCGGTTTATGCCCCGGACGAAAGTACGTTTGCCGTCAGTGGAAATAGAGTCAAGCATTCCGGAACATTTAATGGCCATCCGGTAATTATGAGTGCTGGTTTAGCGTCCATGAATGCATTGACTCCCGCCACATTCGAGAACATTAACAATTTGGGGACTTTACTGCAAAATAAGCTAAATAATGAAGTGTTTAAGCCTATAGGTGTACGCATGCAGGCAACATGTTGCGGATCATTGCTTTACATACACTACACAGATGGACAGCTTAAAAACTATCGCGACGCTAAAATCCCTGTTGGTATGGTTGGTAAGCTGCCGCATCTGATTCATATGGAGTTATTGAATAATGGAGTGTTTGTTGCAGAGCGCGGAGAGATTTCGATTTCAACGCCGACAAATGAAGACAATATAAAACAGGTCGCTGAAGCATATTTGCAGGTTATGGAAAAGATAAAGCCTGCATTGAAAAGTGATTTGCCACATTTGTTTACCAATTGAACCATTCTTTAGTGTTTTAGTAAATTCATAAAATAATCATATATAACAAAAGCTTGCGGGTTGTTTTACCGAATTATTAGCCCAAAACTTTTCTAAGATCAGGGACCAGATAGTTAAATATTTGTTTTATATTATCTTAGAATTCCGTAAATAGCTGGTTTTTTTATCTTGGTTGTTTCGGAATTCTATTTTTTTGTACTATTATCATAGTAATAGTATGGACTGTATGAGGAGGGTTTGTCATGGTATTTCCCGATTGGATTCTAGCTTTTTAAGCTCCCGTAAAGAGATCAAGGAGAACAACGGCAAGTATTGTTTATATGAGAAAAAATGTTTATGATAAGGAAAAGAAGCAGCCAAGGAAAATAAACGGTGCTTATTGGGGACGTATTACTCCAGCAAGTCTTGATATTGAATATTGTGCGTCAAAGTGTCTTTATGACCTGTCCCCTTATATTAGAAACAGGCTTGAAGCTATGTTTCCTGAGGACTGGAAGGGGATTTATGCCCTTGCGCTTTTAAGGACTATAAAGAGGAAGAATATGCTTTATGAGTAAGAAATATGCTATTATAGAAAAATTATTTATAGACATGACTAATTATATAATGTAGCATATAAAATATAATATGAGAATTCTCAAGGCAGTAAATGTTTTGCAAGGAGGAAAAATATGATTTTAGATGGATTGACAAGGAAGTCCTTAACAGAGCAGATTTATGATCGACTAAGACATGATATTACTCGAAAAATTATAAAATGTAATGAAAAAATCGAAATTAACAAGTTAAAAGAAACATTGAAGACCAGCCAGACCCCTATTAGAGAAGCTCTGATGAAATTGGAACATGAGGGTTTAGTCGAGTTTATACCAAATGTAGGTGCCCGTGTAATAAGTATTAGCCAACAAGATATAAAAGAAGTGTTCGATGTAAATAGAATGTGTGATTGTGAGGCTATTTGTTTAGCATTAAAAAGCGAACAGGTTGAAAGCTTAATTAATGAACTTAAATTTCATGTTGAAGCTCATGCGAAAATAGTGGAGATGCAACCGTCAGAAGAATATTGGTATCAAGCGCAACAGGTCCATGGCGTTTTTTATAAATATGCTGACAATAAGGTATTGAGCAAGATTGCTCTGCAAATACAAGGGAAGGCAGACATGCTTTTTGGCGGATATATTTTGTTGGAAAAAAACAGGCATTGTGGTGTGGAAGAGCATTTTATGATTTATGAAGCTGTTAGTAATCGGGATGCCGACAAAGCGGTTGAATATATGCGATTACATTGGGAAAACGCAAAATTGAGGCTTATTCAATGGTGCGACAAAGATGGTTACTGTTAAAAGATCTAAAAGTTTAGAGAACATCACTGATCTTTGCAGCTAGTTAAATTGCAAATATAGATGATTGATTAATAGTTGTTGTCATTTATGGTGTTCTGGTCAAGCAGTTCATTTGTATTAGTCACTAACAAATCGTGGTATTAATGCAATTGGCAGAGCAAAAAGGCAAATGATATGATTTGAGAATATAATGTAAGCATCAAACCATCCGAACCTGTTCATAATAAAATTCAGAGTATAAAGTATCCCCAGTCACTTAACAGTAGTGGGGGTTTTTATGCTCGAACACAAAGGCAAAAAAATCTATCTGGTATGCGGTCCTAATGATATGCGCAAACGAATAGACGGTCTATGTGCTATTGTGAGTCTAAAGCATATCTGCGACACAGATGAGTCTGCCATGTGTTTTTTGCAAGCTTAAAATCCCCACTTGGAGGTGCGGACAAAATCTTGGACTGATTTAAGCGGACAGGCCCTAGCTTCGCCTCGCTGTTTCGATGACTCAAATGGATACCATTTTGTCAATTGTGTAGGTCTGACCCCTCCGGTCCTCTCCCATAGAATATAAAAGCGGCTCCGGGGAAGGCACTCCCTGAAGCCGCACATTTATATTTCTTAGTTGCCTGGAAAAACAGCGGTATTTCGCTGGTTATTCTTTTTCTTTCTTTAATTCACGGATCTCTTTTTTGAGATCCTTTATTTCACTTAAAATGTCATCCCTGTCATCGTAATTGTTGAATCGATGGTTTTCATGAGAACTATTATTGCGACTGTGAAAGAAAAACATAATCGCAATTAATATAAGAAAAAACATCGGCATCATGATCATACCGTAAGGCATACCGCATCCATTTCCAGCTGCTCCCCACCACATAAATATCACCCTTTCATGTTAAGTTCTTTTCTTATGTGTTGGGATTAATATATCATGCATAGACATCAATCAATATGTATAACCACTTAAAAACCGCCCCCTTAGGGATGCGAAACACGGCGAAATAGAGCCACCGGCGCGGAGGTTTAGAGCCAGTCGCGCGCTCTAATAGAGCCAGCCTGCGCGCTGCATAGAGCCACCTTCCTAAAACTCCTGTAAGATGAAAATACTGCTGCATAGCAGAATTTATCTACAGGAGGTAGAAATATGACTGATTATTTGACAATAGTCAGGGCTGTATATGGCGGACTAAGTCAGCGCCAGGCAGCCACCACGTATCATGTGTCAAGAAATACTGTTTCACTGCTCATCCGGCATGCCAAGAACCAAGGATGGCTTACTGTTGAGGACCTCAGCAGAGCTGACGCCACAGCTTTTTCCCCTGCTTTGCTGAAGCCCGTTGACTCAGTCAGGGACACAACGTTCAGGATGCCGGATTTCGAACATGTCCATGCAGAACTGGCCAAACCCCACGTAACGTTGAAATTGCTCTGGGAAGAGTACGTAGAAAGTTGCCGTATCGGCGAAGAGCGATTTTACATGGAGACTCAATTTCGGCGTTATTATCACAAATTTGCGAGGATCCATAAGGCAACTATCCGGCTGGAACACAAACCGGCCTTGTCAATGGAAGTTGACTGGGCCGGTACAAAAATAGCTTTTTTCGACCCTGAAAGCGGAAAGATGGCTGAAGCTTCTTTGTTTGTATCGGTCCTTCCCTGTAGTCAGCTAATTTATGCGGAACCTTTCCGGGACGAGAAGCTCCACTCATGGATAGCGGGACACGTTAATGCCTTTAAGTATTTTGAAGGTGTTCCGAAAACACTTATACCGGATAACCTTAAATCAAGCGTTAAACGCCCAAATTTCTATGAGCCGGAGTTAAATAAAACCTATCTGGAGATGTCCGGTCATTACGGAAGTGTTGTATTGCCCGCCAGAGTCCGTAAACCCAAGGATAAATCGTCAGTCGAAAACAGTGTGCTCATAGCATCAAGGAAGATCCTGGCCAAACTGCGCAACGTCCAGATCTTATCATTTGCAGATCTGCAAAGTCTTATCCGTTCTGCTCTGAAACAGGTGAATGAAGCTCCGTTGACCGGGAAAAGCGGAAGCCGTTGGTCCACTTATCTTGCCGAAGAAAAGGAATACATGCTCCCGCTTCCCGAATTCCCTTATGAAATGGCTCAATGGGGAAAGGCCAAAGTCCAGCCAAATTGCCACATTGCCTTCCAACGCAAGTTCTACTCTGTCCCGTTTGAGTATTTGGGAGAAGAGGCAGATGTGCGCGCAACGCAGTTTACCGTAGAAATATTCTATCATCATCAGCGGATCGCGTCTCACAAAAGACTGTGGGGAAAAGCCGACTACTCAACCATACAGGAACATATGCCACCGGATAAACTTTTCTTTTCAGACTGGAACCGGTCCCGCTTCCTTTCATGGGCGGAGAAGACAGGGGATGCTGCCAGAAAGGTCGTTGAGGCGATTCTGGATCGTGCAGTCATTGAGCAGCAGGCTTATCGTTCCTGTTTCGGTCTCCTGAACCTGCAAAACAAATACGGACCCCAAAGGCTTGAACGTGCCTGCTGCCTTATTCTTACGAGGACTCTTTCCCCTACATACCAACAGATCAAAAATATCCTCGAGAAAAATATGGATGCTGCAGAACAACCAGGTACAAAGCGTAAAGAACATCCATCGGTTAAAAGGGGATTCCAGCGAGGAGCAACTTACTTCGGAGGCGATGCAAATGATTAGCCAGGAGACCCTTAACAAGCTTAAGCTAATGAAGCTTACAGGTATGGCGGAATCCCTTCACCAGCAAGAAACAGATCCCTCCTATCAGGAGATGAACTTCCAGGAGAGGATGCGGCTTCTGGTGGACTGGGAGTTCAGCAGACGCCAGCATACCCGGCTGCAGAGGCTTATTCATTCAGCCCAATTCCAGAACAGTACCGCCTGTGTGGAAAGCATTTGTTATGAGGATGACAGAAAGCTTGACCGCCAGCTCATCTTGGAACTGGCTTCCTGCAACTATATCCCACATGCCCGAAATATTATCATCATAGGTCCCACCGGAGCAGGAAAGTCTTATCTTGCTCAGGCGCTGGGACAATCCGCCTGCAGACGCCTTCTGCCCACTCGATACATACAATTGTCGGATTTGCTGGATGAACTAAAAATGGCAAGAGAAAAAAGCATGGAGACGTTCTATAGGGTGCGTAAGGCATTCACTAAGGTGCGTGTGCTGATAATCGACGAATGGCTATTGTTCCCCATCACCGAAGAAGATGCTCAGCTGCTGCTTTGGATCATCGACCGGCGTCACAGCCACCAGTCAACGATCATAGCATCCCAGTATGAACCTGCAGAATGGCTTGACCAGATACCCATACCAGTAGCTGCTGAGGCAATTACAGACAGGCTTGCTGCTCAAGCGTACAAAATTATCATCAGAGGCAATACTTCCAAACGTTTAGTTGGTTAAATACAAAGAGCCGCCTTCTCCTCAACTCAGGTGGCTCTTTATATTTGTGTTTGCTTCGATGGCT
>JBDKVA010000157.1:0-13475 GCA_039679375.1 Clostridiaceae bacterium
CCTGCGGCTTCCTTCAGATTCCGCCTCCCGACGGACACCCTTGCCGTTCAGCTAACACTTCCTACTACCAAGCGTGTAGCGGACTTTCACCGCCGAGTTATTGCCCATGCCGGGCGCACAAACAAAATCGAAAGAGCATCGAGTCCCTCTCGATTTTGGAGCAAGACTTTGCTATGCCCCATAAATAAAAGCCCATGAACAAAGTCACAGGCCTTCCAATCCCCGACTTGGACTTCAATCCAATATCGGCTGCATCTGTTCCCCCTTCAATGCATGCTGTATAGCCGGTATCAGCAGTTCAAACCTCGCCATAAGTGAATTGCATTTTTTTACAGGATCATCTTGACCGAATGGTACAAAGTACATATTTTTCGTATTGAGCAGTAGTCCCAGATTCTTTGCATTTGCCCCAAGTCCGTCATTGGTAGCTACTGCAATCAATAGAGGCCTGCTATTTCTCAAGTGTGCCTTGCAGGCCATCGTAACGGTTGTATCGGTAATGCCGTTTGCCAACTTGCCCAAAGTATTGCCTGTGCATGGAGCTACAACGAGTATGTCAAGTAAAGCCTTTGGTCCGATAGGTTCCGCTTCGATAATTGACTTAACTATTTTTTTACCGCAAATTGCTTCAATTTTTGATTTCCATTCGTCTGCCTTTCCAAACTTTGTATCAAAGCTGTCGACAGTACTGGACATGATAGGCAGAATATCCGCTCCTTCAGCAGCAATTTTCTCCAGTTCCGGTATGACTTTTGCAAATGTGCAAAATGAGCCGGTGAATGCAAAGCCTATTTTTATGTTTTGTAGCAGCATAATTTACACCCCCAACTCTTCAATAATATTGTAAACGGTTTGTTTGATAAAATTGGCTGCAGTCACCGGAGCCACCTTCCCTGGCAGCGACAATGCCCATATAACCTTTATCCCCAGTGCTTTTGCCCTTTCCAGATCCACTCCTCCAGGTTTGGATGCAAGGTCGATAATCAGGCAATCCTTGCCGATGTTTTCCAGCATCGATGAATCAAGAATTTTGTATGGAATGGTGTTAACAATGACATTCATGCTGCCAATGTATTGCTTAAGTGCACTTATGTAAACCGGTTTTTGTCCATTTGCATTTATCCATGCGATATCAGAATATTTTCGTGCTTCGATATAAACCTCTGCTCCGAATCCTGACAGCATCTTCGACAGTACCTTGCCAATCCTGCCATAGCCCAGTATCATTATCTTGCTTCCATTGATCGTGATGGGCAGCTCCTCCATGGCGATCTGAATGGCGCCCTCTGCAGTAGGAATGGCATTGAGTACCGCCATTTCCTCCCGTTCCAGAATGTCAACAGCAAAGACATTGTAAGCCTTTGCAAGGTTCGTTATTTTCTCACTGATACGCCCTGCAATGAAAAGCTGATTTTTTTTCATAGTTTTAAGTACCTCGGTCATCGGTATCTTTTCATTATGAAAGGGCGCATTCAATGTTTCGTTGTCGTTTGAACATGGCAATGGTCCAATGACAATTTCAGAATCGTCTATAGCCTGCTGCAAGTCTTCATTTTCAGTTAGGATTGTTTCAAAGCCTGCATTTTTGAAGCCATATAAATTTACCTGGCTGCCATCTGTAAAAATGGATTCCGCAAGTTTTACATTCCTCAAATCTCCGCCGATCACTGTATATTTCCTAAGGCTCATCTTATTATCCTCCCAGCGTTGACTGACACGCTGCCAATTGCTTGTAATATAAAAGCTACTTTATTTTATGTTGATTGAGTATAACAAGTGCTTGTACATCAAAGATGGCTACGCGTTGGATTTGCTTTTTAGAATGAGCATAATAAAAAAGGCTTCAAAACCATTTTACAGCTTTGAAACCTCATATAACAGAAAATATATATTTTTCAATATCGGCTTACATCAGGGAACTCTGATCAAAATCAGGCTTGAGGCTGCCTACGATTGAAATCCCCTTGCATTTCAGGTCACAAACCTGTTTAATCATTTCAACCGTATCCTCTAACGTTATCGACTCAATTTTTTTAAGGATCTCTTCAGGAGTGTTGACATAACCAAGCAGCAACTCGGATTTGCCTAAGCTGTTCATCCTGCTGCTGGTACTTTCCAATCCAAGTATGTAGTTACCCTTCAGCTGCTCTATGGACTTTTCCAGTTCCTGCCGGGTAATGCCTTTTTTTAAAAGCTGTCTTGTTTCGCTATATATCCGTTTGACCACTTCATTCAGATTTTCCGGCTTCATTCCGGCATAAATGGTTAAGAGGCCGGCGTTATTGTATGCTGTAGGATAGGAATAAACGGAATACACAAGACCTTTCTTTTCCCTTAAGTTCTGAAATAGCCTGGAACTCATGCTTCCCCCAAATATATTGTTTACAGCAAGCAGAGGATAAAGCCTGTCATCGCCATTTTGCACGCCTTCAAAGCCAATACACAGATGTATTTGTTCCGTTTCCTTCTCCCGGATGCTTATATCAGGTTTAAATTCAACTGCCTGATTATCCTCCGATCCCTCGGCAGCAGAAGTCCAGTTGCCGAAATATTTGTCCATGAGTTCTGCCAGTTTTAGTTCATCGTAATTTCCAACAACGGAAATAACCGTATTGCATGGGATGTAATGCAGCCTGAGATATTCGAGAATCATTTCCCTGTTGATTCTCCTGAGAGTCTTTCTCGTACCAAGGATGGGATACCCTATTGCGCTGCCATCCCATACAGTTTCGGAAAGATCGTCATGGACCAGTTCCTCGGGAGTGTCTTCATACATGCCGATCTCTTCAATAATGACTTTCCTTTCTACTGCTATATCCTTATTTAAATATAGCGAGTTGAAAAACATATCACTCAGTATGTCAACTGCAATTTCAATATGTTCATCAAGCGTTTTGGTATAAAAGCAGGTACACTCCTTTGCAGTAAATGCATTGATCTGCCCGCCTATATTGTCAATTCCTTCAGCTATTTCAGCAGCGCTTCTCGTCTCTGTCCCCTTAAAAAGCATATGCTCAATAAAGTGTGAAATACCGTTATTATTCAATGTTTCATTACATGATCCGTTTTTTACCCAGATACCTATTGAAACAGACTTTACATAGGGTATCAGCTCGCATACGATCCTGACTCCGTTTTTTAAAGTAAATTTTTTTAGCATAAAACCTCCGGATTTTATTATAAAGAGATGGTTTAAGCCGGTATATGCCGTCCTTAACCATCCCTTCTTAATCGTCTGTAAGCTTTGTGATCGTAAAAAACTTTTGCCGCAGTACTGCTCAGTGTTTATTCTCAGCAGCCGGCACGGGCATTGCATCCTTCCTGGAAAGATTGATACGGCCTTGTTTGTCAACTTCAAGAACCTTTACAAGAATCTCGTCGCCTACCTTAACAACATCCTCTACCTTTTCAACCCTCTTGTTATCCAGCTTGGATATGTGGACAAGGCCTTCCTTGCCGGGCGCGAATTCAACAAAAGCGCCAAATGTCATAAGCCTTGTTACCTTGCCCATGAACACCTGTCCCGGCTGGACATCCTTCGCTATAGCTTCGATAATCGAAAGTGCCCTCTTGCCGGCAGCTTCATCGGAGGTTGCGACAAATACCCTTCCATCGTCCTCTATATCAATCTTGACGCCTGTTTCATCAATGATTTTATTTATAACCTTGCCGCCGGGTCCGATGACATCTCTGATCTTATCCGGGTCGATATTCATCGTGAACATCTTGGGCGCATAGGGTGAAAGGGTTTTTCTTGGTTCTGAGATAACAGGCGCAATGACTTCATCCAGTATCTGATAACGACCTTTTCTGGTAAGTTCAAATGCCTGCTCGATGATTTCATAAGACAAACCATTCACCTTGATATCCATTTGAATGGCTGTAATGCCTTTCTTTGTGCCTGCGACCTTGAAGTCCATATCGCCGAAGAAATCCTCTATACCCTGTATGTCCATGAATGTAACAAACCTGTCGTGATTCACTTCATCTGTAACGAGCCCTGCTGAAATGCCTGCAACAGGTGCTTTGATCGGCACGCCTGCATCCATAAGGGCAAGTGTGCTGCCGCATACGCTGCCTTGTGATGTAGAACCGTTTGACATGAGTACTTCGGATACAAGCCTTATTGCGTATGGGAATTCCACTTCATTGGGTATGACAGGCTCAAGCGCCCTTTCGGCAAGTGCTCCATGGCCAATTTCCCTTCTGCCCGGGCCTCTTGAGGTCTTTGCTTCGCCAACGCTGTATCCCGGGAAGTTGTAGTGGTGCATGTACCGCTTTTCTTCTTCCAGGTCAACGCCATCCAGCTTCTGAATTTCACCGATACCGCCCAGCGTAACAGTAGTAAGGACTTGTGTCTGGCCTCTCTGGAACAGTCCGGAGCCGTGAGTCCTCGGCAGCAGCGAAACATCCGCCGACATCTT
This sequence comes from Clostridiaceae bacterium, assembly GCA_039679375.1. GTDB lineage: Bacteria > Bacillota > Clostridia > Acetivibrionales > DTU013 > JBDKVA01. The sequence goes on from JBDKVA010000157.1 coordinate 4,425, forward strand.
CCTGATTTCGCCAAGCTTTCTGCCATCGACCCTTTTGCCTTCTTCCAGGATATATTGCCTTACAACTTTCTTTTCCAGCTTGTAGATCGCTTCATTGATCGTCATTTTCTGATCGGGATATGCTTCAGCAAGCTTTTGCTGCACATCCTCCGTCAATGCTGCTACCTTTGTATCCCTGACAGTTTTGTCTGTGGCAAGCACAGCTTCGCGCATGGTGTCATAGGCAATTTCCTTTACTGCGTCAAACAGATCCTTTGGTACTTCCGCGGATTTGTACTCAAATTTCGGTTTTCCGACTTCCGAAACGATATTTTTAATAAATTCCGTGATTTTCTTTATTTCCTTATGTCCCTGTATTACTGCATCAAGCATGACGTTATCCGGAACTTCCTTGGCGCCCGCCTCGATCATCGTGATTTTATCACTTGTTCCAGCAAGTGTAACATACATATCGCTTTTTTCTCTTTGCATCGCATCGGGGTTAATGACAACCTGCCCGTCTACAAGGCCTAATACGACGCCTCCGATCGGTCCGTTGAACGGTATGTCGGATACGCTCAGCGCTACCGAGCTTCCTATCATGGCAGCGATTTCAGGTGAATTGTCCTGGTCTACGGAAAGCACAAGATTAATAACTGTCACATCGTTTCGGAGATCCTTGGGGAACAAAGGACGTATTGGCCTGTCGATCACCCTTGAAGTCAGAATTGCCTTTTCTGAAGGTTTCCCTTCTCTTTTAATGAATCCGCCGGGAATTTTGCCTACTGCATAAAGCCTTTCCTCATAATCGACGCTGAGCGGGAAAAAGTCGATTCCCTCCCTCGGCTCGGTTGATGCGGTTGCTGTTGACAGAATAACGGTATCCCCATACCTTACAAGTGCCGAGCCGTTTGCCAGCTGAGCGAGTTTGCCGGTCTCGACCGTCAGAGTCCTGCCGGCCAGTTCCATACTAAATTTTGACATAAAATGCCTCCTTCTGTAAAGTTGCATAACGGAATTGCAACTGTTTACAGAAAACGGACACAACAAACCGCAATGATCGATTACGGTTTCTAGTCTCTGTTCTCTGTTGGCTGCATTCTTCCTTCCGCTTGCATTAATATAAATATAGTATTACACGTTTATGTAAAAATAATGAGCGGGATACCCCGCTCACCATTATTTTCTTAAATTAAGCTTTTCAACTATTGCACGATACCTCTCAATGTCCTTTTCCTGCAAATAATTCAACAAGCCTCTTCTTGCTCCAACCATCTTGAGGAGCCCTCTCCTCGAGTGATGGTCTTTCTTGTGAATCTTGAGATGCTCGTTGAGGTGGTTGATCCGCTCTGTGAGAATGGCTATCTGTACTTCAGGCGAACCTGTGTCGCCATCATGCAGCTTGTATTTCTCAATAATTCCAGTTTTTATTTCCTTAACCATAATAAATGCCTCCTTGTTTTATTAACGCCATAAGCCAGGTAATTGGTCGGAGTGTCCAGCAACCGAGCAAATGGTTGAATCGTTGCACTGAAACATTCTAACATATCATTCCCGGAATGTAAATGATTTATTTACATTTCCTTCTTTCGTCGTCACCTTTAGAAAAGCAATTTTTATAAAAAAGATTGGCAATGAAGTAATGTAAATAGGTTCAAAGCTGTTCAGGGAAGGTAATTGTAACTCTTGTACCTATGTGAAGCTCACTCTCTATTTTCAATCCATATTCCCGTCCAAACTGTATCTTAATCCTTGAATTTATATTAGCAAGGCCAATGCTTCTTTTGTTCATGAGCAAATCTCCTTTACCATCCTGTTCGTCAATAAGCTTGTTCAACCTTTCCAGTTCATCGGGCGTTATTCCCACACCGTCATCTTCCACTATAATGATGGTGTTCCTGTTTTCAATCACACCTCGTATACTCAGGGTACCTGTACCATCCTTTTGCTCAAGACCGTGATATACAGCATTTTCTACAATTGGCTGCAAGACCATCTTTGGTATCTTATGTGTCATGATCTCGCTATTTACATCTGCTTTTATGGCAAAACGGCCTGCAAACCGGATTGTTATTATTCTGAAGTACATATTAATAATGTCCATTTCATCCTGAACAGTTACAAAGTCTCCACCCTTTATACTATATCTAAAAATATCCGCCATTGCTGTTGAAATTTCAACAATCTCATCAATATTGAATGCGATTCCGATGCTCCTGATGCATTCAAGAGTGTTGTATAGAAAGTGCGGATTTATCTGACTTTGAAGCGCAGATAATTCAGCTTGTGTTTTTAAAATTTCCAGCTGATACAGTCTTTCCTGTGTGGTAAACATTCTTTTTGTCATTTGCTCAATTTTATCCAGCATGATGTTAATATTCTGTGCAATAAAACCTATTTCACCTTGGAGTTTAAGGTTAACCCGCTGTTTAAGGTTCTTTTCGCCAACCGTTCCTATTGCATTAACAATCTTGAATACCGGAGAGGTTATACTTATATTAATAATGAATCCAATTAGAGCAAGCAGTATTACCATTATCACGGCAGTCAGTATCAGACTGTTTATAAAAAATGATATATCATCGGACATCTCTCCAAGAGGGGTCTTGCATTCAATCCTGCAGCCGATATCTTCTATTTCACGTGTTATACTGATATACTTTCCCTGTTTCTTAGAAACCTCCTCAATTGCAGTATCCTGCTGTCTTATATTGTTCGACATTATCACTTTATTGTTCCTGTCAAGCAATTCGATGACAGTGCTTTTGGAAATCTTCATCTGCTCTACCAAACTGCTTAGTTTTCCCGCACTGCAAAAGATAATTGTAGTTCCTATCCTTCCACTGTATTCAGGGTCCTGACCTGAATAATATACAGGAACAATATATGCAAAATAATAATCTGCCTGGCTTGAGTTGCCATTGTCAACAAAGTCAGAAAAGAAAGGCTTTGTCAAATCCTCACTTTCAAAGTTATACTTCTCTTTCAGTTTGTTATAAGTGGAGGAATACATGACAGACGACTTGAGCACGGTCATGCTTCCTGTTTTATCAATGACAGCCACATCAGTGATATAGCCGCTTTTCCCATTAATATTCTCGACGGCATCCACAATATAATTGCTTAGTTCAAGCTTTCTGTATGAAATACCGGTTATCAGGTATTCCTGCATAAATTTGTTATAAGCGATTGAAAATCCCGTCTTCTTTATCTCTTCCGTTATATTGTTCATATTGAATTCCAGTTGACTTATCGTATCGTCAGCGTATATCCTAAGTCTTTCCAACATGACGTTCCTGAGCCGTACATAAAAAATACTGTTTACAAGAATAATAATGCATATTGAGAAACTGATCAGTAAATACAACTGATGACTCAGTCGGATATTCTTAAACTTTATCATCTGTTATAACCACCATTCCGCCCCTCCTGCGCTAATCATTGCTGCCTCTGCCTATATTGCAAGGGTGTATAGCCAAACTGTTTCTTAAAAGTTTTGTTAAAATAGTAGTAATCACTGTAACCGGCTCTTACAGCAACTTCTGAAATCGGAAGTTTGACATCCTTTAAAAAATCACATGCCTTCGTCATCCTTTTATCCGTAAGGTATTCTGAAAAAGACTTTTGCAGAATGTTTTTAAACAAGTAGCAGCAGTAATTGGGGTTAAGGTAGAACATCTCGGCCAGATCCTTAAGCTGAAGCTTTTGTATATAATTCATATCTATATATTCAAGCAGCTTTTTGAAGTTTTCATTGTATACCTTATTATCACGTTCATTTTTAATTTCATATGTACACGATTTCACCATGGATTCCAGATATTGCAGCATTGCTGCAGCATTGGCAAATCTGTCCGGCAAATCCTCGTAGTCAAGAAATTCAAGCTGCCCATGCAATTCAAGATAATCATCATTTCTTTTCAGATATGAAGATATTTGATTCCAAAAGTAAACAGCAGCATCAATGCAGGCATTTTCAGCTTCAAATATCTCGTTAAAATTGCGCAGACCATATCCATCCGGTGCTGTATCCGGGTTTCGTATGTTTGCAAAGATTTCCCCCAGCTTCTTATTAAGAACATCTGTCTTTGCTTTGCTGTACCTATATATACCGGGTCTGCAAAACATGAAATTTGCTGTGGCAGCCTTGTCTGCTTCGATAAACAACTTTCTGAAGCTTTGCAATCCTTCTGCCAAACCGCTCAATCCTATATAGCCATTCATGACATCATTTGGCTTAATGGTGCTATAAAGGTCGTGATCAACGTTGGCTATATAAAAATACTTCCGTTTTCCCAGCTTCATTCGAAGACTATCAACACTTTCAGGCAGATCGATTCCACCCTGTCCCTGCATATCTCCCATACCTATAACAGAAATACCCTGGTAATAAGTATTTTTACACGGCAATCCTATAGCATAGGGCTCAATACGAGCATTGTCATTTCTTAAAACAAGGGTGTCAAAAAGTTCAATGTCCCTCTTATCCCTTTTATTCTCAATGTGAATAGCAAGCCTACTCAGAATTGAGTTGGCAGACTCTTGGCTGATAGGTTTGAGACAGTATTCAAAAGCTCCCAGGGTTATTGCTTCACGTGCATATTCAAATTCTGCAAATCCGCTTATGATAACAAATTCAATGTCCATGCATTCACTGCGAATTTTTCGCATAAGCTCAATCCCGGACATCTGCGGCATTCTTATGTCGGTAAAAACAACGTCCGGACTCTTTTTATGTATAATGTCTATCGCTTCTCTTGCACTCGTTGATTGTGCAATGACTTCAAATCCCATCTCACCCCACTTGAATGTTTTGGTAATACCGATAAGTGCCCATGGTTCATCTTCTACAATTACAACTTTATACACGTACACTCCTCCTATGTGCCCTCAAGAGTGCCTCTTACAATTAGCCGGTATTTGTTCCCATACAACGGCGCACATGTTATAAGAGTGATCACTGATTTTTCAGGAATATCATCCAGTACCCATACTTCATCAGGATTTACTTCGAATATTTCCGTCACAATATATTTAAATTTATATTCCTTTGTCTCAACTATGATTTCATCTCCCAGCTCCACCTCTCCTAACCTGTGAAAGAATTTACCATATGTATGACTTCTATGTCCGGCATATGCAGAGTTACCGGTTTCACCAGGGGCGGCGGTATCAGGCACATGCCCAACTGCCAGTTTTATGTCGGCTTTTTCCACTCCTTCAACAACCGGCACAACCAGATCTATTTTAGGTATGGTCATTCTGGCAAACACTTTGGGGTTATCCGCATCGCCCTTCCATGAGGAAGGTTCAAGCGCCTTTGTTGTTGTGCTCACTACCTCCGGTTGCGGCAGGTTGTTCGAATAATGAAGATAAGGATACGTGTCATCATTAATATCAGTAGTATCGGTTGAATCGAGCGTCTCAGCATCAACCGCTGCATCTCTTCCTGACTCTGACTCCACCTTTGACTCCATTCTCACTTTGTTTTCCACCTGCATTGCTAACAGGTTTCCATACAGCAAGTAACAGACAATAAATCCGCCTGCTGCCATCAGTATAATTCCTGTTATGCTTACTTTTCCTGAAATCCGCTTCATTTTGTTATCACCGTCATTCATTATACAATTTTATAAAAATACATAAAGCCAGGATGACAACCAAATAGCTGCCATCCCGGACCACAAAACATGTAAAACGAATTAACTAAACGTCGCCCTTTTCTTTAATTATATACTATGAAAGCATCCAATACCAGCCATTGAGCATCTTTTTTCACGAGCTTTATTGTATGCTCGCCATTTGACAGTCCGTGTTTACTGAAAACCGCCTGCTGAGCAATTCTCGTTTCATTTAAACAATCCACAGTTCCCTGCAGTTCACCGTCAATGAAAACGTCAACCTTGCCTTGATCGGCATTCTTTTCGGTGATATACTCAATCCCGATTCCGGTGAATTTGTATTCTGCATAATCACCATTGGCTTCAGTTGCGTTTACGTCATCATTGACATCACCCATGGATCTGGCATTATTATAAAGCCAGCCGTCTCCGGTATAGACTATATCTTTCGAATCATTGTTAATGGTAGTAGGCGTGCCTTTGACAACTGGAGCCTCGTTTTTGGCAGTCGTAGTATCCACTTTAGCCGCCGCGGTACCCTCTTGGGCAGCACTGGAAGTATCCTTCGTTGTCTGGTCTTCAGTCTTCGCGGTTTCCGTATTTGCTGATTGATCTTGCTTTCCGCCGCATGCGGTAATTGAAACGATCAGTACCAATGCTATTGCCAATAGCAGAACCCTTTTTAATGTTGAATCCATCCTTTTATTCCTCCCTATACATATTTGACTGCTACCAAATACATACTTCACTGCCATTTTAGTTTTTCTGCACAACACTCTTCCTGCAGAAAACAGAGAGTGCCCCTGTACCAAGCAGCAATAATCCAATCGCCAGTATCACCGGCATTGGTATTTCTGAACCTGTTGTCGGCAGAGCTGCAGCAGTGGCGACTTCTACCAGCTTGAGATTTCCAAATGATGAAGTGTTGGCATATTTATCTGCCGCGCCATCGTTCCAACAGCAAACACCGTCTCTTACTCCGGTTCCTGTTGAATCATCCGCCACCTGAAAATCAATGCCGGCTATTGTTCCAACAGCAGCTTTACCTTTCAAAGCTACCCATGGTATTGCCGCTTCAATTACATAGCCCCCGGTAACTACTTTAGCAGCCGATTTGAATGTATCAGCTTTAAACGCTCCACCGCCTGATGTCTCGTTTTTGAAATTAACCCTATACTGTCCGTCATTGGCGTCATATGTAGCGGCCTTTTCATTAAGTTCATCAAGGAATACTTCAATACAGTCCTTATTCCATGGATCAACAGCTTTATCCGTTACCAATTTGTCCGTTACCTGGGCTAAAACATACAGGTAATTCTCATCCCACATTGTGCTGAATTTTCCTGTTGCCCAAGGGCCTTTATCCGAAGCCCACTGCGCAGTCTTTACACTCTTGGCACCCTTCCAGCAGGAATCCACCGTTCCATCAATAGTTGGAGTACCCTTAATTGCTTCCGTGGTATTTGCTGCAGCAAATACCATAGTTGAAAAGCAGGATGTCACTACTAACACTATCAACGTTGCCAGTACCAGCTTTTTTCTTAACATGAAAATACACTCTCCTTTTATTTTTTTATTTAAAAACTTTACTCTTTCATTTTATTCCGTTGTTGATTTCATCCAATACCAGATTAATTTTGTCTTGCTTGGATTGTATAAAGTCATTCCAATCCTTATCAACATCTTTAGAACCAAGAATAATGTTGACAATAGTGTCTTTCATTTCTGAAGTGAAGCTACCGTACTTATCCTTGTTAGGCCCGCTGAAGTAAATAAGTTTGTTATCCGTTTCAATAAATACCGCATTATCCTTACACCACATGCTATAGTCATATACATCCTTGCCCGCATTGGTCACTTCCAAATTCGGATCAGTAAACCCGAACCCTTCTGTTACACCTATGGGCATCCATACATTAGGGCCATACGCTTTGGGAGAAGTACTCGGACGATTATACAGCTTTGTAGTCTCATCAATCGGCCATAAGTATTTAATGCCATCACCGTCAAACTCCCAGTCTACGCCTCTTATGCCAATTGCTCTGGTATAATACCCCTCGTCTGACAACAGCCAATCCCATGCTTGCATCAGCCTGTTTAATTTTTCATCTGACATCTTTGCACTAAAAAGACTGACACACCAATTCTCATCATTTTTGATCGCTGTAAACTTACCGTTAGGCGCCTTTACCTTCATTAAAGCAATATCTTCGTATTTAACATCTTTAAAATTTTTGACGATCTTTGTTCTAAACTCATCTAAATGGTAAGTATAGTTGTTGTCATACATTACTGCTATTTCACCCGCGAGGAATTTCAATGAAGGCTCAGTACCCTTGCAGAGCGGTTGGTCTTTCCATATAATACCTTCGTCATACAGCTTTTTTGTCTCTTTGATGGAAGCAAGCATATCCGGGTTATTTGCACACCATTCATATTTACCGTCTTCTTTTTTATAGAAGCTGCTTGAGTCTGTTACCGACATTGTAAGTTGTTCAATTCCCAATGAGAGAGGCCATGCCCAGGTAGTTGCGGCCAAACCGGCAACCTTGTTTTTACCAACTCCCCCCGGATCTTTTTCTATACAGGCTTTAGCGAAGGTGATCATTTCATCCCATGTATAAACATCATCGTCTTTCGCGAGGCCTAGCTTTTTCGCCCAGTCTTTTCTGTAGACAAAGCCTCTGCTACTGATGTTATCGACTACAGTTGCATCCCTTGTACAAGGCCATGCATACTTCTTACCGTCTACTGCAAGGAAGTCATCTTTCTGCATCACATTAAGATATTTGCTGACATTCTCCACCTTTTCTACACCCTTTATTTCCTTGAGCAATCCTGCCTTAACCCAGGCATAATAGTCCTTGGTCATTGTATTCTGCATATCCCACCATACAACATCCGGCATATCTCCTGAAGACATCCATATCATTACTTTTTGCTGCCAGTCATTCCACGAGACCGGCAGGAAATTAAACCCGATATTGTATTTATTCATTACAATCTTTAATCTTTCATCTTTGTCCCAAGCTTGTTCTGCACTCATGATGTTAATACTGTAAGTAAATTCTCTGCTTACTTTCTTTACCTCTTCCTTGGTTCCGGTTGCAGCAATATCATTTGAAGCAGCCGTGCCTGTACTTTTTTTTGAAGTGGTATCAGGTTCATTGTTCCCTTCACAGGCTGAAAACATGGCTGCTGCAAAGCAGGCAATAATCAGCAGTGAAACAGCGCGCTTGAATTTCATAAGACTTTCCCCCTTTTTATTTTTTTTTGTTAACCTATATGGTGTAAACCAGATGATCCCAAATCCTATTCTTTTTATATAGCTTGCTGAACAAGTTCACTCTTTTACAGCTCCTGAAGTCAACCCCTTTACAAGATACCTCTGAAGGAAAGGGTAGACAAGCATGATTGGAACTGCAGCAAATATGATGGTAGCTGTCTTCAT
>JBDKVA010000158.1:0-2858 GCA_039679375.1 Clostridiaceae bacterium
GATAATAGTTAAATTGTTTTGTGCAATATAAGCTTGTAAATTATCGTAGGATGCTGATATTTCTTCGTAAAAACCTTCATGGACAATCATTGCATATTTCCCCGCTGGCTTTACAAATAACAATTCACTGTCATTTTTACTAGTGGTTACACTAAAAAAATAATTCTTTTTATCGTATTTGATTATTCCGCGAGAATGAGTCCAGTACGGAGCCTCGCTCCGTACCACCCATTCACGATTTCGATACCATCTATCCGCAAAAAGATACCACCTGTGATTACAGCCTATGCTTGGCGCAGCATTCACGCATGTTCATTTTACCTGCCTCAAACCAGATGGCATTATGTACAATCCGGTCCATGATGGCATCAGCATGGACGCCTCCGCCCAGGCGGCTGTGCCAGTTCTCTTTCCGATATTGTGTACAGAAGATAGTGGATGTGCAGTCATGCCGCCTCTCAATGAGCTCGAACAGGAAATGCTGCTCATCCTCAGATATGTCTTCAAGCAGCCATTCGTCAATAATCAGCACTCCATAACTGCTGTATTTCTTCAGCAGCTTGGCATTGGATTTCACGGTAAGCGTTGCTTCATCGTGCTCAACCAGAAGATCCGGAAGGCGGATATATCTGGTGCGGATCTGCTGCTTGCAGGCCTGACGACCGATTGCACAAGCAAGGAAGGTTTTTCCGGATCCGGTGAAGCCTTGAAATATGACATTGGTATTGCTGCGGGTGAACTGCCCGGTGGACAGTTCCTGTATGGCATTCCGGTCAATGCCGCGCTCGCTGTAATAAATATCATTCACCTCTGCTTTGGGCAGTCTGAACTTTGCTAATTTAATAAGCCTCTGGATTTTGCTGTTGTATTTTTCCTGATACACGTAATCTGTAATACGCTGGAACCGTTCATCAAATGGCAGTGTGACACAGCTTAAATCCTGCTGCTGGAGTTCCAGCGCCGTCACTATTTCGCCGAGGTTCATCTCTCGTAGCTTACGTCTGGTCTCATCATTAATCATTGCGGTCACCTCCATAATACTCTGCACCACGGACATAACCGGCAACGGAAGGTTTCTCCTGCGAAGCATTTTTCTTTTCCAGATAAAGCTGGTCTTGATTCGCTGCCAGAATCGCTTTAAGATGATGGTAGCGGGGCGTTCTGACTTTTGTCAGGGCCATTTCGGAGGCTGCTTCGAGACGAGCCTCCGAATAGGTTTTGCTCAGCCGCAAGACGGACAGGGATGGATTGTATCCCTGTTCTTTTATCTTCACGGCGGCAAATATCCGGCCGATCACCTCACCGGTTTCAGGGCCGATGGAATAAGCCCATCTCATGATCCGTTCATCGTCCCACGCCGGCTGCCGGAACTGATCCGGCATATCCTCTTTATGTGTGGAATATCGGTTTGCCACATATCCAGGGAACTTCGCATGCGTTGCCACGCGTTCGCCTTTCACATAGATTTCGAGCTTCGTGTCTGTGACCTTTAAATCCGCTTTCTGCTTTACATACTGATAAGGGCAGGAATAGTAATTTTTTTCATAAATCACATGGCAATTAAGATTGATGCTGCGCCCATAAATCCATGCGGCGATTTCATAAGGAATCTCCGGCAGGGGATGAAGATATGCCTTTTCTTCCCGAAACACTTCATAGCGGCTGTATTCCCGCTTCTGAAATGCCCTGCGGTTAAACTCATCAAGTTGCTTTCTGGCCGCCTCCTGCAAAGACTGCAGGGAATGGAAGACCTCATTGCGAAGGCTTGCAATAATGGCGGTGGCAATCTTGCCCACGGTTCCCTCGACAGATGCTTTCTGTTTGGGTTTCTTAACACCAGTCGGCATAATGGCTGTCCTGTAATGGGCGCCCAATGCCTCATATGCTTCATTCAGGATAATATCTCCTTCTTTGGGATGCGTAATCACACCGGTTTTCAGGTTGTCACAGACGGTCCTGACCGTTACGCCTTCAAAGAATTCATACATATGGATATGACATCGGAGCCATGTGTCCTGTTTCATATCAAGGCAGGCTTCCACATAGGAGTACTGGCTGTAGGGGAGCGTTGCAACAAACAGATAGACCGTAATCAATTCTCCGGTGTCGATGTCCGCATACGACATCGTGGGGCCTGACCAGTCTACTTCCACAATGATGCCAGGCTTATGTTCCAGATGATTGGTCAGCTTGTTGGAGAGCGTATGATCACCATAGCCCTCGCAAAACTTTGTATATCCCATAGGAATGCCGCTTTCGATTCTGCACTTGTCCTTGTACTCGCTCCAAAGCAGCTTGAGGGTGACGCCTACCTTTTTAAGTTCTTGGTGGATATATTCGTAATCGGGATCACGATACATATCCTCTACAGCATGCTTGTCAGGATAGAACATGCGATATACTTCCTGGCTGTCAAGATTCCGGACGTCCCTATAGGCAATGCCTCTGGCATCAGCGATATGAAACACATCGCTGACAGAATTCCTTGACATGCGTCTGGTGGATGCAATGGCATTTCTGCCCATTCCTGCATCCCTAAGCTCCAATATGAGCTTTACGTTGATTTTGTTTGTATTGGCCATAAAAAAGGCCTCCCTTCTGTAAAATTTGAAGCGGTTTGCTTCGCGTTTCATTTTACAGAAGGTTTACAGATGGCGGAATCATTTCGCGAATCGTTGTATTTATTGGAACGGTGGAATCATCTCGCGTATCGGTGGGTCTCAATTGCGTATCAGTGGAGCCATGTGCGCGAAATAATCAGTAATGATGTTTTATGTTTTCTTTGTTTTTTTTGATGTTGTTAGCAATCTTTTTGACAGCCCTGCTGTACATATTATTTTTACGCAAAAAACTGTTCA
>JBDKVA010000159.1:0-11034 GCA_039679375.1 Clostridiaceae bacterium
GATGTGGTAGTAGGGCAATTAAACGGCCAGACAGTTAAAAACATGGAAAACAGAGAAGCTGTTCTGGAAATAAAAACGAAAAATGTCACTTATACGCTGCCGGCGTTACAAATTAACATTGATAGTGTTTCAGAGCAGATTGGCAAACAGATTGAACTAAAGGACATCAAGGTGAATGTTGCAATTTCTGCACCACAGCAGGATACTGTGAAGGTGGTTGAGGACACGGCAAATAGAAATAATTATCAGGTGGTTGTAAAGCCAATAGAGTTTAGCATTACCTGTACAAGCGGAAACAAAACAGTAGAGGTTTCCAAATTCAACGGATATGTTGAGAGGATGGTTGCGATTCCTGATGGCGTTGATCCGAGCAAAATTACAACCGGAATCGTACTCAATTCCGATGGAACATTCTCGCATGTGCCCACAGCAATAACCATTATCGACGGCAAATATTATGCTAAGATAAACAGCTTGACAAACAGTGCTTATTCGGTTATCTGGAGTCCGAAGACCTTCAAGGATGTTGAAAAGCACTGGGCCAGGAATTCAGTGAATGACATGGGCTCAAGGCTTGTTATCAACGGTGTTGGGAATGATATGTTTGAGCCTGATAAAGATATTACCAGGGGTGAGTTCGCTTCCATTGTTGTAAAAGCATTGGGATTAATGCGTCCGGGAACTGGAAAAGCCTCCTTTAGTGATGTAACGAAAAATGAATGGTATTATGATGCGGTATCAATCGCATATGAGTATGATATTATATCCGGTTATGGCAATGGTAAATTCGGACCGATGGACAAGATTACCCGTGAGCAGGCTATGACAATGATTGCAAGAGCTATGAAAATAACCGGCTTGAAATCGGAGTTGAAAAATAGTGAAGTAAGCTTGTTTTTAGCAAATTATGCAGATGGAGCAGCCGCTTCGGATTATGCAAAGACAAGCATAGCAGCCTGCTTAAAAACCGGGGTAATAACAGGCAGATCCAGCAGTACAATTGCACCGAAGAACTACATAACCCGTGCGGAAGTAGCGGCAATTGTTCAGAGATTACTGCAAAAATCCAATTTAATATAACCTAAGCCAGAAATAAATAATAGATTGTAAGTATACAAAGCAGCTTCAAAGGCTGCTTTGTATACTTACAAGGCGTTCTGAAAAACACTCTTTATGATTCAAACATTGCCAATTCCATAATGGATAATTTCGGTATATACCAAGCATCTCAATAAACAACATCTATAATCCGGTGATAATGAAAGTAAGCTTATACAACAATTCTTCGCTGATGTAGCAAAAATCGAGTAAAAATTGAGGTTATCCCAGAACATGAAAACATTGTGGTTTATTGAATTAAATCAAATTGATTACTTATTGACAGAGACATTTTTTGGAAGTATAATGAGTATATACTCATAAATGAACTATAGCTCAACTTTGCAGAGGAGTTTATGAATAAACAATATCAAACCCGACGAGAACGTATTGCAGATGAAACAAGAAAAAAAATTATTAATTCTGCGCTAGAAATAACGATGAGAAAAGGTGTTCGCCACTTAACAATGAAGGAAGTAGCGAAAAAAGCTGATGTGGCTGAAGGGACGATTTACAATCATTTCAAAGACAAATCAGATTTAATTGCAGAGATGATGAACCAGGCCGAAGAATCAGATAATCAGGCTGAAATATTGGATAAGGCCTTAGATAATGATCCCCATGACTTTTTTATGGTATATCTCAAGGAAAGATTCTGTACGCTGAGGCCGCACATACAATTGCTCGTTTCTCTGCTTCCGGAAATTATGAATAATGATAGCTTACGTGAGACATTTATGAAAGTCCATTACAGCCCCGGTCTTGAAAGGATGGAAAATCACCTGAAAACGCGCATGGAAAAAGGACAGCTAAAACGTATGGATGCGGCTCTTGCCGCCCGCATTTTCAACGGTGTTTTTGCAGGCCTTCTTGTTCTACAACTTATGGGGGACGAAAAAGTAAAAGAGGCTCTGAATAGCGGAGATGAACTGACCGCCAGTATTGTAAGTATTTTGTTTGAAGGATTAAAAGCGCCATAGTTATTTTGCGGAGGTTATATTATGAATGAATTTTCACGTCACTTTTTAATGAAAGAACTGGATTCGCTCGTAGATAAACCGCTTGAAAGTTTGGATCAGCTAAAGAAATTAATCGATAAATACTCAACCTTATATAAAGATTTGGATGGCCGCCGGACTGAGCTTTATAGGAAGCTCTGTTCCAATTTTTCATACGTGAGTGGTATGAAATTTCTGTTATTTCAAAAGCGTGTTTATCCGCATGCATTGAAATATAAATCAAAAATAAGAAGTAGAATCTGTTTTTGCCCGTTTAAAAGTAAATTACCAGTGGAAACATACGGCAATTTTCTGCGGATTATAACAAATGATGTTCAATTATTCAGGGAGAAAAATATCCCTCTATTTGGAAAAGAGGAAAGACTAAAAGGAAAATATCTCTCTCTTATGAAAAAACAAAAAGTTATGTTCGATGGTAAAAACAGGACCATCAGAGATATTCAGCGGTATCTACTGGATCCGGATGCGGCAAAAAGAGAAAAAGCATGGTGGCTGTTCAACGAAAAGCTTACAAGTATAAAGCCGAAGCTGGATAAGTTTTTGGACGATCTGATTGCGACAAGGACGGAAATTGCGCTGAATTCGGGCTTTAATAACTACAGAGACTACATGTACCGCTATAAGGGCAGAATTCTTTATACGCCTGAAGACCTTACCGGTTTTTATAATACAGTGGAAGAGGTTGTTGTGCCCGTTTGCAATTCTATAGCCCGTCGGAAGTCGGAAAAACTAGGGCTTGCTGAGCTGAATGTCTGGGACATAGATATAATCATTGATAGTACCGATCTGAAACCGTATAAAAACGGAGCCGATCTGCTGCTTAAGCTTGACAGAGTTTTTTCCGGGATAGATGAAGAATTCGGCAGGGTATTCAGAAAAATGAGGAGCGAGAATACTCTTGATCTGGAAAGTAGAAAAGGAAAGCTGCCGGTTGGCTTTACAATGCCTCTTTATAATAGTAATACGGCTTTTATCTGCTTGAACTGTTCAATGGAAAACGGAAAACATGAGGATATCACGGGTATACATCACGAATTTGGCCACGCGCTGCATTTTTCTTTGCTTGACGATCGAGGTATCAACGAATATTGCGATTTTTTGAATATGCCGGGCGAAATTATGGAGCTTGCTTCAATTACCGTCGAATTATTGGCCATGGATCATTATGACGTGTATTACAGTGATCGCATCCAGTGCGCCAAAGCGAAGATTTGTCAATACAAAAGGTTTTTTAATCTTTTATCGACCATTGTTATGATGGATGCATTTGAACAAAGGATTTATACAGACGGTGCAAAAAGCTCTGACGAGAGAGATGATTATTTTGCGTCGATATTGGATAGATTCTTCCCTTATATCAATTGGAAGGGCATGGAGGACCAGAAAAGAAACAGATGGCTGCGGTATCCACATCCTTACCAGCTTCCGCTGTATTTTATCGAATATGCTTTCCCTTTGCTTGGCGCCATCTCGATTTACAGGGAATATAAAAAAGACAGCAGGAAGACAATGGCTCAATTCCTCGATTTTTTACGCACCGGATATTCAAAACCGGTAGATGAAACGTATAAAGTTGCCGGTATAGAATTCGATTTCTCCAGGGATTATGTAAAAAACATTACGGAGTTTGTAATTAATGAGATTGAAGAAGAAAAGAAAATACTAAATAGGAGTGAATAAATATGGGTACCTTTATTATTGTAGGCACTGTCAGTGGAATCCTTTTTGGTATTATGGATGGTTTGATCAACACCAATCGTCTTGCCCAAAAACTTTATGTGGTTTACAAACCAATCATAAAATCATCTGTAAATTTACCTGCCGGTATTATAATTGACCTTGTTTACGGTTTTATGATGGCAGGTATATTCATGTTGCTTTTTAATAGCTTGCCGGGTGCAGCAGGTTCGGTGAAAGGAATAAGTTTTGCCTTGATTGTTTGGTTTTTCCGAGTCGTAATGCATGTTGCTTCACAATGGATGATGTTCAAAGTACCTGCCAAGGCATTACTTTATACCTCATTACCGGGTTATGCGAAATGCTTATGCTAGGCATGCTTTATGGAATAGCATTACAAGGCATATAATATTTGTGATAGTTTTGCAGGAAACACTTCCGTATAAGAAATCGTATAAGGAGGTAAAAGCTAAATGAATTGGAGCAGGTTTGAAAGAGGTTTTGAAGCGGATTCCAGACAGGTATATTTATTACTTTTGGAAATAACGGATGATGAAACTGCCAGGAATATCATTAAAGAATCAATAGCGCAATTGAAGATCCTCATACCGCAAATTCCGGATATTGGCGGCAAGAAGAATATGATGTATAAAGACCTGCTTGAATCGGTTAAACTTCTTGCTCTTTACAGATCCATGGGTAAATTCGGGTATCCTCCCGAGGTTATTTTCAAGATCATTTTTAAGACATTTGAGATAAGGATGGAGAAATATCCCAGGTTTATATTAAAATTAATAGGGAGACTGCAGTTCACACCAATATTCAGGCGAAAACTCACCAAATTGTCAGAACAATCAAAAAAGAAAGAATACCCTGAGAATTTTGTATTCGACATTGTTTCGGGAGACGGCAAGGACTTCGACTGGGGGATCGAGTTTTCGGAATGTGCTATTTTGAAGTTTTTCAGGGCTCAAAATGCTGAAAATTTGATGAAATTCATTTGTCCTAATGACTTCGTGACCAGCAAGTATTTTGGTTTGGGACTCCGGAGAAAAATGACGCTTGCCGAAGGCTTTCCGATGTGCGATCAACATTTAAAAAGAGGCGGGAAAACTGAGATAATACTTCCTTAAAATACAACTTCGTTATAGGCCACTTTGTTTTCAGGCCTATTTAGGATGAGTTTGTATGAAAAATAAAAAAACGTCTTGGGTCGACAAAATAACTGCAAATATTTCTTAGAATTATATAAGTTTAATAGAATTTTTTGATTTCTGGGGTTGATATATGGGTACCAGGAAATATGACATAAAAACATATATTAAAGTAATTTTAGAAGTAATTATAGTCTTTTTAGCAGTCATATTACTATTTAAGGTTTTTGAGGTGTTACCAATTGGAAAATGGGAAAACAAAGTAGTAAAATTTAGGTTAACTGGATATTTAGTAATGCTGTTACTTCCTATATGCAAGACTTTATTAGATAGAAGTAGCTTTAAAAAATATGGCATAACTTTACAAAACAGTCACGTTGATATTGACATAGCGTTATCTTGTTATATTCCAAGTTTCGCAATAATCGCAGCACTTCATTTGTTTAACTGGCGTACTTGGATCGGTGCTTTTATGGTAGTATTAATTCAAATAGCTATTATGTTCATTATGCTTTATATTACTAATAAACAATCAAATAAAAAAACAAATAGAACAAAAGATATAATTTTCTTATCTTCTATTATAATCGCGGGAGGTTTAGTACAAATATTTACAGGAAGGATGATTATGGATGTAGTTTCGGCCTTTATTATATTTTTTGTAGTAGCTGCTCCTGCTGAAGAGTTCTTTTTTCGAGGATATGTTCAAACAAAATTAAATGATGTATTTGATAGGAAATTTAGTCTGTTTGGTGTAAATTTTGGATGGGGTTTGATATTGTCTTCCCTATTATTTGGAGTTATGCATGTTTTTAATACTTACAACCCTTTGCTTTGTTCGTACGAAATTTCGCTGCCATGGGGATTGTGGACAACTTTGTTTGGATTGATACTTGGGTTAGTCCGTGAGAAAACTAACAGTTTAATCGCTCCTATAATATTACATGCAATAATAAACTTTTTTTAATAGAAATATAGAGACGAGTACGAACTATGTAATAGAGACCATTTATCGAGTCTTTTTTATAATGATTACGAATTGTGGTCAAGACGTAAAATGAGAGGGTATGACCATAATATGTTGTGGTTTTTGAGCACTCTTCTTTAGTTTGAAATCTTCTCTAATCGGAAGTATACTGTTAAATATAAAGCAGGATAAAGTGAGGTACAGAATGGACTATATAAGTGCGGCTGAGGCCGCCGCCCTATGGGGAATCAGCGGCAGAATGATTAACTACTACTGTATGGAAGGACGCATTCCGGGAGCACAAAAAATAGGCGGAACCTGGATTATTCCCAAGGATGCGTCAAAACCCGAGGACAGAAGAAAAAAAGCAAGCCATGAAAATGGCCCTTCGGGAGGTTGCAGCGATGCCAAAACAAAAGGTCTATAATACCCGGGCCATTTATTTTACTGATAAGCTGAAGTGCCAAATGGCCCAGATTTTGAACTTCCCATGTACACTTGTAGAAGCGCCGATGGGGTATGGCAAGACAACGGCCGTCCGGGAATACTTAAAAAGCACGGACGCCCATGTGCTGTGGCACCGGGTCTATGACGGCTCCGTTTCAGGCTTCTGGATTACCTTCAGCCGGTTATTTTGCGAGCTGGATTCGAACCGCTCTGCGGACCTTGAACGGCTTGGATTCCCCAGTGACAGCGTATCCATGCAGGAAGCTCTTAAAATGATTGAGGAGATTGAGCTTCCTTCCGAGACCGTCCTTGTCATTGACGATTATCACCTGCTCAGCGCGACTGATGTGGGCAGCTTCATCTGGTTTCTTGTCGTCAATGAGGTTGATCATTTGCATATTGTCCTGACGGCGCGTTTTGTCGAGCGCTTAAGGATAGATGAACTTTCTCTCAAAGGCTATCTATGCCATATAGAAAAAGAAATTTTTGAGCTTACGCCCAAAGAGATCATGGAATATTACAAGCTGTGCGGAATCAGCCTGCAAGCGGCTGAGGCGGATCAATTATATGCCGTCACCGAGGGCTGGATCAGCGCCCTGTACCTGTTGATGCTTAGTGCGAAAGAGGCTGGCAGCTTTGTAGATACCAACAACATTCAAAGGCTGGTAAAGGACGCCATCTATGACCCGTTTTCGGAGGAAATAAAAGATTTTCTTCTATGCCTTTGCATTTTCGACAGCTTTACCATGAGGCAGGCAATCCACATGTGGGGTGACGAGAGTGCGGATCTGCTTCTGGAGGAGGTCAGGGGAAAAAACGCTTTTGTCAATTTCGATGCCGATACAAAAACCTATCAAATACATAATATCTTTACAAGCTTCCTGAGGGGGCTGTTTGAAAAAAAAGATCCGGAATATAAGACAAAGCGTTATGACAAAGCGGGGTATTGGTATTTGGAAACCGGCGACCGCCTCGACGCGATGCAGTATTTTTTCGCGGCTGGCGACTTTGAAAATCTGCTTCGTACTGTGGAGCTTGACAAGGCGGGCAGCTTTGGCAATGAGCAAAAGGAGCTCATCATCAAGTATTTCGAACAATGCCCGCAGGAATATAAAAGGCGCCACCCTATCGCGCTGCTTGTTTACGCCATGTCGCTGATGACTTTTAACGAAATGGGCTTGTTTAAAAAGACGTGTGACGAGCTTGCCCTTTTGATACGGGACGGAAGCATGGATGCTGAGAGCATTAACGGTCTGACGGGAGAATTGGAACTCCTGCTGAGCTTCACGCGCTATAATGACATCATGGGAATGTCGGAGCACCACAAAAGAGCCTGCGCGCTCTTGAAAAAGCCCTCCGCATTTATGGATACGACAGGCAGCTGGACCTTCGGTTCGCCTTCTGTACTGTATATGTTCTACAGAGAGAGCGGAAAGCTTGAACAAGAGGTTCGGGACATGAAGGAAGCCATGCCATTCTACTACAAGCTGACGGGCGGACATGGAACGGGCGCGGAGCAGTTGATGGAGGCCGAGCGGCACTTCAACAAGGGCGATTACGAAAATGCTGAAATTGCAGTGCATCAGGCGCTCTATCTGGCTGAAGGCGCGCATCAGCCGAACATGATCATGTGCGCGCTGTTCCTGCAGTCGAGGATGGCCCTCCTGCAGGGCGACTATGCAAGCGTTTTGGATTTGTCCCGGAAAATACACGAAGCGGTTGAAAAAAACAAACTGTATACCCTTATTCATACCGTTGACATGTGCAGGGGATTTATCGACGCCTGCCTGCAGCAAAGAAGTAAAATTCCCGTATGGCTGGCGGAGGGCGATTTCAGCTCCAGCCGCCTGTTCTTCCCGGCCAGGGCTTTTTCAAATATCATATATGGAAGGGCGCTTCTCCTTAACGGGGACTACTTGAAGCTGCTAGGTATCTCCGGGCAGTTTTTCGGAATCGCATCAGTTTTCCCAAACGTGCTGCCGAGCATTTATACCAACATCTATGTCGGGGCAGCGAACGAACGTATCTATCGAAGGAGCGAGGCCCTCGCCGCCGTCAGGCAGGCGCTGGAGCTGGCTGTGCCGGACAAGGTCCATATGCCCTTCGTGGAAAACTGCGATTTCATCAAGCCGCTGCTTGAGGCGCTATACAGCGAAGGGGCATACAGGGAGGATATCGCGTGGATACTGGAGCTGTATTCCCCTTATCTGAAGGCCGTGGACCGTATCAACAGGACATATTTCGCGGAAGACAAGCCCCGGCTGTCCGAACGGGAGGAAGAGATTGCCCGGCTGGCCTCGGAAGGGTTTTCAAACAAACAAATAGGAGAAAAGCTGTTCATCTCGGAAAACACCGTTAAAAAACATTTGAAGGGCGTTTTTGAAAAGCTTGGAGTGAGTTCGAGGAGTTTGCTCATGCATCATTTTGATTCAATCGGATAAAAACGGCTTCGTAAAAAGTACCCGACGGGTACTATCAAGCGAAAAAAATCCACTGTACAATCTTTGTATGGTGGATTTTTCTATTTTGGAGGTTAAGGAAATGAGCAGGATTATGAATATCGTGCCGCAGGAGGATTACCGGCTGCAGGTGCAATTGGACAACGGCAGCAGCATAACCCTGAACCTGGAAAGCCGGCTTCAGACAGTGCGGTTTGGAATGCTGGCAGACAGGGAATTATTCGCACGTGCAACTACCGACGGCAGCTATATCAGGTGGGACAATATAATAGAAATTTCAGTTAATGAGGTCTTTCAACTGGCACAGAAGTAAATAAGATAACGCCTCGCAATATTGGACAGGCTGCGTTATCAACTAATTTAAATTTGAGAGGATGGTTAAGAAAAATGAAAAAAATGAGGTTTTTATCAGTGGTAATGGCTTTTATCATGCTCTTCGGCATGATAATGGGGGGACAGGCTGTTTCGGCAGCATCGCTGGTAGGCGAATTCTGGTTTGAGAGCGGAACCATCACAGGCTATGACGGTGCAGGAGGAGCGGTTGAAATCCCTTCCACCATAGGAGGTGTAAACGTTACAGCAATAGGCGCTGAAGCATTTAGAGACAAATCAGCTATTACCAGCATATCCATCCCGGACAGCGTTACAAGCATTGGCAGATCAGCATTTTTTCAATGCTTTGGGCTGAAAAGCATATCGGTACCCGTCCAGGCAACGACAGTAGCTGCATATACATATCAATATTGCACTTCGGTTGAGAGCATCACCATTCCGGAAGGCGTAAAATCGATTGAAGATTTAGCATTTTTTGGTTGCAAAAATACTGAAAGCGTAGTAATCCCGAGCACTGTTGAAAGTATTGGAGACGATGCATTCTCAGCAGACAGTAACCCCGTCCCGAAGCTGTCACAGGCATTTTTTACAGGAGATGCACCTGCCCTGGGAATAGCTGATGCAGCTGCCACAGATATAGGGGTATTTAAAATCGTCGATGCGGATTTTAAAATTTACTACCCGAACAATAAAGCGGGCTATACAGACGCATGGAGTAAGCGTGCGAGTGGAAGTGAAAGCAGCGGGTGTACATTAGTGGCATATGACCCTGCTGCCGAATATACCGTAACCTATTACGGAAATGGAAGCACCTTGGGCAGTGTTCCTGTCGACTCTGTCAGCTACAAAACGACAAATGTTGTAACTGCTGCCGATAGCACCCTCACAAAAGGAAATTACACATTTAACAGGTGGAATACAATGCCTGATGGAACGGGCTTGAGTTATGAACCCGGAGATCAGTTTATCATGGGAGCAGAAAGTGTGAAACTTTATGCTCAATGGCCTCGTGAATATAAGATAAGCAAAGGAACCATTGCACATGGAAGCATAACAGTAAAAGATGGAGATGGTGTAGAAATTGATACACTGGATGAAAGTGACTTCGGGAAAACCACACCAGTACTCACTGTCACACTTACTCCGGAGAACGGTTACCGTTATAAGCCGGAAACCCTTAAATATAATAATGGAACAAATGATTTCAAAATATCGTATAATTTTAAATCCCTTAAATATACTTTCGAAATGCCGGAGTGTGATATAACTATTACAGCAGAATTTGAGCCAGCAGCAAACGATTACAGTATGGATGATGCCTCCGGAACTTTACTGAAATATTATGGCAAGGGGGGCAATGTTACAATCCCTTCCCAAATCAATGGCGTAGTTGTAAAAAGCATTGGAGAGATAGCGTTTATGAGTTGTGATGAACTGACAGGGATTACAGTTCCCGAAGGAGTCACTTCAATAGGCATGCGTGCTTTCACAGATTGTACGTCTCTGGTTGGAGTAACATTGCCGGATAGTCTTACCAAGATTTTGGAAGGGGCCTTTTTTAATTGTGCAAAGCTTGAAAGCATCATAATCCCAAGCAAGGTAGGCACGCTTGGAGATTATGCCTTTGGAAAGTGCTGCAATCTGATATCAGCTTATTTTAAAGGCAATGCACCAAGCACTGTGGGGAGTTTCATTTTTAACAATGCAAATGCTGCTTTTAAAATATACTATAAAACAGGTATGACAGGCTTCACAAATCCATGGAAAGGATATACAACAAATGTAGGTTATATAGTAAGTGTGGGAGCGTTATCAGGCGGCAGTATTGCTCCAAGTCCTGTAACGACAGGGGCGGGAGCGGTCATCAGCCTGACAATAAA
>JBDKVA010000160.1:0-50438 GCA_039679375.1 Clostridiaceae bacterium
TGGAAGCCTGACTGGAACCGTTTTGTTCGGAGCGTACGCGTAAAGCTGAACGGGTGGGGAGAAGAGCATACGTCTGAAAGGGTCTGGCTGAAGCAAAACGGCAGAAGTGCTGCAAGAGATTTCACACTACTTGATGGTACGGTGGATATAAGCCTGCTGGGGCTGAGTGTGCCGTTTGGGATATATTCTGCCGACGACCCGCGGATGGTATCGACCGCCCGTACTGCGGAGCAGGTGCTTCACGTGGAGCCTGCCGGCGGACTGATGCGCTATGAGCATGACGGATATATCGGTGGGAATCCATGGATCATTGCAACACTTTGGGCTGCGCTATATCATATGGAAAAGAAATCTTTTAAAAAAGCCAGAGAATACTTTGACTGGGCTGTAAAAGGCGCAACAGCACAGGGTCTTTTCCCGGAGCAGGTAGACCGGACAACCGGGAAACCCGCCTGGGTGATACCGCTGACCTGGTCGCATGCCATGTTTGTGCTTGTGCTGGATGGGCTTATAGAGGCAGGTGAGTTATAAGCATTATTTGATGAAACCTTCACGGCTCTTGACCAAGTATATTATTAACTCTTACCGTCCTTTGCGATAGGCAACAACAGAAATATTATAAGAAACGAATTGAATTATGCAGCTTGCAAGGGTGCAGCAAATAATCAAAACGCTTTTGTTTGACATCATAAACTCGATAACGCCGGACAACGCATCCACATATGAGGGGATGACAACCAATGACATAACAGCAACGAATGGCACCAATGACCAAACCTTCGCTTTTGTATATCCCATCTTGAAAAAGACCGGCATTTGTATTCCGACAATAACGGAGAAGATTAAAAACGATAAGCTAAATCCAAACAAAACCTCCTGTAAATTCATCTCTTTATTTTGAAACAGTGTAAAGCCCGAATATAGGACAATAATCACAAGAAATGAGATAATGTAGTTCAAGCAAACAGAAATATACCGTCCAAGTACAATGTCTTTGAGATTTACAGAAAGTGAGCCATACAAACGATTTAAGTTATTTTTCTCTTGTATGGCAAAAATATTCGACGAAGTCAATGCCACAAACCAAGAGCATGTAAAGCATAATACCGTAACAGATGAATTCATAATAGCAAAAAGCAGCACGATTATCGCCAATATCAGATACATAGTATACTGTGACTTCATTGTAACGAAGTCCAATTTCGTCATTCTCAATGATCCTACCATTTTCTTGCACCCCTTTTACTCACATTTATAATGATGTCATCAATTGTTGCTGTGTCAATCACGCAGTTTTTATATTGCATCGCTTCTTTTGTGCCAATCAGACCTTCAAATCCAATGTCAGTTTTACGCAATCCCATGATATTCTTTTCAAGCGATGCCGTTAAATCTTGCGGTCTGCCTTTTATAAGGCGGTAACTTCCCAACAGATCTTCCATGCTACCTGTATAGTATAATTCACCATGATTGATGAAAGTAATGTAATCGGCAACCCGCTCCAAATCCGTTGTGATGTGGGTAGAGAATAAAACGCTTCTTTCTCCATCCCGTATATAGTCTTGCAGTATTTCCAAAAGCTCGTCGCGGGTCACAGGGTCAAGTCCGCTGGTTGGCTCGTCAAGAATGAGCAGCTTTGCGTTATGAGAGAAAGCACAGGCCAACATCAATTTCATTTGCATACCCCGCGATAGCTCACTTACTTTTTTGTTGGGCGGTAAATCAAATCGCATTATCATTTCATTAAAAACATCATGCTTCCAATCGTCATAGAAAATAGAAACTGCATTTTCAGTATCTTTTACCGTCCAGCTATCTACATAAAAGATACTATCAAATACAATGCCGACGTCCTGCTTTATTAAGTTTTCGTTTTTCACATTATCACTGCCAAAAACTAAAATCTCGCCAGCGTCCTTTTCAAGCATATTAAGAATAAGCTGTATCGTCGTTGTCTTTCCTGCGCCATTCGGGCCGACAAGCCCCATGATGTACCCCATTGGCAAAGAGAAGCTTATATCATTCAGGACAAAGCCGGGAAAGCTCTTGCGAACGCCTTTTAATTCTAATAAATTTTTATCAATCATTTTCTACCTCCAACAATAGCCGTAAAAGGCCGATAATTTCATCATTTGATATTGACGCTCTTTGCGCCGCCTGTATTGCATTATTAAGGTTTAATTCCACCTCTCGTATAAGCTGTTCGCGTATGAGGCCGGAGCCGCTTGACATGACAAAGAAACCTTTGCCTTGGCGGCTTGTAATAAAGCCTTCCTGTTCAAGCTCGTTGTATGCCCTTGTAGTAGTCAGCACACTTATTTTCAAATCTCGCGCCAATTGCCGAAGTGAGGGGAGCATCTCATCTTCTGCCAATTCACCTGAAAGAATTTGAGCTTTGACCTGCTCCTTTATTTGTTCATATATGGGAAAATCAGAGCTGTTTGAGATTACGATATTCAAATCATCCCTCCTCAGCTGTACTTTATATTACATATACAGTATATTCAGAAAGGTCAGCTTTGTCAAGCAAAAAGTGCACACATCTTTTCGTCCATTGTTTCCGTCAAAATTCCTCCAAAAAGCGTTGGATATCCGAACATTTGCCGTTTTTTGAAAGTTTCGGACGAAAAAATGATCTGAAAATCTGCATACATTAGTTCCCAAGCAGACTCCTAGCGGCTAAAAGCGGCGTATGATATAATGATAAAAGCGTCGGCATTTGAAATTTATCAGGCGCAAATTTTTTTGTGTTACATACAGGGGGATTTATGCCTAAAAGCAAGTCTGTATTTGTTTGCCAGGAGTGCGGGTACGAATCATCGGGATGGCTTGGCAAGTGTCCTGCCTGCATGCAGTGGAACACTTTTGTTGAGGAATTGCAGGAAAGCACAGCCCGGGAGGCATCGACGAAGGATAAAACAATCAAACCGGTCAGTCTTGGCGATATCCGCTCGGATCATGAAGACCGCAGCCTCACCGGAATGAAAGAACTGGACCGCGTACTTGGCGGCGGTGTGGTGAAGGGATCGCTGATCCTTGTCGGCGGTGACCCGGGCATCGGCAAATCCACATTATTATTGCAAATATGCAATACCATCGATTCGGCCTCAAAGATATTATATGTGTCGGGAGAAGAGTCTGTCAGACAGATAAAACTCCGGGCAGACAGATTGAAAGTGAAGCGTGCAAGTCTTTATATCGTTTCCGCATCAAATTACGAAGCGATTGCCGCATTAATAACGGAAGAGAAACCGGGACTGGTCATGATCGACTCCATACAAACCATGTACACAGACACGATCACATCGGCGCCGGGCAGCGTGAGCCAGGTTAGGGAGGTGACCGCCGCACTGATGAGACTGGCAAAAAGCAGCGGCATCACCGTAATGATCGTAGGGCATGTGACGAAAGAGGGAGCTATTGCAGGGCCAAGGGTCCTGGAGCACATGGTTGATACGGTACTTTATTTTGAAGGGGACAGGCATTTGAGCTTTCGCATACTGAGAGCCGTCAAAAACCGGTTTGGTTCAACGAATGAAATAGGGATTTTTGAAATGCGCGATTCGGGACTTGCGGAGGTCGCCAACCCATCGGAAATGATGCTCTCCGGCAGGCAGGGTAATGTTCCCGGCTCAGTGGTGGTATCGAGCCTTGAAGGTACAAGGCCCATGCTGATCGAAATACAGTCTCTTGTCTGTGCTACCGGTTTCGGCATGCCAAGGAGGATGGCGACAGGCATTGATTATAACAGGTTAACCATGCTGATGGCAGTGCTTGAAAAACGTGTGGGGCTGCAGCTTAACAATTATGATGCATATGTCAATGTTGTGGGCGGCATCAGGCTTGATGAGCCGGCTTGCGACCTTGGGATAGCTGCAGCTGTGGCGTCAAGCTTCAGGAATGTACCTGTGAACGCGGGTACCGTGCTTGTAGGTGAAGTAGGCCTTACGGGCGAGGTCAGGGCGGTCGGACAGATCGATAAAAGAATATCGGAGGCAGCAAGGCTCGGGTTTAAAAACATTATCATACCTGAAGATAATATGAAGCTTGCAAGGCAGATAAAACTTACGGGCAATACTGAAATAAAGCCTGTTTCCAATATACAGGATGCGCTTTCGGTCATTTTAACCTAGATTGTATTGTCCAAGCATCTTTACCCGTTCCTGTTCTTTAATGATGATATCATACAGATTTAGATCAAGTGTATTGCAGATAGAGGCCATGTAAAAGAGATTTTTACCCAGTTCCTTTTCCAGCTGATCCCGACAATTTTCGCACAGTTTACCGATAACATGTGTGTCCATTGCTTTGTGTATTTCTTCAAAATCGCCGTCTTCCGGCAATTCTTGCTTTTTGGCATCGATCCTGATACAACCGCATTGCGTCACAGCCTTAACGACAGCGCGGTTCACTCTTGCATTGGAGTCCTGAAATTTGGTTATGGAGTCAATAATGCTTTTGTTTCTGAAAAGCAGTTCCTGGACGGTATATTGGAATTCGTCTACTAACATATCCTTCATTACGTTCACTCTCCTGGTGCAATTTCTATTCCAAAGACATTTTTATTATAATTGTTGGGACAACTCTTTGTCAATAATGGATGACAGTATAATGTGGATATATATGGTATAGATGTAAATGTGAAAATTATTTCCCTAAATTTGATCCGATATGCTGCGCTGCCCGATTCTATTACAAGAACGGAGTTTTTTACAACCTTCGGGTACGGCTGTTCTACACATCCGCAAAGAATGAAATGACGGAGGAGTCTCTCAAAGACAAGATCAGCATGATTCAAACTTAATGTAATCTACATGTTGAAAATCAGCTCGAAAATTCACTACCTGTGCCAAGGGGAGTGGATGGACCTCAAGGAGATATACAAGTGGATTACACCATCTGCCAAGGGCGATATTATCGGTTGTGTAAATGCAAGCATCCGAGAGTCAAAGAAAAATCCCGATTTGGTTAAGGCTAAAATCGTCTTTGTAAAGGACAGACACTCCAAAAACTGGCTTTGGTAAAAGAGTTTCAGGGCTGCAGCTATGACATGATGGTTGCACATACTACAATAGTTTTTATGCGCTATATCATGCTTGCTCTGGAATCAAGGAATTCCAATGACCCAATGACCCAATGACCCAAGGACAATTGGTGATCTATTCTTTTACCTGTGTGATGAACTGGAGGACATCAAGCTTACTAAATCCCTAATGCTTATAATTGAGCTTATAAAAGATGTTCTCAATAACAAACCGGTTATTAGCCAGAATGTTGAAAACCAGATCATGGATGCCTTTCTTCTTGGACTGCCGGCTCTTTGGAAGCAAAAGCTAAAAATAAGAGCTTGAATGTATTAATTTGTCAATGCTCAATTCAGCCTTTAGGCTAGGAAAGTTGAGTAAGCGGTTGGTGCAGATATAAGGAATGAGGCGCATGAAACTACTAAAGTTTGCAAAGTTATATAGGATATTTCTTACAGGATTCACTCAGGGTGGTCTTGCTGGGCACGGTCATAGCGGCTGGATTTAGCAAGACCCTGGCCTGACTTTCACTTACAAGGCCTTCCTTAATAGCTAGTTCTCTGACAGTCACCCCTGTTTTGAGGGAAAACTTTGCAATATCCGCTGCTCTTTTATAACCGATATAGGGACATAGGGCAGTAACAGTGGCAACGCTGTGATCCAAAAGCTTCCTGCAATGCTCTTTGTTCGCAGTAATTCCTACAATGCAGTTATCCACCAGTGTTTGTATGGCGCCTGTTAAAGTTTCAATGGATTCAAACAGGTTGTAGAATAGTACGGGCTCAAAAGCATTGAGCTCCAGCTGACCAGCTTCAGCTGCCATAGTAATGGCTACATCATTTCCGATAATGTTAAAAGCAACCTGCGATACCACTTCCGGTATAACCGGGTTTACTTTTCCGGGCATGATAGATGAGCCGTTTTGTTGCGCAGGAAGGTTAATTTCTCCTATACCTGTTCTGGGACCGCTGGAAAGCAGACGCAGGTCATTGGATATTTTGGAGAGATTGACCGCGCAGGTCTTTATAATGCCGGAGGCATTGACAAACGCATCCAAATTTTGTGTCGCGTCTATTAAATCCTCAGCTTGTACAAGGTCATATCCAGTAACATCGCTCAAGTTTTTTGTGATATTGTGTACATATTCGAAGCTTGCATTAACAGCGGTGCCAATTGCCGTGCCTCCCATATTAATTATTTTCATCTCTTCTGCAATTTTATCCATTCTGGAGATATCCCGCTTCACCACTTGGGCGAATGCGTGGAAAGACTGCCCGAGACGAATAGGAACGGCATCCTGCATCTGTGTGCGCCCCACTTTGATGACGTCGTAAAATTCATGTGACTTTTGTTCCAGTGCATGATGCAATCGCTGTAATTGTTCCGTCAGCTTAAAAAGCAGTACGAGTACAGTCAACTTTCCCGCAGTGGGAAACACGTCGTTGGTAGATTGTGCCATGTTTACATGATCATTGGGATGAATAATCTTATAATCTCCTTTTGTTCCACCCAGAAGTTCAATGGAAAGGTTAGCTATAACTTCATTTGCATTCATATTGGCAGAGGTTCCCGCTCCTCCCTGAATCGGATCAACAATAAACTGTTCATGATGTCGGCCGGATATAATCTCATCACAGGCAGCTATAATAGCCTCGGCAATTTGATTCTCCAGCAGACCGGCATTTCTATTTGTTATGGCAGCAGCCTTTTTAACCTTAGCAAGGGATATAATCAATTGTGGATTGATTATTCTGCCTGTGATTTGAAAGTTTATCTGCGCCCGAAGCGATTGTATCCCGTAATATGCATTGGCGGGAATCGGTAAGGTGCCGATAGAATCGGTTTCTTCTCTTATGCTCATCTAAATTACCCTCTCTATGTATGAACTGGAACAGGCCATATTTGTCATCTATCACAAAGGATAGTTATCAATTGCTTCAAAGTAAATAGGATCTTTGAAGTAAAATGATTTATTTATTTTTTAGGTAATTTTACTTTACATAATGAACTAGATAAGAGTTTTAACTTTAAATTATAAACATGGGTTTGCCCACAAATGCTTTAGAGTAAACTTAGCGTAAAATTGCACTTGCAATTTGAAACTTTTAAATTTATAATACTCTTTAAAGTTGACTCGAATCATGTGGCTTTCTTGTGCGGGGCATTAAAATGGATGAAATTGATAAAAAACTAATTAAGATTTTAACGCACAATGCTCGTACACCTTTAAAGCATCTGGCACAGGAAGTGTTTTTGTCTTCACCTGCGGTCTCCGGCAGAATTGACAGGCTTGAAGCCACCGAAATTATTACAGGGTACAAAGCGGAAATTAACTATTCCAAATTGGGATACAACATTACTGCTTTTATAAATCTGGTGATGGCTCCTGAATACAAACCCTCATTTACGAATTACATAAGTACTATTTCTAATGTAGTAGAGTGCTATAATGTTGCCGGAGCTTATTCGATGCTGTTAAAAGTATACTTTACCACCACGGCTGAACTGGATACGTTTGTTGTAGCATTGCAGAAGTTCGGAAAAACACAGACACAAATAGTTTTTTCTACTGTCATACAGCCGCGGGGAATAAATTTATAAAACAATGTACAGATGTTATTTTTTGTCGTGTGATTGATGTACAGTTCTGTACTGCTGTGGAGTCATCTGCGAAATCTTTTTGAAGACCCTGTAGAAATGCTGGATATTATTAAAACCGCAGTTAAAACAGATGTCAATTATAGGACGATCCGTATCATCCAGCAGCTTTTGCGCTTCGATTATACGTTTGTATTGCAGGTATTCAATAACAGATACTCCTAAGTTTTCATGAAACAAGCGGCATATATAATATTTACTGACAAAAAAAGCGTTTTCCAGATCTTTCAGATTGATATTTTCTGCATAATTCCTGTTGATATATTTGATAATTTTTTCAGTAATAGGCGTTTGCTCGGTTTGGACAGCATGGTTCACATTACAAATTTTAAACTGCTCATAGATTTCAATCAAAAGAGTGATAGTATATGCTATCAGGATGGGTGAAGAAGGCAATTCTTTGTAGGATGACATTTTCTTTCGCTGTTGATAAAAAAGATGAAATAGTTGAGAAAAATGATTAATAGAGGCTGGATTAAGTGTAATTTTCTTATACGGAATGGATTCGAAATAACTCAGAATATCAGAGCATCCCATCGTATCAAGCGTACTTTGTATAAATGAGCATGAAAAATAGAGAACATACCGCATATAGGGTATGCTGGGCGTGTATTGAATAGAGTGTATCTGTCTTGGAGGAATGATGAGGATATCATTGGAATTAAGATCATACGCAATATCATTAATATATGCCTTATTTTGAGATTTTATGTAAAATATAATTTCAAAACTTTCGTGAAAATGAATAAGGTTCTCTACTGGCGTATTGATGTCAGCTACTTTGAGTTCCAGTTCGAAATCCGAAACCTTGTCCAAATATTCCCATTTAACAGGAACACTTTCAATATCCTGCTCCACTTGATCACTCCTTAACAAAATGATTAATATATTATGCAATTGAAAAAATTCGTTTATTTAATCATTGATGAAATTAATATTACAATATAACTAAAAAATTGTCAAATTTATCTTGAAAACTATAACAATTAACTAAATTATAATGAAAATAATTAAAAAAGAGTACCTTATAAGCCACTTATTTAGTGCATACTCATAAAAACTGTGATAGAATCAATGCAAGATATGTTAAGAAAAGATGATTGAGCAAAATAAATTAAGACAATTCAGTCATGTATATAATACAATTATGTTGATCGAAAAATCCATCATACTTGGAAAATAGTATGGACGCATTCGTAAAGTATGCCGGCACAATCTGGTATGAGGTTGAAATGTGTTATCACAGTTATAGAATAGAGGTTGTGCCAAATATGTACGGATAGCATATATACATTAGGAGGGACTGTAATGAAGAAAGCAAGGCTTCTAGCATTTATCCTGGCGTGTGTTTTAGCAGTAAGTGTAGCAGGCTGTGGATCTAATCCTGGCACCACCTCTTCTGGAACTACCGGAGACGTGGCCGCCACGTCTGCAACAACTGATACCACTTCTACAGAAGAAGGGGCAGCAAAATCAGAGAAACCGACTTATCCCCTGATTACCCCTGGCAGTGAAACATTGACAGTTGCAACGATGGACAACTGGTTTGCTACCAAGAGCTATAACAATAACCTTCCAGTTTATCAGGAGCTTGAAAAGCTAACCGGTGTAACGATCAAATGGGAAGCTACCCCAGTAAATGATTATGATCAGGTTATGACAACAAGACTGGCTTCCGGTGCAAATCTGCCTGACGTATTTGTAGTTCCATGGGATTCAAATCCTGACAAACTGGGCATCGATGGTATCTCAATCCCAATGAATAATCTTATTAAAGATAATGCATATTACTTAAACATGTTAATGAACTTTAATCCGTCGGTTCGTTCAGGAATCACTGCCGCAGATGGTAATATTTATGCTTACCCTGGATTTGGTGAAGGTCTTGTTACCAGTGCCGCTGAAATGGAGAGCGGGAATCTGACAAATCCGGGAGCCAATATTTGCCCGAATGTTTCTGCAATTCGTAAAGACTGGCTGGATAAGTTAGGTTTGAAAATGCCGGAAACATTGGATGACTGGTATAATATATTGAAAGCATTTAAAACACAGGATCCAAACGGAAATAAAAAGGCAGATGAAATTCCGGTAACGGCAACCTTTAATATCCGTGATATCTACCGTTTCGGTGAGGCATTCGGATTATATCGTTCAGGTAATGCGGAAGGACGCTGGGATGTTGATGCAAACGGCAAAATATACTTTAAAGATATTGATACTAGATTTAAACAAACTCTTGAATTCTTAAACAAGCTATATAATGAAGGCCTTTTAGATCCGGAATATGCTTCCGCAGGCTTTAGCAAGACAAGTGAAAAGATCAACCGTAACCTTGTAGGCGCAGTTACAAGTGATTGGATGTCCAACTTTGGAACCTACAATGCAAACTTAAAAACAGCCGGCGTTGCAGATGCTAATTGGGTACCTGTGAAACCAATCAAGAATCCGGATGGCAAATCTTTGATTACAAACCGCTGGTCAGTCTGGAAGACAATGGCGATTTCAAAAAGTTGTAAAAACCCGGAGCTTGCAATGAAATGGATTGACATTCATACTTTAAGCCCGGAGGGTATCCGCCTTCAGACTTTGGGTGTAGAAGGACTTAGCTATAAAATGGAAAACGGCAAACCTGTACTGACAGAAATGGCAACGAAAAACCCGGACGGTATTGGGCCACAGGAATATTTACGCTCACTGGGCGCATGGGGACAGGTTTCCTATGTGCAGACAAAAGAAGCTTACGAAGTTTTGTGGGCTGATCAGCCGGATATCATTGCATTTGCAGCAAAATTCCCGATTGAAGATATACGTGACCCATTCCCAACCGGCCTCCCATTCTCCGATGAAGAGACAGATATTCGTACAGAATTCGAAACCAACATCAACACATATTGTGACGAAATGGCAATCAAATTTATCGAAGGAAAAGAGTCATTAGATAAGTTTGATGCATATGTCGAAGGTGTTAAGAAATATGGGTTAGAAGAACTTACAGCTGCTTACCAGAGTGCTTATGAAAGATTTATGAGCGCAAAATAACATAAATAAAGATGTGCCAATGGAAGATGCGCCCCCTTTTGGGGGCGTGTACTCTATCTATGATCCGACAAGGGGGACCTTATATGAAAGCTATAAAAACAGGTAACGCTGGCAACCTATCAAATTCACATAAACAATCGATCCTACAATTAATCATTCGTGATAGACAGCTTCTGGTTTTGTGTATCCCAATGATTTTGTTCTTTTTAATTTTTTGTTACGCTCCGATGTATGGGTTGGTCATAGCGTTCAAGGACTTCAAGCCGGGACTTGGCATAATAGGTTCAGAATGGGTCGGATTAAAATATTTTGCTCAGGTTTTTCGTAATCCATTTTTTCCGAGACTCTTTAAGAACACATTTTTAATTGGTATATACAGTCTTGCGTGGGGTTTTCCGTTACCAATCATATTTGCTCTTTTTGTTAATGAGATTCGGTCATCTAAATTTAAAAAAATAGCGCAGACCATCAGCTATTTGCCATACTTCATTTCAACGGTTGTTATTGTTGGGCTTTTATGGAATTTCCTTTCTCCCACAACGGGTGTGGTAAATACAATTTATACGATGATAACAGGAAAAGATGCTATTACTTTTATGTCAGAACCTGCGTACTTTAGAAGTTTATATATAGGAAGTAATATTTGGCAGTCATTTGGCTGGAATTCAATTATATATCTGGCAGCGTTGGCCGGGGTTGACCTGCAACTTTATGACAGTGCGACAGTGGATGGTGCAAACCGCTTTCAACAAATGCTGCACGTTACATTGCCGATCTTGCTTCCGACAATTGTCATTATGCTTGTATTGAATATGGGAAACATAATGAGTGTCGGCTTTGAAAAGCTTATTTTAATGTATTCACCTGCCACTTTTCAGGTAGCCGATGTCATATCAACATATACCTATCGGCGTGGCATCATACAGTCCGACTTTAGCTTTGGAACAGCCATTGGACTTTTTAATTCCGTGATTAATATTGTATTTATTGTAGGCGCGAACCGATTTAGTAAAAAATTAACTGAAACATCATTGTGGTAAGGAGGGATCGTGTTTTGAAACGAAAAACCGTAGGAGACCGTATTTTCGCAGTGATTACATACAGCTTTGTTATTGCTTGTTGCACCGCTGCACTTTATCCACTGGTCTACACATTCAGTATGTCAATTAGTGCTCCTATTCATGTAGCCAAGAACGATATTTTTATCTGGCCAAAAGGGTTTTCCCTGCAGGCGTACAAACTGGTATTTGAAGATAAGGAAATATGGAACACATATCTAAATACGATCTGGTATACAGTTGTAGGAACAATAATCAGCGTCGTTTTGACCGTTATTTCTGCATATCCGCTTTCAAGGCCGGGATTTTTTCTTCGTAAAAAGTTAATGATGTTTGTACTATTTACCATGTACTTTAGCGGTGGTCTAATCCCACAATTTTTGCTGATTAACAATTTGGGCCTTTATAATAACCGTTGGGCTTGTATCCTGCCTTATGCAATCAGTGCGTGGAATTTGATCGTATGTCGCAGTTTTTTTGAAAGTATTCCGAATTCAATAGAAGAAGCGGCAAAGATTGATGGTGCATCGCATTATAAAATACTATTTAAAATATTTATTCCGCTTTCAATGCCTATTATTGCGGTTTTAACTTTGTTTTATGCGGTGGGCCAATGGAATGGCTATTTTGCGGCGATGCTGTATCTTCCGAACGCTGACCTTCATCCAATACAACTTTATCTGCGCAAAGTGTTGATACTCTCAAATGTACAATCCTCAATGGGGAATGCCGCTACGATGGGTGGCTTTGAGCGCAGCCTTGCAACTCAACAGTTGAAGTATGCCGTTATCATTGTAGCAATACTGCCAATTTTAGCTGTGTATCCTTATCTGCAGAAATATTTCGTAAAAGGCGTTATGATTGGTTCGATTAAAGGATAGGAGAGTGCATTGATGAGTAAATACTATACGACACAGCCTCATTTTGAAAAAATGTTTGAAACAACCTTTCGAACACATACATTCAAGGCGGAAACAGTGGATGAATTTACCGCATGGAAACAAAGCTTGACAAAAAAACTGTGGGAACTCACTGGAATGAATAGAATGGTAAAATGCGATTTTCAGCCGCAGATGCTCGAAGAAGTGAAGTGTGACGGATATATCCGTCGTAAAATGTTGATCAATACGGAACCGGATGTTATTGCATCGTTCTACCTTTTGATACCGGATAATTTAGGATTAGGTGAGCGCCGCACGGCGGTAA
This sequence comes from Clostridiaceae bacterium, assembly GCA_039679375.1. Lineage (GTDB taxonomy): Bacteria > Bacillota > Clostridia > Acetivibrionales > DTU013 > JBDKVA01. The sequence goes on from JBDKVA010000160.1 coordinate 12,986, forward strand.
TCGCTTCACATGGTCATTCAAGCAATGGCAAGGAGGCGGTTGCCGGCGTGAGAAGCTCACAAGCCATGGCTAAAACGATAGATCATTATAACTATAATTACGGTGAGGTACTGGCACAAAAGGGCTATATTGTACTTTGCCCGGATGCCCGCGGATTTGGAGAACGCCGGGAGCGTTATTACCAGGGCGATAGCCCGGAACAGATTATGGGCTCTTCATGTGATTATCTTAATGTCATGGCAATGTCTTTCGGTCAGACTGTTACCGGTATGTGGACATGGGATCTGATGCGTCTTGTTGATTATGTACTGACACGGGATGATGTGAACGGACATGTTGCAAGTGTGGGCCTTTCAGGTGGCGGACTGCAGTCACTTTGGCTGTCTGCGCTGGATGAGCGCATAGAATGTTCGGTCGTCAGCGGATATTTTTATGGATATCTGGAATCGCTTCTTATACGATTTAATTGCTTGTGTAACTATGTCCCCCATTTGTGGAGTACAGTGGATATTGGAGATATTGGAGCTCTGATTGCCCCTCGTCCTTTGTTGATTGAAACAGGGGATCAGGATGATCTGAATGGACAAAGCGGCCTTTTGAATGTAACAACACAGATAAAGACAGTACAAAGGGCAATGGATCTGACAGGAAAGCCAGGAAATATCTATCATGACATTTTCAGCGGTGGACATCGCTGGCATGGCGAATATGCATATCGGTGGCTATTAAAACACTGTCCGCCAGCAGAAAGGGAGTAATTACAGGATGAATTCAAAACAACGTGTAGAAGCAACGATTAACCATGTGGAGCCGGATCGTGTTCCCGTTGGTGAATGGGGAATTGATCATGATCATGTAAGTAAAATTATTGGCAGACATACCTACTGGCGCAATCGTAAGGATACCACACTTGCACTCTGGGATGGCAGGCGCGATGAAGTAGTAGAAAGTATGAAAGCGGATTACGCCGAACTGGTGGATAAACTGGATTATGATATTATAACCGTGGAGACCGTTCCGGCCAAAGGACATAAAGTAGCAGATCCTCCGCGTAAAACGGGTAAAGGTACCTGGGAGGACAGCAAGGGTGATATCTACAAATATGCTGCAAGTAACGATTCGATCAGCAGAATTACAAAGCATGCTGGAAAAGAAGAACTGACCGATGAGGATGTCGAAAAGGCTCTAAAGAAAATTGAAAATATAGATGATTCCGTATTTGAGTTGATTGATTATTTCAGTGACCGTTATGGAGACGAAAAAGCAATACTCTGCCGCAGCATTGATATTTATACACCGCTATTTCAAGCATTTGACGGCGATTTTGCTCATGACCTGCTGCTAACACTGATAGCACCGGATGAGATAAAGAGATTATATCAAGTCTGTTATGCATACAATCAAAAAGTCATCGATCATTGTGCCGGGAAAAATGTGATGATTTTAATGCAGGGGCAGGATTTTGGCATGAATTCAGGTTGCATTATGTCACCGGACTTGATTCGTGATATTTTTATACCTGTTATGAAAGAGGTAAATACACGAATTGTCCAGAAAGGAATGGTGCCATTTTATCATTGCTGCGGCAACATATGGGACATTATGGAGGATTTTGTTGCAAGCGGGTATAAAGGATATCAATCCATTCAGGAAAGTGCAAGTATGGATAACTCAAAAGTAAAACAGCTCTATGGCGATCGTCTTACCATGTGGACCGGTGTACAGTGTGAAACATTGGTAGGAGGTACGCTTGAGGATATTGAGACAGAAGTAAACAGGAACCTGAAACTATTAATGCCGGGCGGCGGATATATTTTTGGTTCAACGAACTCCGTTCAATATGGAGCTAAGACGGAAAATTATTTAAGAGCACTGGATATCGTACGTAAAAATGGTATTTATAGATAACAATTGGAGTGATTAGAATGATTTATAATGAAAATAAGGTTGATGATGTTCAAATAGCTTATATTGGCGGTGGCTCCCGTGGTTGGGCATGGAACTTAATGATTGATTTAGCTGTCGAAGAGCAACTCGGCGGAACGGTTCGCCTCTATGATACAAATTGGGACGCTGCAAGAAAGAATGAAATAATCGGTAATTCTTTAAAAAATCAGCCGGACGCAAAAGAAGGTTTTATTTATAAGGCTATGGATAGCCTGAAAGAAGCATTGGTAGGTGCCGATTTCGTAATAATTTCAATACTGCCTGGTACATTTGATGAGATGGAATCGGATGTTCACGCTCCGGAAAAATACGGGATTTACCAGTCCGTTGGCGATACAACAGGACCTGGCGGTATTATCAGAGCACTCAGAACATTACCAATGTATGTTGAGATTGCACATGCAATTGAAAATTACTGTCCGGATGCATGGGTAATCAATTACACGAATCCCATGGGCGCCTGTGTACGTACCCTCTACAGTGTGTTTCCAAAGATTAAGGCCTTTGGCTGCTGTCATGAAGTGTTCGGCACACAAGAACTGATAGCTCATTTCCTATGTGAAGAACGCGGGATTGAGAAAATTGCACGTGAAGAAATTAAAGTAAATGTGCAAGGTGTCAATCATTTTACATGGCTCAGCCGGATAGAGTATAACGGTGAAAATGTAGTACCGGTATATGCGAAAATGGCGGATAAATACCGTGAAAGCGGTTTTGAACCGGGACAAGCTAACAACTGGATGAACAATCATTTTTCCAATGCGAACCTTGTAAAGTTCGATTTGTTTAACCGGTATGGTGTTGCAGCGGCAGCTGGTGACCGTCATCTTGCAGAGTTCTGTCCGCCATGGTATTTGAAGGATCACGAGACTGTTAAGAAATGGAAGTTTTCTCTAACGCCGGTACAATGGAGGAAAGATAACCTTGCAAAGCTACTCGAAAAAAGTCAGAAGATGATTGTCGGCGAAGAAGATATGAAGCTTAAAACCTCGGGAGAAGAGGGCGTTAAGCAAATGAAAGCTTTGTTGGGACTTGGGAGCTTTGTGACCAATGTCAATCTTCCCAACTATGGTCAGTTATCAAATGTTACACCCGGAACGGTCGTGGAGACTAATGCAATGTTTTCAAAAAACAGAGTACAGCCTATCTTTTCGGGGTGCATGGAGGAGAGTGTTCTTGCTTTGACGTTACCGCATATTTATGGGCAAAAATTGGTTGTAGATGCCTGCATGACGAAAGACATGGCACCTGCATTTAAAGCGTTTGCAACAAATCCACTTATGACTGCCAGCCTCGACGATACAAAAGCACTTTTTGATACCATGATAAAAAATACAGATCGGTATCTAGAATATTATCGATAATATATTTCATATTTCATAATAACAAAGCGGCGTGTTCCAATCCTGAAAACGCCGCTTTGTTATTGCAAGAGTTCCATTATAGTTTAAAACAGGTCTCAATTTTGCCCACAACAACGCCATTATCATTTAAGATTTCACTGGGACAGAGTGCTTCCAGCTTATGAATTGTATCAAGATTATCATAGTTGAGCTGGCGCAGGATCTCGGCAATTACCACCGGCCACGGCTCTTCCGTACCGTCTTTAATTTTAATGGCGACGCCAAGGCGTTCCTTGACAAGTCCAAATGCATATACGCCCTTCGCGCCACCCTTAGACACGATGTTTGGATCTTCATTCATAATGCTGCACAGATAGCCTGTACCACGCACCATAACGGGGTTTTTATGCATTAGATCGGTAATTCTTATCACAGCATTACGTGTATCTGAATGATCTATTTGATCCGGACAGGCAAGCTTTAAGTATGAAAGAGCAATGTTTTTTAGCGGTACAGCAAATACTGGAACACCACATCCATCGATCCCTATTTGAATTTGATCTATCGGGTACTCCGAAAGGTAAGCGATTGTTTCCCTGATCCGCTTCTGAGCGGCGCTATCCGGCTGCCAATAGTTTTTATGATCACCGGTCAGATATTCAGATAACAGCATGGCACCGATGTGTTTTCCAGAACAGTTATGCAGTGCTTTGCGGGGAGGAAGATTCTTTCGGATCATTTCATCATGCAAAGCCGCAACAGCAGGGTAGGTAGGCTGCATGATCAAATCGTTTTCAGAATAGCCGGTTTTATCCAGTATACTTAAAATAGTTTCCAGATGAATCGCTTCACCTGCGTGCGACCCAGCCATGATAGCAACTTCATTTTCATTCAAATTATATTTCTCATCAATATGGTTTTCGATGACGGGAAGAACCTGCAAAGGCTTCGAGGAAGAGCGATAATAGGTCAATGTGTTTATCTCGCCGACATGATGTGTAATTGTTTTGTCTTCTCCTACAATGCAAATCCTTCCGGGATGAATATTCTCGAGAAGTCCTCCTCTAAATTCTTTGGTTAAGTTTGACATAGTTATTTGCCTCCAGTAATGTCTATTATTAAAAATCAGATTGCTCCAGTAAATTGTAAATATATTTCTGAAACGCCAGAATGGCGCTTCCCTGAACACAGCCACAGCTACCTGCTTCGGCAATGAACACAGTACTTGAAGATATTAGCGGCTTAAACCCGGTATGAATAAAACGCTCAGCTGCCAGACTAATTGGTTTTTTAAATACAGTGGTTACAGCCCCTCCAATGATGATAACGGCCGGATTATAGAGATTTGTCAGAATGTCGAGAGCCAGATAAAAATGATCAAGACAGATATTCATAAGTTCAACCGCCCAGTCGGTGTGTTTGTCGAACGCTGATTGAATATCGTATAACGTCATAACAGTCGAATCAAAAACCTGCGCGCGGTTGATTAAAAACTTCTCCGCCATATATGTCTGCAGGCAGCCAATTCGTCCACAGTCGCAAAGGATACCGTTTGGACTGCTTACAATATGTCCGATTTCACCTGCTGTATTTTGCCTTCCACGTATGAGATATCCACCGGTCGTAGCGGCGACACCGACACCGGAACCAATCAACAATAAGGCCGTATCTGTTGAATCAGTAATTTTGTGAATATACTTTTCACCTACAATGCTTGCTTTTACATCATTTTCAACAAGGACAGGGAGATGAAACACTTCTTTAAAGATTTTTGCAATATCCACATTATTCCATAAAAGCTGTGGAGACAGACTTACTAAACCGGTTTGATACTGGACAGTTCCAGCTACGCCGATGCCGATTCCGAGAATCCTGGTTCGGTTAATTTTCTTTTTGGATAAAATAGAATCGTACATCTCGTATGCCAGCAGAGCGATGTCTTGGGCTGAGTAGGACGGTTGGGTCAGCGGGAGCTTTTGCATAGCAATACACGTGTATTCAAAATTGATAATACACAACTCAATGAAAGTGCTGTCTATATGCACACCCACGGTAAAGGCGCTGTCAGCTACAATATTAAGCATAACGGCTCGTCTGCCAATTCCGGTAGAGTATATATCCGTTTCACACACCAAGCCAATCTGCTGGAGGAAGGAAACCATACGTGTGATGCTTGTAGGGCTCATTCCAGCCACCTTGGCGATATCTGCTCGGGAAATCGGACGGCTGTCCTTGATAATATCGAGCAGCATTTTTGTGTTGCTGAGCTTAATATAATTCTGATCTTTACGCATCTTTTGCCATCACCTACTTGGGAAATTCTTCATGGAATGGAAAGAAGCAGAGTCAATCTGCTGCAGACAAGCGGAGTTGTTAATTCTGTTGCCATTTCCACGATGTTTTGAACTAATAATAATACAATAAAAGTATATCATAAGATCAAAAGAATTCAACTTATTATATTAAGAAATGCTTTCATAAAATGAGATATTATTAGCATTTTGTTGAGTTTCCATGCAAAAAGCAATATAATAACACCATGGAAGAAAATAATTTACAGTGGGGGAAAATGTACATGAAAGAGGTAACTAATAAACCGTGTCATCCGTTTTTTTTAGAAGAGGAACCGGCATCAGAGATTATTTTTAGCAAAGAAGATTATAAACTGCGCCTTGATGTACTCACTACACGCATGCGGGAGAAAAGGGTTAACCATGTATTAATCTATGGTGACCGTGAGAATTTTGCACATATTGAATATTTCAGTGGATACGACTGCAGGTTTGAGGAGGGTCTGCTCATAATAGAAGACAATGGAAAGGTCAGCATTGCTGTCGGGAATGAGGGTATTTCCCAAACTTATCCGATTCCATATGATTTGAACGTTTATCTCTATCAGAATTTTAGCCTTCAAGGCCAGCCGCGGGACAGACAGAAAAAATTGTCGGATATATTTAAGAAGTGTGGTATTACGAAAGAGAGTGCGGTTGGAGTCGTTGGCTATAAATATTTCAACCCTGAAGATGTTTCTACAGAACCGGACTATACCTTTGATATTCCGGCGTATATATTGAATGAAATTTATGAAGTTGCTGATAAAAAAGCAGTAAAGAATTTTACAAGAGAGATTACTGGATTTCCTGATGGAATACGAATGACTATTCGTACGGCAAAGGAAATAGCATGGATAGAAAGTGCCGGTAACCGTACGGCGGCAGTGGTACAAAGAATGCTCAAAAGCCTGAAACCAGGAATGAGTGAACGTGAAACTGCGATAAGCGGCCACCCGGGCTTTGAACCGGTAACAATGTATCCGCTTGTAAACTTTGGTGCGGAAAAGGTACGTATTGGCGTAGCTTCACCAACGGATAGAACTTTGGAAACCGGCGATGTTTGCGGACTTTGCTATGCAACCAGAGGAAATCTAACTTCTCGTGTGGGTATTGCTGCCTATAATTTTGAGTCGGTAAAAGAAGAACTAAAGCCACATATGGAATTTTACAAATATTACTGGAAAGTATTGACAGAATGGTTGGAGTATGCGCATGTCGGAGCAAAATGTGATGAGCTTTATGAAATTGTAATGGGCAAGCTTGGAACACCGGAATACGGAATGGTTTTAAATCCAACGCATTATTCCGGCACAGATGAATGGAACAATTCACCTGTTTTTAAAAACTCACCTTATACACTTTTGGATGGATCCCATATTCAGGTTGATATGATCGCAAGTAAATCCGAACCGGTGATGGCTGCGATTTGTGAGGACTGTATCGTAGTCGCCGGAGCAGTCTTGCAGGCAAAGTTGAAGGCAGAATATCCGGAGGTTTACGAGAGGACGATGAAACGCCGTAAAATGATCCATGAAGAACTCGGTATTGATATTCACAGCGATATCCTGCCAATGAGCAATCTCAACTTTGTTTATTTCCCGTATATGCTAAATGCCAAAGAGATTTTTGCATTAAGTGAATAAACCGTAAACCTTGTTGTAAAAACCGCAAACTGTTTTGTATAGGCGGAAGTCAGTTCCTATGAATTGACTTTCGTTTTTCGTGCGCCAGGCATGGATGCAATTGTAATTGACACCGCACACGCAAAAACACCTGATGTGCCTTCTCATGTATTGCTCGAAGCAGGGAAAGGACCTGTAATATTGATGAGAACCAATATGGATAAAGAAATGACGCAGTGTCTGCTTATTGTAACGGATGAAGGATATCTCAGGATTAGAATTCTAGGGAGAATGGATCGGCGCATTGCAATCGGTAAAAAAGTGCGTGTTGGTATTCAGAAACATCCGTGTATCGTTGGTACGAAAGCGATTCTAAGCCGGAAAAAAATAAAATACCTGCTGTGACAGAATATTACATTGATATCGGTGCAGGAATTGCGCAAATTGAATTAAATACGGTAACTTACGGTGAACCGGTGTCTTTCAAAAGCAGAGCGGTATTGTTTGGAGAAGATGGCTCTTGTGTATCGAGGGATACTATATACAAAAATCAGCTCCTTTAGCCTTTTGTATAAATTATGCAATGAAATGCTTTCTGGCTTGTTGCTTTCGTCAATATCTTTGTAAATACTACGGAAGAACCGCAAGAGCATTGATTAATTCACTCCCTGCACGGCCGGAGCCCCTTCGCCCCAGCATTTTGATTTTATTATTGGTTCCTTCCATAGGTCCATTACTTATACCAGGGTATAATAGACAATTCTTTACAGCCTCATAATCCTTTCGAAGCCATGATGTAAATACTGAAAGTGATTCAATTGAATCATTATGGTAATCATTAATGAAATGATCCAATTTTGCTATGTCCCCGTGTAACAAGACATTATAAAACGCCAGCAGAAAAGTTAAGGTTCTTTCTTAACTTTGGGTATAAGTGGAAAAGCAGCAATGGGTGACGTATTACTTTATAACAGATCAATTAGGGAGAAGTCTGGATCCTTGGCAGTAAAAGCAAGCTTACACTTTTTTGTTAGGTTGACTAATCCTGCACGACCAAACAGGATACGTTTAATCAGTTTGAATTTATTGTTATTGCCCTCAACAAAACCTGAGCTTACATCCATGGATATTGCATTTCTTACTGGAGTAATATCTTTTTTTATCCCATCACAGAAACCTGCAATTTTTGTATCCCCATATTTCTCGACATACTCTATTATGGCATCCGAGTTTTTGCCCATGATGGCTACATGGAGATCCAAAAACATCTTCTCGATTGTTTCCACGGCAGGATATTTTTCTTTGATCTTATCAATATAGCAACTGATCGTTTCGTCACGTTTTTTATCGGGATTTATCGTGAGAATATATTTCAGCAAACCGCCCCGCTTTATGACGGTAACATCCTCCGGATAATGCCACCCCATATAATGCCTGGGGTGAAGCGTCTTTCGACCAGGGAAATTGTTCCGGCTGATGTTGTAAATGTATCTCCACAACGTGGATTCGTTCCCTTTATACCCTTGCCGTATAACGTAATGGTAAATGGTGTCGTCCGTGTATTCATCCCTTTGCATTTTGAAGATGATATTCACGTAGTCATCTGCTGGAGTAGATCTCTTCGCCCGGGCCTGTACTGAATCAAGATACTGGAGCTTATCTTCTGTCATTCGGATGTACCTCGCGACTGTATGGTATGACATGCCGAAAGCTGTTGCAACCTGATTAACATTCCTGACTTCCGAATTCTTCATGTACGCCTGTATCTGGCGGATCAGCCCCTGTTTTTTTTACCTTTTTCTTTGCTTTCCCTGTACTGCCTTGAGTCAAGGTCGCGGTTCTTATTGTCAAATTCAAGTACGAAGCCGTCCGGGTTTTGCGGAGGTGAGTTATCATACCTGACAGCGCCCAGTACCCTTTCATCTGGAATGTTTACGGCGTAAACCTTTTTGGGTGGGGTTTCCAGCACGTTCCCATCCTTTATGAATATCTCTGCCGGTACTTCATCCTTGAAGATTTCCCTCAGCCGATCAACCATATTTTGCAGAAGGTGAAACCGATCCGCGACCTGTATGCATTCAGGCAGGATTTCGCTGATTGCCGATGCGTATGCACTCGCCCTGTCCCTGGTGACAATCTTGATTTTCTTATGCCCCTCCAACCACTCCCTGAACGTCTTCCCGTCCCTGCCTTCCAGAAGCGCGATTAACTGATGTGTTTTCAAGTCGTATATCGCAGTGGCATAGCTCTGACCTTTTCGTATCGCCACATCGTCGACTCCGACCCCCTCGACATCAGGATTGTCAACAAATTCGATTTGATCGTACAGTCTCTGGATTGTATCGTTGCTCACTGTAACCCCTAGCAATGAAAGCACCTTGCTCGCGCCCTCGTTGCTCAGGAACATTGATACACCCAAAATGAACTGGTTTAGGGCATCCGTCCTTACTGCCGAAATCCTTGCCAGCGGCAACGGTTCTGTAAATACTTTCCGGCTGCATTGCGTGTTATTGCATACATACTTGTAAACATTCGCATGGAGATATGTCTGTTTTCCGCGCAGGGGTGTATCTTGTATGGTTCTTTTGTAGGTCGAATGAAGCTCTTTGCTTTCCTTTCCGCAGGCTGGACATACGCAGCTATGCGGGCTGGATTTTATAAAAATATGGACCGCCCCTCCTTCCTCGACATCATAAATGAAATGGTCTTCACCAAGAAGCAGATTAAAATCTTCTATCCTCTTGTACTTCAAAACAACCACCCCTTCTTTAGTAGATGGTCTTATTATATCATAAATACCCAAATTTGAGAAGCAGAAAAGCGCGATAAAAAACAGAGATATTTAAATTTTTCAATTTTGCTTTCGATTTTTGTTACCGGGAAGCTATGCTACAATACCCAAAGTTAAGAAAGAACCATTATGCCATCGGTCGCTCTTGCTTTTTCAATTCACCGTAATTAGAAAATCTTAGTTTTTACAGGTTTATTATTGACATGGACGGCGCCGTGATGATAAAATAATTGACTTTGACATTAAAAGTTATTTGTAGTATAGTAAAAGGTGTAGGTTAAAAAAGATTATCATCGACTTCCTTTATACTGATCTGGAAGTAAATTTATCTGCTTCATCTTGAATGGTCATTTGCGAAGCAAAGCTGACCAGAATCTAAGGGGTTCATATACCCCGGAGATTAATAAATCGTTTTTGACGACAGACAGGCTGAAACCTTTTGATTCGCCGAACGATATCTTACAAATGACAAATTGCATTTGTGAAGAGTATATTATTGGAGGCTCGTCTGGAGGATAGAATATGTTTAACGTTGGTGATAAGATCGTATACCCGATGCATGGAGCGGGTGTGATCGAGTCAATCGAGGAAAAGGAGATACTTGGAAGCAAGCAGAATTACTACGTAATGAAAATGCCTGTAGGTGATATGAAAGTGATGATACCGACCCTTAATGTTGAAGGTATTGGAATCAGGGAGATTATCGACAGCTGTGAAGTGGACAAGGTCTATGAAATACTTCAGGATCAGAGTGTGAATGTCACAAACAACTGGAATAAGCGTTACAGGGAAAACATGACCAAGATTAAAAGCGGAAACATATATGAAGTGGCTGATGTTGTAAGGATCCTTATGATACGGGAGCGGGAAAAGGGACTGTCCACGGGAGAGAGAAAAATGCTTAACAGCGCGCGCCAGATCATGGTCAGCGAGCTTGTCCTGGCAGAAGGTACAAACCCAAGTGAGATTGAAACTGCAATAAATGATTTCCTCAGAATTTGATATTTGGCCGCGGTGAATCGGAGAGTATTATTTATAGGGGAGTTCGATATCGTGCTGAATAGTATAATAAAATATTCATTTGCTACTGTTGGCAGTGTGACGGGAATTACACTGACAAGAACATTTTTTAGATACCAGCTGCCTGGTTCCACGCAGGAATTAAGGGCTGTTGTTTATGCAGTGGTAGCAATTGCTGCAGCGTTCTTATTTTACACGACGGGAAATAAAATAATTGAAATGGTTATGGCATCGCTTGACAAAATGGAATCTTTTCTTCAGAAACTCACGCTATACGAACTGGTTGTGGATTCCATCGGGTTGATTGTGGGATTGGTCGTCGCCAATCTGGTCACCATACCGATTAAGGATATAGCCATCATTGGCACGCCTGTTTCAATTGCGTCGAATATACTATTTGGTTGTCTGGGAGTTGCCGTTGCAGCAGGAAAGAAAAATGAAAATCTGCTTGATTCCATCAAGGGGAAAAATGCAGCGGACAAGGCTCCGGCCGGTAAACCTTCACCCAAGATACTTGATACCAGTGTGATCATAGACGGCAGGATTGTCGACATATGCAGGAGCGGTTTTATCGAAGGCGAACTGGTCATCCCAAGCTTTGTACTTGAGGAACTCCGCCACATTGCGGATTCACAGGATTCCCTGAAACGCAACCGCGGAAGGAGAGGGCTTGACGTTCTGAATATGATCCAAAAGGATCTGGAATTTCCGGTTAGAATAGAAAATATGGAGGTTGCGGCAGACTCCGAGGTGGACAGCGCATTACTCAAGCTTGCGCAGAAACTTGTCGGGAAGGTGCTTACGATCGACTATAATCTGAATAAGGTAGCCAATTTCCAGGGCGTACCTGTCCTGAACATCAATGAGCTGACAAATGCAGTAAAGCCAATAGCCCTGCCGGGAGAAGACATGACGGTGCAGGTCATAAAGGACGGCAAGGAAAACGGGCAGGGGATCGGGTATCTTGAAGATGGCACGATGATAGTTATAGACGGCGGCAGAAGGCATATCGGGGAAAGTCTCAATGTAACGGTAACAAGCATATTGCAAACTGCCGCTGGGCGCATGATATTTGCAAAACCCAAGTACACCATCGAGAGAGTAATCTGACTGTGTGCCGCTTATGTATCCGTTCCCGAAATGAAGTCAGCCGGTGCGATAGTAGGGTCTTGAATGTAAAGAAATGCGGGGTATTTGACCCCGCTTTTTATTTGGGTCCTTCTGTAAAGGCAGAATCAGGTAAAAATAATTCAGACAATTGGGAGGATTTGTACGTATGTATTGTGAAGAAAGAATCATGGTCAGCGCTGTGATCCCGGCCGCCGGAAAGGGGACGCGCATGGGCCTTGAGCAGAACAAGCAGTACGTAGATATACTGGGGAAGCCGGTTTTGGCCAGAACGATACAGGCATTTGAAGAATGCAGCCTGATTGACGAGGTCATCATCGTTTCGGGAAAAAATGAAATAACATATTGCAGGGAGAATATCGTCGGGAAATATGGTTTCAGGAAAGTCCGGGCAGTCGTTGCCGGCGGCGTGAGCAGGCAGCAGTCTGTTTATAACGGTCTGCGCCGTGTATCCGCAGACTGCGGCATTGTGCTGATACATGACGGTGCAAGGCCGTTTATCAATGCGGATTGCATTACTGCCTGCATCAAAGCGGCGGAGGAAAATGGAGCAGCCTGTGCAGCAGTGCCGCTGAAGGATACAGTCAAGCGGTCCGATGCAGAAGGCTTTATTGAGGGAACAATTGACAGAAGCAGCCTGTGGTCGGTTCAGACGCCCCAGGCATTCCGTTACGGACTTATTTTAGAAGCCCACCGAAGAGCAGAAGAGGAAGGCTTTGACGGCACGGATGACTCCGTATTGGCGGAGAGGCTCGGATATAAGGTAAAGCTGTTATTGAGCAGCTATTATAATATAAAAATAACTACTAAAGAGGATCTGGCGATCGCGGAAGCGATATGCAAAATTATTGGATAGAAATTTTCACTATAGATTTTATAAAGGGAAGGACGTATGCAATGATAGAAGTAAAAGAACTTGAAAAGAAATTCGGCTCATTTATCGCAGTGGACAAAGTTAGCTTCCAGGTAAAGAAAGGTGAAATTTTCGGACTCCTGGGTGAAAACGGAGCAGGCAAGACAACGACGCTCCGTATTCTGGCCACCATGCTGCAGCCGACTTCCGGCAGCGCATCATTGGGAGGTTTTGATGTTGTGAGGGAGCCGGAAAAGGTAAGAGCCCATATCGGGATTTTGTTCGGGGGAGAGACAGGCCTGTATGACAGGCTGACGGCACAGGAGAACATTGCGTATTTTGGTGAATTGAACGGTATGGACAAAGCACAGATCAGGGAGAGGTCAGGAAAATTGGCGGAAACCTTTGAAATGAAGGAATTCATGGACAAAAGGGCGCACAATCTTTCAAAGGGAATGAAGCAGAAGGTGGCATTTGCACGTTCGATCATCCATAACCCCGACATCATGCTTTTTGACGAGCCGACCTCAGGCCTGGACGTAGGCGCCGCCAGAGAGGTGCATGCATTTATTCTCGAATGCAAGGCGGCAGGGAAGACAATTCTTTTTTCAAGCCATACGATGCAGGAAGTCGACAAGCTTTGCGACCGCATAGGCATCATACACAAGGGCAGACTGATTGAGACCGGTACGCTGGATGAGATCAAAAATAAATATGGCGATAATGATCTGGAAGAAATCTTTATTAAAGTGGCAGGTGCAAAATGAAACTGAGACATATTTGGATTGTATTCAAAAAAGAAGTAATGGATCTGACCCGCGACAAGAGAACAATCATGACAAGCATACTTGTTCCGATGCTGATCGTTCCGCTGCTGAATATTATTATGGGAGGTGGCGCGGAAAAGTTTACAAAGGGTTTGAATGAAAATGTAACAATAGCATTGTCCGAGGCTTCAAATACGGCCGATATAAAGGAATTGGTGCAAAATAAGCTGATTGTGAATAATCCAAACCTGGTTCTGATGGATGTGGACAATCCTTCGGAAGCACTTAAAAATGAACAGATCAGATGTATACTTGATTTTGAAGAGGGCTTTAAAGAGAAGCTTGAACAAGGCCAATCATTCAAAATCACATTGCTATATGATGAATCAAAGACAAAATCGCAGGCCAGTGTAGATATTGTCGCTTCTGCAATCGAGCAGTATAAAGAAGGAGTAGTCAGTGAAAGGATTACCGCACTCGGACTGAACAAGGAACTGCTTCAGCCTGTAGTGGTTGAACGGAACAATGTGGCAGAAAATAAGCAGGGCAGTAATATGATGCTTCTGATGATGCTGCCGATGATGGTCGGACTGCTCGTTTCCATAGGCGGGATTCCTGCCGCTACGGACCTTGTGGCAGGGGAAAAGGAGCGTAAAACTTTTGAGCCTCTGCTTACAACAATGCCCAACAGAGGCTCGCTTCTGGCAGGAAAGTATCTTGCGGTTACATTATTCTCCTTTGTCAGTGTAATTGCGATTGTGGCCGGGATGGTTATAGGTTATATGATCAATCGCAATACACTGACAATGGGAATCGGTTCGCAGATAGCAGGCTTTGAACTCCAGCCGATGGCCGCGTTGCTTACGGTCGTGATTACAATTGCGCTCGGTATGACATTTTCAGGGATCCAGATCGCTCTGAGTGCATTTGCAAGATCATACAAGGAAGCTCAGACATATTTGTCATTCCTGATGATTATAGCTATGGTGCCCGGTTACATGACAATGTTCCTGCAGCCCGGGGACCTTAAAACATACATGTTTGCCGTTCCGGTGCTGAACACGATCGCTGCATTCAAAATGATACTTGGAGGCGTGGTGAATTATTCGAATTTGATCCTGGCGCTTGCAACCTCCGTGATTTTTGTGGCAGCTACATTGTGGCTGGCTGCGTCCCTGTTCAAGAAGGAAAAGGTACTATTCAGGAACTGATCAGATCACCGTTATTATGCTGAAGACCTGTATTCCAAGGCCTTGCCCGAACTGGGTGAGGCCTTCGCCTGTTGTAGCCGTAATGCCGATACAGCTTTCCTGTATACCGAGCAATCCGGAAAGGCTTTGTCTGATTTCAGGAATCTTTGGGGTTATCCTGGGTCTTAAGCATTCTATGGATATGGAAAGATGGACGATCCTGTATTCGTTCATATATTTCAAGGCCTCGCGAAGATACGCACTGCTGTCGGTTATGCCTTTATTAAGGCATAAATCGTCGCTGATCTCCCCGAGAATGTTAACACAGGTGACGCCCGAAATGGCATTTGTGACGGAATGAAGTATGACATCCGCATCGCTGTTGCCTTTTAAAGGTGGTTCGCCTTCAAACAGGACGCCTCCGAGCAGCAACTTTTTTTCATGATCTTCGAAATCAAACCGGTGGCTGTCCTGACCAATTCCAAC
The DNA here is from genome assembly GCA_039679375.1 of Clostridiaceae bacterium. GTDB lineage: Bacteria > Bacillota > Clostridia > Acetivibrionales > DTU013 > JBDKVA01. The sequence continues at coordinate 28,466 of JBDKVA010000160.1, forward strand.
TTTCATGGGATATCCTCACTTTACTTTTATTCCTGCATAATATGGGCAAACTTTTCTACAAATATTGCATTTATTAAGCTCAAAGCCTTTTTCATTTCGACAGAGGGAATGAGCCTTGCATAGACCGTAATTTACGGACTGACCATCGAGTGCATGTGCAGGACAGGCATCGGTGCATATATGGCAGTCGGGGGGGCATATCCCGTATTCCGCAGGTCTGTCCGGCTCCAATTCCGTATCTACAAGAACAGCGCCCAATTGTATTATATTACCCAATTTCATATTAATCAAAAGATTATTCTTACCTATTACGCCAAGCCCTGCCTGATAGCCTGCATGCCGCAGGGAAATGGAACCCTGTCCGTACTCACCGTCCTTATCGCTGTATCCGTAGGGGTCACCGGACGGTATGGTCACCGAACCCATGCCCATACTCTCAAGCTCTTCACAGATTTGTATACCGGTTTCATCAAGCTGCCTGGAAAGGAAATTGCAAAGATTTGTATAGGGTATGCAGCTTTCTGCATGCATGGATTCCGGAAGCATCCTTTTGGCGTATACTACAACTGATTTGCACTTGCTGTAAATGTCCTGAGGCCTGCATCCTGCCGGTGCATCACAAAAGCTTGCAACGGAGGCGATACCACAAAGGTCTGCGCCTGACTCTCTGGCAGTTATCTTGACTTTCACTGAATTAATTAGCATAATATACCTCACTATTAAGAAATAATAAAATAAGATCATTTGTCTTGTAATATCAATTTTTCGACCGATAAAGCCTGATAGCGGAAAATTGTTTTATAGTAAGCTGTAAATTAACTTTTCGTGATACAAACATATTATAACATTAATTTGTAAATAAATGAATAATTAATGTATTTTTTGTATAAATTGTTTATTGTTTAATTTCAATTATGATATTGACAGCTCCAGGTCAATGTAATATACTACAGTTTAATATAGCGAGGCGGCAGATGTCCTCCGTCTCGTTAAAACACTTATTGGCAAGAAAATTATCTACAACCGAAAAATTTTTGCCGGTGCGTTATAAAGAAACGTCGATGACGGGAATGCGAGAGGCTAGGAACCTTTCTTCCCACCCCCGAGATGCAGCCGATGAGGCTGCCGTGCAAGCTGCGATAAAAGCTTAACGAGTTGGTTATCCGGTGGCAGGTGATCCGGATATCCGAATTGGGTGGTACCGCGGAATAAATCCGTCCCTATGTATTAGGGGCGTTTTTTTATTTTTAGGGGCATAGCGGAGTCTTGCTCCTAAATAGTCGTCGGATGCAGAAATTTTCGCATGGCCGCAAGTTTGGTCCACAAACCTGTCGACTGTATATACTGCGGTTTTGCACCTCGACTTCCCTGTATTCCTTGTTTATGACGCCTGCGAAAGGCTTTATTGCTGATAAAGATGAAAAAAATCGGAAGGAGTATTTTAATGGCACAGGATAAGAAATTTGTTGAAGAGATCACCTCGATGAATCAGGACTTTACCCAATGGTATACCGACGTCATTAAAAAGGCGGACCTGGTGGATTACTCCAGCGTGAGAGGCTGTATGATCATCCGGCCTTATGGATACGCGATCTGGGAAAATATTCAGAAGGAGTTGGACGGAAGATTCAAACAGACAGGACATGAAAATGTCTATATGCCTATGTTCATACCTGAAAGCCTCCTGCAGAAGGAGAAGGATCATGTCGAAGGCTTTGCGCCTGAGGTTGCCTGGGTCACTCACGGCGGCAACGAGGAACTTGCCGAAAAGCTGTGTGTCAGGCCTACTTCAGAAACACTGTTTTGCGACCATTATGCAAATATCATCCATTCGTACAGGGATTTGCCGAAGCTGTACAACCAATGGTGCTCCGTTGTCAGATGGGAGAAGACCACGCGTCCTTTCCTGAGAACGCTCGAGTTCCTCTGGCAGGAAGGCCATACTGCACACGCAACGGAGGAGGAAGCTCAGGAAGAGACGATCAGGATGCTCAATGTATACGCGGAATTCTGTGAAAATGTACTGGCCATTCCTGTTATAAAGGGGCAGAAGACGGATAAGGAAAAGTTTGCAGGCGCAAATGCTACCTATACCATAGAGAGCCTGATGCACAACGGTATCGCTTTGCAGTCCGGCACCTCGCACAATTTCGGCGACGGCTTTGCAAAAGCCTTTGACATACAATACACCGACAGCGCGAACCAGCTGCAGTATGTGCATCAGACCTCCTGGGGCGTTACCACAAGGCTCATCGGCGCCATCATCATGGTCCATGGCGACGACAGCGGCCTGGTACTGCCGCCAAGGGTCGCTCCGGTGCAGGTGGTTGTCATACCTGTTCAGCAGCATAAAGAGGGCGTATTGGAGAAAGCTGCGGAGATATGCTCCAGGCTGTCCCGGACAGTACGGGTCAAAATGGATGACAGCGACAAGTCGCCAGGCTGGAAATTCAGCGAATACGAAATGAAGGGTGTGCCGGTGCGGCTTGAAGTCGGTCCGAAGGACATCGAAAAGAATCAGGTCGTCCTGGTTAGAAGGGACACCAGAGAAAAGATGTTTGTTGCAATAGATGAGCTTGAAACAAAAGTTGCAGCGCTGCTTGATTCGATACACGACGACCTGCTGAACAAGGCTACTGCATTAAGAAATGAAAAGACCTTTACTGCAGTCGAGTTCTCCGAATTTGAAAGAATCATCAGCCGGACACCGGGCTTTATAAAGGCTATGTGGTGCGGTGATCAGGCTTGCGAAGATGCAATCAAGGAAAAGACCGGCGCGACCTCACGATGCATACCGTTTAACGAACAGCCTGTTTCGGATAAATGCATTTGCTGCGGGAAAGAAGCAAAGAAGCTGGTATACTGGGCGAAAGCGTACTGAAATGGAGGTGGGAGGTGAGAAGTGGGAAGTGAGAGGTGGTACGAATATTTACAATAAATGAGAGAATTGTTTAGAAAGGGGGAGCACCATGAGCATATTCGAGATCGTCATGCTGACTTGTTTTGGCCTGGCATGGCCTTTTTCCATATATAAATCCTACACATCGAAGGAGATAAAAGGAAAAAGCTCCATATTCCTTATTGTTATATTAATAGGCTATGTTGCCGGCATCATTCATAAAATGCTTTATAGCCGTGATGGAGTCGTTTTCCTTTATGCGCTGAACTTTTTAATGGTATCGGCGGATCTTGCTCTGTATTACAGAAACAAGCGGTACATTGCCAAAAAGAAGTAATCGGTGAAAAATAAAATTTTATTACCTGCATGTTACATAAGTTGCAAAAATAATTTACAGCGGAATCAATAGAATTTTTGCAATTCATGCAAATAATTCAAATTTTTTTGTTAATACTATTATAAGTATAAAACAAATTATTTTGCATTATGAGACATTTGGAGGTAATCGTATGAAAAGAAAGATTATTATTTTGACAGTGATGGCGTTATTCCTTACTTCATCGGTTGGTTATGCCGCAACTGCCGGCAATGTCGCCAGTACGCACCTGGCGCTGGAAAAGGTGGAGTACGCCGCAGCAACTGTAACAGTCAGCAAGCTGAATGTCAGGGAAGGACCGTCAACAAGCTTTCCGTCGATCTGCAAGCTGGAAAAAGGCCAGGCTGTAACGGTCATTGGAAAGCTTGGCGACTGGTATGCAATCTACAATATTGACAGCGGGGTCGTAGGAGCAGTGGATGGCAGGTATATCAACCTCGAAGGAGATAAAGCCGTTACCGTTGCTTCAAAAACAGACGAATCGACAGAAGCGCTGAATAAAGGCAAGACTGAAGACAAGTCCGGCGATAAGACTACACCCGCAAAGGATTCGACGCCTGCGGCAATGAAGACGGATCTTTCACAGGATGAGAAAAAGCTGCTTGAGCTTGTCAATGATGTGCGTAAAAAGGAAGGACTTGAACAACTATCTGCAGATGAAAACCTGATGAAAGTAGCCAGGACAAAAGCGAAGGACATGATCGAAAACAATTATTTCTCTCACCAGTCACCTACTTATGGCTCACCATTCGACATGATGAGACAATTTGACAACAGCTTCCGGTTTGCCGGTGAGAACATTGCCGGGAATAAGACGGTGGAAGGAGCATTCAAAGCCTGGATGGCATCGGACAGCCACAAAAAGAATATTTTGAATTCGGGCTTCAAAATCACCGGCATAGGAATAGAAAACAGCAGCACATACGGAAAGATACTGGTGCAGCAATTTATCGGACGCTAGCTTAAATGGCAGTTATAGTCAAAAAGGATCGATGAGCTTGGAGAAATGCGGTTGTATGGATTATCCTTCAGCCGCATTGTCATGCGTTTTTAATATATTAATTGAGAATGTTGCCAAAGTCAGGCTTTATGCTGAATTCCTTTCCGTTCAGATAATCCAGCATGGAGGCTCCCTTTTTAAAGTCGAATTTCAGCTTGTAAGCCCACAGTGCTTGCTGTTTTATGCCAAAGGAACGATTGACGGCATTTATTCCGTATTTCCCGTCGCCTACGACGGGGTGGCCTATATATGCCATATGAGCTCTGATCTGGTGTGTCCGCCCGGTCACCAGCTCGACCTCCAGAAGGCTGATATCTTTAGCCGGAAGGTACTCTATCACCTTATAGCCTGTGGTTATTTCAAGTGAGCCGGGTTTTTTACCGCCGATTACGAATACCCGGCTTTTGCCGGCATCCTTCCAGAGGTACGCTTTCAGCTGGGCGCTGGATCTTTCCATTTTACCTTTTACCAGGCATTGATAATATTTCCTTACTTCGCGCCCTTCGATCCTTTCGAGCATGGCATCAAGGCTTGCCTGATTTTTTGCAATAATGACAAGGCCGCCGGTGTTGCGGTCCAGCCTGTGGCAAAGTGACGGCTGAAAATACGCGCTGTCTCGCTGGATATTATTCTTTTCACGCAGGTATTCCCTTACAAGGTCGATCAGTGTATTCTGCGGTTGTTCCCGGTCAGGATGCACCGGTATGCCTTGATTTTTGTTGACGATCAGTATATTGTCATCCTCGTAAACAATGGAAAAAGCTTTGCCGTCCCTTTTACTGCCGCTGTCCGGACAGCCGTTCAGAAATTCATCGGCTATATAGATCTCCAGCATATCTCCTGTTTTTACGACGTACTCCTTATCTACCCTGGTTCCGTTAGCCCTGATATCTTTTTTGCGGAGCGCCTTCTGCAGCGCGCTGTAGGACAATTGGGGGTAGATGGCCTGCAGATATTTTTCTATTTTTACATTTGAATTTTTTTCGTTTACCTTGACTGATTGCATATATTCTCCGACTGAAAAATGCAGCACTCTTCGACTTTTAACTATTTTTTTGTGCCGTATCTATTATTATACATCAGTTTCTTTTAAAAACCATAAATTTTATATTCCATATTCATGAATTATTTGGTACAATTAGATTGCAGCATGCGGACGAGCCATATGTTTACATATGATTTACTTATTGCTGTACACTGAATCCCTTAAAAATTATCCATCATAAGGGAGCGGGGGACTAAATACTGGGGTGAATTTATACTTGCTTGAGGCATTACATTGCCTGAGCATGGAATGAAGGGGAGTCTCTTCTACCTAACCCGTCAACTAACCTCGTAAGTGAATTGGAGAGGAGAAGGATATGCACAAAACAAAAGCAACCGTTACCATGACTATTGTGTTAACTGTAATTATGGTATTCGGGTCTGCAGCCGCTTCAGCATCGTCGACTGTATTGAAGAAGGAATCACGGGGAAGTGAAGTGACAGCACTGCAAAAGGATCTGATAAAGCTGGGTTACCTGACAGAAGAAGCTACGGGATATTACGGAAGCGCTACGGAAGCTGCGGTAAAAGGGGTACAGAAGGAATACGGATATGAGGCGGATGGAATAGCCGGCGAGGTTACGCTTTCACTCATAGACAGATTAAGAGGCAGAAGCAGTTCAGGCGAATCCAAATCAGGCGCATCATCCACAGCAAAAACCACAGTAAGTTCATCTGCCGCTACCTCGAAATTACTCAAGGAAGGCGATGAAAACAGTTCGGTAACGGCTTTACAGAAGAAGCTTATCAATCTTGGATTTCTGGACACAGATGCTACAGGGTATTATGGACCTGCAACTGTGGCAGCGGTAAAAGAGCTGCAGAAAAAGCACGGATACATATCGGATGGAATTACCGGAGAAGCAACGCTTGCACTGGTCGATAAGCTGGTGAGCGGCAGCCAGAAAGCTGCAACAGCCAAAACTGCATCAGCGGCGGCTTCCAAGACAGCCGCAGTAGTAGAAACTGCAAAGACAGCCGCAGCGACGCCAGCATCTACCGAAACAAAAACGACAGAAGTGAAGAGCGCTGAAAGTGCGGCGGCAGGTACAACAGCTGCAGTTACAGCGGCAAATACAACAGCGGCTGCTGCGCAAACTCCTGCAAAAACCCAGGAAGACTATTTGCTCAAATGGTTTGGAAATGTGGAGAATAAATTCGCAAATGGCGACACTGCGACGGTATATGACATTGAGACCGGCCTGAGCTTCAAAATCAAAAGGACGTACGGACACAACCATGCGGACTGTGAAACGCTGACTGCCGCAGATACGGCTGTCATGAAGAAAATATATGGCACCTGGAGCTGGGAAAGAAGGGCAATCATTGTCAGCGTGGACGGCCTGAAGATCGCTGCATGCATGACAGGTTACCCGCATGCGGGAGTAGACAAATATGCCGCAAACAAGACGGTAAGCTCCAGAAGCGGAGGCTATGGCCGCGGTACCAATCTGGACGCGGTTAAGAAAAACAATATGAATGGAGTCTTTGATATTCATTTTCTGGGCAGCAAAAACCATTACAACAATAAAGTCGATCCGAAGCATCAGGCTTTGGTAAAGGAAGCAGCAAAATGGGCTGCGGAAAATTACAAATAACATCGTATAACAGCATTATTTAATATAAAACAGAGGAACCGGACAGGTTCCTTTTTTCTTGCATAGGAAAGTATATATTCAATTTCCTATGCAATGGAGATTGCAAAGGGGATTCCCCTTTGCCGGTTTAGAAGCAGATGGGATCTGCAGTACAAGCAGGCGATTTTACTTCGTAAAACGCTTTGGTGCTCAGGATGGGAAAGGAACATGGCATCCGTCGAAGGGGGGAGTAGTCCCCCTTAGCGAAAACAAAGTGGCAAAGCCATCTTTTTCTTGCATAGGAAAGTATAAAATCAAACATCCTATGCATATATTGGGGCGTCGGGCTGCCCGGAAAGCAGCGCAGTACGGGGGGGGCATCTGAAATTCCGGCTTGGATATGTAGCAATGACTTTAGATCTTGAGGACTGTTCTCCTTCTGGAACAGTGACATACACAGCGCTGAAAAAGCTGGCCGGTGATGAAGCCAGACTGCATAGGCTGCGCAGGACGGCGCAAAGGAATCTCCTCAATACGCTGAGAATCCTGAAACTTAATAAGGCAATGGATATTCAGGTGTACCGTCTGACATCGAAGCTGATACCGCTTGCTACGCATCCGGATCTGCAGAACTGGCGGTATGTGGACGATTTTGCTGATGATCTGCGTGAAATAGGTAAATTTATCCTGCAGAATGATTTTAGGGTGAGTTTGCACCCCGACCATTATACCCTGATCAATTCACCTATACCGAAGGTGTTAGCGGATTCCCTCAGGGACCTCGATTATCATGTGAAGCTTTACGAGGCGATGGGGCTTGGCGACACCAGATATAAGCTGGTGATGCATGTCGGAGGTATGTACGGCAGGAAGCAGGATTCCATGAGCCGGTTCTGCGACCAGTTTATCAAGCTGCCGGACCGGATACGCAACAGGATTATAATAGAAAATGACGACCGGTCCTACAATACCTATGATGTGCTTGAACTCAGCCAAAAGCTCCATAGACCGATGGTTCTGGATGTGCATCATCACAATTGCCTATGTGGCGGAATTAGCGATCTTGGGGGTCTGCTGCCGGAAATATTCGATACATGGAAGGGAGAATACTTTCCGCCTAAAGTACACTTTTCCAGCCCAAGGAGCAGTAAGGATTTCAGGAGTCATGCAGATTTTATTAACTTCGATGAATTTATCGGATTTATGAAAATTGCCGCAAATGTTCATACGGATTTTGACATTATGCTTGAAGCGAAGTATAAGGACGCCGCGCTTCTGAAGCTGTCGGATGGGCTGGCCGCCGCACCAGGCTTCAGGCGTGTCGGTTTGGGTGAATTTATAAAGGAATAATATATAATTCAGACATAATTTTCTTATAAATGCAAATAATATTGAAAACGAAAGGAGGGTTATGGGTGGCTGATAAGAAGGACAAGTCAAGCAGTGTGGACAAAAAAGGGAAACCTTCTGCTTCAAACGACCAATTGGGAGAGAATGCAGGAGAAGGACGTTTTGAAAAGCTGAGTCCAAAAAGCGGAAAATGCCGCTAAATGCAAACTGACCCTATGTGCGACAGGACAGGGCCGGGAGAAAAGGACAGGGGATAGTTCTTCACTTTTTAGTGGTACATTAAAGAGTAAAGAACTGTCCCCTGTTTGTCTATTTGCCTATTTCCATGGATGGTATGGACTGTAACGGCCAGGTATGATAAAGTTGATATATTCAGGAAATGGTGACTGGATGATTACCGACAGGCTGTAGTATTGGAGAAAGCTTTAAATATATAAAATGGAAGGTGACGGATCTAAATGGATATGGAGAGTATACTCAGCATGGAAATTGAAAAAATGCCCGGATTATCATTTAACTGCTCGTGCGGTGCAACGCATTCCGTTGATATCGAGAAGCTTGTTGTCCGTAACGGTATTCTGGACGAGCTTGTAAAGGGACTTATGCCCTTTCATGAGGGAAAGCTTTTTGTCCTGTCCGATGCAAATACATATGAAATATTCGCAAAAACGGTTTTGGACAGGCTTGATAAAGAAGGTTTCCGCTATAAATCCTTTGTATTTGACGCCGGAGGCCACGATCTTATACCTGATTCAGCTTCAGTCGGAAGGCTTCTCATTGAGCTTGAGCAGGAAACATCATTGATTCTGGCAGTTGGTTCCGGAGTTTTGAATGATATTGCAAGGATCGTCGGATTCAGAACGGACAAACCGTTTGCAATAGCGGGCACGGCGCCTTCGATGGACGGCTATGCGTCAGTTGTGTCGCCGCTGCTTGTCGACGGCAAAAAGACGACATACCAGGCGAAATATCCCTACGCCATCTTTGCAGACACCTCCATTATGAGAAATGCTCCCATGGTCATGATCCGCGCAGGATACGGCGATGTGCTGGGCAAGCTTACGGCATTGGCCGACTGGCAGCTGACGAATATCGTAACAGGCGAATTTTATTGCGAAACAACCGCAAAACTCGTGCAAAATGCAGTCGACAAATGCATCATGAGTACGGACGGTCTTGCGGCCAGGGATGAAGGCGCGATCAGAAACCTCATCGAGGCGCTGGTGCTCACAGGTATATCGATGGGGCTTGTGGGGATGCCCAGGCCGGCTTCCGGCACAGAGCACCAGCTGGCGCATTACTGGGAGATGAAAATGATCGAGGCGGGCCGCGAACACCCGCTTCACGGGAATGCTGTCGGGACCGCGACAGTTGTTACAGCAATGCTTTATGAGCTCTCCGCGGACCTGCTGCCGGCCGGCGTGAATTATCCGACAGTGGAACATGTCTCGGGACTCCTTGGAAGGATCGGTGCAGCCGTAAATCCGAAGGAACTTGGAATCGACCGTGAGCTCTTTGTCGACAGCATGATGAATGCCATGAACATGAGAGACAAATATACGTTGATGCGGCTTTGCGATGCCAGGGGAAAACTGGCTGAATATACGGATATCATGGCCAGGAGGTTTTATGACTGAGGGGCTGGATTTGCTGAGGTCAAAAAAGCTTTTCGTGCTGGACATGGATGGAACATTTTACCTTGGAAACAGGCTGATCGAAGGCTCTCTGGAATTTCTCCGGAAGCTTGACGCCACCGGAAGGCATTACCTGTTTTTTACGAACAATTCATCAAGGACCCGATCCTTTTACAAAAAAAAACTGGCGGGTATGGGCTGCTTTGTTGATGAAAAGGACATCGTCACCTCCGGGGATGTTACCATCAAATACCTGCAGCAAAATTATCCGGAAGCAGGGGTATACCTGGTAGGTACCAGACTGCTTGAGGAAAGCTTCAGGCAGGCGGGGATCAGGCTGACCACGGATGATCCGGATATCGTCGTACTGGGCTTTGATACATCGCTGACCTATGATAAGGTATCAAATGCCTGCCGTTTTATCAGAGGCGGGGCGCTATTTCTGGCAACGCACCTGGATTTGAACTGTCCCACGGAGGATGGATTTATTCCCGATTGCGGCTCGATGTGCGCCATGGTACAGGCTTCCACAGGTGTCAGCCCGAAATACCTCGGCAAACCTTTCCGGGAAACCGTTGATATGATCAGACTGATCACAGGCTGCGGGAAAGACGGTATGGCTTTTGTCGGGGACAGGCTCTATACGGATATTGCCGCAGGAGTGCAAAACGGAATAACAGGGATCCTGGTCCTGACCGGTGAAACGCACCGGGAGGATCTTGCCGCATCCGCAGTTCAGCCGGATTTCATTTTTGAATCGCTTGCGGCTCTTGGGGAGGCGCTGTAGGGGCGATCATCGGTGTTTTGTAGGGGCGATCATCGATCGCCTGCTAAAGGCAATGTAATAAATGAAGGTTATGACGAGGAGTGAAACATATGGCGGATATAGCCGCACAACTAATAAATGAATTTAAATTAAAGCCTTTTCAGGTCCAGAACACCATCAAGCTGGTGGATGACGGGTGTACGATCCCGTTTATTGCACGGTACAGAAAGGAACTGACAGGCGAACTGGACGACCAGGTATTGAGGGAGCTGCATGAAAGGCTGGTTTACTTAAGAAGCCTGGAAGAAAAGCGTGAGGACGTCAGAAGGCTCATTGATGAACAGGGGAAGCTTACGCCTGAAATTTCCAAGGCTCTGGATTATTGCAAAAGCCTGCAGGAAATCGAGGACATTTATAGGCCCTTCAAACCCAAGAGAAGGACAAGGGCATCCATAGCCAGAGAAAAGGGGCTTGAACCTCTGGCCGGTATCCTTTTTGCACAGGAAATCAAAAAAGGTCAAATCGACGAAATCGCCGGACCCTACGTCGATGCGGAAAAAGGTGTGAATACGGTAGAAGAAGCTCTTGCGGGAGCTATGGACATTATCGCGGAGGAAGTATCCGACAATGCGGAAATCCGCAAAGCTGTCAGGGAAATGTTTTTCAGGCACGGAACGATGGTTTCCGAAGCATTGAAGGAGGAGGATTCCGTATACAGACTGTACTATGATTTCAGGGAGCCGGTATCCAAAATTGCAAAGCACAGGATACTGGCGATAAACAGGGGTGAAAAGGAAGAATTCCTGAAGGCTGATATTGAAATGCCGGAGGAACTTATAGTGGCATACCTGAAGTCTAAAAATGTAAAAAAAGAGCGGTCGATCACATCCGAGTATGTAGAAAGAGCTGTTGAGGATTCATATAAGCGACTGCTTGAGCCATCTATAAAGAATGAGGTGAGAAACGAACTCACCGAACTGGCTGGCGAGCAGGCGATGAAAGTATTTGCGGAGAATCTCAGAAGCTTGCTTCTGCAACCGCCCGTGAAGGGCAGGGTGGTGCTCGGCCTTGACCCTGCATACCGTACAGGCTGCAAGATTGCCGTTGTCGATGATACGGGACGGGTCCTTGTGACCACCGTCATCTACCCTACGCCGCCGCAGAGCAAGGTGGAGGAGGCTGAAAAGACCATACTGCAGCTGATCGACAGGCACAAGGTCGATTTGGTTTCTATCGGAAACGGGACAGCATCTAAGGAGTCGGAGATTTTTACGGCAAATGTATTGAAAAAGACTTCGAGAAAGGTGTATTACATGGTGGTGAGCGAAGCGGGCGCATCGGTGTATTCTGCATCGAAGCTTGCTGCCGAGGAGTTCCCGGATTTTGATGTTTCGCTTAGGAGCGCGGTATCGATTGCCAGAAGGTTGCAGGATCCTCTTGCGGAGCTCGTGAAAATAGATCCGAAGGCTATCGGCGTTGGCCAGTACCAGCATGATATGAACCAGAAGAAGCTTGGGGAAACGCTCGGAGGGGTAGTAGAGGATTGCGTCAACAGTGTCGGCGTGGATCTCAATACTGCATCACCGTCGCTTCTGTCATTTGTCTCCGGTATTAATTCAACGGTAGCGAAAAATATTGTAGAGTACCGGGAAACGAACGGGCGCTTTAAAAGCAGGAATGAGCTGAAGAAGGTCAAAAAGCTCGGTGACAAGGCCTTTGAGCAGTGTGCCGGCTTCTTAAGGATCCAAGACGGTAAAAGCATACTGGATAATACATCTGTTCATCCCGAAGCATATGCAGCTGCGGAGAAACTTCTGAGCCTTCTCGGATATAAGCTTGAAGATGTTCAAAACAAGAAGCTGGGCGATCTCAATAAGGAGGTCGAGAAGAAAGGCATAGGAGACGTAGCTTCGGAAATAGGTGTTGGAATACCAACACTCCGTGATATAATAAAAGAGTTGTTAAAGCCTGGGCGCGACCCGAGGGATGAACTGCCCAAGCCTGTGCTGCTAACAGATGTGATGGACCTGGAGGATTTGAAACCGGGCATGGTGCTGACGGGTACAGTGAGAAATGTGGCGGATTTCGGCGCATTTGTCGATGTAGGCGTCCACCAGGACGGCCTTGTGCATATATCGGAGCTTGCGGACAGGTTTGTGAAAAACCCGATGGAAGTGGTATCGGTAGGCGATATTGTAAAAGTAAGGGTATTGGCGGTGGATGCCGCCAGGAAAAGGATCAGTCTCAGTATGAAGGGGATTTAGATCGGAGAGTCTGCGCACATTAGTTTCCGAGCGGACTACCAGACAAAAGAGTTCATTGAAAGAGGGAAGAATATGGATATTATCAAAACAACAGTGCACGCCGTAACCAGGCGTCCGTTCATACTGCTGCTGATCGCAGTACTTATGCTGGCTGTGGGCGTTCTCAATGCTTTCGTTCCGGTCATGGCAATCCTGATTGGGATCGTCAATATGGCAGGCGGTGGAATAATCGAGAGTTTGCTTGCATTACTTCAAATGCTGATTGATCCGGGTATTCTGCCTGCATTGACGATCTTCCTGGGAGTGATGACTCTGTTGGTCTCAATCGTGGGTGGCATCCTGCTTCCCGGTTATTTGTCCGTAGTGGAGGATGCTATTTCAAAAGGAGACCGCCAACTTAAAACCAAAAGTATATTCTTAAAAAGTCTCAAGGGCAGGTTCTTAAAATTCTTTTTTATGACGCTAAAGACGATGGTGTTGGCTATTTTATTAGTAATATTTCTCATGGTCGCATCAGTACCGGCTATTATCGTAACACGGGCAGCCCTTACAACGAAACCCAATCTGATGCTCGGCGCGATGTTTATAGATTTTGTTACGGTAGGCGTATTGTTTATGTCTTCTTCATTCTTCCAATCGTATGTATATATGTGGTACATGGCTGCCTCTAAAGGCGAAAAGAAGCCGTTTAAAGCCGGCAAGGCCGTAGCTGACCGCCGTTTCTGGGGTCTTGTGCTGAATCTGTTCCTGTTTGGCGCGGTTTTTGCTGTAATGATTTATCTCATCTATCTCAGTAACAGCAGGATATTGAGATATACGGCAGGCTGGGCGTTTGCCACCGCCTTTTTCACGACGCTGGCCGTATATCTGGTGAAAACATACAGGGAAGGCTCAATGCCGCCCGAAAACAATTCAAAATAATCCGTCTTGTTTTAGCGCTACCTTGCGAAATTATGATTACCTATGACGACAACGATCGGCCTTGACCAGATCCAGGAGCTTGTTGCTGTGTTTGGATTGTAATAATAGATACAGCCGTAGGAAGGATCCCAGCCGTTCATGGCATCCCTTGCGGCATTGAGCGAACTGGCATCAGGGGAAAGGTTGATCTGCCCGTCATAAACCGCGTCAAAAGCTCCGGGCTGGTATATTACCCCGGCTATGGTTTTGGGGAATCTTGAATCACCTGTCCTGTTGAGCACGACAGCACCTACTGCCACCTTCCCCTCATAAGGCTCTCCTCTTGCTTCGCCGTGTATCAGCCTTGCCAAAAGCTGAACATCACCGGAATCGGCAGATGGAGCGCCCTGGGAGGGCTGAGTGACGCCAGCCGGAAGGCCGAGAGCGGCGAGGGTTTCAGGACCTGCAATTCCATCTACGGTCAGGCCGTTTTTAGTTTGAAAGGATTTGACGGCGCTATAGGTCAAATAACCATAAAGCCCATCGATATCACCTGTATAATAGCCCCAGGCAGACAGCCTTGACTGTATTTTTGAGACCTCGTCACCGCTTGACCCGTATTTTGAAAGCGTGGCTATGCTGTATCCAAACATGTTAACGATCTGCGTCTGGTATATCAGGGCGGCAACAGTTATTACGGTCGCCAGAATAAGAATAGCAGTTTTTTTGCGCATTGCTGATCCTTTCTTCTTTTGTATTATCGTTGCTTATTTTTTGTAATTCGTATTAATTTATTCAGAAAAGCAAAATGTAGATAAGAATGATAAGCAGCAGGTCGTCCTCGATCGCTTCATCCAGCATTAAAATGATCAGTCCGATCAGGATAATATCTTCTATTTTCACATGTCGTCTCAGGTAATTGATGATACCTGAAAGAGAAGGTACTGCCCTTTTTTCGACAGGACTTCCCGGGGAGGACTCCCTTTCGTTTGGCAACGGGATCCCGAAAAAGTCCTTCTGTTGGCAGGTGTCGGCGTTGTTCATGGAATAGGAAGGATTCGGGCTGTAATTTGGGTTATAAAAAGGTGATATGTATTTTTTCGAATTTTGCATAGGCCTTTTATAAGGCATCCGGGTCACCTCACCTATTTTCGTGTTCGTTAAAAAGCCTGCTTAAACTGGCTACCTGCAAAAGCTGGATACAGCTGCCGATCTTTTTTTGGCGTCTGTTGTTCATGAATGGTTTTATCGCCTGCAGAAGGTTGATTCGCGGGTCGTTTACGGGGCTGGTCGCAGTCCTTGCCTGCTGTTCGCCCGTGCATCCTGAGCTGAGCTTTTCGATGGCTTTCCTGGCCGTATCCGGCATTTGTGGATCTGCAGCCGGATTCACAGCTGAAGAATGCTCGTCGTGATCCGTACCGGCAGGCTTTTCGGAAGGCTCTGCATTGGAAGGATTCAGGTTCGCTTCGCCTTCTTTCTTTGCTCCGAGGGAAGAGGCAAATAATGCGACAAGTTCCTTCAAATTATCCGGTACATTATCCTGTCCAAGCAATTGTGCAATCTGTTGGATCTTTTTATCAAGATCGTCACTCATCACTCATTCCTCCAAACACCAGTACTCTGTTGCCTGAAAATCCTTCATTATAGGCAGACAGAGTACCAGGTATTAATAATATATTCACATCTTATTTAATAATGTCTTTAATTTTGTTTATAATCTCGGGACCCTGATCTCCAAGCATCTTTTGTACGGCATTCAGATCGACGTTATTCAGTTTCTGTTTCAGGTCCGCCTTGTTCAGGTTCAGCTCTTTGAGCTTACTATCATCGAGCTCATTCAATTTTGACAGGACCTCATTTTTATCGATCTTCGAGAGTTTTTTTGCAAGCTCCTCATTGTTGCTGCCCTTAAGCATATCTACCGCAGCATTCAATTTGGACTGCAATACCTTGTCGTCCATTTTTCCCAAAAGATCGGCCAGCTTTTTGTTCAAACCATTATTCATGCGATTTCACCCTCCATAATAATTTGATAAATGATTAATTTGCTTCGCCGACTCTGCCAGTTGTGACAAGCAGCAGTAAAAATACGGCTATGATCAGTAAAGGCAGGATACCCAGATTGTCTCCATTCCCATCCGGACCGTCTGTTTCCCGTCCGGTCAGCAGGACAAAAATAAAAATAAAGGCAAAAATCAGGACTTCATCCAGTCCATCATCAAATATGCCCCTGAGTATACCTGGAAGGTTTTCCATAAAAGCCATAAGATTGCCTCCGGCAATACGATAACGGTATATTCTATGTTGAATATTGCTTATATGTTACTGCTGCTGCAGTGAAAGATATATTAATCAGTCGGCATTTATGTGTTTTACAGAAATAACCGCAAATGTATTAACACGTAAAACGGACTATCTCCAGGGAGGGCATGCTATGCCCCCTCTGTTATTTCCAGAACAGCTCCAGGAACACAAGTATAAAGAACAGAAGAGTATCATTTTTGCAGCATGTATTTATACCGTGCCTGCCGGAAGAAAGGATACCCAGTGCACTGTTGTCGTAAAAAAGCAGCAAAAATATGAGTATGAAGAAGAGTAGTGTACAGTCGTTTGTTTTGCTGCATTGTTCGATATTTGACATGTCATCCCCTCCCTTAATGATCAAAGGATATTCCTCATTGACATAATATGCAAAAGGGAAATATATTGTTACCCGAATGTCCGGTCAAAGCTGCGCAGCCTATGTTAATATGTTAATATCCCCTGCAATGAATAAATCGTGGTTGATGTATGAAAACATAAAAGTGTATACTATTGATAAGGTAAAATCAGTATAGGGTTAAGAAAGGAAATTTCATTATGTATGATGTCATTATTATTGGTAAGGGACCGGCCGGCCTGTCGGCTGCGCTCTATACGGTGAGATTCAATATGAAGACGCTGATCATCGGAAGAAATGACAGCAGACTTGCGAAGGCAGACAAAATCGATAATTATTTCGGCTTTGCGGATACCGTAAGTGGAAAACAGCTGCTCGCTGATGGTGAAAGCCAGGTAAAAAGGCTTGGAGCAGAGGTTGTCGAGGATGAAGTGATCTCGATTGGAAAAGAGGATTATTTTACGGTTACAACTGCAACGCAGAGATATACCTGTAAAGCTTTATTATTGGCAACAGGGCAGCCGCATAAAGTGATACGTATAGAAAACCTGGTCAAATTTGAAGGCAAGGGCGTGAGCTACTGCTCCACCTGCGATGGATTCTTTTACAACAATCTGAAGGTCGGGGTCCTTGGAAATAAGGATTTCGCAATGCATGAAGCGCTTGAGCTGCTTACCTATACAAAAAATATAACGGTTTATACCAATGGCAAACAGCTGGAGGTCAGCAGCGAATATGATGAGGAACTGAAAAAATTTAAAGTGGAGACGAGACAGATTTCCAAACTCGACGGGGCGGATTTCCTGCAAAGGGTCCATTTTATGGATGGCACCAGCGAGGGATTGGATGGGCTGTTTGTCGCGTATGAAAGCGCTTCAAGTGTGGACTTTGCGAGAAAACTCGGCATATTGGTCGACGGCAGTTCTGTCGTGACGGATGCCGGGCAGCAGACGAACCTGGAAGGATTGTTTGCAGCAGGGGACTGTACCAGCAGCTTTAAGCAGGTATCTGTAGCCGTTGGGCAGGGTGCGATAGCCGGGAAGGCTATGGCTGAATATGTAAAAAGCCTTTAGTAGTTTAGGCCTGCCAAATGATCTGTGTACGGCAGGGAACTGTTTTTAATATTATAAAGCTGGTGCACAGCGGCGGAAATGGCGGTTCACATGAGCGTAACGATATACTCTTCACCAAAATGCATTTATTGCACAATGGCAAAAAAATACCTGCAGTCAAAAAACATACCGTTCACTGAAATCGATGTTTCCACCGATCAGGAAGCGTCCGCAGAGATCGTCCGCAGGTCAGGCCAGCGCAGCGTACCTGTCATTGATATTGACGGCACGCTTATAGTCGGCTTTGATAAGGACAGGATCGACAGTATGCTGTGAAGGGGAGAAATGGAATGAATCATACCATTTTGATAAAGCGAGCGGTTCTCCATGTACTTGACATGCAGGTCGGCATGCCGGTATTATCCGGAAGAGAGCTGGAAGTGACGGAAGACGTCATGGATTATCTTGGGAAGCACATTGACAGGGTACTGGATGATCCAAATGCGAAAAACGCTGTTTTTGCGAATAATGAAAGCCCGATAAAGCTTCTGTGCGGAATGCTTAATGACAATGAAGAAGACTTTTTGCCGATAACCTCCGATATGGCCCAAAAGCTGTTTTCTCTAATGCAGAAGAATGTTGATATTCCATCCGCCGACCTTGTATGCTTTCTTGCGGAAATTGACGGAACAAATTGTCTCGGACTTATGAAGCTGAATTATAGAGAAGGCTTTACCCATTGGGTACAAAATGCAGAGGAATGCAGCATCAACACCATAATCCGTCACCAGACCCTACTGCCTCAGGAAGGACAGAAATTGGAGGAATGTGTGCTTATCAATCTGCTTGATTTAAGCATGCGATTGATTGAGAAACAGTTTGAAATCAACGGTGTGAAGGAATTCTACCTGTCTGAATATTATCTGCAATGCAGCTGCAAGCTATCCGATAATGCCAAGTTGAAAGTTCTGGACAAGGTAACGAAGAACATAAATAAGAAGTACTTTGATGAGGATTTCGAAAAGACAATAAAGCTGAAAAAAGCGGTATCTGATAGCCTTGAGGATACATCCGCGATACGGATTGACCACATAGCAGACAAGGTATTTGAAAAAGATATGGACATCCGGCGCGAATATGTTGATGAAATCGCCAAAGCGGGTATCCGGGAGAAAGAGATCGTCATTCCCGACAGGCTGATTGAAAGGAAGTTCAGGACCCACAAAATAAAAACAGATACCGGCATTGAAATTGATTTCCCACTGGAGTATGCTGATAATGCAGACAAAATTGAGTTCGTCAGCAACCCTGACGGTACATTATCCATTATTATAAAAAATATTGGCAAAATCACAAATAGGTAACCTGCTTAATGATAGTTGCTTTCGTTCAATAAATATAATATAATATTAACAGCTTATCACGCTGCGCCGATTAATCAGGCCGCGGCAGGCAAGCTTATAAAGCCAGTACAGGAGGTAATTCCATGTCAGGAATACTTGCTATCGTACCGGCGAGGATGTCTGGCCTCAGCTCCGTGCAATGACCTGTAAAGCATATTCATTCGGTGATGCTTTGTCCGGAGCCTAAACGCCAGAAGTAGCCGATGCCGGAAAATTAAATGATTTGGATTTCGTATCAGAACGTGGATTTTTAATGATCCTTATGTTTTGGTATGGGTTTTGGTGTTTAATTTACCTGTATTCAAACTGGCGCATCCTTCAAATAAACAGTCTTTATCGTGATTCATTTATTCCTTTCATGTTGATGGGTTAAAGGTGTTTATAATCGCAATATAAGCTGTGGACGGCATAACCGTTCCGCAGCTTTTTTAATGTCCGTTATCAGCCGGACATTCCGGCTGTGGCAGATGCCGCGGGTCATTTCTGTTTGTATAGGGGATTTCATAAATCCCGGTTATTCTATGACATATTTCATTTGCAAAACAGTATCAACAGGGAGGAATGTTAAAATGAGTTTATTATTTTTGGAGCATATCGTAAAGGAATACAGAAGCCGGCTTGTTCTGGACGGCGCAAGCCTCAGGGTCGAGAGAAGGGAGCGTGTGGCGCTGACAGGTCCCAACGGTTCAGGGAAAACTACGCTCTTAAGAATTGCAATGGGGCTTGAGACATGCGATAACGGAAACGTCATAACAGGCAGAGGTGTGAAAGTGGGCTACCTTTCGCAGGATTTGTCCGAAATGGACGGTTTTATGTCTGCTCCTGATGAAACAGCCGTACACATAGAAAAAATCGCAAGGCTTGAAAAAAAGTTAAGGGAGCTGGAGAAGCAGCTTGAAAGTTATACCGATAAGGATGATAAAGCCGCATATGAAGGGCTTTTAAAAGAATATTCCAAAATGACGGAGAATTATGAGGCGCTGGATGGATATTCTGTCGAGGCTAGAATGAAAGCGACACTTCATGGGCTCGGGTTGAAGGAGGAAGCCCTTTTGGTCCCTGTCGGAAGTCTGAGCGGAGGGGAGAGAATGAGGGCGGCTATCGCAAGGCTGCTGCTTGATGAGCCAGACCTGCTCATTCTTGACGAGCCTACAAACCATCTGGATATTCATGGGGCGGAATGGCTCGAGAGCTTTTTGAAGCGCTTCGACGGCGGAGTATTATTTGTTTCCCATGACCGGTACTTTTTGGATCAGGTGGCCACCAGAGTGGCGGAGCTGGATAATGGCAGTATTATAGAAAGGAGCGGGAGTTATTCTGCGTTCATTGAACAAAAGCAGAAAATGGCCGAGTTTGCAGCCAGGGAGCAAAAGAGGCTGGAAATGAGCATTCAGATCCAGGAGAGGAAAGCACGTTCTCTCAAAGGAGAGTCGCATCACAGAACAAGGAACATCAGTGCATGGAAGAGCCGTGAGAAGATGGTGAACCGGCTTAAAGAGAAATTGGAGCAGAACAGCAGCGGGTTTAGAGCGAAGGAGCATCTTTACAGAAAGCCCGCGCCGCATATTTACTTCAAGGGTATAACCCATCTGAGCGCCGAAATAGCAAAGGCGGAAGGTTTGAAGAAATCGTTCGGAGATAAGGTATTATTCTCCGGGGTTAGCTTTCTGGTCCGGGGAGGCGAACGTATCGGTATCATCGGAGCAAACGGCTGCGGCAAGACCACGCTCCTTAATATTCTGCTGGGCAGGGATAAGGATTACGAAGGGTTTGCACGACTCGGAGAATGGGTCCGCCATGCTTTCCTCGGACAGAATATTGAATTTGAGGATGAGAGCAGGACGATACTGGAGGAGTTTATGAGCAGGAGGGAGGTGGATCAGGCTTTTGCAAAAGACCGTCTTGCCGGTTTTCAATTCTATGGGGATGACGTGAATAAGAAGATAGAAGTGTTAAGCGGCGGTGAGAGGGTGAGATTGTATTTATCCTGCATCATGCTTATGGAGCCTGATTGCCTGATCATGGACGAACCGACCAACCACCTCGATGTTGTTGCAAGGAATGCCGTGATGGAAGCGCTGTCCGGCTTCAAGGGCTCTATCCTGGCCGTTTCACATGACCGGTATTTCCTGAACAGGTGCGTAAACAGGATATTGGAATTCGAGGACGGAAAGCTGCATTCCTATCATGGTAATTATGAGGCATATAAAACTGCGAAAGAGGCTATGGACAAGGCGCCCGGGAACGGTGGGAGGACAGCTGCCCCCGAAGGCCGTTATACGGATGCGGTGAATAGACTTCATGGTTCTTTTCGTCAACGAAACCGGCCTAAATATGAAAATGTGCAAAAACCACAAAGGATCGACCTGGAAAAGGATATATTCATGCTTGAGGAGAAGAAAAACAGCCTTGAGCAGGCGTTTGGAAAAAATACACCAATAGACAAATATTCCGAATATGATGCGGTCGTTTCAAAACTGAACAGTTTATATGAGGAGTGGGAGAGCTGCGAGGAGTAAAAATAAAAGGAATACGCCAAAACAGGGGAGAACAAAAAATATTGGCAAATTAATAAATAGATAGATTATAATGTAACTGTAGGGATTACTTATAGAGATGTGAGGGCTAATACATGGAGGAGACTCTTCTGAATGTAACCAACAGCGGATCCAATGGAGAGGAACATTGGGAATATGTTGAGGTCAGACCCTGGACAAGATTTTGGGCCAGAATCCTGGATTATATTGTTTTTGTCTCCCTTATTTTCTTTATATCAAAAACACTATTAAAATTGGAATTGAATGAGGGATATTCCTTTCTGTTATATCTCACGGCAGTGTTCATCTGGGTGTTTGTTGAAGCCGTTTTTTTGTCTGCTTTTGGCGCGACACCGGGCAAATGGCTTTTCAACATAACCCTGCGCGATAACAACGGAAAAAAACTCCGTCTCATACCGGCATTATCGCGAAGCATGTCCGTATGGTTCTATGGGATGGGGACAGGCATTCCTCTGCTATGCTTTATCGGAATGGGAACACAGTACAATAAG
>JBDKVA010000161.1:0-5605 GCA_039679375.1 Clostridiaceae bacterium
ATTCCCGGAGGTCCCGAACATGTCTTCCATAAAATCATTCCTTTCAGTTATTTTTTTGTAATAAAAAAACCGCTTTGTTAAGCGGAATTTACCTTAAATTCACTTGCCCTCGAAAATTATGCCGTGCCCTTTTATGTTTCATTTGCAATCTCATTATTTTTGTTCCGGATCCACTCTTTAATTTTTGCGCGGATCCTATCCAGCAGCTCCAACTGTCCCTGGAGCCGGGTAACCTCATCCATGCTTTTAGCCTTTTTCAGTTCGTTCGTATACTGTGTTTCCCGCTCCTTCAGATACTCTTCGTAATACTTCCATCCATCCGTCTGAGTCATGTTGTCAACTGCCTGTCCTATGGCGATAATTTTAGCTGAATCCATTCTGCTCTACACCTGCCTCCTGTGGTATTTGCTCATTGCTGAGGCCCAAATCTCCAGTTATCTGAGGATTGGTCTGATCAACTGACATATCGGGATTTTCACCTGGATCAGGCTGCTGTACCAGAAGCTCATCTGAATCACTGATATCATACAGTGCAAACATCTTTTTCATGAATGCCGGTACGTTTATATATTGAGCCGCTGTCGGGTTCTTTGTAAAACTGTCAAAAAGGTATCCGAGATCCTGCCGTTTTACTTCCTTACTCGCCGGGAGCTCAAAGTTCGGGTTTGCCGATTTCAGGCCATAATCACCCGTGATCATCTGCCTTGTAACCTCTGTTGATTCAGTACCTTTAGGAGTATCTACCGGGACATTCTCCGGCTTGTCCATGTACTGCATGTTAAGCTTGATGAATTTGTCATACATAGGCTTCAGGCCGGTTGCATTAAGCATCATCATCACTGTGTTGAAATTGACGTTCGATGCTTCGGTTTTATTTCTTACCGCAGTCGCCGTTTCATCCGCTGTACCCGGAGTAGTTCTGCCCATGGCATAATCGTTGACAAATGTGATGTACTGAATATCCTGTTTTATCATTGCCTCTTCCTGGTATGCAGATCCTGTCACATCGGTAACAGGAAACTCCCAGACATCATTTTTATCAGTCATCGGTATTCCGTGGCCAGCTTTGCTATATATCTCATGTGGGTTAATATCAGCATCTTTTTTATACCCAAATAATTTGTTAAGGACAAGGCTTACATTATCAATCCTCTGATTTCGGGTTGTATTCAATTCAAGCTGCAGCGATTCAACTGCATCTGCCAAAGACATACCCCAAAATTCATTAGGCAGCGGATGCCACATTACCCGGTCAAAAGGTTTTTCCATTGAAAACAGCGGGTTTTCTTCATTTCGGATGATCTTCTTACCATTAGCCTGGGTGATGATCCTGTCGTCATAATAAAAAGTTATAAGCTTGATTCTCTTCTGGCTGACGGTATCACTCGTACCCTGCTCCTCCTGCCTGATTTTTTCAATCTCTTCAAACGGATTGTTTTCTTCACTCAAATCCTCAATGTTTTTATAAATTCCCATTTCGGCACGTTTTTTCAGTTCTGCCGGCGTTATATAATTCTTGATTGCCATGCCGTCTGCATCCTTTATATCCTTAGCGGAGCTGGGTACGTAGACATTGAAGATATCAGTTATCTCATATATCGGAGCATCATACACTCTAAGTTCCTTTTTTTTGGGTACCCTGGCTATTGTTATGTTGGTTCCTGGTATTTTGTAGTCAATCCACTGCTTTACTGCTTTCTTCTCTAGCTTCCAGTCCGTATACGGCAGTGAAGTACCATAAAGAAAAACTTCAAGCAGCAAGCTATACCATTTTTCAACTACATTTACCTTGTTATCCAGCTGGTCCTCTACAAGCGACTGCATGTATTTTGCATTTTCTGCAAACTGCTTTTGCTTGGGATCAATAACAACATATGGACGTTGCCGGAATAATGTCTGCAATACCCTCGAAACCAGTGTATCAATTGTAGGCATAGTGTAATTTATAAAAAGGTTCGCACCATTATCCCGCATGTCCTCAGGATTTATTATGCCTCTATACAGCTTGTACCACTTGATATATTTTTGCTGCCTGATTTTTATAGGCCTCTCCATATCCTTGAAGTCCACATCAAGTTTGGCATTCAGTTTTTCCTCTTCCCACTCCCAGAATTTTTCCATCATTACACCTGCTTTCGTTAATTATCTATAATCTCTATTACTGCAACTATTTTTTTAGGATTTGAGATATCCCCTCCATGATAATTCGGGCAAGGTGCATTATCCAGTTCCGGAACATGATCCGTGCCGCAGAGCCTTTCTCTTGTATAGTAGACTTCTGCATGCTGGTTCAGCTCCTCAAGCGTAATTTCACCGGTTTCAAACTTTAGCTTCCATTCGGCAGGATATCTGATCTGCTGCTTGCCGTCTCTGCCGTTTATCAATGCCCTCCCGCATGCCGGGCAGTTCTCAAGATTAGCCATCATAAACCTCCTCAATAACCGGTTGTCCGGTTGTGTTTCCTTTCAACAGGCTTGTATTCTGTCTTAACATTTCGTGACTGCTGTGACCTGGAGCCTTCACCGATCATGTCTGAAAGTAAAATATCATCATGCTTCCCGCTCTCGGCATCAGGCCTTCCGTTTTTGTCATATACAAATGTCCGGCATTCAGCCAGCATATCAATATCATTGAAGTTATCGATTGAATCCCTCATAACTACTATTTGATCATCAATAATCATAGGTCTTGTGTTGCCGTCAGTCTTCCACCCGTATTTTTCCTGCTTTTCTTTTGTGATAGCATCAATAATTTCACGTTTATACTGCCTCGTATATCCGAGTCTCTGCAGCTCCTTGACAGGATAGATGTCAAAATTTATCTCTATACTTAGCAACGCATAGTTGTAAAACTTACCTAAACAGTACATTTGATGAGTATATTCATCAGGATCCATATCCGCATGCAGTACAGCGCATCTATTGCCGGTTACATTATTTATTGCTGTACCTGCAAAGAAGTCTGAGCCTTCACCCTTCGTATCGCCGCCCACTACATATGGATAATTCTTTTGAACATCCTCATAGATAGTGATGCATCCGTTTGGATTTTCAACAAATCTTATTGAGCTGTCCTTTATCCTATCTTTGACCTCGGCATTATTCCAATCAAATCTGAATTTCCCACGCTTCGGTGGTTTTTCTTTATAAAGCAGTTCAAGCAGCTTCTTACGCTGGATTATAATTTCCTTATCAAATACGCATTTGCCTGAAGCCAGGAACGCTTCATCTGCCGAACACGGATATTCCTGCTTGATCATATCCTTCCGAATATATCCATCCCATTTATTGAAGTACCAATATATCTGGTTCCATTCCAATCCTATAACTTCGCGAAGCCATTTGCAGCGCTGCCATATCCATTCTGTGTCTGTTGTAGTTGCCTTCTTCAGATCCGCTGCGTTAACTCTCTCTTTGAATGCTTTTTCCTTTTCAGTGGTTTCAAAGTTCAGTTTATATTCCGGAGTCCTCCACCATTCATAAAATTTATTTTCATACTTGCCGGAATCCCATACATCCTTAAATTCGTTATATCCGTTTGCTGTGCTCTCCAGTATTTCAATAGCATTTTTCGTCAGTGCCTCACCCATGCCGGCCTGCACACCGGATATTCCATCCTTCCAAAAAGCACATTCGGATCCGTGAAAGAAATTTATCGTTCTGGACCTGCCCATATTCGACGATGCTGTTTTTACTTCCCAGGAGCTGTGCAGCCTATCAAAAAGCAGCTGCTTTTTGTTATTATACTTTGCTGTCGGCTTTATCTTCTCGGGAAGCAATGAATATGGATGTTTTGCTTTGTTCTCAAATATCGTTCCTGTATTGCCATCTTCATCTGCCGCCGTGAAGCCTTCGAAATTTTTCCTTGTTATCGTGCATGCCAGCTGGTACGCAGTGATCAGCGATGTAAATCCAAGCTGGCGGCCTTTCAAAATCAGGAACTTGATTGTCAGTCTTTTACCGATTTTAAAATCCTCTATCGCTTTATTGAGGTCTTTTATAAAATCTCTTTGAACCTCATTCAGGAAAAACGGGACTACCTTTTTATCTTTGTCAACTATAACAAAAACCATCTCTATCAGGTATTCGGGATGCTCTTGAATTTCATTTCGCAAGCTCTCATCATCAAGCAGCAACCGAGAGACCTGTTCGGTAAATTCCCTGTCTTTATCCCTATTGTGATGGCTTTTCCATGCTCTTTTCCGGATGTCTATAATTTCAAGCGCAGCATAGGTTTTATTTTTCCTCGATGTAGTTTTCAAGTTTCTTTACCCCCAACTCGCCTTCGTGCTCAATCGTCTGTTTATTTTTATACCGGTCGGGCTTCCAAGCATTTAAAAATAATTTTTGAGCATTTGCATTTGGTGGCATAACTTTTATATTTTCCTTTGTTACAACCATTTCCCAATCTTCAGTCTTTTTGTTATATCTTAATTCTCGTGTAATTTCCTTGTATTCTTGTCCCGAAGCGCTTGTTATTAAAGCTTCTTCGACTTTTGCGATAGGGTTAGATACAACGCTCTTTTTCAAAAGTGCTAAAAGTGCTAAATGCTGTTTTTTGTAATTTCTAAAACTGGCATAAGAAACACCCAAATTTTTAGCAATTTCTCGTTCTGACATTCCATCTCTTATCCACATAGCAATCTCTGAAAACCTTGGCTCTACTAGATCCTCATATGTATATCCATAACTACTCATCTCCCATCCCTCACCCGTTTGTAATTTCCATTTCTGAATGTAACACAATAGTTATTCTGTTACTATGTCTAAAAATTTTTCTTACCTAATTATGGTTGAAACTTTTACATCCCCAATGTAACAAACTTTTATTATGTTACTTCGCTAACTAAAAATATATAAAATTTTAATCTGCTTTCATTTTCTTTTTAAGCGATATTTTTTTAATCGCCTGGTCCTTTTCTTCTTTGTCTATCCCAATGTACCTGGCTGTAATTTTTGAATCCGAGTGATTCAGGCAGCTCTTGACCAGCTCGATATCCTCCGTAAGCTTGTACAGCATATATCCATATGTCTTGCGGGTTGTATGGCATCCTATGCACGCTATATCAAATTCCCGCGCTGCCAACTTAAGAATTCTGTATGCCTGGATCCTGGAAATGGGAGTATTATTTCCTCTCCTGCTTTTAAATAAATATTCATACTCTCTTTTTCCGGAACAGTATCGTCTTAAAATAGGCTTTAATTCTTCATTTATCGGTATTGAATTTTCTTTCCCTGTTTTACTCTCTATCACATTGATGTAATCTTTGCTTTTGACATCTATAACTCTAAGCTGTAAATAATCTGATATTCGGAGCCCCGTATAAATTCCTAAAGCGAAAAGCAAATGATTCCTTTCGCTTTGCTTTAACAAATATTGTAATATTTCATTAATGACAGCTATGTCCTTTATGGGGTCAACTGCATTCATTTTTATCACCCTCAAAAAAATACTCCCTATATATAGGTTGAAAAAGGTCAAAAAGTAAGGCAATGTGCCTGACTTTTTGACCTTAGTTATTTTTCTGCTCTATCCCTAAAAGTATTAATATGACTGATTTATAAGTTTATAAAAAATTTTTTTAGTAAATATATTTGCTATTATT
>JBDKVA010000162.1:0-49130 GCA_039679375.1 Clostridiaceae bacterium
GCTTGATATTCCTGCTTTTTTTGATATTTCTGTTTTTTAGTTTCGGTTTTCTTTAAGTCAGGCTAAAACACAATCAAAAAACGTCAAATACGCCAAAAACCCGCTAAAATAGCGGGTTTTCGGACAGTCTGTGGCGTGCCTGAGAGGATTCGAACCTCCGGCCAACGGATTAGAAGTCCGTTGCTCTATCCAGCTGAGCTACAGGCACATATGAAATTTTCAATCAGGACTGGCCGTTAAAGTTCCAGACCTGGAAAAATTGGAGCGGGTGATGGGAATCGGACCCACGCAATCAGCTTGGAAGGCTGATGTTCTACCATTGAACTACACCCGCGAATAATCTTGATTACCGACTTCAATATTATACAGTCGAGTTTCCCGTTTGTCAATGCCGGAAACGAATAAAAACGCTCTATCAAGCTGTACAAACATATGGTTTAGGTAACAAATAATAGGCATGTGTAATAGAACAAAGCTGGCCGGGATGAACTATTTGCTTTACTTTTCCCTCCTCTCGGCAACCTCATCCAGCTGCTTTTGCGCAATTTCAACCAGATTAGCGCTTCCCTCTTTCTCGAGTTTTTGTATAAAGTTGTCTACTTGCGATGTCTCAGTTAACTTACCTAAATAAATTAAATGATTGAACTCATTGTATAAATTGTTTCTGATTCTTGCAGCAGCCTCAATACTTCTGAAATCCGGATAAAATGCCCCGTGTGGAGGATATTGTGATTTGCTTTCATATAGCTCCTTACGTTTTTCTGATAAGTATGGAAATAAGTATTCAATATTCGTGAACGCCTGTGAGCCGTCCCAATTCATATAGGCGTTGTTGGTATCGATACCTTCCGGCAATGTGGGATAATTGTTTTTAAGCATATAATCAATACCCTCTCTGCCAAACATAACGAGGTAATAATTCTCCTGGTTATACTGCACCCAATCAAGAAATTGTATTGCCCTTTCAGTATTTGAAGATAGCGCGGGAAAAGCGAAAGATCTGTCAAATCCCATTGGATTTTCACGCTGTACGGGATTTCCAGGGTACAGGTAGAACTGCCGCATTGGTTGTGTTTTGACTGTCTTGTCGAATATGTTCCTTAAAGACAATTCAAGTGTCTCTTCAAATGGGTAGTATAGTTCATTATATTGTATAACCGATGCTAATTTTGAAGGATCAGGTATTGGCTTCAGATAACCATTTTTAAACCAGCCAGCCAGCGTATATGCATATTCTTTGAATTCGGGTGTATTTTCCCATGCAAGGAGCTTAAATTCAGAGTCATCCCACTTGTAAACAAGCTTCTGCGTTTCATCTGCTATTGCATAACCGGATGCCGCCGCAAAAAGCTTTAACGTGTCGGTAGTCCTGATAGTACCGGGAATCAGATCTGGTTCATTATTTTTAACTATTCCAAGGAATTCTTCATACTCGTCATAAGTAGTGATTTTTTCTATTCCATATTTCTTCAGCACTGAATCTGCGGCCCAAATGACAGGACAATATGCTGCAGGGTATAGAGAAGGGAGGGTATAGAGCTTACCGTCAACACTTGCGTAATCCAGTTCTTCCTTTGAATATTTTCTCATAAGTGCCGGAGCGTTATCAGGAAATAATTGCGAAATATCTTTAAGCCTGCCTTCACGGGCAAGTTTTGTGAAATCCGGATATTGCTCCTGCGGTCTGCCGATGCAGAAGGCATCGAATGGTTCTTCCGATGCGTCAAGGATTTTTATTTTCCGATAATAACTTTGGAAATCAAGCCATTTAAAATCCAAAGATACATTGACCGTATCAGCCAATTCCTTCTCAATCTCGGCGCGAACCTCATCCCAGGCTTTTGGCTGCTCTCCGGGAAAATAAAACTTTATTGATACTCGTTCATTATTTATCTTAAGCGTCTCATATTTTTTCAAAAACTCATCTTCCGCATCGGTATTTGAATTGCAGCCTGCCGGTGCAAGCGCTAAGGATAGTATGATTAAAAAGGTGATGATAATTTTTAATCTCCCTGAAATGCCTGCTGATTTGTTTAAATTACAATTCATAGCTGGCCTCCATGAATATTAATCGAGCTGCAAGGCAGCGCCCGTCTATTTCCGTCCATCAACCGCCTCGTCCAGCTGCTTTTGCACAATTTCCACCAGATTGACGCTTCCAAGATCCTCAAGGCTCTTTATAAAACTATCAACCTGTGATGAATCTACCAATTCACCCCGTTTAATTTTACGTTCAAAATCCTGAAATACTTTGGATCTGTTTTCAGCGGCCGATTCAATAGTGCTATAGTTCGGATAAAACGCTCCATGGGGAGGGTATTTCGAATTTTTGTCAATGAAATCCCTGTAATTAAATTCATTGCCTTTTTCGTCCTTAACGGCCGGCAGAAATTCAATACTTTCAAATGCCCAGTGACCATCCCAGTACATATACGTACTGTCTTTATATTCCATGCCTTCAGGCAATAAAGGGTAATTGTTCTTTAGGACATAATCTTTGCCTTCTCTTCCGTACATTATTAAGTAATAATTGCTTTGGCTTTGCTGCACCCATTCCAGAAATTGAAGCGCTTTGCCGGTATTTGCCGATGCTGCCGGAAAAGCGAACGAACCGTTTCGGTAGACCGTACCCATAGCATTATCGCGCTGTACTGTTTTTTCGGGGCAAAAATAGAATACCCGGAGTGGGTTTGATTCACCCATTATTCCGGATGAATTGCTGAAGGTCATCTTTGTTGTTTCATTGCTTGGCGGCGTCAGTGTACCAAAATATATAAAAGAGGTAGTTTTCAATTGATCGGGATTTGATACCAGATAGCCTTTTTTAAACCAGCTGGCTATATAATTCACCGCTTCCTTAAATTCTGGCGTGTTCTCCCAGGCGACGATTTTCATTTTGGGGTCATCCCATTTGTAAACAAGCTTCTGCGGTTCATCGACTACAACATAACCGGATGCCCTTGCGAAGAGATTTAATGTATCTACACTATTGGCTATGGTGCCGGGTATCAATTCAGGCTCATTTTCCTTTACAGTTTTCAGATAGGCTTCATATTGATCAAAACTTGATATGTCGGGTAAACTATATTTTTTAAGCAGAGCGTCATCCACCATAAGATACGTACAGTAGGCACACGGATATAGGGACGGTACTGCAAAGAGCTTCCCGTCGACCCTTGCATAATCGAGTTCTTCTTCAGTATATTTTTGAAATAACGCAGGCGCGCTTTCAGGAAACAATTGCGTAATATCCTTAAGCTTCCCTTCTCGCACCAGCTTGGTGAAGTCCAGATAATACTGCTGCGGTTTAGCTACGCAGAAGGCGTCAAATGAATCGTCCGATGCTGTAAGCGCAGTCATTTTTTGAATATAGCTCTGGTTCTCGAGCCAACTGAAATCCAAAGATACATTGACCGTATCCGCCAATTCCTTCTCAATCTCGGCACGCACCTCGTCCCAGGCTTTTGGCTGCTGCCCAGGAAAATAAAATTTTAACACGGCACGTTCATTATTTTCTACAGGCGCCGCTTCATACTTTTTCAAAAAGTCTTCTTCCGCATCAACATCGGCACCGGAGCTGCAGCCTGTCGGAATAAGTGCAATTGAGAGGATGATTATAAAAGCTATTGTAAATACCGATTTTCCAGAAATATTGGCTAATTTGTTTGATATGCAATTCATATAAACCCCCGTATTCTAATTGTTATCTGTGATTTGACATAAATTTAATATGTGAAATATTTCCTGTTTCCGTGTTTATATAATACTATTTTAGCAAAAATAAGTAAAGAATGTGAAGGCGTATTATAGACAAAATTTACAAACTGTTAACAACTATAGAGAAGACATATTGAAATAGTTATGAGGAAATGATATGATTTATTCGTTTCGTAAACGAAACTACAGCTGTTATTGAATATTGAGTAGATATGGAATAAGCTCTAGAATCGAAAGGTTTTATTTGTGAAAAACGTTAATGAATATGGAATATCCTATTATGGAGATTTTACCGATAAAGTTCTGGAAAAGGATTTTTTCAATCATGAAATCAGTAAAGCCATAAAACATATCAGACCAATCATCTTAGCTTTGGGCTTGCTGTTTATGCTCTTTATCATTCCGGATTATTTTTTGATAAAAAATAAAGATACATTAAACATCATTCTTTCCATTAGAACAGGTGCTTTGCTGCTGATACTGATTTTATACTACTCATTGAGGAGAATAAAGGACTACAGTTACTACGCAGTATGGGTTACAGTTCTGGAAGTCATCATTTCGATAGCTTTTACGGTAATATATTATTTTTATGAATCGCCTGACTATTTGATTCAGGCGATGGGAGTCATCATTATTATTATTGGGATATACCTGGCGCCCAATAAATGGATTTATATGCAGATAGCCGCAATTATTACGGCAGCCGCCTTTGTAGCCGCAACATTTTGTATTCGGCAGGAGATCGACTTCTCTGAATTTTTGGCCGGTATTGCATTCATTCTATTGGTAATGATTCTAAGCAGTATATCATCCTATAGAGCGAATTATTACAAAAGGGTCCAGTATATTGACAGCAAGAAACTGATGGTTATGTCGCAAACCGATTCTTTGACAGGCTTATTCAACAGAGCAAAGTTCAATGATGAACTGATCAAGTGGATCAGCTACTCTGATAGGTACGGGATGCCCATATCATTGGCAATATTTGATTTTGACGATTTCAAGCTGATTAATGACAAATACGGCCATTTAGCCGGCGATAAGGTTATGACAGATACAGTAGATGACATAAAGGCTGTTATTCGCCAATCTGATGTATTTGCCAGGTGGGGAGGGGATGAATTTGTTCTTCTGCTGCCTAATACGGATACACAGCATGCGATGGAACTCGTAGAGCGAATCAGAAAGCTTATAGAAAGCAAAGCTTATCAATCCGGACAGCATTTCACCTGCAGCTTTGGACTGGTATCACTGAATAACGGCGAAACTGCAGAACATGTATTGCAAAGAGCAGACAAGCTGCTTTACAGCGCAAAGAAAAAAGGCAAAAACACGATCGCTTGCCAGCCGTATGAATAAGGAAAACAATCAGACTGCTATTTTTAAAGAGTTTTTTAGACAATGCAGTAAATCTGGCAGGGAAAAGCCGGATACAATTTATTTTTAGAAATAAAGGATTATTTTTATCCGGTATAGAATATATATCATCATAATGCAATCGTGTGCACGCAAATTTATTACATAGGAGTAAATATGACTGTCACAGTAAAGGATGTTGCCAGAGCTGCAGGTGTTTCAGCATCGACGGTTTCAAGGGTTGCAAATGGAGATTGCCGTATCAGCGCCAGGACGACGGAAAAGGTACTGAAATGCATGAAGGAGCTTGACTATCATATTAATAATATCGGCAGAAGTCTGAAAACCAACCGGACGCTGACAGTCGGCTTTGTTTCACCTGAACTGTCGAATGATGTCTTCATGGGCATTGCAAAAGGTGCGGAGGACGAATTCAGAAAGCACGGCTACAACATCATCATATGCAATTCAAACGAAAGCGTTGAGGAGGAGAAGGAGCGGATCAGCCTCCTTTCACAGAAATGTGTCGACGGAATTATCATTATACCGGCCAGCGCAGAGGGAGAGCATTACAAACGGATCAGCGAATCAGGACTGCCGGTTGTATTGGTGGATAGACTTGTTGAACATTTTGAGACTGACGCTGTGCTCGTTGACAATATAAACGGCAGTTATTCGGCAATAGAATATCTTATAAATAACGGGCACAGACGCATCGGGTTTATTGGCGGAGATATGAGGCTTACATCGGCCGGAGAGCGTTATGAAGGTTATAGACGGGTGCTTTCCGATTACTGCATACCGCTTGAAGAGTCTATTGTAAAGTTTGGAGATTACCATATACAAAGCGGTTACCGGATCATGAGCGAACTGATGGAGGCTATGGAACCGCCTGATTATGTATTTGTTTCGAATTATTATATGAATATTGGCGCAATGAAATATCTGCTGAAGCAAAAAAATGAGGAAATGAAGAAGGTATCGATTGCAGCATTTGATGATCTGGAGTTTTCCGCAATTCTTGGTCTGTGCAGCGTCAGGGTCGCACAGCCTATGCTTGACATAGGCTGCAGGGCGGCGCAATTGCTTTTATCGCGGATAAATGGAGAGAATATGGCATTTCCGCAAATAATCAGGCTAAAGACAATGCTTAAAATTAATTGATAAAGTTTGGCTGTTTGAAGGCAGTAATAATTTGCACATTAATGCAAACGATTGCATTAATAATATGGAATATTAATTTTGAGAACATGCTGTCTCAAGAAGGAGGTATTGTTTATGGCGGATTTACAGAGCTTACAGATTAATAAGGGGAAAAGCAGGTTACATGGAGTACTGCCAAAGGTCGGGATACGGCCTGCCATTGACGGAAGGCGCAGAGGAGTAAGAGAGTCGCTTGAAGAGCAGACCATGAATATGGCTAAAGCGGCTGCACGCCTTATAACCGGGAATATTAAACATACGGACGGATCACCTGTTGAGTGCGTCATAGCTGATACATGTATTGGCGGTGTTGCCGAAGCGGCAATGTGTGCAGAGAAATTTGACAGGGAGGGGGTAGGTGTGTCTCTTACTGTTTCCCCCTGCTGGTGTTACGGCTCTGAAACGATGGATATGGATCCTTTCAGGCCGAAAGCTGTCTGGGGTTTCAATGGAACGGAGCGCCCTGGGGCGGTCTATCTTGCGGCAGTTCTGGCTGCGCACAATCAGAAGGGTCTGCCTGCCTTCAGCATATATGGGAGGGATGTGCAGAACGCACAGGATACGGAAATACCTGCTGATGTAAGGGCTAAAATACTTCAGTTTGCAAAGGCGGGCATAGCTGCTGCAACGATGAAGGGCAAATCTTACCTATCCATGGGATCGGTGGCAATGGGTATAGCGGGCTCCATTGTAAATGCGGACTTTTTCCAGAATTACCTTGGAATGAGGAATGAATATGTTGATATGACGGAATTTATCCGAAGGATGGATGAAGGGATTTACGATAAAGAGGAGTTTGAAAAGGCTTTAAAATGGACGAAGAACAATTGCCGGGAAGGCCAGGATATCTATAATACGGGCAACGCGCGTGCAGGCAGGAAGGACCTGGACAAACAGTGGGAAACATCTGTTAAGATGGCGCTGATTGCAAAGGATCTTATGACCGGGAACCCAAGATTGGCTGATATTGGATTCGGCGAGGAAGCGCTGGGGCATAATGCGATTGCGGCGGGCTTCCAGGG
Organism: Clostridiaceae bacterium; assembly: GCA_039679375.1. Classification (GTDB taxonomy): domain Bacteria; phylum Bacillota; class Clostridia; order Acetivibrionales; family DTU013; genus JBDKVA01. The sequence goes on from JBDKVA010000162.1 coordinate 7,302, forward strand.
CCAGCGCCAATGGACCGACCATTTCCCGAACGGAGACTTCATGGAAGCTATCCTTAATTCTTCTTTTGATTGGAATGGCATACGTGAAGCTTATGTACTCGCAACGGAAAATGACAGTCTGAATGGTGTAGCAATGCTCTTCGGGCATCTTCTGACCAATACGGCGCAGATTTTTGCCGACGTCAGAACCTACTGGAGCCCTGAATCCATTGAGAGGGTCGCCGGAAAAAGGCCCGCGGGACTTGCCGCAGCAGGTGTCATACACCTTATCAATTCCGGAGCTGCCGCATTGGATGGATCCGGTGAGCAGATCAAGGACGGCAAACCTGCTATGAAACCCTTCTGGGAAATTACGCCGGAGGAGGCCGGTAAATGCCTTGATGCAACTTCATGGACACCTGCCAATCTAGGGTATTTCAGAGGAGGCGGATTTTCTTCCAAATTCCTGACTAAAGGCGGAATGCCTGCTACAATGTTAAGGTTGAATATAGTAAAAGGCCTCGGTCCTGTACTGCAATTGGCTGAAGGTTATACTGTTGATCTGCCTGGGGATGCGCATCGTATCATTGACATGAGGACGGATCCGGGCTGGCCGACCACATGGTTCGCACCCAATCTGACAGGGAAGGGTCCATTCAAGGATGTATACTCCGTTATGGCAAACTGGGGCGCCAATCATGGGGTATTGAGCTGTGGACATATCGGAGGAGACCTTATAACTTTGGCGTCCATTCTGAGAATACCGGTATGCATGCATAATGTTCCGGAAGATAGGATTTTCAGGCCGTCCGTATGGAATTCCTTTGGGACGGCCGATCTCGAAGGAGCAGATTACAGAGCATGCAGCCAGCTTGGACCGATATATGGAAAATGAAAATTAACGTACTGTAAGATTTGATTAGGGACAAAAGCATATACCTGTGTAACAGCATGGAATTGCACAGGTATATGCTGATGCATAATCGTTTGTTTGAGCGTACTGATATGATAATGTCCAATTTTGTTATTGCGAGCAAAGCGCGGCAATCTCTCCTTTACAGGAAAGTGCGAAGTAAAGAAAGATGCGTTGCATCAAAATAAAACAATAAAACATTAATGCCACTTTTGACCGCCCAAAAGTAGCCAAAAGGCACCACTCAAGCGACGTGGTGTCTGTCAGGGCACTGAGGAAAAGCTTCTATATGCCAACGAAGGAAAACCCTTGGGGCGGTCGGCACATATATCGCCATCCCTGGCGTAGATGTGCCTGAATGGACATCGTGTCCATTTCACTGCCTGTTTTTGTTTTCCTTCGGGCATATCACGAAGCTTTTCCTAACACTTATAAGCAGCTTCGAAGGCACTTATCAGCAAGGAGCGGCAGTGCTGTTTGTGGATATAGATTTCGCTAAAGCGAAATATTACATTAGTGTAGCATTTCTGCAAAGCAGAAATTCATTGTTGTGTTTCCGGCTGCGAAGCCCTTCTGCTTAGTACTCATTCAATGGTGTAGACTGCAATACCCGAGATACATGGGCGAGCAGCATACGCAGTATGCGACCAGCCCGTGAGACAGGACTGCTAACCCTAAGCTATAATTATTTAAAAGAATGCACGTAAGCAGGTGCTTGGAAACACAACCAGAATAAATAGCGCTGACGATCCTACCCTGGCAATCCCACGCATTAGAAGACAAGGGTAAGACAAGGGGACGGTTCTATTGTCTGTCTGCTCCGTGAGACAGACAATAGAACCGTCCCCTTGTCTTTTGCACTGTGGCAGGCGACCAGTGACTGTCCCTGCTCTTTGTGCTGCGCATTGTTCCCATGTTATGCATCATTCCTATGTTAAGCGGTAATTATTTTGTGTTGACATCCGAAATATGTATTGTTACCCTTCTTCCAACCATACAACCAACCGAATAAAACGCAACTTTTGTTGTACAACTTATTAATGCAGTATATAATATTAATAGTTATTCGGTAAGCATGGTAAATAAATAAGCAGTAGTTGGAAAATAAATTTAAATGATGGGGGAATGCAATCATGCTATTGATGTATGCCTGTGTTGCAGTTGCAATCGTATTTTGCTTATTCTATTGTTCACAGCTTATTTTCTTCAAGCTTCATCTTAACTGGACAAACCGGATCATTCAATCCGGTGAGGAAGACGAGAGGACTGGCGTAAGTATTATTCACCCTATCAAGGATCTGGACTTTGAACTTGACAAAAATATTGAAACCTGGTTTTCGCAGAATTACAGAGGCCCGGTACAACATATATTCAGCTTTCAGACGCCTGATGATCCGGCGATACCGGTTGTAAAAGCATTGTTGGAAAAAAATCCAGCAATAGACGGTAAAGTCATCGTAAACCCTGTTATGCAGGGAGTGAATGGCAAGAGTTCAAACATGGTCTACGGAATGAGGGAAGCCAAATACGATATCGTAATGTTTGGCGACAGTGACCTTCGCATCAAACCGGACTTTATTGTTAAAATGGTACGTCCTCTGAAGGATGAGAAGGTTGGCATCACTACATGCGGCCAGGTAAACATGGGTGGCCGTGATTTCTGGACCAGATTCTTTACTTTCACGCAAAATACTGAAACGGATTTCTTATGGGCTTTTCTTACCAAACTCGGTGTAGACGTCGGAGCAACCGGCGCGGCCTTTGCAATGAGAAAGAAACTCCTCAAGGATATAGGCGGCCTGGAAGCTTTCGGAGGGTCACTTCTGGAAGATCTGCACCTTGGCAATACGCTGTACAAAATGGGGTACAAGCTTGTACTCGGACCGTTCCTTGAATGCCATGTCCAGAAGCTTGCCAGAGAAAAGTCATTTAATTATGCAAGGCGTATAGCTGTCGGCATAAAGGCACATATTGCAGTCGAACTCCCGTCATTTGTGCTTATGATGTTCTGGTACTGGGCGATATTGATATTAGGGCTTGCATTCCGAAACATTGACGTCATCTATCTATCCCTTATTCTTATGGGCATTAGGACTATCCATGGCCTTGTAATGAGGGTATTGACCAATAACAAGATCGTGCTCTCCGATGTTATCACGCCTTTGTTTTTTGACCTGTTTGCAACCTTCTATCTTTTGTTCTCCTTCAATAGCAATTCAGTTACGTGGAGAGGGATAGAGTATGAAGTAAAAAAAGGAGGCTATATTGAAGCCTCTCTGTATCAGTCCGATGTACTGGAAGAGGAAAAGTTAGAAAGCTAAAGATTCGATTACCAAATAATAAAGTGGTTTAAGGGGTACTCCATGAAGTCATACCGTGAAGAATTGAATTTTAATATTCCTTCAAGAAGGGCGTATGTCAATATCACTGCCCAGGTACAAAATTGCATTGACAAAAGCGGAATAAAGGAAGGTTTGGTTTTGGTAAATGCCATGAACATCACCTCGAGTGTATTCGTGAATGATGACGAATCGGGACTGCATGAGGATTTTGAAAAATGGCTCGAAAAGCTGGCGCCTGAAAAACCGTATAACCAATACCGGCATAACGGCTTCGAGGATAATGCGGACGCCCACCTGAAACGCCAGGTCATGGGCCGGGAGGCAGTTGCGGCAATAACAGGCGGGAAGCTGGATTTCGGAACATGGGAACAGATATTTTATGGGGAATACGATGGAAAGAGGCCCAAAAGAGTTCTGGTAAAAATCATAGGCGAATAAGCGCATTTAGAGAAGACAAATCTTTGAATTCATACGTATAACGGTCGAAGGAAGCATTAATCTGTTAAAGGGATGTATTCCATTGTATTTTTATATTCAGGGGGAGAATAAATGAGAAGAAGAGTTTTTAAAGTTGTCACCTTACTTGCAGGAATGGCTGTAATGGCGGTTATGTCCAGCGGATGCTATCTGTGGCACCAGGTTGAATCAAATCAGGTGGGGCTTCAGATGGATGATGGAGTTACCATCAGCAAGGTTGTCGGTTCGGGACGGTATACCAAGGCGGCTCCTTTTGCTAAAATGCAGGAAGTCGATGTTTCCGCAAAAACCGTGATATGGGAAGACCCTGATTTATGGACGTCGGATAAGCAGCCTGTCCAGTTCAAAATATCTCTTACCTATTCCAGAAAAAGAGATACGGATTCCGTTAAAAAAATGTGGGAGCAGTACAATGCCGAAGCGAGAGATGATAAGGCGCTTGAACAGCTTGTATTGACCAGGATCCCCAGGGTGGCCAAGCAGATAACGACAAGCATGACCCTTGATCAGATGCTCGGAATAGAGGATGGCAGCCAAAAAACCGGAGACACGGGTACCGATAAAGGCCGTACCATTTTACAGGATAACATGTCGAAATTATTGCAGGTAGAGCTTCAGGAATGCGGAATAGACCTCCTGGATGTGGGAGTCAATGATATAGGCGTAGATGAGGAATACGCAAAAAAACTCAAAGAGAAGGCGGCATCCAAGGTAGCATCCGAAGTTTCACAGCAAAGGACAATACAGCTGCAGGAGCAGATCAAGCAGGAACAAGCCCAGACTGCCATTGACCTGGAAATAGCAAACAGGAAAAATCAGGTACAGGCAAAGGAAAATGAAGTATATACGTTGAATCCGCAGGCGTTTGAGCTTGAAAGGCTGAGGTTGCTAAAAGATGTCGTCGGTGAAAATGATAAGATTTATTTCATACCCGAGGGAAGCAACCTGAATGTTATACTTTCAGGAGGTAATACAAGTATTATCCCAAGCTCGACAACCGAGAAACCGGATAAGTAAAATTGCCGGGGGAAAAGTGAATTAAGGCTTCGGGCGGAGATGCCACTCTGTCCGGGGCCTTTTTGCTATGGAGCATAGCGGAATCTTGCTCCAAATAAGTGGTTTCGCGAAGCGGCGGCAGCCGTGATAAACGATTTTGCCAAGAAAAATGCGTTGTATTTTTCTGTGGTATTATGTAGAAAAAATTGTTATAATATAAAAGTATGGAGGTTTTCTTGTTTATAAGGAATTTAATGTGGTAAAAAGTGTTTTATGGGGGGATTGAAATGTCGTTTTTTAAAGAATTCAAGGAATTTGCCTTGAAAGGCAATGTAATGGATCTTGCTATCGGCGTTGTGATAGGCGCGGCATTCGGAAAGATTGTTACTTCGCTTGTCAATGATATTATTATGCCGCTGACAACTTTGATCACCGGCAATATTGATTTTGTAAAACGGTTTATTGTCCTCAACCCGGATGGAAATCCATATACAGAAATAGATGCGGCAAGAACTGCAGGCAGAGTAACATTGAACTACGGACTTTTCATTACCAATATTATTGACTTCCTGATCATCGCCCTATCCATATTCATTATTGTAAAACAGCTGAACAGGTTTAAGCGTAAACCGGAACCTGCGCCTGTGACTACAAAAATTTGCCCTTACTGCCAGACAAGCATTCACATTGACGCTGTAAAATGTCCAAATTGCACGTCTAATCTGAAGTAAATCGGGGGCGGCACGGAATCGTTTCACGAAATATAACAATGATCTGACTTACTTTTCAATCATAAATTTCAGGAGGATAATGAATGAAGACATTTTATCGCTACGTAGAATTGCTGAAAAAATACTTTTTCGTTATCCTCTCATGCATGCTAATAGGCTTATCCATTTATTATTCCGCTTCAGGCATCCTTAAAAAGGTAGTGGAGAATTCCCTTCTGGAACTGGCTAAACAGGGTGCAAACATTGTCGAAAGCGAATTGAATAATCAATTATACATACTCGAAACCATTGCTAAAATGGATGCCATTACAGATCCGTCGGCGGATGCCGGCAAGCTGCTGGAAAGCCTGAAAAAGTTCGAGGGCGGAGATAAACACTTGAAGCTTCGTCTTACCGATACAGAAGGCTGCGTTATAACCGGCACAAATCAAACATACAATATCAGTGAGCGCAAGTATTTCCAGAAAGCGCTGCTTGGCGTCAGCAACTTCTCTGAGCCGCTTACCAGTACTATTGACGGGAAGCGCGTCATCGTTTTTGCAGTCCCGGTTTACCAGGGAGACCAGGTGAAGTATGTATTGTCTTGTGCGTACCAATTGGAAGGATTAAGCGAAATCATTTCGGGCATCAAGTTCCTTGAACACGGAGATGCGTTTATTGTGGATTCGGTGGGTGCTTTTATCGCTCATTATAATATACGGTATGTTGAGTCACAGTTCAACATATTTCTTGAACTGAAGAAAGACCAAAGTCTTCAACGGCTGGCAGGGCTTGCTGCACACATGATAAAGGGTGAGACCGGCGCCGGACAATATTATTTCAACAATATGGAAAAGTACCTTGCATATACACCTGTTAACGGCACGACCTGGTCCATTGCCGTAGCTGCACCTAGAGATGAAGTGTTCGGCGGTGTGAACAAGATTCTGAATCTCTTGCTGTTTTCATTATTGTCAGTATCTATTGCGCTGATCATCGTCAATATCTATTTCTACTATTTGAGAAGAAACGCAAGAAGGCTTGAGGCGATGTCGCGGACTGCAATTGACGTGGCAGGGATTCTGGTAATCAAGCTCGATCATTATGGACATATCATTTATTTGAATGACCATGCTCAAAAAAGGCTTGGTTATACGAAAGGTACCTTTAAAAATGAAGTTAGCATTTTTAATTTCCTTGACAAGGAAAATGCCGGCAAACTGGATTCCATCATGTCCAATATGCAACTCGGGGTGGTGGAAAAGGATTTTGAACTGTCAATGAAAGCGGTTAACGGAGAAATAGTTTATTTGATGCTAAATATCAATATACCTTTACCGGCGGATATGAAAGATGAAATTGAATTAATGGGTGTAGACCTCACAGAGAGAGTAAGAAATGAAAAGCTTCTTCAGGAGAAGCATGAGGAATTGACGTCGGTATATGAAGAGCTGGCAGCCTCCGAGGAAGAACTGAAGCAGCAGCTTGAGGAAATCATCAGTCACCAGCAGAAGCTGCGTGGGAGCGAGGAGAGGTATGCTTTGGTTGTAGAGGCTTCCGGCATTGGGATCTGGGATTTGAATGTAGTAACGAAAGATTTGTATATCTCAAAACGATGCAAGGAAATTATGGGCAACAAGAACAATTTACCTCCGGACAGCCTGAATATATGGAAAAATCAAATACATCCGGAGGACAGGGACCTGTCTGAAAATGCTTTAAATGACTATCTGAATGGTATAACACCTTTTTACGAAATGGATTACCGTGTCAAAAATGGCTATGGAGGGTATAATTGGGTACATACCGTATGCAAGGCGCTCTGGGGGATGGATGGAAAGGTTTTGCGCCTGGCAGGCGCCCATACTGATATTACGCAAAAGAAGATGTATGAAGAAAAAATAGAGAGGCTGGCTTATTTTGATTCATTGACAGGCCTTTACAATAAAGCTTCCATCATGGAACGGTTCACTGAAATGGTTACGTCCGGCGTATCTAAAATTGCTCTGCTCTTCATGGACCTTGACAATTTCAAATTGACTAACGACACTTATGGACACGCTGTAGGTGATCAGCTCCTGATTCAGATAGCAAACAGCCTGGTGGAAATCAGAGGTCTGAATATTGTATCAAGATTCGGAGGAGATGAATTTGTGATTCTTTGCTCCAATTTTGAAAAAAACAGCGATATCGATAGGATGGCTGATAATCTGGTAAAGCATATGGACAGCGTTTTTAGGATAAGCGCATATAGCATAAACGTATCGTGCAGCGTGGGCATCGCAATATACCCATCGGATTCAGGCAATTTCGACGGGCTTTTGAAAAATGCGGATACTGCCATGTACAAAGCCAAGGAGAATGGGAAAAACAGATACGAGTTTTATAATATATCAATGAATGAAGCCATATATGAAAAACTGTACATGCAAAGCTATATGAAGCAGGCAATTGCTGAAGATGAATTCAGACTTCATTATCAACCTCTTTATACGGCAAAAGACCAGAAATTGATCGGCTTTGAAGCGTTACTCCGGTGGACCAATCCGGAAATGGGACAGATATCGCCTGTGAGATTTATACCGGTAGCAGAAGAGACAAGGCTGATATTGCCTATTGGAGATTGGGTTTTGAAAAATGCCTGCGGATTTCTGAAAAAGCTGCACGATATGGGTGGCGTAGACCTTACGATGTCAATCAATATTTCCATACTTCAACTCCAGCAGCCGGATTTTGCAAACAGTGTGCTGAAGGTGCTTGAGCAGTACAATTTGCAGCCGGAAGCACTGGAGCTTGAAATAACCGAATCCGTACTGATACAATATATTGACGAGGTTGCCGATAATATATCGTTGCTGAAAAGCATCGGTATAAAGATCACTCTGGATGATTTCGGTACAGGTTATTCATCGCTCAATTATCTGACACAGCTGCCGATCAGTACACTTAAAATTGACAGGTCTTTTATTGAGCGGATTGGAAATACTGAGGACAATAAGCTGATTATTGAACCGATTATTTTCATCAGTAAAAAAATGGGGCTGATTACTGTCGCAGAAGGTGTGGAGACAAAACTGCAGCTCGATTATCTGAAAAAATTGGACTGCGATGTCATACAGGGCTACCTTCTGGGAAGGCCTCAGCCTGAAGAGTCCATTATTGATCTGGTTAAAAAGCTAAAGGAAGATAACGGCTGACAGGCTCAAAAACCAGGTAAAGCAGCAATTCGACAATAGAAAAGGTGAAAATTATGGTAGAAATCATCAGGGTTAAAAATGAAGCTGAAATGAAACTTGTGCACGATATCCGCCGGGAGGTCTTTGTGGCGGAACAGGGGGTTCCGCTGGAACTGGAAATGGATGAGCTCGATAGTGAGGCAATCCATGTGCTTGCGTATGTGGATGGAGTTCCGGCAGGCTGCGGAAGGCTTCTGCTAAAAGGGGAAGAAGCTAAAATAGGCAGAGTGGCGGTAAGGAATAATATACGGAAAAGCGGGATAGGTACCGGTATTTGCAAGCTGTTGATCAGCATAGCAGACGACAATGGCGTGAAGAGGATATATCTTGATGCGCAGCTTACAGCAGTAGATTTTTATGCTAAACTGGGCTTTGCAAAAAAAGGTGAAGCCTTTATGGAAGCAGGAATTGAACATATAAAAATGACTAAAGATATATAGAAATATTTCAAAAATGCATGAATGAATGTGACAAAATAGCATAACATAATACCATATGAACTTCTAAAGGAGACCGATATGGACTATGGCTATTCGGATGTGAATTATGGGGCTCTGACAGGATTATGGGTAATTTATCTGGCTGTTTTGGTGCTTATGATAGCAAGCCTCTGGATTCTTTTTCAAAAGGCAGGCAAGCCCGGATGGGCGGCTATCGTACCTATCTATAATACAGTCGTTATGCTTGAAATCGGCGGAAAGCCGGGTTGGTGGGTATTATTGTATTTTATACCATTTGTGAATATTGTGATAGCTATTATGGCGCTGGCCGCGTTCCTGAGAGCTTATGGAAGGGGCGGCGCCGGACCGGTTCTTTTGATGCTGTTCTTCAGTGTGATATATCTGCCTTATCTGGCATTCTCGAAGAATGTTCAGCATGTAGGTACGCCAAATGTTTAACTGGCTTTAAATAAGCAAATATACCAGACTATCGCATAATCTATTTATACTTCAATGATGCTGCCCTCAGTGCTTATAGTTACGACATTCCAGGGTATCAGTTTTCCGCTGGACATAAGCGCATTTTTAACTGCGTTTACGATACCTCCGCAGTACGGCACTTCCATTCTCAAAACAGTAATGCTTTTGATATAATGGCTTGCCAGTATTTGCGCCAGCTTCTGGGAATAATCCGACTCATCCAGCTTGGGACAGCCGATAATGGTAATCTTGCCTTTCATGAAATCTCTGTGTACGCCGGCATATGCATATGCCGTACAATCCACTGCGACAAGAAAGTGCGCGTTATCGAAATACAGCGCATTCACTGGCACGAGCTTGATTTGGCAAGGCCACTGGCCAAGCTGCGATTCAACCCGGACTGATGCTGCAGGAACCTCCTCTTGTACCTTTCCTGCCTGCCTGTTAATAATACGTACATATGATTCCGGACAATCGCAATGTTGTTGCTCTTCAGGGGTTGATGCCGTTGGCTTTGCTGAAGGCGCAGCTGTCTCCATTTTATCTGTCAAATGCTTTTTAACCGCTTCTTCGTCAAATGCAACGACTTCCTTCTCTTCAATCGTAATTGCATCTACAGGGCACTCGGGAAGGCAGCTGTCCAGACCATCACAGTAGCTGTCCGATACCAGTTTGACCTTACCATCTATCAATTTCAGCGCACCTACGTGGCAGGCATCCACGCAGAGGCCGCAGCCAATGCATTTTTCATCATTGATCGATACTATTTTCCTTTTCATATCCATTTTCCTTTTATAACTCCCGATACCTTATGAATAGAGTATAGTACAAATACAGGCATTTCAAAGGCCACCCGATATGATATAATAAAGAACAGGTGTCATTTCCGGACCATAACGGTATTTTCGATTGCAAATGGGGGTGATTGGTTAAATTTTAAGCAATTCCAAGTAAGGAACAAGCGAATAATAACTTCCAATAAATCTTCCGGCAAAAATCGAAAAACCACTGATATTTTACCGGAAGAATCGTAATTAATTATTCGGTTATTCCTAAATAGTAATGGTAAAAAGAAAGGAAGTGGAATAATTGAATGTGCTCGCGGATAAACTCAAAGAAGTATTATTCTCAGTTTTACCCATCACAATAATTGTATTGATACTGCATTTTACGATCACACCGCTGGAACTATCCGTACTATATCGATTCCTCATTGGAGCGCTGCTTGTTATCTTGGGACTCACCGTTTTCCTATTGGGAGTGGATATCGGTATTACGCCGGTCGGTAGCTTGATGGGGTCCTCCCTTACTAAAACCAATAAAATCTGGATCATAACAATTGCCGGATTGATCCTTGGTTTTTTCATATCCATTGCAGAGCCTGATTTGCATATACTCGCCGGACAGGTCGATTCGGTCACGACAGGCATGATCCCCAAGTCCGGGATAGTTGTTATAGTATCAATAGGTATAGCGGCAATGCTATCATTGGGCTTGATCAGAATCATTTATAATATACCATTGTATAAAGTATTGATCATTCTATATTTTATAATTTTTTGTCTATCTCTCTTTACGACGTCGGAATTCCTGGCAATATCCTTTGATGCTTCCGGTGCCACGACTGGTGCGTTGACTGTGCCCTTTATGCTGGCTATGGCACTTGGCGTTTCTGCTTTGAAAAAAGACAGTAAGGCGTCGGAAAAAGATAGCTTCGGATTGGTGGCAATTGCATCTGTCGGTGCGATTATTTCCGTCATGCTTATGAGTATTGTTTCAGATACGGATAAGATAACGAGCCGCCTTGATTCAAGCATGTCTTATTCAGCTTCAGTGGTCGGTCCATTTGTCAGTAAGCTGCCAACCGTGGCAGGTGAATCTCTTATAGCGTTGCTTCCATTGTTTATAATATTTATTTTGTTTCAAAAGGTGTCATTCAGACTGCATAAAAAGCCCCTGTATAAAATTGTAAAGGGTTTTATATATACATTCATCGGATTGACGTTTTTTTTGACAGGCGTCAATGCAGGCTTTATGGATGTCGGAAGTACGGTCGGATATAAAGTGGCAGCGCTCGGCAACAGATTCCTTATTATTATAATAGGCTTTGTTCTTGGATTAGTCACGGTATTGGCCGAACCTGCCGTACATGTATTGACGCATGAGATTGAAGAGGTCACCAGCGGGTATGTAAAAAGGAAAATGGTGCTGCTTGCGTTTTCTATCGGTGTCGGTGCTGCGGTAGTACTGTCTATGGTGCGGATCATCATACCTGAAGTTCAATTGTGGCACTACCTACTTCCTGGATACGTGTTTGTACTGGCATCGACATTTGTCGTTCCCAAACTATTTGTAGGTATGGCTTTTGACTCCGGAGGGGTCGCTTCAGGCCCCATGACCGCAACCTTCATACTTGCTTTTGCGCAAGGCGTCGCCGAATCGGTCGAATCGGCGGATGTTTTAATCGATGGATTCGGGATAATCGCAATGGTTGCCTTAACACCAATCATAGCCTTGCAAATCTTAGGATTCATCTTTAAAATAAAGTCTGTAAAAGGAGGCTTTAAAGATGCGGGAAAACACTAACGGAAAAAATGCCAAATTGCTTTGTGTAATAGTAAATAACGGATTAGGAAGCAAAGTCCTGAAAACTGCCAAACATAATGGAATTACCGGCGGCACCATTTTTCTGGCCAGGGGAACGGTAAAAAACCGCATATTGGAATTACTCGATATGTATGATATCCGAAAAGAGATTGTATTGATGATAGCAGAGAAAATGACGGCTTTTAGTGTTCTTGAAAAACTAAATCATGAAATGCATTTTAATAAGCCTAATCATGGGATAGCTTTCAGCATAGATGTTTCAGGCATTATCGGAGCCATATGCAATAAACCGGTCAATACGATAGAGAGAGGTGTGGATAACGCTATGTATCATGCGATTTTTACAATTGTTGATAAGGGCAGGGCTGAGGAAGCCGTTGAAGCAGCGGTAAAAGCAGGCGCAAGAGGCGGAACGGTCATTAACGCGAGGGGCTCCGGAATCCATGAAACAAGCAAGCTGTTTTCCATGGAGATCGAGCCTGAAAAAGAGATTGTGCTGATATTATCGGAAGAGAAGCTTACAGATTCGATTGTTTCGGCAATAAAGGACAGCCTTCGAATTGAAGAGCCTGGCAATGGAATCATATTTATTATGGATGCTGGCAAAACCTATGGGCTATATGAATAATTCGATTCGGTATTTCCGGAAGGCTCGTAAATGCCGATGTATTACCGAACAACTTATCATATATCAATGAATGCTGTGAGGTGAACTTGCTTTGACAATAAAAAAAGAGCTTCCGCCAAATAATGCAGCGGACAGCTCTATAGTACTGGCGGCTTACGTATATAATGAGGCGGCGGATGTCTCCCGCCTACCTAAATAAATTCCGTACTCGTATTGTCCAGCTCCTTTTTTATCGTATTAATGGCTCCATATACATATACCGATGCTATTACATAGACAAGCAAAGGTTTGAATGGTATATTCACAGGCACCAGGTCAAGAACCGTACTAAGCAGAAAAGGCAGTGTCAGGGAATAGACGCTTATCTTGAAAATATTGTGGTAGCTAAGACGCGTGTTTTTGACTGAATTTATGATCAGCCCTATAATACTTACAATAAGGGCGCTGATAAACTTGCCGCAAATGAAAAATATGCCAAGGAACAGGAACACAGCAATGCCTATCGGCTTCATGACAGGCAGTACTTGCCTGATAGAGTCCCTTGTCATTACTAATCCCTGAAAATTGCTCAGATTTGTAACTGATTTATCTACATAATTCTTTTGAATGATCTTGTCGCTCGTAATCAGTATGATCATATCATAACTGTCAAGTATTTTTTCTGCATCCGGTGAGGTGTCAATAACAATGGCCGTACCGCCGTTATCGATTATGATGGGCATTGTGGCCTTGACTTCAAGCTTGCCGTCTGCAAAGGTAAAATCCGGTATCGTTGTGTCTATATTCGTGACGAGTTCATCTATAGTTTTGTTGAACAGGTTCACTTCAGGCACCAATGTGATTACCCCGATAACGAGCGAGATGATCAGCAGGTATACGATGGCCCTACCCGTACTGTTCCTTAAAAAATACCTATATTTTGAAAAACCGGCAATACTATAGTAAATGCTGGAAAAAAAGCCTATTCTTGATTCTCCCATATAATCCTCCCATATTAGAAACATTTCGCTTTGTTACAATACTTATAGACCATTATACTATTATTATATGTTTCAGGCAATTTGAAAAAAATCAAATAAACATCTGTCACTAGTACGCTGTCAGAATATGCTTTCAATTGATAAAACTTTCCTGCTCGGGTATAATAATTAATTGAATGAAATTTTCTAATTGCCTGCCTTCGCAAACATCATAGAACCACTGCTGTTTACAAAGTCATTCGTTAAGAAAATCAGTTCATTCAATATAGGTTATGAATAAGCAGGTTAAGGACAGGTGGAAAAATGTCAAAGATACATTTGATCGCTACTTCGGCTTTTGGAATTGAAGCTGTAGTGGGGCGGGAACTCAACTGGCTCGGCTATTCCGACCAGCAGGTGGAAAACGGCCGGGTTACTTTTGCGGGCGATGAGGAAGCTATTTGCAGGACAAACCTGTGGCTTCGCACTGCAGACCGTATTCTTGTCAAAATGGGTGAATTCAAGGCTTTGACCTTTGACGAGCTCTTTGAAGGCACAAAAGCTTTGCCATGGGATGAATGGCTGCCTGAAAACGCCGAATTCCCCGTGGACGGAAGATCAGTCGATTCAAAGCTTTCAAGTGTGCCGGACTGTCAGGCCATTGTTAAGAAAGCAATCGTCGAAAAGCTAAAGCTGAAATATAAGAAGCAGTGGTTTGATGAAAACGGACCGCTTTACAGGATAGAAGTCGGGCTTTTGAAGGATATGGCTACCCTTACTGTCGACACGACCGGACCTGGCCTTCACAAGCGCGGATACCGGACTCTTTCAACGGACGCTCCCCTTAAGGAAACACTTGCTGCAGCCATGCTCATGATCAGCAGGTGGAAGCCGGACAGGGCGCTGATTGATCCATTTTGCGGATCGGGGACGATACCGGTCGAGGCCGCCCTTATCGCAGGCAATATCGCACCCGGCGCAAAGCGCAGTTTCTCTTCCGAGGGCTGGCATCAGACTCCTTCCATATTATGGGCAAAAGCGCGGGAGGAAGCGGCCGACAAGGTAAGGAAAATGGATGATATCAGGATACAGGGCTCGGATATTGACGATAAAGCAATCGGCATTGCACGTTATCATGCAAACCAGGCAGGCGTAGCCGAACACATTCATCTGCAAAGACTGCCGGTTTCAGATATCAGTTCAAGATACAAATACGGGTTCATCGTTTGTAATCCGCCCTATGGTGAAAGGCTAAACGAAATGCCTGCAGTAGAGAAGCTATACAGGGAACTGGGCGGCGTTTTTAAAAGGTTTGAGACCTGGTCTATCTATGTTATTACTTCACATCCCCGTTTTGAGGCGCTGGTTGGGCGAAAGGCGGATAAAAAACGCAAGCTTTTCAACGGGAGGATCCAGTGCAATTATTACCAGTTTTACGGTCCGCCACCGCAAAGGATCGGTAATCCAGGAATTGAGCACATCTCAAATAGCTCCGGGGTGAAATAAATTGACTTTCACGTACTGCTTATATTAATATATAGGATATTAATGCGTTATCAGGGTGTATTAGTAACTTATTGCCGCGAAATTGCATTAAAAAAACAAGAAAATAGTTTCATATTCGCGGTAATAAGTACATTCGTTGGGTTGTGGGCGGCAGCCCACATAAGTATTGCAGGATGGCAGGAAGGAATAGTACATATGCTGTTAAGAGTGAGGAAATCGGATACCTGCGGCAGCGTCAGGATCCCTGGCTCCAAGTCGCATACCATAAGAGCGCTTTTTATCGCAAGCCTTGCGGAAGGGAGATCGGTTATTACCGATCCTCTTATATCTGAGGATGCATCATCAGCGGTTGCTGTTTGTAAGGCGTTTGGAGCGGGTGTCGAAAAAAACGGGGATAAAATCATTGTAGAAGGCCTAAACGGTAAACCGTATGTACCTGAGAATGTCGTTGATGTCGGCAATTCGGGCACTACGCTGCGCTTTGGACTTATGACTGCGGGGCTGATCGACGGATATACGGTTTTTACGGGGGATTACCAGATACGCAGAAGGCCTCTTGGTCCGCTGATCAATGCGATGAACCGGCTGGGCGCGGAGGTGTTTTCAACCAGGGGCAACAACATGGCTCCCGCAGTAGTCAGGGGAAGGCTGAAGGGTGGCTGCACGGAGCTTGATGCAGTAACTTCGCAATATCTTTCGTCCATACTTGTACATGCACCTTTGCTTGAAAATGATACGGAGATTGTACTTACCAGGCTCAACGAAATACCTTACGTCGAGATGACCTTGTGGTGGCTGGATAACCAGGGCATTCAATATGTCAATAATAACTTCAGAAGTTTTCACATAAAAGGCGGGCAAAAGTATAAAGCGTTCAAAGCTGCCATACCAGGTGATTTTTCTTCGGCAACCTTTTTCATGGTACTTGCTGCAATCTCAGGCGGAGAATTTATGCTAAGCAACCTTGACATGACGGATCCACAGGGAGATAAAAAGGTACTGGATTACTTGCAATGCATGGGAGCGGTCATCCGCTGCAATCATGACAGCATATCCATTAAGGGCGATACGCTTACAGGCACGGAAATCGACATGAATGCAACCCCTGATGCTCTGCCCGCCATGGCTGTGGCAGGATGCTTTGCACAAGGTGAGACGCGGCTTGTCAATGTACCGCAGGCGAGGCTGAAGGAGACGGACAGGATCCATGTCATGTGTACGGAATTGAAAAAGATGGGCGCCGATATAACAGAACTGCCGGACGGCCTGGTCGTAAAGAACAGCAGGCTGCAAGGCTGCAGGGTATGCGGTCATGGTGACCACAGGGTCGTTATGGCTCTTGCTGTAGCAGGCCTCAATACGGAAGGCGAGACGGTTATTGATACGGCTGAAGCGATGAAGGTGACCTTTCCTGAGTTCCCACAGATCATAAGAGATTGCGGTGGCATTATGGAAATGGTTGAAGAATAAGACAGAATGGCAGGTTTTTTGGAGGTGATTTCATGCAGGGCAATTCATTTGGAAGAATGTTTCGAATAACTACTTGCGGAGAATCTTACTCCGGAGGTTTCAGGAAGCACTCCGGCATACCGCCTGAATTGTATGGCGGGCAGATGGTCATTGTCGACGGAGTGCCGCCGGGACTTAAAATTACAGCCGAGCTGGTACAGGCGGAGCTGGACAAACGCAAGCCCGGCTTGTCGCAGTTGAGCACTCCAAGAAAGGAAGCAGACAGGGTATTCATTTTTTCGGGTGTAATGGAAAATGACCTTTCAACAGGTGCTCCGGTAGGTATGCTGATACCCAATAGCGATATCGGGGATGCGCATATGCAGCAGCATAAAGAAAATAAGGATCTGATGAGGCCGGGGCAGGCGGCATATACTTATTTTAAAAAATATGGGCATTACTACGATTGGGCGGGAGCCGGCAGGGCGTCTGCTCGTGAAACGGTGGCAAGGGTCGCGGGGGGAGCTATTGCGAAGCTGGTGCTGGACACCATGGGTATCGACGTCATTGCTTTTGTAACAGAATCACACGGAATAAAAGCAAGCCCTGTCAGTTATGAAACCGCAAAATCAAATTATCGCAAGAATGAATTAAATTGTCCGGATCTTCAAAAAGCTCAGGAAATGATCGATGATCTGCTGAAGGTAAAAGCCGGTGGCGATTCCTGCGGCGGTGTGGTTGAGATCATCGCCGCCGGGGTGCCTGCGGGCCTTGGAGAACCGGTTTTTGACAAGCTGAGCGCAACAATAGCGCATGCTATTATGTCAATTGGCGGAGTAAAGGGCATCGAGTTTGGAGATGGCTTCGGACATGCCGGATTGAAAGGCTCTGAGTCTAACGATACACCCTATTATGACGATGAATCAGGCAGGATCCGATTCCGTACCAACAGGGCAGGCGGCCTTCTCGGGGGTATTTCAAACGGAGAAGAAATCAGGGTCAGGGTAGCAGTAAAGCCTACTCCCACAATATTGCAGCCTCAGGATACAGTGGATGTTGTGAAGCTTCAAAATGTAAGCCATGTGTTTGCTTCACGGAGCGATCCAACCATATGTACCAGAATATATCCTGTTTGTGAAGCTATGATGAGAATAGCCATACTGGATGCGGTCTATATGGCGGGCGGATATAAAAGTGTTACACAATCTGTTGCTCCGGGGTGGGATGAATTGTGACAGGAAAAAGCATTATTCTGATTGGAATGCCCGGAGCGGGAAAGAGTACAATCGGTCCTCTGCTGGCGGAAAAATTGGGGCTTACGTTTGTTGATACAGATGCTATAATAGAGAAAAGTGATGGGCGAAAGCTAAGGGACATTGTGGCACAAGACGGCTACGAAGAATTTCTTGAAATACAGCAGAAGGTGATTGAGTCCCGCAAGCTAGTGAGCTGCGTAATTGCAACAGGTGGCAGCGTTGTGAAAAGTGAAGCTCTAATGAGATATTTACGTAGTCTCGGTAGGATCATTTATCTGAAAGCTGACGTCAACACACTTGAGCAACGTCTGGCTCCGGGGAGAAAACTTGCCAGGGCAGATGGCCAAACCTTCAGGGAACTGTATATGGAACGTGGACCTTTATATGAAAAATACGCCGAATGCATAATAGACTGTACGGGCAAAAATCCTGAGGAGATTGCTTTGGAAGCTTCCATATGGCACCCTGGGAGCAATAGGAACGTTTGAAAACGAAGCTATTATGTATTCACATTTTTGATTATTTATTTGGGAGAACTTAATTTAATGGATGATCTGATATCAGTTCTTATTGCAGATGACAATAGTGTATTTTGTGATGTGCTTTGCGAATACCTGAACCGATGCGACGATATAGTCGTGAAGGGTGTAGCCAGAGATGGCCTGGAGGCCCTTAAAATGATAAAGGAGCTGCTGCCTGAGATTGTTGTACTTGATCTGATCATGCCCAATCTTGACGGAATCGGTGTGCTTGAAAGAATATCAGAGATGCATCTGAAGAGAGAACCTATTTTTGTTATGCTGACGGCGATTGGAAAAGACATATTTATTCAGAAGACGATCGAACTTGGGGCAGAATATTATATTCTCAAACCTTTTGATATCGATGTTCTTGTTTCGCGGATCAGACAGATACATAAGGAAAAAACAGTTGCACGTGAGAAAATGACAGCGATGACCGTAAAAGGTGAAAAGTCAGCCGAGTCGGAGAAGTACCGTTTCGAACATATTATTACAGGCTTAATCAAGGGATTGGGCATACAACCTAATATGATCGGATACCATTATTTGCGGGAAGCAGTGATCCTGTCGATGGAAAATAAAAGTATACATAATTCAACAATGAAACGTATTTATACTGAAATAGCAGAAAAGCACCACACTTCGACGAAGAATATCGCAAGGGGTATCCGGTGTGCAGTCGATAATGCATACAAGGTTTTAAGGTGTGCAGACGGGATCGAATTGAACAAGGTGATTGATCTGAATAAGGAAAAGAAACCAACCAATGTTCAGCTGATTACTTTGCTGGCCGAAAAAGCCAGACTCGAAATGAAACTCCACGAAAAAAATGCAAGAATAAATTAATTATAAAATAAAAAAACTGCCGATCGGCAGTTTTTTTATTCATAATTTGTTATTTCTTATTCACTTTATCCTTTAATACCTTGCCAGCCTTGAATACAGGTGCTTTTGATGCAGGAATAGTGATTTCCTTCTTAGTCTGGGGGTTTCTGCCTTTTCTAGCAGCCCTTTTGCGAACTTCAAATGTTCCGAATCCAACCAATACAACCTTTTCTCCACCCTTGAGAGCTTCCTCTACGGAACCGATGAAAGCATTGAGAGCAACTTCGCTGTTCTTCTTGTTTAAACCTGATTTAGCGGCGATGGAATTAATTAAATCTGTCTTATTCATTAAATACAACCTCCTAAATTTGGAATTCGACATTATTTTATAATGAAAGTGGCATGAAGTCAAGCTTTTCACAATAATTTAGGCTATTAGCACTACAAAATATGTGTAAAAACGACTATATAAGTATGATCATTGCAGAATGCGTATTTCAACATTATTATTCAACAAATTTTTTAGCTTTCTTACAAACTGGTTTTCCTTATTTTCAACCGGTGATTTTCCAAGAATGATACAATTTATGTTGTTATCATCTGCGTATTGTGCAATTGTGCCTTCGATGTCATCGGATTTCAAGACTGTCAGATTGGCGCCTATACTTTTAGAAATACTGAAGAGGTATTCCAATGCTTCCGATTCCTTAGCACTATCCAGAAAATTCAAGTCGTTTTTTACTACATTTATTACATATAATGTTCCATTATGCTCGTTTACGATCTCATGGGCTTTTTTTATCAACCTTTCACAATTCTTTTGCTGTGTTACGCAAACCAGTATATTTTTTGTTTCCACGAAAAAGCCTCTTTTCTATTGTTAACATTGACCCGCGATTCGCTAGGAGTCCGATCGGAAACTCCTGCACGCATCTTTTCGTCCATTGTTTCCGCCCAAATTCTTTCAAAAAAAACGTTAAATATCCAGATATTCGCCGTTTTTTTGAAAGTTTTGGACAAAAAAATGGCCTAAAAATCTGCATACATTAGTTTCCGATCGGACTCCTAGTTCCCCATACCCTATTATACCAAAAAGGTGCAAAAAAGTCTTATGAACGAGTTGTAAACAAGTTGTGAATTTTATGTGTCACTTGCTTTTTGTGAATTGATAATATATCATAAAAACGAAGTTTACAAACTGCACCAGTTTTGTTCCCGGGGCCTTATTAAAAGCAGCCGGGCTGGATTATGCTGCAGCAGGTTTGATGGAGGAAATATGAAGGAAATAAAAGTTTCACAGATCATAGAAGCGGTCGAGCAGCTCTGCATGAACGCCAATTATGACTTGAACGGCGATATACTGGAGGCTCTGAAGGAAGGTGTGCGGTGCGAGAAATCGTCTACCGGGAGGCGTGTGCTTGAACAACTCGTCGAGAATGCGGAGATTGCCTCGGCAGAACGCATGGCCATATGCCAGGATACCGGCATGGCTGTGGTATTCATTGAGATCGGACAGGATGTACATATCACCGGAGGCAGCCTGGTAGATGCTATAAATGAGGGCGTCAGAAGGGGATATGCAAAGGGTTTTCTAAGAAAATCCGTTGTTTCGGACCCGCTGGATAGAAAAAATACGGGAGATAATACACCGGCAGTGATACACTTTGATATCAAAATGGGCGACAGCTTGAAGATTATACTGGCTCCGAAAGGATTCGGCAGTGAAAATATGAGTGCGGTACGAATGCTGAAGCCTGCTGACGGGGTGGATGGAGTCAGGAGGTTCATAGAGGAGACAGTCGAAAATGCCGGTCCGAATCCTTGCCCGCCGGTTGTGGTCGGCGTAGGGATCGGCGGAACAATGGAAAAAGCGGCTATTCTGGCGAAGAAAGCACTATTGAGGCCTGTCAGCCGACACAATCCAAAGGAAGAGATAAAAAATCTGGAGACAGAGATGCTGGAACGCATCAACCGCCTTGGCATAGGCCCTGCCGGCCTGGGTGGGTTGCTCACTGCCATGGCGGTAAATATTGAAGTGTTCCCAACGCACATTGCCGGTCTGCCGGTAGCGGTAAACATGAGCTGTCATGTAACCAGGCATGCGGAAGTTGTGCTATAGCGAATGAAATGGCTTACAAAACCTTACTGTGCATGACAGATATATAAGTAAATAGTGCCGGAGCACAGCGGCAGAATACGGAAATGGAGTACATTATGGAAAACATTATAAGGATCGGGACACCATTTGCAAAAGAGGCGGCAAGACAGATGAGAGCAGGCGATATGGTGTATATAAACGGTACTGTTTATGCTGCCAGGGATGCTGCTCATAAAAAGCTCATTGAACTGTTGAAGCAGGGAAAAGAGCTTCCGTTTGACGTCCGTGACCAAATTATCTATTATGTCGGCCCATGCCCGGCCAGGCCCGGACAGGTCATCGGATCGGCCGGACCAACCACCAGCGGGCGGATGGATGCATATGCACCCTTGCTTCTGGAGCGCGGGCTCACCGGAATGATCGGGAAAGGACTGAGAGATGAAAATGTGATTACCTCCATGATAAAGTATGGCGCAGTATACTTTGGCGCTACTGGCGGCGCAGGGGCGCTTCTGGCAAAGTGTATTATTGCTGAAGAAATAACTGCATTTCCGGAGCTTGGACCGGAAGCTTTAAGAAAACTTACGGTGAGCAATTTCCCTGCTACGGTTGTCATAGACAGCACAGGTACGGATTTGTATAAGTCCGGACGAGAAAAGTATAAAATCGATCAGTGATAAGTATTTATTTTTAACTTTTTTATTGATAATCAAGATAAAAGAAGGGTATATTTTAATTTGATAATAGTGTATAATAAACTGAAATTATTACCAAGACATAAAGTTTAGGAGGAATGGATTTATGGCTAGGGTTACCAAGGATATGATCATATCGGATATTTTAAAGCTGGACAGAGGCACTGTGCCGATACTGCTTAACAGTGGCATGCATTGCCTTGGTTGTCCGTCGTCAGCAGGAGAAAGCCTTGAAGATGCATGTGCGATCCACGGTATCGATGCTGACCAGGTCGTTGTTGAACTGAATAAGTACCTGGCGTCAAAGGAAGGCAAATAAGGTTAATTGAGAGATTTGTGAATGGGGGATTTACATGGCGGTTAGAGTGGTTGTAGGCACTCAATGGGGTGACGAGGGTAAAGGCAAGTACATTGACATGCTTGCAAAGGATTCTGACCTTGTGATCCGTTACTCGGGAGGAAACAATGCCGGACATACGATCGTGGCGGACGGAGTAAAATATGCCATGCATCTTATACCATCGGGTATTTTGCATAGGGGGAAGGTCTGCATCATCGGAAATGGCGTTGTTGTTGACCCTGCTGTGTTACTGAAGGAAATAGAGGAGCTTGCGCAAAAGGGGATTAGTACCAACAGGCTTCTGATCAGCGACAGGGCTCATGTCATCATGCCCTACCACAAGCTCCTTGATGAATTGCAGGAAGGCCAAAGGGGTTCCGGGAATCTGGGCACGACGAAGAGAGGCATCGGCCCTGCTTATTCGGATAAAACCGAGCGATGCGGCATCCGCATGTGCGATTTTATTGACAAGGATCAGTTCGAATTAAAGGTAAGGGAAAACCTGTTGATCAAAAATCAAATCATTGAGAAAGTGTATGGCGGCAATGGACTTGACGCCGATGCCATTATTGATGAGTACAGCAGGTATGCGGAGCTTTTGAAGGAATATGTGACAGATGTCAACTCAACCATCGGAGACGCAATACAGGAAGGCCGAAACATACTGCTGGAAGGTGCTCAGGCTACTTTCCTTGATCTTGACTTTGGCACCTATCCGTTCGTCACATCCTCCAACCCGGTGGCAGGCGGCGTCTGCACCGGCGCCGGTATTGGACCAACCTATATAAATGAGATCTATGGGGTTTTGAAGGCATATACTTCCAGAGTTGGCACCGGACCTTTCCCGACGGAACAGAGCAATGAGATCGGTGATACTATAAGAGAACTGGGCTGGGAATATGGCACCACTACGGGAAGGCCCAGGAGATGCGGCTGGCTGGATACGGTCATGATTCGCTATGCGGCGCGCATAAACGGCCTGACAGCCCTTGCAATCAACCATGTCGATACCATAGGCAAGCTTGGCAAGGTTAAGCTCTGTACGGCATACAGGAAGGATGACATAGTAATCAGGCATTTCCCTGCAAGCCTTAAGGAACTGGCCAAATGTGAGCCCATTTATGAGGAATTTGAAGGATGGAATGAAGATATCTCCTCAATAAGGAGATTTGATGATCTGCCGGCAAATGCCCGTAAGTATCTGAAGCGGATCGAAGAACTTGTAGGTGTGAAAATTGCGCTGATTGGCGTAGGCAAAGACCGCGAGCAGACGATCACAGTATGATTACAGATCGGAATCTGGTGATATCCCGAAAAATAAATTTTCGGTGGTTGACAAAAACATAGACTATACTGTATGATATATACTTGTGTGGTTAAAGCGCATAGGTATATATCATTCATACGGGCCATTAGCTCAGATGGCAGAGCACTTGACTTTTAATCAAGGTGTCTGGAGTTCGAGTCTCCAATGGCTCACCAAGGCTTTTTGCGGTAGCAAATGAGCCAACCTATTAAAAGCTTCGCGCAGCGAGGCTTTTTTTATCCACCAAAGGCGGCATAATTTACATTAAAAGCTTCGCGCAGCGAGGCTTTTTGAATCTTTCATAAAGCTTGAAGGGCTTTTTTTTCATACCTTCGCAGGTCGTCAAATACTTTTCTGGGACTTTCGGTAAGATTTCTTTTGATATAATCCCGCTTTTTTTATCTGCATACATTAGTTCCCAAGCAGACTCCTATAATTTCACATAAAATTATTGTATTTTACATGGGAAATATGTTATATTTAAAACAGAACATATGTTCGAACCAGAGGAAGATGTACTGGTTATTATAATATGTTGATTAAGCTCAAGAACAATTGTTGGAAAGGAAACTACTTTGTGTCGAACATCATCATACCGAAACAATTGAATATTAAAGATAAGCTCGCTTTAATGAATGACGATGCGAAGTACGAGGTTGGAGCTGACAGCGATGCTGAAAGCACTGCATTATTGTGTGCGGGCAATATAAAGGGTAAGGCTTCACCGCCTAAGGTACCAAAGATGTTTTTAGCAAGCAGGTGCATTTTTAATTGTGCTTATTGCGGGTGCCGGTGTAGTCGTGAAGAGCGGGATAATTATTGTAATACGCCTTCGGAGCTTGCAAAAATGGCAGTTGACGAGGCAATAAGAAATGGGCATGGCGTGTTTGTCACTTCGGCAATATATAAAAACGCCGATTATACGCAGGAGCTGCTTGCAGAAACTATCCGGATAATGCGTGAAGAATATCGCTATAGTGGATTTATCCATGCAAAGGTTATGCCCGGTGCCGACCCGCAGCTGATAGAACGGACGGGAAAGTACGCCAACCGTTTGAGCATTAATATTGAGGTTGCACAAAGCTCGGGTTACAAGCGTATTGCCAAACAAAAAAATAAAACGAACATTTTAACGCCAATGAGTAGTATTTCTGAACAGATATTAGGAGCAAAATATGAAAAGCGCAGTTTTGCCACCTCGCAGACCACTCAGCTTATGGCAGGCAGTACGAACGAAGATGATCGCACCATTATGAGGTTGTCACAAGCATTATACAGTAAATACCGCTTAAAGCGGGTATATTATACTGCATTTCAATACAGGCATATGGCAAAGGGCTACGAAAATGAAGATTTGCAGATTACTAAAACGCCTTATTGGCGTATGGCACGGTTATATCAGGCAGACAGGTTAATGCAATTATACGGCTTTACATCTGATGATGTAACACCGGTATCTGAACCCAATTTATATGAAGATATCGATCCAAAAGCGGCTTGGGCGCTCAGGCATATGGACATGTATCCTGTTGAGGTAAATAAAGCGGATTTTGACACGCTCATCCGTGTCCCAGGCATCGGGATTACTTATGCAAAGCGGATTATTGAAGCTCGACGGCATTGTATTATAACCTACGATATCTTAAAGAAAATGCGAGTGTCCCTTAAACGGAGTATATACTTTATCACCTGTAACGGACAATATAAGGGCAACAATATTATTTTTTCGCCTGATTTAAGAAATGTACTGATAACAGGGCATGATGAATTATCCATATTTAATTCACTGGCGGTCGATGAACCGAATCCATGCGGGTAAATTCAGGCATTTATATAAATCACATATAGAATTAGGCAAAATTTCTGTTCAAAGTGAATACGGTGACGGAACAGAGTTTATTATCGAACCGCCGAAACGAACTGTTCTAGAAGTTGATACGATACAGGTGGAAGCAAGTTGAGTTTGATTATATCCATTCTTTATATTGACTCATCCGTTTAGGTGCGGGAGAATGGAAATGATCGGTTTGTTCTTGCAGAGGTGAGATGGTTTACATGACAAAGCGCAAAAGGAGATACTTGAGGTAAGCGGTTATGATGGTGGAAGTGCAGATTAGTATACAGAATTTAAGTAAAAAGCAGGAAATATCTATAAATATGCCGAATACTGTTTGATCAATTTAATGTAAATATCTGAATGCCGTTATAAAAGTTTTTGGACAGATATTGCGGAGGATAAATGATGCTACAACCATTGATCAAAGTAACCGGCGTTAGTAAAACTTTCAAGGTAAGCAAACGTTCCAGGGGCATTCCAAGCATGATTTTCAACTTGTTCAGACCTCAATATGAGTATAAAAAGGCTGTAAAAAATATCAGCTTTACAATAAATGAGGGCGAGATGGTTGGCTTTATAGGCCCTAATGGTGCAGGAAAATCTACGACTGTCAAAATGCTGTCCGGTATATTATATCCCGATGACGGCGAAATTAATATTTCCGGATATATTCCCTATAAACAGCGGAAAGAATATGTTTCAAACATTGGCGTGGTGTTTGGGCAAAAGTCGCAGCTTTCATGGGACTTACCCGTAATAGACAGTTTTGAGCTTCTTAAGCATATATATAAAATCCCGGAGGTAAAGTATAAACAAAACCTTGACCAATTTATCCAATTGCTTGATATGGGCAGCTTCATCAATCAACCTGTCAGGCAGCTTTCACTGGGTCAGCGTATGCGGAGCGACATTGCTGCGGCATTGCTGCACTCACCAAGGATCGTATTTTTTGATGAACCCACGATTGGACTTGATGTAGTTGCAAAGGAAAGGGTCCGTGAATTTATCCGTTATCTGAACGAAAAGCAGGGAATTACGATGATATTTACGACTCACGATATGCAGGATATTGAGAAAACATGCAGCAGGCTGATTATTATAGACAAGGGTTCAAAGCTTTATGATGGGAGTATATTAGGCATCAAAGAACAATTTGGCACGTCAAGGCGGGTTAATGTTGAATTTTCAAAAAACTGTTATGTTGAACCTATCTGCAATGTAAAGATCGAAGAATTGAATGAACTTGACGGAAGGAAGAAAAGACTGGTTTTCGAGAACTCCAATGTGCATATTGACGAGTTGATGGCAGAATTACTTGCAAAATATGACGTTAAGGACTTAACAATAGCTGAACCGGAAATAGAAGACCTAATACGCAAAATTTATGAGGGGAGTATTAAATTGGAATGAGAGCCTACATAGAATATGCAAGAAAATCCTTTATAGGAAGCATGGTCTATAAGATTGACTATATTGCAGGCATGATTAATACAATTCTTCAAATATTCATATTTTGGTGTCTTTACAAGATTATATATGGCAATTCTGCAGAGTTCGACGGGATAACCCTTGCGATGGTGATGACAAGCTTTATCCTAAGCTTGGGGTTATCCAATACATTTTATCTCAACGATTCATATTTACAGAGAAAAATTTATGACGGAACGATAGCAAATGAATTGTTGAAGCCCGTTAGCTTTAAGGGACGCTTACTTGCTGAAGATATTGGAAACATACTTTCAAGATTGCTGACTAATTTTTTACCTGAGCTGGTTATCACAGCTCTCACTATAGGAATAATGGCTCCTGCCAGTATATTTGCGCTCTTGCTGTTTTTGACAAGTACGGTTCTGGGATTCTTTGTATTGTGGCAGCTTAGTTTTATTATACAGGTCCTGGCGTTTTGGCTTGTAAATATATGGAGTATATCTACGATTAAAAATGTTTTTGTAAATATTCTTTCTGGCACAATGCTGCCGCTTTGGTTTATGCCGGAAGCTGTTTTTAATCTAATAAAATACACTCCTTTTGATTCAATCTATTTTACTCCTGTTAGATTATATTTTGGACAGATACTGGGAAGCGATATTGTTTATAATTTTCTCAGACAGATATTCTGGATTTTACTGCTTTATGCAATAGGTGAAATTCTATGGCGTGCCGGCCAGCGAAAACTTGTTATACAGGGAGGGTAGGGTATGATGATGAATAATGATACGCTGCCTATGTTTTGGTATTATACAAAGACAACGATAAAATCCTGGTTCCAGTACAAGGTTGATGCTTTTTTGCGTTCAATTGCCGTATTTTTACGGGAGGCGACAGGTATTATCGTTATTTATCTTACACTTGCAAAATTTGATAATATCAATGGATGGGACATAAACGAAATGATGTTTCTGTTCAGCCTGGTCTTTGTAACCTATGGGATTATGATCATATTTTTTACAGGCTTGAGGGACTTTGGATGGCTGATTCAGCAAGGAGGCCTTGACAGGCTCATGCTCCGGCCGAGGGGACTGCTGTTTCAAATTATTGCGAGTAATTCTGATTGGTTTGCAGCTTTGGGGCATGGCGGCCTTGGGATAACACTGTTTATTATATCGGCAAATAGGGCTGGTATAGATTGGAATGCCAAAACAATTATATATTATGTTTTTACTATTATAGGAGGCATACTGATACAGGGTGCGATTTTTCTTTTCTTTGCCTCGCTTTGTTTCTATCTGATAAAGTCAGAGAACCTGCGGGAGATATTTTTCTGGAAGATGAGGAGATTCGCCATGTATCCGATAAGTATCTATCATAAAATTATTCAATATATCCTGATATATGTTGTTCCGTTTGCTTTTGTTAATTACTTCCCTTCCCAATATTTATTACGGAAAGATGATATGCAGCAATATCCACAACTATATATTTATATTGCACCTTTGTTAGGCATCGCATTATATGCCGGGTCATATGCCTTTTGGAGATTCAGTATACGGTTTTATAAAGGGACAGGAAATTAAGGCTATAACACTTACATATTAATAAAAGATTCTGTCACAGCTAATGGCCGATATTTATCATAAGATCCGGATTTCCCCGGCTAATAAGTGTTGAATCGGCATTGGTATTTCTAGAGATAAGCAATACACTGTTTTTGATCGCTTTAATCAAGTAGAAAAATCACTTGCCAGAAACCATGAAGATAGCGGTATAGGTATGTCACTTGCTGAATCGCTGGTTGAAATGCATAAAGGCAAAATTTCTGTTCGGAGTGAATACGGAAACGGGGCAAGGTGTCTTTTGCTAAATTTCGCAAAAACTTACCAAAGCTCTGTAATCACTGGATTGCAGGGCTTTGGCATAACGCAGCAATGGTTTATATTGCTAAAGTTATTCTTCCTGGCAGGTGAATAAAATGGTATACTAATAGTTGTAAAATTCAATGTAAAGGATGGGTAGAATGGAAGCAAAGGAACTGAAGGGGGCGCCCGTAGCTGAGGCGATACGAGCCGATCTGCGCTTGGAGATTGAACGGCTTAAGCAGGCGGGATATATGCCGAAGTTATCGGTTTTGCTTGCCGGTAATGATCCCGGCAGCGCGTGGTATGCTCAGAGCAAAGCGAAGGTAGGCGATAAGCTGGGTATTAATGTAGAGGTTACACGGTTTGCCGGGGATGTCCGTGAGGAAGAGCTGATACGGCATATAGCCGGACTGAATGAAGACGGATTGGTCCATGGCATATTGGTTGAACTGCCGCTGCCAAAGCATATTAATAAAACTAAGGTTATGAATGCAATATCGCCTCTGAAGGATGTGGATGGAGTCACTGCAGTGAACCGGGGTTATGTGATGGGGGGACAGGAAGATCTGGCTTTGGTGCCTGCGACTCCCATGTCGTGTATTGAACTTATCGAGAGGTCTGGTGTGAATCTGAAGGGTAAGAAGGTCACCTTAGTAGGCAGGGGCGATACAGTAGGACGTCCGCTGGCATCGTTGCTGATTAATCGTGATGCTACCGTAACAGTTTGCCACACAAAGACTTTGAACCTTGCGGAAGAATGCAGAAAAGCCGAGATAATTGTTGCAGCAGCAGGGCGCAAACACCTGATCACATCGGATATGATTTCACAAGGGACAATTGTTATTGATGCGGGTATAAATGAACTGGAAGACGGCACCTTTACAGGGGATGTAGATTATGAAGCCGTTAAAGAAAAAGCTTCCGCTATTACTCCTGTACCAGGCGGAGTGGGCAGTCTGACAACAACAGTCATTATGGCGAATACCATTAAGGCTTTAAAGCTCCAGAAGGGTTTGAAATAGGAGGAGAACATGAATATTTATGAAATGACATTGAATGAGTATCTGAATGCTGCATCATCAAAGAGCCCGACACCCGGCGGAGGAAGCGTCAGCGCCGTCGTTGCTGCAAATGCCGCGGCAATGGTAAGTATGGTTGCCAATCTGACACTGGGCAAAAAGGCATATGAGGCTGTCCAGGGCGACGTTGCGGAGATACTTGGCGTTATGGACAGCATAATGTCTGAAATAAAGGTATTGACTGAGAAGGACATGCTGGCGTTCCAGAGCTTCATGGATGCATGGAAGCTTCCGTCCTCAACGGATGATGAGAAAATCATGAAGAAAGAGGCCATGGAGAAAGCTGCGCAGAATGCTTCATCAGTTCCTTTGGATTTATGCGGGAAATGCCTCGATATACTCAAACAAGCTTTATACCTTGCTCCGATTGGCAATAAGAGTGCAATATCCGATGTCGGAGTTGCAGTGTACCTTGCTGAGGCAGCGTTAAATGCGGCGATGCTGAGTGTCGATATCAACCTGCCGTTAATCGGGGATGAAGCTTTTAAGGCAAATCTCCAGGCTCAAAAAGCAAAACTGATTGTTGAAGCGGAAGAGCTAAAGTTACTTGCTCTGGCTGAGGTGAAGAAAAGACTGAAGTAAAAGCCGTATTCTCACCGTCCGCCCATACCGCTCATGGAAATACCTTGTACATAATATTTTTGAGCAAAAATGAAGATGATGATACCCGGAATGGTTGTAATGGTGGTTGCGGCCATTAATAAATTCCATTCGGTACCATACTGCCCCATAAACATCTGCAGGCCTATCGGAAGCGTCCACATCATTTCCTGGTTCAGAATGACCAGAGGCCATAACAGTCCGTTCCAGTAACCCAGAAAGGTAATCACTGCAAGAGTTACCAGAGCAGGCTTCAGCTGCGGCAGCAGAATTCTCAGAAATACACCCATATGTCCGCAGCCATCGATTCTGGAAGCTTCATCCAGCTCATATGGAAGGGTGAGATAAAATTGTCTCATCAGGAAAGTTCCGTATGCTGTAAATGCCCATGGAATAATAAGGGATGCATAGGAGTTGGTCCATCCCATTTTATTCATCATCAGAAATAACGGAATAATGATAACCTGCTGCGGAATCATTAGTGTTGTCAAATATAATCCGAAAAGCGTATCCCTGCCCCTAAACCTTAATCTTGAAAATGCATATGCGGCCATGCTGGAGGTTATAAGTGTGATTACCGTTCCGCTTACGGCGACAAAAAGGCTGTTCAGCATGAATTGGCCAAAAGGAAGGTAGTTCCACGCCGTGGAGTAATTGCTCCACTCAATTCTGGAGCCGAAAAGCTCTATTTTAGAACTAAGCACTTCGCCCGAGGGTTTTAAGGAGGTTAGAATCATCCACACAAAAGGGAACATCGACAAGCTTGTACAAAAAACAAGCAAGGTGTAATTAATTGCAGTTTTTATTTTTCTAATACGTATCGCTTTTTCCTTAATGGAGAGATCAGCCATCGTAATACACCCACTTTCGCTGCATTACCAATTGGAGAATTGTAAATGCCAGTATAAAAACAAACATAATTACTGAAATAGCGGCGCCGTAGCCCAGCTTATATCCGATGAAGGCGTTGTGGTACAGGTAGAGCCCCAGTATTTCCGTTGCACTCCCGGGACCGCCGTTTGTGAGGATGTAAACATGATCAAAGGTCTGAAATGCACGGATCAGCTGCGTAAGAAGCACAAAGAAAATGGTTGGTGAAATGATCGGCA
Source organism: Clostridiaceae bacterium (assembly GCA_039679375.1). Classification (GTDB taxonomy): domain Bacteria; phylum Bacillota; class Clostridia; order Acetivibrionales; family DTU013; genus JBDKVA01. The sequence goes on from JBDKVA010000162.1 coordinate 38,986, forward strand.
GCGTTATATGGAAGAACCTTGTAATTTTACTGGCTCCGTCAATCGAAGCAGCTTCATATAGTGAAGGATTGACGCCCTGTAGGCCGGCCGTGAAAATCATCATGTTATAACCTATATATTGCATCAGGCTGGTAATAATCAAAGCTGCCATGGCGGCTTTCGTATCGCCAAGCCAGTTTGGGCCTTGAATGCCGAAACAGTGGAGAACCGTATTTAATAAACCGAAATCGGGCGCATAAATCCATCTCCAGATCATTGAAAATGCAATAGGCGGCACCAGAACCGGAATAAAAAACATCGCGCGGAAAAACCCCATTCCCTTTCTGTTCTGATTCAACCATACCGCAAGCAGCAGTGAAATAATTATATTCAAGCCTACATAGAAAATCACGTAATTGAATGTATTTAAAAGCACTTTTCCAAATAGAGGATCCTTTGAAAAAAGTGTTGTAAAGTTTTTGAAACCTACGTATTTTGGTTCGGTCAATAATGACCAGTTAAACATGCTTAAAACAAATGTCGATATAACCGGCAGCAGTGAAAAGGCCATAAATCCGAGGAAGTTCGGAAACAGAAATACAATAACGGCATATTTGTTTTTAAAAAATTTTCTTTTTTGCAGGCTTTTTGCTTTACTAGGCATTTGATAACCTCCCTTCTTTCTATTTCTTAAAGGATACGGTCCTGTGCGCACAAAAACCGGCGTTGGATTGTATCTTTTATTAACGGGTATAGCGGAGTCTTGCTCCAAAATTGAAGGGGCTTGGCGCCCCTTCAATTTTGACTGTGTGTAACAGAGGGGGAAATAAAGATTAATTTTCGATTAACTCAAGTTGTGCCTGCAGGTGGTCGAGTCCCTCCTTGACCTTGGTCTCTCCGTTGAAAATTGGGATTAACTGTTCCATAAGAATGGTACCGGCCTGCTGCCAGGTAGGGGTTATCTGGTATGTAACCGCAGTTTCCAGAGAGCGCTTTATTGTCGGCTCGAAATCTCTTGGGGCAAGCTTATAATAGGAATCAATAACGGACATCCTTGCGGGAAGCGCTCTGCCTGCCTCGGCGATAGCTGAGATGGATTCTTTGGACGTAAGCGCTGCAACAGCTTTATAAGCGGCATCCTTGTTCTTTGAATACTTTGAAAAACCGAATCCGGTTCCCATTACGGTTGTAACGGTTTTTTGCGGTCCTTCGGGCAGCGGCACGGATGCAAATTTGAATTTAGCTCTTTTTGTAAAGTCCATTATCTTCCATGGTCCTGTCATCATCATGCCTATGTTTCCCGCAAGCCATTGCTCCTGATCCCATAGAGGATCGCTGGTAGCTACAAGCTTGGGGCTTACTTTATCAACTGCGACAAAATCCGAGAGCTTTTGTATTGCAGCCACCATGCCGTCATTATTAACGTTATACTTACCATTTCCGTCCAGATAGCTTGCTCCATACATAAATGCAAACGGAGCGATGTGATCAAAAAATGAGGATAATGAGTAGCCGTAGTTTCCGTTTTTAGTCAAATCCTTTGCTGTCTTAACAAAGTCTTCCCATGTCCAGCCTTGCTTTGGGAACTGTACGCCTGATTTTTCGAACAGGTCTTTATTGTAGTAAATGAAGAAACCACCCTGATCATAAGGAAGGCCGATCTGGCTGCCCTTATATTGAAGCATGCCCAGGGCGCCTTTGCTGAAATCTTCAATATCCACGCCAGGATCGGCTTTAAGGTAGCTGTCCATAGGTTCAAAGGCCATACCGAACGTCTGCACGCGGGCGTTTTGAATTGTAAGTATATCCGGAGTCGACTGCGTTGCAATCTCGGTAGAAAGTTTTGTCCAGTAGTCATTAAAGCTGGTGGATTCTATATTCAATGTTATTTCCGGATATTTTTCGGATACCGCGGCTGCACGGGAAGCCCACAGCTTTTTTTCTTCCGGAGACGCGGCCCAATTACGGAAGGTAAGAGTTATCGGCTTGGCAGAGCCGCTTTGTACGGTTTTTTCCGGCGCCGCAGTAGTGGCAGGCGTAGCAGTGGGGGCAGCGGTAGATGAATCGGAGACTTGCTTTGAGGACTGTGAACAACCTGTAAAAACCAGTGCGGATACCAATACGATTGATGCAAACGATAATAACCGGGACGTTTTTTTCATAATGTTCATTCCTTTCTGTATTTAGATTCAGTATACTTGAGAAAAACCGCCTGACAGCATTAAGTAATAAAACCTGCGGTAAGAATATACTTTACCTGGCAAGCAGAATGCGGCACCTCCTTTCATAGAAAATAGCGTGGAATATATCACTGATGATTTTGTAATGTTGTATTATATTGTATTATAAGCAAATGAACATGTCAATAGTCCATAAATAATTAAAAAGCTTATAATATCAGATGTTATATTCATTATTACGGAAATTATTCACAATTATAATGTTATATAAGATATTGTAAAAAATCGTTTTGTTAATTGACAATTGATTTAAATGCGGATAAAATAATAAGCAATATATTATATGACAACAGTTTGAAATAGAACTGGCTATTAACGGATTATAAAAGCGTGGCAATATATCGGGATAATAATTATTTGCATATTATTTGGCAGTTATTATCTTTAACATTTTGTAATGTCGGCAATCTTAAGGTTCAAATACGGTTATCGGCTTCATAAAGCTATTCGTAAATAAGGAGGGTATGATTATGTATAGGATCTCCGGAATGAATTTTCATTACCAAAGATTCCCATTCGAATATTTTTTGGATTCTTTAGTAAACCTGGGTGTTGAATATGTTGAGCTATGGGCGGGCGAGCCTCATCTATATGTAGAGGATGCGCCGGTTTCCCAGGTTAGCCGCATGAGACATGAAATTGTGGCTAGAGGACTAAAGACGGTATGTTTCACGCCCGAACAGTGCATCTATCCTGTTAATATCGCGGCAAAGAACGACAGATACCGTTCAAGAAGCGTGCAGTATTTTATTAAATGCGTTGAGCTTGCAGCCGAATTTGGTGCAAAGACTTTACTGGTTACGACCGGCAGAGGCTACTATGACGAGGATAAGGCGGAGCCATGGAAACGCGCGGTTGAATCTATCCGCGCCATAGCGGAAGCCGCCTGTAAATATGATATAACTGTCGCAATTGAAACAATGACCCGCTATGCTACCAATATTGCCAATAATATGGCCGATCTCGTTAAACTCATTAAAGATATTGATATGACGAATGTTAAGCCGATGCTCGACACTGTGCCGATGCATATGGCGGGGGAAACGGTAGAGCAATATGTAGAGGCTTTTGGGGAAAACCTGGCGCACATCCACTTCCTGGACGGAGACGGCGTTTCCGGATCTCATCTGGCTCTGGGTGACGGCGTCTATCCGTTGGAGGAGTATATCGGCAGTCTTAAAAAATACCATGGTTTCCTGACTCCTGAAATTTGCATTGCAAGATATTATCTTGAACCTGAAAAAGCAATGAAACAGTGTATCGACAGATTGAAGCAGGGAAAATAGCATGATTTCTAAAATGAAGCACTATATATAATTTTTATTTGGGAGGAGCTCTGAACTATGTCGTGCATGATAGGTGTAGATGTAGGCGGAACATTTACTGATATTTCGTTATTGGATATAGAAACTGGCGTAATTAAAATTCATAAGGTGCCGTCAACTCCGGACGATCCGTCCCGCGCGATTATGACCGGTGTTGATGAGATTTTGCAGATAAACAATTTACCATATTCGGATGTGCAGTATCTTGCTCACGGCACGACTGTGGCGACAAATGCGCTAATAGAACGGAAAGGCGCAAAAACCGGATTGCTGGTGACGAAGGGGTTTAAAGATTTACTGGAAATCGGAAGGCAGACCCGGTCGAGCCTTTATAGCCTTTTTATAAAAAAGCCCGAACCGCTGATTCCCGGCAACCTGAGGCTGGAAATCGACGAACGATTGTATTCCGACGGCTCATGCAGAAAGGCTGTTGACAAAGGTGATGTCTCAAAAAGAATTAATGAGCTTAAAGATAATAGCGTTACATCAATAGCAGTCTGCTTTCTTTTTTCTTATTTAAACCCGGAGCATGAAAAGCAGGTGCTGAGCCAACTGAAGGAAGAATACCCGGGTGTTTACATATCCGCTTCGCACGAGGTTGTTCCGGAGTTCAGGGAGTATGATCGTATAAGTACTACCGTAATAAATGCATACCTTGGTCCGGTTATGAAACGCTACATGGAAAATTTCAAAAGCAGTGTGAAACAAAGAAAAATCGGTATCAGTCCTTACATAATGCAATCTAACGGCGGTATTATTTCAATAGGGGAATCTGTCCAGAACCCGGTCAGGACGGCGATGTCGGGACCTGCCGCGGGCGTTGTCGCGGCTTCTTATCTTTCCGAGCGCACCGGATTCAAAAATATGATCACATTTGATATGGGCGGTACTTCTGCAGATTTCAGTTTAATTGAAAACGGTACGCCGAAAATATCAATTGAGCGTACCATTGAAGAATTCCCGGCCCGCATTCCCATGCTTGATATTCATACCTGCGGTGCGGGCGGAGGCTCGATTGCATGGCTTGATGCCGGCGGAGCATTGAAGGTAGGGCCTGAAAGCGCCGGAGCCGTACCCGGACCTGCTTGCTACAGCCGCGGCGGCATGCTTCCGACTGTTACCGACGCGAATACCGTTCTGGGACGCTTAAATCCGCAGAACATGCTGGGCGGCAGAATGACTCTTGATGTAGCCGCATCGAAGAAAGCCATACAAAGCTATATTTGCGATCATAGCAGCCTATCTTTAATGGAGGCCGCTTGCGGTATCATCTCTGTTGTTAATGCAACAATGACACGCGCCATACGCGTTATTTCAGTAGAAAAAGGCTACGATCCCCGCGAGTTTACGCTGGTGTCCTTTGGCGGAGGCGGCGGACTGCATTGCTGCGCATTGGCGAAGGAATTGAATATTCCCAATATTCTAATCCCGCCGGCTCCGGGCACTTTTTGCTCATTGGGGCTGCTGGTTTCCGACGTCCGTTCCGATTATGTCCGGTCCATGCTTCTGGAGGCTAAGGCTGACGAGCTTTCCACCATCGGTGGATTGTTCTCGCAGATGAGGAAGGAAGGGGAGGAATTCCTTATAAAGGAGAATATACCTGCTAAGGATTGCCGTTACGATTGCACCATAGATATGCGTTTTGTCGGGCAGAATTATGAATTGACAATTCCTGTCGATATGTCCGAACTGAGAGCAGACAGGTTTGATTCTATTATCCGCCGCTTCCATGACGAGCACAGGAAAAAATACGGTTATTCGGACAAAAAAGCGGTTGTTGAATTTGTCAATTACCGTCTGACTGCGATTGGAATATTATCCAAGCCGGAGTTTAAAAAACTCGGCTCCTATTCGGACAAAACCCCTGTCGCCACGGGGCATCGCGATGTTTACTATTCGGACGTTGACAAACCCGGATTGTATGATACATTTATATATAATAGAACTGATCTTCTTCCAGGCAATCGACTTGCAGGTCCGGCAATTATAGAACAAATGGATTCCACTATTATGATCCTTCCGGGTCAGACTGCTGATATCGACCCGTATGGCGACATTATTATTCATACATTCGGAGAGGTGGAGTAAATATGAGAAAAATAGATCCAATCACACTTGAAATAGTTGCGAATATGCTGTTGTCCGTAGCTGAAGAGATGGGCGTTACACTGGTAAAAACAGCTTATTCCACAAACATTAAGGAAAGAAAAGACTGTTCTACGGCAATATTTGACGGGAAGGGCAATATGATAGCCCAGGCTGAGCATGTTCCCATGCACCTTGGCTCAATGCTGGGCGTTGTGCAGGCTGTTTTGAAGAAGTATCCGGAAGAGATGATCAAGCCGGGCGATATGTTTATAACAAACGACCCTTACTCAGGCGGTGGTACTCATCTGCCGGATTTTGCAATGATTTCTCCTGTCTTCTCAGAAAACCGCCTTGTAGCATTTGTAGCCAATATTGCTCATCACTCGGATATTGGCGGTATGGTTCCAGGCAGCTGTCCTGCAAATTCCACCAGCATATTTCAGGAAGGCATCAGAATACCTTTATGCTATATATGCAGAAATAATGAGGTTGTGGAGCAAACGATGGATTTTCTGCTGCTCAATACCCGTACTCCGGACGAGCGCCGCGGTGATCTGAACGCGCAGATTGCCGCAAATGTTGCAGGCTCCGGCAGACTCGGCAGGGTTATCTGCAAATTCGGAACCGATGATTTCTGCACATGTACCGACGCATTGCTGGATTATGCCGAGAAAATGATGCGTTTCGGAATAAAAACCTTGAAAAACGGAACCTATACCTTTGAGGATTTTCTGGATGACGCCGGCGAAAACTACAATAAACCGGTTTCAATACGCACTCAGGTCAGAATTGAGGACGGCATCGCTTATATAAGCTTTGACGGTACGAGCCCTCAGGTTCCCGGCCCGTTGAACCTGACCTACCAGGGTCTGCTGACTACAGTTTTTTATTGCTTCAAATCGGTGGTCGGAAAGAACGTATTTGCAAATCATGGCATTTACCGTGTTTTGAAGGTTTCTGCTCCTTTGGGCTCTATTGTAAATTGCACCAGCCCTGCTCCGGTTTCTTCCCGTATCGACACGGCCCAGCGTGTTGTAGATGTTTTGCTGGGCGCGCTGGCGCAGGTCGTACCGGAGAAAGTTGTCGCAGCTTGCAACAGCTCGGTTACTTCGGTTATTTTTTCAGGCACTAATGAAAAAAGCAATAAATATTTTGTATATCTGGAGACTATCGCAGGCGGCGCAGGCGCTTATTATTGCGGCGACGGCGCCAGCGGCGTCCAGGTTCACATGACCAATACCTCCAATCTTCCTATAGAGGCTTTGGAAACAGAGTATCCGGTTCTTGTCGAGCGCTATGGATTTATTAAGGATTCGGGCGGCGCGGGAGAATACCGTGGAGGTATGGGCATCTGCAGAGAGTTTCGCGTATTAAGCGATTCTCTGACGTGCTCTTTATTGGAAGGCGAGCGCCATAAATTCGCGCCATGGGGGTTGATGGGCGGCAAGTCCGGCAGACCGGGCGCTTTCTATCTTTGCAAAAATGGCGAAGATGCCGTAAAGCTGCCTTCCAAGGTTTCCGGAATTGCGCTGAAAAAAGAAGATTTGCTTACTGTGTGCACACCCGGGGCGGGCGGCTTCGGCAATCCCAAAAAGCGAAATCCGGAGAACGTGCTTCGTGATGTAATAGAAAGCAGGGTTAGTGCGGAAACGGCTGAAGAGTGTTATGGCATTACTGTTATAAACAGCCAGCATTAAAGAGATCAAATCGTAAAGGTTGAGATGAAGAAAATGAACGAAGAACCGAATATTATGTTTAGCAGGGCTCTTACGGCAAACGGTACGGAACCGTTGTATCTCCAGTTGTTTAACCACTTGAAAAACCTGATTGATTCAGGTGAATTGCAGCCACTGGATCAAATTCCTCCGGAAATTGAGTTGTCAAAGCAATTTAAAATATCCCGCATAACCGTTCGCAAGGCGATTGCCGAACTTGTTGATTGCGGTCTGCTGACCAGGGTGCAGGGAATGGGTACCTTTGTTGCAAAGCCCAAAATTGAACGTGCGCTGGTTAACGTCTCCAGCTTTACTGAGCGCATGCAGGCGCGCGGAATGCGTGCCGGTGCAAAAGCTCTCGGTGTAGAAATAGAGCCGGCTACCCAGAAGCTGTCAAAGCTTCTGGGTATTCGGGAAGGCTCGGACGTTGTCCGTCTTGAAAGAATACGCCTTATAAACCAGGAACCGGTATCGTTCGAAACATCCTATCTGGCGAGAGAATTCTGTCCGGGTATTGAAAATGAAAATCTGGACGACCATTCTCTTTACCAGATCCTTGACAGCAAGTACCAGCTCAGGCCGGGATTCTCGAATAAAACATTGGAGATTGCTTATGCAAATTCGAAGGAAGGCAAGATATTGGGTGTGCCGAAAGGCTTCCCGCTTTTTTTAATGACCGCCCTGGTATATTCCGAGGATCACCGCGTTATGGAATACGTTAAAATTATTTTACGCGGAGACCGTTTCCGTTTTCAGATGTAAGACTGTATTGTATAAGAGGGAGCATAACAAATTAAAGGATCAGACTCTCAATTTAAACCGGGCGCCATTTATAAGCTGCGTTCCTGCAAAAACTATTTGGCCGGTTTCACTGTAGGCTGTGCTGTGAATCAAAAGGAGCGGGCTTTTTTTCTTGATGCGAAGCAGTTCGGCCTCTTTTGCCGACGACCAGCAAATCTCTATGGATTTTCTGGACTTTGTGATACGGGTATTGGATTTACTGTCCAGGATTTCAAATAAGGAATTGTCATCGAGAGGCTCTTCCATTAAAAATGCATATTTTATCGGGAAATAGCTGATCTCGATTGCTATGGGTTCTCCGTTTGCAAACCGGAGACGCGATATATAAACAACCTGTGTGAGAGGCGGCAGCTCCAATTCTTTTAAGATATTGCCGTCCGGTATCATCAGCTTGCGCTCCAGCAGCCGGCCGCCGGGGACGGCTCCCATGGATCTGCAGGACTCGCTGAAGCTCATGATCTGATTAATATCGCGCTTATATTTCTGAACCGCGACAAAGGTCCCTTTGCCCTGTCTCTTATTAACGATTCCTTCCTTGGCCAGCTCGCTTACCGCCTTTCTGGCGGTTATTACGCTGACGCCGTTTTGCTTTGCCATTTCAATCTCGGAAGGCAGACGGTCGCCGGGTTTATAATAACCTGTACTTATTGATTCCTTTATTTCATCCATAAGCTGTTTGTACAATGGGACAGGATCATTCGTATTCAACATTGTTCAACCATTCCTATATTTCTGATAATTCTGCAAAACAACCGGATGTAAAATATCTGCCGGATGGCGGGATAAAGAATAACATGCGGCATATTTCAAGTAAAGGCTTTCCGCCGCTCCGGAATGAATAAATTAACTATACGGTCGCTTTGCAGTATAATACTCTTATAATTAGTATATACTATCCGATTTGGATTTAAAAGAGAATACCGGGATTAATACTCTACTTTCCACATATAACGGCGGTATTCCATAGGATGATTCCGGACAAGGGACATATGATAAACAAAAAACCTCTCGATCGGAATCATGATAATTGAGTTGAAAAACTCTGCCACGCTTGGATCAAGCTGTCCTAAACCAACCTCTTCGGCATCAATAATTATATTATGCTCATTATATTTCTTTATAAATCTTTCAACACGCTCGTCTAGAGGACGTGTTCTGCCGGTGCTCTTGAACAGAACAATCGGAACGTCTCTGTCTGTGGTTTCAAACGGACCGTGGAAATATTCTCCGCTATGTAAGGCAATGGCATGCTTGCACTGCATCTCCATAAGATGGCAGCAGGCCATTGTGTATGCCGTGCCGAATAAAGGACCGCTTGCTATGATATAGAAGACGGAATCGTCTTTAAATTTATTGGCAAATTCCTTTGCCATTGGAAGCAGCTTACACTTGGCATCGTCAATAATATTATCGATTTTTAAATATGCTGCAATTGCGGCGTTATAGTTTTTATACTGCTCAAACTGGTACAGTATTTCAAAACCAAGCTTTAGGGCAAGCGCCTGGTTTGCGCAGGAATAAACCTGACTATCTCCGTTGGAGTAAATGACAACATATTGGCCGTTATGTGCCATTTCCGTATTCATGAAGCCCGTCATGGAAATAGTGATCGCGCCTTTTGAATTAGCTACTTTTACTGCCTCGACAGTTTCGGCGGTTGCTTTCAGTGAGCAGATTATGCAGATACAGCGGTTGTCAAGGGATTTTGGCGTTGCATGTACAAATTCGTTGCTGGTATAAATTTCACTGGCAAAATTTACAGCTTCGCTTTGCAACAGGTATTTCGCCGGATATATTGCTGCCTGTGAACCTCCGCATGCTATAAAATAAACTGATTTCAGCCCACCGGCTGCTTCTACCTTCTTTTTTACCTCGCTGATAATTTGGTTGATCTCCATGCTAATATTCTCCTTTGCCTATACTTTGTTGTAATTTAGTTGCTTAATAATCAGACTGCACTGTTATTTGATATCACATCCATAACCGAAGGCTCCCAT
>JBDKVA010000163.1:0-41524 GCA_039679375.1 Clostridiaceae bacterium
AAAGGCATTTGTAATGGCGGAGTTCGGTGTAACGGAAGGGTTTACGCACACTGACGCCGTCGTATTGAATATCGAAGAAAAAACTGTTGAACAGGGCGGTAGGACAGCTATCCCGGATACCAGTGCAAGATGCCCGGAAGATATATTGAAAATAATTACGGCGATGGAGCAGAACATGACGGATCTCTTTACAGGGCGGATCCAGCCAAATAGCCCTGCCGTAGTTAATGCCGACGGCATGCTTTCCCTGTCCATACCGGCAGGCGCTCTGCCCTCGGCTGCTGATATCGCAATAAGAAGGGTGACGGATACCGGCGGCCTTATGGGCTGGTTTCCCGGTTTGAGGCTTTTAAGCCCCGTATACGACATAAAGCTGGCAAACGGCATAAAACCTGTATTGCCTGTCACAGTGAATTTCAGGCTGGGTGCCGGTTATACGGCTGATAACGGGAATATTGCATTTTATAAGCTTGATGAAGAAACCGGAGCATGGGAGTACATCGGCGGGAGCATTGATATAAACGGCGTCATATCAGTCCGCTTGTCGGGCTTCAGTAAATATGCCGTTATTGAAAACAGCGATCTGAGGCTATTTAAAGATATTACCCCGGGCAGATGGTCGAAGGACCCCATATATTCCCTGACATACCTGAAAATTGTGGAAGGCGAAGAGCAAAGAGGGACATACTGTTTTTATCCCGAAAGAAATATCACAAGGGCGGAATTCATTAAAATGCTGTGTGCTTCCCTTGACCTTGACAAGCTTGATACAAATGATGTGAAATTGCCGTTTTCCGATACGGCCAGGATACCGGGCTGGGCTGCGGGATATATACGGCCGGCTTACAAATACGGCCTGGTGGAGGGAAGGACCGACAATGGGCGAGTATTGGCCGATGCTGATAAAAATATCACCCGTGAAGAGGCGTGCGCAATTCTAGGCAGAACGCTTGATATTTCCGCCAGGCCGGGACGTGCATATTTTTCCGACAGGAGCAGTATTTCGGAATACGCGCTTAATTATATTGACGTGCTTGCAGATATGGGAGTGGTAAACGGGAATACCGACAATACCTTCAGGCCCGGAAGCCTGCTTACGCGTGAGGAGGCCGCCGCAATCATCGACAGGTATCTGAAGGCCAGGCAGGCTCGTAAATGATATAAAATACGGGCAATCACTAACAGGCAATGATAAAGACATAATAATACGAATGTTTTTTATAGATATTTAAAAAATGTTCGTATTTTTTTCTGTTCTCGGTTGACAAAGAGACATCTCATTTGATAGTATTAGTATTGTGAAAAAGATGCTGTTCATATGGCGTGAAGTGCCCGAAATCAGCGGATTTGAAGGTACCTGTTGAAAAAGGGCGGCGTTGTATGTAAAAGCGGCCTCTTATACTTCATATAAGAAATATGCACCACCCAAGTATTATAAAGGAATTATTGTACGAACACTAAATGTATTTGGTACAGGCTTGACCGGACGTGCAAAAGCGGCCGTTTTGAGTAATTATTTCTTAATTTTATGGGAGGGGTAGTTTATGGACAGGCTATTCAAGCTCAAGGAACATGGCACCAATGTGAGGACAGAAGTCCTTGCAGGGTTGACAACGTTTGTAACAATGGCCTACATTATGTTTGTCAATCCGTTGATTCTTTCTACAACAGGTATGGATCAGAAAGCAGTATTCGTCGCAACAATTCTCGCAGCGGCAATCGCGACATTTGTAATGGCATTTGTTGCAAATGTTCCATATGCACAGGCTCCGGGAATGGGTTTGAATGCATTCTTTACTTATACTGTATGTTTGGGTATGGGTATCAAATGGGAACAGGCTCTGGGCATCGTTTTTATCTGCGGTCTCATTAATATCGTAATTACAGTAACCAAGATAAGAAAGATGATTATCTATGCGATTCCACAGTCGCTCCAATATGCAATAAGCGGCGGCATTGGACTGTTTATAGCTTACATAGGCTTTATGGACGGACACCTCCTTGACTTCACGCCCCAGGGAGAAGCGAATGTGATAGGTAATTTCGGAAAAGTAGTTCCCGCACTGGTGAACTTTACAGATCCGGTTTCCGTACTCACACTTATTGGCGTAGTGATCATTGTCGTATTGATGCTCTTGAAAGTAAAGGGAGCCATGCTCATCGGCATTATTTTAACTACCATTATTGGTATCCCCATGGGAGTCACACAGATACCCCAGATCACCGCAGAATCATTTATTCCCCCAAGTCTGGCTCCGACTTTCTTCAAGCTGGATGTTTTCGGACTTTTCAAGGATATTTCACAACTGCCGAAAATACTGACGCTCATACTGGCGTTCAGCCTTGCAGATACATTTGACACCATAGGCACCTTCCTTGGTACGGGAAGAAAGACCGGCATATTTGATAACAAAGACGAAGAATCGCTTCAAAAGGGTAAAGGCTTCTCTTCCAAGCTCGACAGGGCATTATTTGCAGATGCAACAGCTACTTCCGTAGGCGCACTGCTAGGCACAAGCAATACGACAACTTATGTAGAAAGTGCGGCCGGTATAGCAGTAGGCGGAAAGACTGGCCTGACCTCGGCTGTTGTCGGCATACTGTTCCTTGCATCCTTATTCCTGTCGCCTATAGCGCTCATGGTGCCGGGTGCTGCAACAGCACCGGCGCTTATCGTAGTCGGCATCCTGATGATAGAATCGCTGGCGAAAATAAAATGGGAAGATTTTGAAGAAGCGGCTGCTGCATTCTTCACGGCTGTTGTAATGCCATTCAGCTACAGCATCGCAACTGGCGTTGCAGCAGGCTTTATTTTCTACTGCCTGGCGAAAATCTGCAAACGCAAGGCAAAGGAAGTTCACCCGATCATGTACATTGTTACGGCGCTGTTCCTTTTGAAATATGTGTTTGATGCGCTGCAGCTGTTTGCATAAAATAAATAATGAAGTCCGCCCGCCAAGCGGGCTTCTTGTTTTCAAGGCATCGAAACCGTACCTGGAACGGCTTTTATAGCTTAAGAAAAAGGCAGGATTCGGCGCCTTGAAAGCAGGAAAAATATTTATTGCCGGTTCATCGAACCGGGTAGTTGTAATAAAGCACGAACAATATCAAATGCAGTATCAGCGATAAAAATGGGTGCATAAACGGAGGTATGGAATGAGCAGTGTGAAAAAACCAAAAGTTGCGGTAGTAATGGGAAGCGACTCGGATTTACCGGTATTGAAAAGCTGTATAAAACTTTTGAAATCATTCGGGGCAGAGGTCGAAGTGCTTGTGTGTTCCGCTCACAGGACGCCGCAGAAAGCGGCTGAGTTTGCAACGAATGCAGAGGCAAACGGCATAGAGGTCATCATCGCAGCAGCCGGCAAAGCGGCTCATCTGCCCGGAGTCATTGCTTCATTCACCCCGCTGCCGGTCATCGGCATACCGGTCAAATCGTCCACAATGGACGGTCTGGATTCCCTGCTGTCCATCGTGCAGATGCCGGCAGGCATACCTGTGGCGACCGTAGCGATAGACGGAGCTGACAATGCAGCTTTGCTGGCAATACAGATCATGTCGGGAGCATATCCTGAGTTCAGGGAGAAGATGAGGGAGTACAAGCGGGATCTTGCCCGCAAGGTGGAGCAGAAAAACGCCAAGCTGCAGGAAGCATTTGAAAAGGAAGACTTTTAAAGTGCACATAAGGTATCAAGGAAGAGGATTTGCCAAATGAAATTCAATTACAGCAATAACAATGGAATAGAGTTGGAAGAGCAAGGCGGCGTCATGCCCGGAAAGCTTCATGAAGAATGCGGCGTATTCGGCATATTCAACAATGACAAATTTGATGTGGCGCGCGCCACGTATCACGGCCTGTACGCATTGCAGCACAGGGGACAGGAAAGCGCGGGCATCGCGGTAAACGACGAGGGCGTCATCCTCCACCACAAGGACATGGGGCTGGTGCCTGAAATATTCAACGAAGTCGTACTAAACCATCTGAAGGGCCGGATCGCCATAGGCCATGTCAGATATTCCACTACAGGCGGGAGTATCAGGGAAAATGCCCAGCCGATGGTGGTAAAATACAAAATCGGGCAGATTGCGCTGGCACATAACGGTAATCTGGTCAATGCCGCAGAGCTGCGGTCAAAGATGGAGGAAAACGGCGCGATATTTCAGACCACGAGCGATACGGAAGTCATAGCGAACCTCATATCAAGATTCAGAGTAAGCTGCAATAACATTGAAGAGACTCTTCAGAAGGTCATGCAGACGATCAGCGGCTCTTATGCCGTAGTGATGATTACGCCAAAAAGGCTCGTGGGATTTCGCGATCCGCATGGTATCAGGCCGCTTTGCATTGGAAAGGCGGAAAACTCCTATGTTCTGGCTTCCGAATCCTGCGCGCTTGACGCCGTTGGAGCAGAACTGATCAGGGATATCATGCCGGGAGAGATCGTACTCATTGGAGATGACGGGGTTCATTCCATTCAGACGGCAAGTCCGGGACTATCTTCCGGCCTGCCCTATGCAGATCGTTCTGCCGGAAGCGAGCCACCGCTTTCACATGCATGCCCGTTTGATTGTTCAGCAATCAGCCGGCCATCAAACCTTTGCATATTTGAGTTTGTATATTTCGCCCGTCCTGACAGTGTGATTGACGGCGTAAGCGTGCTGCAGGCGAGAATCGAAGCCGGAAAGCGCCTTGCCATCGAGCATCCGGTTGAAGCGGACGTTGTCATCGGCGCGCCGGATGGCGGTCTTAACGCCGCACTCGGCTATTCCAGACAGTCCGGCATACCTTACGGCCATGGCCTTTTAAAGAACAGGTACGTAGGCAGGACCTTCATTCAGCCCGAGCAGGGGCAGAGGGAATCCGGCGTACGCATTAAATTTAATGCAATGAAGTCGGAAGTTGCTGGCAAGCGGGTCATCATGGTCGACGACTCCATCGTAAGGGGCACTACGACAAGAAGGATCGTACAAATGCTCAAGGATGCGGGGGCGAAAGAGGTACACATGCGTGTCAGCTCGCCTCCATATAAATTTCCATGCTATTTCGGGATCGACATATCATCATCAAAGCAACTGGTTGCCTCAAAGCATACTGTGGAGGGAATCTGTGAAATGATCGGGGCGGACAGCCTCGGATACCTCAGCCTGGAGGGACTTCTAAGTATTGCTTCCAGTGCCAGATGCGGTTTCTGTACTGCCTGCTTTAATTCGACCTATCCGATGAAAGTACCTCCGGAAGGCGATAAATTTTCATGCGGTTAGCACAGGAGTGCGATGATGCGTGTTTAGTATGACTTAATAAATAGAACGGCCTGTACAGGCCGGATGAGAATATAATCAAGAGGGAATATCAATTGGGGAGGATGCTGAAATGATAGATTACAAAGCTGCCGGCGTAGATGTGGAAGCCGGTTACGAAGCTGTCAGGCTGATGAGAAATGACGTTAAAAGGACCTTCAGGCCTGAAGTACTGACGGATATAGGAGGGTTCGGTGGACTATTCTCACTGGACAAAAACAAATATGAGGAACCGGTATTGGTTTCCGGGACGGATGGCGTCGGTACGAAGCTTAAGATCGCATTTTTGATGGATAAGCATAACACCATCGGGATCGACGCAGTGGCAATGTGCGTGAATGATATCATATGCGGAGGCGCAGAGCCGTTATTCTTTTTGGACTACATAGCGCTGGGTAAAAACAGGCCTGAAAAAGTAGCGCAGATCGTAAAAGGCGTTTCAGAGGGCTGCATCATGTCAGGCTGTTCTCTGGTCGGCGGCGAGACTGCCGAAATGCCCGGCTTCTACCCTGAAGACGAATACGACATCGCGGGCTTTGCAGTAGGTGTTGTCGATAAGAAGAAAATCATCGACGGCAAAAACATCACCGAAGGCGACAAGCTGATCGGATTAGCTTCATCAGGACTTCACAGCAACGGTTATTCGCTTGTGCGAAAGCTGCTGAACCCAACAAAAGAAAATATCCGCGGGTATGTGGAGCAATGCTGTTCGAGCCTTGGGGAGGAATTGCTGAAGCCAACAAGGATTTATGTAAAAACGATCCTGCAGCTCAAGGAAAAATTCCAGATAAAAGGTATTTCACATATTACGGGCGGCGGCTTTATTGAAAATATTCCAAGAATGATCCCGGATGGATACAGAGTTCATATTAATATGGGTACATGGCCTGTACTTCCTGTATTCAGCCTTCTTCAGAAAATTGGGGAGCTTAGCGTCAGGAGTATTTACAACACCTTCAACATGGGTATCGGAATGGTGCTTGCAGTGGATCCCGAAATTGCAGGCAATGTACTGCAAACCCTGAAAGCGCTGGGAGAGAAGGCCTATATAATAGGCGAAGTAGTAAAGGGAGAAGCCGGAGTAGATCTATGTTAAAGCTGGGAGTTTTAGTTTCCGGAGGTGGTACGAACCTCCAGGCCATCATTGATAAGATAAAAAGCGGCTATCTGCCGAACTGCAGGATCGTTACCGTGGTATCGAGCAGGCAGGGAGTCTATGCTCTTGAAAGGGCACAGCGGAATGACATTCCAAACACCTGCATATCAAAAAAAGGTTTTGCGGATGCAGAGGATTTCGACCGGGCGATGCTGGAGCATTTCAAAAAGTATGAGGTGGAACTGGTCGTCCTGGCAGGCTATTTGTCCATGCTCGGAGAAGGATTTGTGAACGAGTACAGAAACAGGATTATCAACATACATCCGGCTCTGATCCCATCCTTTTGCGGGAAAGGCTATTATGGCATTGCTCCGCATGTGAAGGCGCTGGAATATGGTGTAAAGGTGACTGGCGCAACCGTTCATTTTGTGGATTACGAATACGATTCAGGGCCTATAATCCTGCAAAAGGCTGTTGCGGTGAAGGAGGACGATACACCGGAATCGCTGCAGCAAAGAGTGATGCGAGAGGCGGAATGGGAACTGCTGCCGCAGGCGATCAGGCTGTACTCGGAAGGCAGACTGGAGATCGAAGGCCGCAGGGTAAGGATATTAAAACTGGTATAAAGGAGGAACAAAAAAATGAAGGTTTTAATAATTGGCGGTGGCGGACGTGAACATGCACTCGCATGGAAAATTGCACAAAGCCCGAAGGTTGACAAGCTTTACTGTGCACCGGGAAATGGCGGAATAGCGGCACTGGCACAGTGCGTTCCGATAAAAGCACTGGACATAGAGGGTGTTGTGCGCTTTTCCAGAGAAGAGCAGATCGACCTGGTCATGGTGGCGCCGGATGACCCGCTGGCAGCAGGTATGGTGGATGCACTGGATGCGGCAGGCATCAGAGCATTCGGCCCCCGGAAAAATGCGGCTGTCATTGAAAGCAGCAAGGCTTTCTCAAAAAATCTGATGAAGAAATACGGCATTCCGACAGCCGACTATGAAGTTTTTGATAACATGGAGGAAGCAATTTCCTACCTTCAAAAAAGCAGCTTTCCAATAGTAGTAAAAGCTGATGGACTGGCCCTGGGCAAGGGCGTTATCATTGCGCAGGATCTTGAAGAAGCGAGTAAAGCAGTACATGAAATGATGTCGGACAAAAGGTTCGGAAGCGCAGGAGACCGGATTGTAATAGAAGAATTTTTAGAAGGGCCTGAGGTATCCATCCTTGCCTTTACCGACGGTAAAACAGTTGTCCCGATGGTCAGCTCGCAGGATTACAAGCGTGCCCTTGACAATGACGAAGGACTTAACACGGGCGGTATGGGGACATTTTCACCCAGTAGGCTTTATACGGACGAGCTGGATTCTTATTGTATGGAACATATCTTCAGACCAACGATTGAAGCAATGAACAGAGAAAACAGAAAATTTAAAGGTGTGCTCTATTTTGGACTGATACTGACTGAAAATGGGCCAAAGGTGCTCGAATACAACGCCAGGTTTGGCGATCCGGAAACTCAGGTCGTATTGCCTCGTCTTAAAACGGATATCATTGACATTTTCAATGCAGTTATTGACGAAACGCTCGATTCTGCTAAAATCGAATGGGATAATAATGCTGCTGTCTGCGTAATACTGGCATCGGGCGGATATCCGGGCAAATATGCAACAGGGCTTGAAATAAGCGGCCTTAAGGAAGCTGAAAAGGATCCGTCTGTTATTTTGTTCCATGCAGGCACGAAGCTTGAGTCCGGCCGGCTTTTTACTTCGGGCGGGAGGGTGCTCGGTGTTACGGCAACAGCCGGATCAATGGATAAGGCCAGGGAAAAGGCGTATGCCGCGGTGGGCAAGGTCCGCTTCGAAGGTATGCATTACAGAAAGGATATCGGGATCAAGGCTTAGCATAACCAGGTTGGAGTTATACTTTAAATTCGAGTAAAGCTTCAAGTAAGAGTTTTGAATCAAGTATTGCACTGGTTAGCATTTAGAATAAATCATTCCTCCGGTTGAACCGGTTAACCGGCATGCCAGCATATGGAACATATTTGCGGGACAGCTGATATGAAAGGAAGGAATATGCAGCATCACGATAATAAAATAGGCATATTTGGGGGCACTTTCAACCCGGTACACTGTGGTCACCTGATCATAGCCGAGACAGTGCGTGAGAAAATGTGCCTTGACAAGGTACTCTTCATACCGTCCGGACAACCTCCCCACAAGCCTGACAGTATGGTGATCGATGCGGAGTACCGTTTTGAACTGGTTCAGCGCGCCGTTTCCACCAACCGCTTTTTTGAGGCCTCCAGAGTGGAGATCGACAGGGAGGGCTTTACTTATACAGTTAACACACTTACAACATTAAGAGAAATATATGGCCGGGAGACGGGGCTTTTTTTTATAATCGGTGCGGATATTATTCCCGAATTGACTACATGGAAGGACTTTCGCAGTGTTTTTGGACTGTGCGAATTTGCCGCGGTCCTGAGGCCAGGTTATGACAGTAAGGAAATCGAGGATGATATCGGGCAGTTAAGGCAAAAATACGGTTTAAATATACATATGGTTGATGCCCCTTTGATCGATATATCATCAAGTGATATAAGAAAGAGGTGCGGCGCTGGCAGAACCATAAAATACCTTGTACCGGAAAGCGTTGAAGAGTATATAATAACAAAAGGCCTGTACGGACAGGCGCTGCAATGACAAAGGCGGGATTGCAATGGCAGGTGGAATATTATGAATGCGATGAGTATAGATGAAATAAAGGAAAAACTACAGCAAATGCTATCCCCAAAGAGGTTTGCACATTCCGTGCATGTAATGGAAGCATCCCGTATGCTTGCGGAAAAGTATGGCGAGGATCTGGAAAAGGCCACATTAGCCGGACTTATACACGATTGCGCGAGGGATCTGGGCAAAGCCGAGACGATCGTACTCTGCAGCAAATATGGCATAGTAGTGGATGATATTATGCGGTGTCAGCCGGAGCTGCTGCACGGAAAGGTAGGTGCATATCTTGCAAGGGATGTCTTCGGGGTCGAATGCCCGCGCGTACTTGCAGCAGTTTCAGAGCATACCATGGGCAAAGAAGGAATGGACAAGCTTTGCAGCATTATATTTATAGCAGACTATATAGAAGCGGGAAGGGTTTATCCCGGAGTGGAAATAATACGGAAGGCTGCGGAAGAAAGCCTTGAGAAGGCGATTGTTGCAGGCTTGGACAACACAATAGGATATATACTTGCCAAGGGCAATCTACTGCACCCGCAGACAGTGGCAACACGGAACTGGGCGCTGAAATTGGTTTTAAAGCAGCAGTCGGCGATTTTAGGTAATAAGGCATAGACACCGGGGCTAAATAGAGGTACAGGAAAGCAGACGGAGATTCAACGATAAGAAAGAAGAAATAGCTTGTGAGGTAGAATCATAGATGAGTGAGAAAAAGAATAAGAAAAATATAGCCGAAAAACTATTTTATACATTCGGAAGCATATTTTTAGCAGCGATTATCGCTGTCTGCACCATAAATTACGGAAAGGACGGCAGAGCGGCACAGGCTGCGTTTCTTCCGGCAAAATCCCCAGCTTCTGCCGGTCAAAATACCGTAAGCACAACGAAAACGTCAAAAGACGGTGCAGCTACTAATAACAGTAATGCAAAGGCCACGGGAAAGACCACCCCCAAAACGCCTGCTGAGCAGTCGCAGGCGCCTACGCCAACCGTACCATCAAGCACACCTTCAAGCAGTTCATCAGACAGCAGCTCAACTGCACCAAAGCAAACGGTCACAGCAGAACCGTAGATAGAATAAATGCATCTGTGCTTCCCGCAATGATACTACTCAATTCATTCAGAATAAATCGGATATATTGGATAAAATTACACCACCTGTGTACAAAAGCACTTGAAAATCCCGCAAAACTAGTATAAAATCAATATGTGACTGGTTAATACAAAAATATGAGAAAATTCGACAAAAAGAAAATGAACAAAACAGTAGAAAAATTGTAAATATTTATTGACTTTACTTCTTTTCTACACTAAAATTATTGTTGACTATAAATTGTTTATCCATAGGTGGTATGCGCTAATGTTGCCAGAGCCAAGAATAGATCATTGGTATGGAGTTTTTGCAGTAACAGGCGACGAAGATAAGGTAAAAGAGAGAATAAAATACCGGTTGCCTGAAGATTTTTTGGTAATGGTACCCAAAAGGAAACTAAAGATAAGAAAAGGCGGCATACTGAAGGTTGAGACAAAGGTTTTATTTCCGGGGTATGTACTATTAAATGGAGAGGTCAATACAGATATATACTACCGGTTAAAAAACATACCAAGCGTCCTCCGTTTTTTAAAAACAGGAAATACACTGACTCCGATCGACAGCAGTGAAATGGCTGTGTTATCAAGGCTGATCTGCAATAATGAAGAGATTGGCTTTTCAAGCGCACTTGTTGAAAACGGACGAGTCAGGGTGATCGACGGGCCTCTTTTTTCTCTTGAGGGCATTATTCTAAGCATCAACTCAAGGAAAGAAAGAGCAAAGGTAAGGTTGAATTTCCTGGGTGAAGAACGGACAGTAGATCTCGGCATCTCATTTTTGCGACCCGCCTGATTGTGACGAGCAAACAACATGCCTGCCACATATCGAGATAAGCACATACTATAAAATCCGAAGCCTGATGGCTGTGTTTCGGCCTGCTATCAGATCAGGAGGTCATAAGACAGGGTTTGTGAGAGTATATATAAAATTGACTTTATATGCTGCATGGCGCAGCTTTATCTTTTTTTGATAAATTTAATGTAGAGTGTCATTCTAGGTAAAATATCATTCTAAGTAAAGCGAAGAATCTTTTACAGAACATTAACAGAGAAATGGCCGATAAATACAGTATAATAGCTTAAGTAAGAATTTGAGGGGTGAACAGTATGTCGATACACATCAGGAGGATATTGCTTGCGATTACGGACGTAATACTAATAAATCTCGCTCTATGTCTTGCGCTTGTAATCCGTTTCGATACAGCCATACCGAAGCAGTACTTTGATTATTTTCTTCAGTACCAGATCATCATTACTGCAATGCAGATCGGTATATTTTATTTGTGTGGTCTTTATCGGAGCTTATGGGAGTATGCAGGCATAGAGGAAATGATGCAAATTTTTCTTGCCGCACTGGCTGCCGGATGTCTTGGCTGCCTGTCAGGCTTGATCACTGGAAACCGTTACCCCATTTCCGTCTATATTTCTTCATGTATTCTAATGTTCTTATCCGTAGGTGGCAGCAGAGTGAGCTACCGTTACCTTCGCAGAATTAAGAATATGAAGCTTAGGAAAAGCAAGGAAACCAACAGAATCATGATCATAGGCGCAGGAAGCGCCGGCTCCATGCTCATCAAGGAAATGAAAAACCATACTGAAATGAACTCGGTGCCTGTTGTTGCGGTGGACGATGATAAAAGGAAACGCGGAACAAGGATAAACGGCATACCTGTCATGTCAGGGAGAAATAAAATAAAAGAACTTGCGAAAAAGTACAATATAAGCGATATCATTGTGGCAATTCCATCCGCATCCAAAAAAGACATGTCCGAAATACTAAGGCTATGCAAGGAAACAAAATGCAGGGTAAAGATGCTGCCCAATGTATTGGAAATGTTCAACGGGCAGGTTAGTGTAAAGCAGCTGAGAGAAGTCAACATAGAGGATTTACTGGGCAGGGAAGAAATCAAGCTTAACATGGATAAAATTTCAGGGTACCTGAAGGATGAAATTGTGCTGGTAACAGGCGGCGGAGGTTCCATAGGCTCTGAGTTGTGCCGGCAGATCGCAAAGTTCGGGCCAAAGAAGCTTATCATTTTCGATATATATGAAAATAATGCGTACGACCTGCAGAATGAATTGTTGTATACATATAAGGGTCAACTGGATTTGGAAGTGCTGATCGGCTCATGCCGAGACAGAATCAGGCTTAAAGAGGTATTTGAAAAATATAAACCCGGTGTTGTGTTCCATGCGGCAGCGCACAAGCATGTACCGCTGATGGAAGGCAGCCCCAGCGAGGCTATAAAGAACAATGTATTCGGGACACTGAATACCGCAAGGCGCGCAGATGATTATGGCGCTAAGAAGTTCATCCTCGTGTCTACCGACAAGGCCGTCAATCCGACCAACATAATGGGCGCGTCCAAACGTTTGGCCGAGATTATTGTGCAGTCTATGAACCGGATGAGCAAAACCAAGTTTGCCGCCGTACGCTTCGGCAATGTGCTCGGAAGCAACGGAAGCGTCATACCGCTTTTCCAGAAGCAAATATTGCAGGGCGGCCCGGTCACTGTAACCCATCCCGATATCATCCGCTACTTTATGACGATACCTGAGGCAGCCAGGCTGGTAATTCAGGCAGGAGCGCTGGCGGAGGGCGGCGAGGTGTTTGTACTGGATATGGGCGAACCCGTAAAAATAGCAGACCTTGCAAAAGACCTGATCAGGTTATCAGGATTGGAACCTGATATAGACATCAAGATCGAGTACACTGGCTTAAGGCCCGGTGAGAAGCTCTATGAAGAACTGCTGATGGCGGAGGAAGGCCTGGAAGCGACTGCTCACAAAAAGATTTTTATCGGCAAACAGTCCGACATGAGCTTCAAGGAAGTCATCATGTGCATCAAAGCACTTGAAAATTCAATGGAGAGCGACGACATGCTGCGTGAGACCATGGCCAAGCTTGTGCCGACGTATAATTATTCACGTGAGTATAACAAACCTGTATTGTCCGTACAGGTAAATGAGCAGACAGCCGAATCAAAACAGACATTAAAGGCTGTGATGCAAAATTAAGAGAAGAGAATGCTTTGCAGTTCAATCACTGAATTATGGGAATGAAAGGTTAGAGGAAGCCTTATGAAATTGAAGGAGGTAATGAAACATCTTTCGAACGCTGGCTGGGTAGCAGCAAGCATCAGGCCATTTCTTAAGGCAGTTGTAATTATTATCATAGTTGAATCGCTGACATCATTAGGAAGCGTGCTGATGGCAATCGTTTCGAAAAATGTTATCGATTTTGCAGTTAAAAATGAACTTAATCGCGCCGGCCTATATATCGCCTTATTTGCCGGGATCATCCTTTTCAACCTGGCAGCGCGGGCTTTTCTGTCAATCTATTCAGCAAAGACACATGAAAGCTACTCCAATACTCTTCGCCAGCGCATATTCGGCAGACTTGTAAACATAGAGTGGATGCAGGTCTCCAAATATCACAGCGGAGATTTGCTCACACGACTTACGAGTGATATCGGCGCAGTGGCCAGCGGATCCATAAACATACTTGCGCAGGTCACGGCTCTTGGCGTTCAATTGGTTGCAGCCTTTGTCATATTATTGGCTTTTGAACCGAGTTTAGCGCTAATGGCTTTTTTTCTAGCGCCTTTTACTGTGTTGATAAGCAGATTCTATGCTAAAAAAATGAGTAACATGCATATCAGGATGCAGGAATCGGAAAGCCTTTACCGCTCGCAAATTCAAGAGTATCTGCAGAACCTGCTTGTGCTTAAAACCTATAATCTTGAGGAGCAAAGCAAGGATAGGATCGGTGAGCTTCAAAAGGAAAGACTCGACTGGGTAATCAAAAGAAGTAAAACCGGAGCTACTGCAAATTCGATACTATCGTTGGGCTACTGGCTGGGTTATATTCTTGCTTTTTGTTGGGGCGCCGTAAAGCTTGCAAATGAAACAGCTACTTTTGGAACTTTTACACAACTGCTCCAACTGGTCAATCAGATACAGGGACCCTTTATAGCCCTTTCCAGAACTGTTCCGCTTGTCATATCGGGTCTGGCGTCTGCCGGCAGGCTGATAGAATTGGAGAAGCTTGATGCAGAGACTCCGGAAGCAAAGATAGGAATTCCTGCTTCAGCAGGAATATGTTTTAATGAAGTGAGCTTCAAGTATGAAAAAGATGAGCAGG
The DNA here is from genome assembly GCA_039679375.1 of Clostridiaceae bacterium. Classification (GTDB taxonomy): domain Bacteria; phylum Bacillota; class Clostridia; order Acetivibrionales; family DTU013; genus JBDKVA01. Next base: position 14,366 of record JBDKVA010000163.1, read on the forward strand.
TATTGGACACTGTAACCATGGAAGCTCAGCCGGGAGAAATTATAGCAATCATAGGCACATCAGGCGAAGGGAAAACTACAATGATCCGGCTCATGCTTGCATTATTAAAACCGGATGCAGGAATGATCGCATGCTTTGACGGTTCCGGAAATGAATATGAAATTTCCTGTGCGACAAGGAACTGGTTCTCATACGTCCCGCAGGGGAATACACTATTTAGCGGGACCATTGCGGATAACCTGCGTTCCGGAGAACAGGAAGCGGATGAGGATGAAATGAAAGCTGCATTAAATGCAGTATGTGCACTGGATTTTGTAGAAAAACTTCCTGTGGGAATCAATACAGTAATCGGAGAAAAAGCATATGGACTTTCTGAAGGCCAGGCTCAGAGAATAGCGATAGCAAGGGCACTTCTAAGAAAAGCTCCGATCATCGTACTGGATGAAGCTACATCTGCTCTGGACATAGAACTGGAGGAAAAGGTGCTGCATAATATCCGGAATATGAAGCCGGTACGTACCTGCATCATGATCACCCATCGCAGGACAGCATTAAATGAATGTAACAAGGTATACAAGCTTAAAGATGGAATACTGATTTTGGAAGATCATAATTTAAACTGTGCTTGATGACCGATATTAAAATTTAAATGTAAAAAATTACAAAATGGTATTGACTTACACCGGATAAATAAATATTATATAGATATAGTGCCCATTAAGTTTACATATAACATTCCGGAGTCAATTATAATTGACTCATCTCACTTTTACAAAAGATACAGTAGAATAGCAAAAAGGGGTTACTGATGAAGGTTAAAAACGGCTTTATGTTACGGGAAATAGCGAAGCAGTGGGTTGTTATACCATTGGGTTCAAGAGTTGTAGAATTTAATGGCATTATGACACTTAGCGAAAGCGGAGCCATACTATGGCGGCTTCTGGAGAAAGATGCAACCGAAGACGAATTGGTTGCTGCAATGCTTGATGAATACGAAGTGGATGAGGAAACTGCAAGGAACGATGTGAGGCTATTCCTGGGGATGGTGCAGGATAAAAACCTATTTGAGTGAATGGATGCAGGAGGCTTCATGACTGTTAAGTGGGCGGATATACATAAAAACATAATAGATCATGCCAAGGTTTATGGAATACCTGTGTCGGGCTTTTTTGAGCTTACGTCCAGGTGCAATTTCCATTGCAAAATGTGTTATATTTGCACTACGCCGGAGGATAAACCATTCCTTGAAAATGAAATGACCGCTTCGCAATGGATTTCCATAGGGGAACAGGCCAGAGATGCGGGACTTGTTTTTCTGACATTGACAGGCGGGGAAATATTCCTCAGAAAAGATTTCTTTGAGATCTACGAAGCATATTCTGAGATGGGTTTTAATATTGTACTATTTACCAATGGCAGTCTGATTACCCCGGATAAGGTAAAAAGGATTGCCAGAAAGCCTCCGTCAAAGATCAGCATTACGATATACGGCGCCAATCCGGAGACATACGGAAGGGTTACAGGGCATCCGGAGGGCTTTGAAAACACCCTTTCGGCAGTAAGAGCTCTATTATCGGAAAATATCAAGGTAGAGCTTAAAACAACTGTGATAAAGGATAATTTTGAAGAATTCAGAGCTATTTCAAATATCGCGGAAAACCTTGGAGTGCACCTTGGAATAGTGAATTATATCGGTCCCAGAAGAGAAGGCTGTGGGACAGACCCGGAAAACAACAGACTTGACCCTGTAGTTTTGGCCAAATATGAAAAAATGATAATAGATTATAATACCAAAAAGAGTGAAAAAGCTAGGAACGACACTAAATCAAATGCATTCATTGAAGACGATGTTATGATAGGTATTCCTGATGATTTAGAAAAAGACGCATTACTGAAGCTAAACTCGCAATCAGCTTTCCGTTGTTCGGCAACAAAGTCTGCATTTTGGCTTACCTGGGATGGCAGACTGACACCCTGCGGACTATTGAATGAACCCTTTGCCAACGTCAAAAAGGATGGATTTGTTCGTGCATGGGAGAGTTTAAGGGAAGCCGGTATAAGTGTACCGGCATGCAGCGAGTGTAAGGAATGCAATTACAGGATACAGTGTATAGCCTGTCCTGCAAGGCTAAAGATTGAAACAGGTAGTTTTATCAAGCCGGCGCCTTATTTATGTACACTGGCGAAGGCCCGCTCGGATCTCGATGTACATTATTAGTATTGACAGATAAATTTATGGTTTATTGAGAAAGGAGGTAGTGCTGATGAAAAAATATATCGTACCAAAGCTTGTTTGTGTTGATCTAAGAGTAGAGGAAAGGATCGCAGACAGTTCATGCAATGGAAGTTGCACTGAGGAACAGATCAAGAACCACCCTGACATATTCCGCGCTAATATAGTCTCCTAAGATAATGAAAACAAAACAAAAGATACTATAGAAGAATTTTTACAGCACCTATAAATACTATAAGGGAGAGGTGAAAAAATGAAGAAGTATGTCGCTCCAAAAATGGTTTGTGTTGATTTAAGAGCAGAGGAAAGAGTATGTGAATGTACAGTTGAATCTGGTGAATGTGTAGATGACCAGGGCAATTTGATAGTTTGGTGGGAAGGTGCTAATTCATAAGAAGAGCGTTTAAGAAGGGGTTGTTATTACAACCCCTTTATTTTAATAATAGACAAAATGTTGAAAACAAGACTGATTTATGCAGTCGGGAGATAAATCATGCTATTTGATATTGCCGGTATTTTAATGAATTTTAAAGGTATGAATGATTTTTTTGTGGAAAGATGCTCTTCATTTATAAAGGAAAATGATCAGAGTCTACTGACAGAAAAGATCGATATGGATGTTTCAATTGAAAAGGTTGATCACATTAAAATTCCAGAAGGCGACCTGATCCTTGACGAATCAGCGAAATGGCTGAGAAAAAAGGACCCTGAACAGGGATATTTTATTTACATGCATAATAGAAATACCAAAATGGTTGCTACTACGCTTGAGGCAGATCCGAAATGGAAAAGCATCAAGATCCAATATATTGAATCTGATTTACCGTTTCCAATAAAAGAACAGACTGAACTAATCAGGTGGGATGATTACCGTTCATTTCAACTTGCAGGAATTACATACCGGAATCATTTATTAAGCCGGGACAGTATCACCATACATTCCTCTGCCTTTGCAGCAGGCGGGAAGGGCGTTATCATTTCAGCTCCTTCAGGAACGGGAAAATCAACGCATGCAAGACTTTGGAAGGAATTCTATGGCGATGAGGTTGTGTTTGTAAACGATGACAGGCCTGCCATACGCTTCCTTGATCATATTCCGATGCTTTGCGGCACGCCATGGAGCGGTTCAACAGACGTATACAGCAATATGAAGGTACCGTTGAACTGTATTGTCATGCTCGAACAATCACCAATAAACAGTATAGAACAATTGGAGATGGAAAGGGCGCTGCAGCTTCTTATGCCGCGTTGTTTTCTACCCTATTTTGATAAAGAATTAATGGATATGGCAATAATCACATTGGAAAATCTAATCAGAGCTGTCCCTGTGTATCTGTTGAAATGCCGTCCTGATTATGAAGCAGTGGAGCTGGTTTGGAAATGCTTGAATCAGTAAAGGTAAAAGCGGTTGAATTATTCAGTGTTGTTGATGAGGTATTCCAAAATGGCGGTAGTGCATGGATTACTGTTACCGGAATGAGCATGTATCCTTTCCTGAGGGAAGGCGTGGATAGTGTAGAACTATCAAAGACTTCCTATGATTCAGTTAAAAAATACGATATCGTACTAATAAGGAGAAAATGCGGAGGATATGTAATGCACCGGATCCTTAAAAAGGATAAGGAATGCTTTTACATTATAGGGGATGCCCAGCAGTGGGTAGAAGGGCCATTAAAGCCTGAACAGCTAAAGGCATATGTTACAAGGATAAAAAGAGAAAAACATATTATTTCAGTCAATAATATGCTTTTCAAAATTGCAAGCAGGATTTGGATGATATTAATTCCATTCAGGTATAAAATCATTTCTGCCTATAGCAGATTAAGCCGTTTTATCAGGCTACACGTTTCTACCAGGTAAGGCCGATTCCTAATAATCGGTTCTACTGACTTTAAGAATATTTCCTGTTGATTCCGCCAATTTATCGGCGTTACAGCCAAGCCCAAAATAGAAGTCACCATTTGTTTCCTCAAAGGACCTTGCAAATGTATCGGTAGTAAAATTAAATACCTCAGTCCAGACATTCAGGTCATCACTGCGATAGACAATATTTTTATACTCATTGTCTGATATCTTCACACTGGCAAGAACATATACCGTAGTACCGCTGGTCAGGATATCACAAGGCAAAGCACTGCTATCTTCGAAGGTGATTTTTCTTGAGATACCAATCTCATTGGAAATAAACATGGCCGTCGGTTCATATTGATGCTGGTTCATGCCCTTTCCGGAGATAAACAGTATATTATCATTAACAATTGTAGTCCTTTTCATTTTCATAAGCATAATACTGGATAGGCCTGGAAACATTTGGGTACCTGTAATTTTTATAGAAGAAATACTATTATCACTTATACATAAGATATTATTGCATGAAGATAATCGTGCATTTGTCATCAAGCTTGTAACATACAGTGCTCCCTTGAATTTAAATAAGGAATAGGAAGCTTTCCCTGAAGCATAAAAAGCCGTTCCATCCGTGGTTGTGACAGCTTCCCAAGACTGGCCGCCGTCTTTCGAACATAGCACGGGTCCCAAATCGTTCGACCTATTAGCAGTATACAACTTACCGTTATATTCGACCATATCATAGACATTTATAGCTAATGGTATCGTAGCAGTTTTATTCCACTGGCCATCCAGTGTATAAAAGCTGCCGTAACCCGTCCCATCACGCGATTCGTGACCAGGCACTACAAGCTTGCCATTGATGATATCAAAAACATCAATCTGGTTTTCATTTACGGTGTATTCGTTTATAAAACTATTTGATGCAATATCATATTTAATGATATCAATCGGGCCGGCGTTAGTTGCGGACTGGTAATTGCTGCTGTTGCCGTGTCCCAGGTATATGGCGCCGTTAAAGAACTGCATATCCCATACGTTTCTTGCGTAAGTCTGTTTATTAAAGGGATTGCCAAGCAGCTGTACTTTATCCGTTACATTCTTTGATTTCGGCGCAGCTACCGTTTCCTGTTCCGGCGAAGATACCGGATCAGATATGGGAGAAGGCACAGGGGTAGACTCAACAGTATCAGGAAAGGGATCTGGTACCGGGGTAGGCGCAGGAATAGGAGCAGGCTCCGACACAGGCACTGGTGTAGGTTCTGGTGTAGTTACTGGAGTTGGCACAGGGGTAGGCTCCGGTGTAGTCACTGGAGTTGGCGCAGGAGTAGGTACCGGGGTAGGTACCGGGGTAGGCACAGGGGTAGGCACAGGGGTAGGCTCTTGCGTGGGCACTGGTGTAGGTGCCGGGGTAGGCACAGGAGTAGGCTCCGGTGTAGTCACAGGCGCAGCGGCATATTCCGCTGCAGTAACTCTGATAATACTACCTGTCGATTCCGGCATCTCTACCGTATCACAGCCGAGCCCAAAGTAAAAGTCGCCATTGAGCTCCTCAAAGGATCTCGCGAATGCGTCGCTCTTGAATCTTAGAACTTCGCTCCAGGTATTCAGATCCGTACTGGTATAAACGATATTGGTATAATCATTAGCAGCATTTTTTACACTTACAAGGACATAGACCGAAGATCCGCGTACAATAATATCATAAGGCAGTGCGGTACTTTCAGCGAAGATTATTTTTCTGGCATTGCCGATCTCTGTTGAAGCATACAAAGCGGCAGGTATATATTGATGATCGTTATTGACCTTTCCTCCGATGTACAGAAGGTTATTGTTAAAGGTAGTCGTTCTGATCAGCTTGTAAGAAGATATATCCGATAGACCGGGAAGCATATTGGCCCCATTTACTTTGAGTGAAGAAACGCTATCTGCGTTTATTACAAGCAAGTTATTTGCGGAACTTGCTTTATAATTCATTATTACACTGGAGGCGTATAAATTGCCGTTAAACTCAAACAGCGAATAAGCTCTGCTACCTGAGGTGTTGAAGGTGGTTCCGTCGGTAGGTTTTACCGGGCTCCAGCTTTGCCCATTGTCTTCCGAACATACGACTGCACCAAAACCATCCGTACCGGTAGCAGCGTAGAGTTTATTGTTGTAATAGGCCAGATCATAGACATGAACTGCATTTGGAATAGTCCTGTATTTGCTCCATACTCCGTCCAGAGTATAAAAATTACCAAGTTCCCATGATTCGAGAGATTCGTGACCAGGTATATAAAGCTTGCCGTTGATGATACGATATATATCAATTTGTTCTTCATCTACAGTAAATTCGGTTTCGAAAGTATTTGCGGCAGGATTGTACTTCATTACATCAATAGGTCCTGGGCTCATTGCAGGACCATAATTGCTGCTGTTGCCATAACCCAGGTAAATCGATCCATTGTAAACCTGCATATCCCAGACATTTCTGGCATATGGCAATTCATTGAAGGGTTTTCCCAATAATTGCATGCTTTCCGTCACATCCTTAAATAATTCTGCAGCTGCGGATAATGGCGTCATTATGAGTGTAATCATTAGTACTGCAACGGTCAGTAAAAAGTGTTTTTTTCGTAACATAACATTTCTCCCCAATGTGTTTATTATATCATTTCTCTTATGTACTTTAGTATATGTAAACCGCTAATAAAATGGAATAATTAGTAGTACTCATTTTACATAATTTGTAATGGGCTGGCAGTACTATTTATAGCTGATTCGCAGGTCCTATGTCCATTTATAGGCTAATAAAAAGTAATTTTATTGACTTTACCAGTACAATTATCTAAAATGAAGAGTAGCAAATACCGATATTATGTAGTGTGTTAGTAATGTCATAGATACAGGGAATTGGTCGAATTATTTACAAACTCCAGAATCCTTTGCCGGTGTTTCGGCCTGTCATTGGGTGAGGATGTTATAAAGCAAGTCTTGTAATAGTATATGATTTAACAAATATACTATATAGCGTAGCTTTATTTTTTTACGACAAATTAAGATCCAGCCAGTACAACAATTTGATCAATATATTGGAGTATAACCTATGTTATATATAAGAATTAAGAGAATTATGGATATTGTTTTATCCTTAATTGGACTGATAGTATTATCGCCAGTTTTTATAATTTTAATTGCTGCCATTAAGTTTGACACAAGAGGTTCGGTGTTTTTTAAACAAAAACGAGTCGGAAAAAAGAAAAAGTTTTTCAACATATTAAAATTTCGAACTATGAAAATAGATACTCCTAGGGATATGCCAACACACTTATTTGAAAATCCAGAGCGATATATAACAAGAGTGGGAAAATTTCTTCGAAAAACAAGCCTGGATGAGTTGCCTCAGATATTAAACATCTTAGTCGGTCAAATGAGTATTATTGGACCGAGACCTGCATTGTGGAACCAGTACGATTTGATTGTAGAAAGAGATAAATATGGAGCCAATGAGATAATGCCAGGGTTAACAGGTTGGGCGCAGATTAATGGCAGAGATGAACTCTCTATAGAGGATAAGGCGAAACTTGATGGAGAGTATGTCAAAATGATTGGCATTAAAATGGATATAAAGTGTTTTTTCAGAACTATTCTAAAAGTAATAAAGAGTGATGGAGTCTATATAGGGCCATCTGAAACCATTAAGAAAGATAATATAAGCATTTAACCAAATTGAAATATGGATAATTAAGCAGGAGTCAATGATTTTGTGAAAATATTAGTAGTGTGCCAATATTACTATCCTGAGCCATTCAGAATAACAGATATATGTGAAACACTTGTACAAAATGGACATAATGTAACTATATTAACTGGCCTTCCTAATTATCCTGAAGGGCATATACGTGATGATTACCGATTTGGCAAGAAACGTAATGAAACTATCAATGGTGTAAAAGTAATCCGATGCCTCGAAATAGGACGTGGCAAAAATAACTTGAAGCTGTTCTGCAATTACCTGAGTTTTGCATTATTTGCATCACTAAAAGTACTATTCTTGAAAGATGATTTTGATATTGTATTGGTAAATCAGCTATCACCGATAACTATGGTTATTCCTGCGTTATTATATAAGCGAATACATCATAAAAAGATGTTACTCTACTGTTTGGATTTATGGCCTGACAGCCTTGCTTCCGGTGGAGTTAATGAAGGTTCCTTAATCTATAAGCTAGTATTAGAAATGTCAAAGTGGATATATAATACAGCAGATAAAATCCTGGTTACATCAAATATGTTCAAAGAGTATTTTAGAGATACTCTTGCCTTAAAAAATAAGGATATTGAGTATTTACCGCAATATGCTGAGGATTTATACAGCCGAAAAGTGGATGTTCCGAAAAGTGATAAATGCAATTTTGTCTTTGCTGGAAATGTAGGTGACATGCAAAGCATACAAACCATTATCAGTGCTGCAAATGTGTTGAAATCAAACATAAATATACTGTTTCATATTGTAGGGGATGGATCGAAATTAAACGAATGTAAACAACTGGCAAACGAATTGATACTTAATAATATTATCTTTTATGGCAGACGACCAGTGTCGGAAATGCCCAATTTTTATGGGATCGCAGACGCAATGTTGATTACTTTGCAGGATAATAAGTCCCTATCATATACATTACCTGGTAAAGTCCAATCTTATATGGCTGCAGGGAAGCCAATTATAGGCTCAATTAATGGAGAAACAAACCGCATAATAACTGAATCAGAGTGCGGTCTGTGCTGCAAAGCAGAAGATTTCAAAGGATTAGCTGGATTGATACTGGAGTTTTGCAGTAGTAATAAAAAAGATGTTATGGGTGCAAATGCCAGAAAATATTATACTGAGAATTATAGTAAAGAACGGTTTATGGCGGGGATACAAAAAGCGCTAAAAGAGACGGAGGCAAATTTGTATGTTTAGAGGCAAAACACTGTTGATTACAGGTGGTACAGGGTCGTTCGGCAATGCTGTGCTGAAAAGATTTCTCAACACAGATATCGGTGAAATCCGTATCTTCTCCCGTGATGAAAAAAAACAGGATGACATGCGAAAGCTATATAAGAACGATAAAATTAAGTTCTATATAGGCGATGTCCGTGACATTGGAAGCGTAAAAAACGCCATGCATGATGTAGACTATATTTTCCATGCGGCAGCTTTGAAACAGGTGCCATCCTGTGAATTTTTCCCGCTGGAAGCCGTAAAGACGAATGTGATCGGCACGGATAATGTATTGACTGCAGCCATCGAAAACGGCGTTAAAAAAGTAATATGTCTCTCTACAGACAAGGCAGCCTATCCCATTAATGCAATGGGCATATCTAAAGCGATGATGGAAAAAGTATTTGTAGCAAAGTCAAAAACGGTATCGCCGGATAAGACTCTAATTTGCGGAACGCGCTACGGAAATGTAATGGCATCGCGTGGCTCGGTCATCCCGCTCTTTATTGATCAAATTAAAAATGGACAACCTATTACGGTAACCGATCCCAATATGACTAGATTTCTGATGAACCTGGCAAATGCCGTGGAGCTTGTCATATTTGCATTTCGGAATGCACAGGCAGGTGATATCATGGTACAAAAATCACCGGCCAGTACGATAGGTGTTTTAGCCCAGGCGGTAAAGGAATTGTTTGATTACAATGGCGATATAAAAATAATCGGAACACGTCATGGAGAAAAGCTTTATGAAACGTTGCTGACAAAAGAAGAACATGTCCATGCGGTAGATATGGGTAACTATTTCAGGGTGCCTGCAGACAAGAGAGATCTGAATTATGATAAATATTTCCTCGTCGGCGACGAAAAGCTGACTTCAGAGCATGAATATAATTCGCACAATACTCAGATTTTAACGCTGGAGCAGGTAAAAGAAAAGCTCTTGGAACTCGATTATGTCCAGCAGGAACTGAAGAGCTGGGGAAAGTAAGGCGGATTGGAGGGTGAATATTTGTTTGATTTGTTCAAATATGCTTTTTCAAAAGTGTTAAAAAAAGTATTAACCGTTCCAGCCATAAAAAATTGCAATATTCACAGAACTTCAAAGATATGCTCAGGATCTCAGGTTGTTAATACATCATTGGATAAATACTCTTATATTGGTAATTTCAGCACTGTCGTTAATTGCGAAATTGGTAGCTTTTGTTCCATTTCTGATTATTGCATTATTGGAGGGGCAGGTCACACAATGGAGTGGGTTTCTACTTCCCCGGTTTTTTGTAGCGGTACAAATATAATGCATAAAAACTTTGCTCATTTACCTTTCAATCCATATAAAAAAACCATCATAGGAAATGATGTCTGGATTGGGGCTCATTGCTTGATAAAGGGTGGATTAACAATTGGAAGCGGTGCAATTGTAGGTATGGGAAGTGTTGTTACTAAAAATGTTGAACCTTATACTATAGTAGCAGGAGTGCCTGCAACAACTATTAGAAAAAGATTTGACAAAGAGACTATATCAAAACTATTAGATACTAATTGGTGGAGCTTTAGCGATGAAAAGATTAAGCGGCTAGCAGGAAATATGAATGATGTCAATTTATTCTTAGATAGTCTTACCAAGGAGTCAGAATGAAACGAAGAATATTAGTCGAATCCATATTTCCTGCACCATATAGAAACGGTGTTATCAAATTAATTGGAAGGACATATGATATTATCACCTTTTATGAAAGAGCATACGATGATAATCGAAATCCAAATTGGTTTGAAAAAAGCGACATATTTTATGTGCTAAACAATAAGAAATCAATAAACAAATATAAAAACATTCTTAAGGCGCTGAATGATTTTGATTTGACGCTGATTTATGATTATACAACATTGACTTCGATGAAGCTCATGTTAAAATGTATCATTCACAAAGTACCTTATATCATCAATTGTGACGGAGCACATATAACACCGAATTTTGTAAAAGACACAATAAAAAGATTTTTTATTAAAAGGGCAAGAGCCTATTTTGCAAGTGGAATAACTGCCCGCAACTATTTTTTAAGGTATGGGGCAGACGAAAAAAGCATATATCATCACAACTTTTCCACTCTTTATCGCGAAGATATTCTGGCTTCTGCCCTTAATAAAGAGGAAAAATCACAAATCAAAAAGGAATTGAATTTATACTGTGAAAAATTAGTGATTGCTGTAGGCAGATTTATACCCTTAAAAAGATATGATGTTTTGATAAAGGCCTGGAAAGGGATGAACACGGATTATAAGCTTGCCATTATTGGCGGCGGGGACGAACGAGGTAGTTATGAAAAACTGATTATGGAAAACAATATAAGCAACATTGAATTGATAGATTACAAGCCCAAAGGAGAGCTTCTGAAGTATTACAAGGCTGCCGATCTATTTGTACACCCATCCAGTACGGATGTATGGGGACTTGTAATAAATGAGGCGATGGCCTACGGACTTCCTGTAATAACTACTGATAAATGCGTTGCAGGACTTGAGTTGATTAAGGATAGTGAAAATGGCTTTATTATCCCTGTTGGTAACGAAACAGTACTGGCACAAAAAATCGATCTTATTTTAAGTAACGATGATTTAAGAGATAATATGGCTCGGAATAACCTTGAAAAAATCCGGCCATATACTATAGAGAATATGGCAAACAGCCAGATAGGCGTAATAAAAAAAGTACTCAACGAATAAAAAGTGTGGTGCTTAAAATAAAAACTCTTATTATTAACGGTGATGACTTCGGACTAACAAAATCATGCACATTAGCTATCGCAGAAGCATTTAAACAAGGTAAAATAACGAGCACGACGATGTGCGCCAATGGAGCATATTTTAAAGACGCAGTAAAACTGGCCGAAGAAAATAGTCTTCAAAATAGAATAGGAATACATATCAACTTGACGGAGGGAAAACCATTAACAGAGCCGATTTCGCATGACAGCTTCTTTTGCTGCGCTGATGGGTTTTTCCATGGACAAATTGATAGAAGAAAGAAGCTTGCAAAAGAACAAAACTTGAATGTATTCAGGGAGGTCGCTGCGCAAATAGACAAGCTGATATCAAACGGCATAGAGATTACCCATGTTGATTCACACCACCATATACATACTGCACCAAACCTGACCGATATAATCCTACAAGTGATGAAAGAATACAATTTACAGAAGTTAAGAATATCACGTAATATAGGTGATATTCAAATCCATAAAAAGCTTTTAAAAGACCTTTTTAATTTAAGACTCAAGCTGAAGGGATACAAGTCAATTGAGTTATTTGGCAGTCTGAATGACATAAAGCATGAAATTAATGAGGATAAATCGCTCGAATTAATGGTACACCCGGATTTTAACTGTAATAATGAGCTTATTGACAGAGTGAATTATGATGATATGCATCGGCCGACGGGATGCTTACTTAAGTTTGACAGCAGTTTTCTGAATAAATACAGACTGTGTTCATATCATGAAGTTGTTTGAGGTACCTGATGAAGAAGATACTTTACGTTTACAGCAATTGCTCTCCTCAGAAGTACAAGAGCCTGGTCGAATCCTCAGGTATCATGATATTACAGCAGGCACAGAAATATCACCAACTGATGATGGAGGGACTGGCCGGAAACGGATGTGATGTGCAGGTAATATCATCTTTGCCGGTTAACAGGGAGCTTACCAAGAAGCTGTTTTTTAAAGTAGAAAATGATGAATATAAGAATATAAAATATAGATACCTTTCATTTATAAATTTGCCATTGTTAAGGAATATTTGCATTTTTATAAACAGCTTTTTTACTGCCTTAAAGAAGAAGGGACATATATGCATCTGTGATATACTGAATATTTCGGTTTCAGCAGGTGCATTGCTGGCATCAAGGATTATCGGCAATAGGACAATCGGTATCGTAACGGATGTGCCGGGAATGTTCTCAGATGGGAAAAATGAAGAAGTACCGTTAACACAAAAAATAAACCGATGGATTTTGGGCAAATTTGACGCATATTTATTCCTTACGGAGCAAATGAATACTCTTATTAACAGAGAGAAGCACCGCCCATATATCGTTATTGAAGGCCATGCCGATATGAGCATGTCAGGCAGTGTCAATTCATTATGCAATAAATACGAAAAAAGCGTTTGTATATATTCGGGTTCTTTAAAAAAGATATACGGTATCAAGCTTTTGGTTCAAGCGTTTTTGGAAGCAAATATTCCGAATACTGAATTGCATATATACGGAGATGGCGACTACGCTGAAGAGTTGAAAGAAATATCCAGGAATAATCAATGCATTAAATACTTTGGCGTGAAGCCGAACAGCCATATAGTAGCCGAACAGCTTAAAGCTGCTTTATTGATCAATCCACGACCCACAAATGAAGAATATACCAGGTATTCATTTCCATCAAAGAATATGGAATATATGGCAAGCGGTACGCCGACCCTGACCACAAAACTACCGGGTATGCCTGAGGAGTATAATGAGTATGTATACCTGATCGAGGAGGAGACTGCCAAGGGGCTGTCTCTTGCTCTGCGGAGTATACTGTCAAAGCCTGAAGAAGAACTGCATGAAAAAGGCATGAGAGCAAAAGAGTTTGTATTACATGAAAAGAACAACTTGATTCAATCAAAGAAAGTACTGGATATGATAATAAATCTCGGGTGGAACAGATGAATATTGCATACGATAGAACCGAAGCAAAATTTAATAATCTGGCTATGATTTTATTACTAAGCTATTATTCATTAAGCACGATAATGCCTGCTGTTGCACAATATATAAGCGCATATTTGTATATGCTTACTGTGGTGCTGCTATATGCAGTAATAATTTTAAAGAATTATAATACGCTTAACACATACGTTATGTTTTTATTACCGATGCTGTTTTTGATGTTACTTCAATTACTTGACATTTACTATAACAGGAAGGGCAGCATTCCTTTATTTATGTATAGTAAGCTTTTATATTACATTCCAATGTTATTAATGTTCTATATGCTTTACAATAATAAGCGGTCATTAATCAAGATAATAGTAGTTGTTGCTTTGCTGGCATATATAATTACTGCATTGACTACATATCTGGGTTTGCTGAAATATCCCGATGCTGCAAGAATACTTGCCACAATAGAAAATTCTAAAGATATTAGTGCAGTGAAATTTGGTAGTCTTAATATTGGAGGTTTTGAAACGATTTATTCAATTGTGATCCTTTTCCCATTGATTATTTGCCTGTTTAAAAACCGTAAAATTCCATTAATTATATTTATAGTAATAACGGCATTAATTTTATTATGCATCATCCAGTCACAATATGCGACAGCATTTATACTGTTTGTTTCATCTACAGTCTTAATATTTGCAGGGAAAGAATTAAAGGGTAATAAAGTATGGTATCTGATAGTCATTACAGCTCTGTTACTATTCATATTTAAATCACAGGTTGCATTTTTGTTGACATATCTGGCTAATAATGTTCAAAGCTCTACATTAAGGGAGAGATTTTTGTTTTTGGCTAATTCCTTAAAAGGGATTGAAAATGAGAGTGATGTAGGTAATAGAATTGACCTTTATATGATGTCCATCAATAGCTTTTTAAAATATCCTCTATCCGGAGCTTACCTTTTTAGCCGGTCGAGTACAGGCGGGCATTCATTTATCCTGGATACATTAGGTCAGTTCGGAATGATTGGCGGGGCAGCTTTATTTACATTTTTCAGGCAGATCTATATTAAGCTGTATCTTCCTTTCAAAGAAAAACAATACTTTGGTTATATGATCTGGAGCTTTATATTATATATTGTTCTTTCAATATTGAATCCTACCGGATTTTTAATTGTACTCGGATTGTTAGTACCCGGTATTGCTTACATATTGCAGGATGGCAAATACAGAACAAGTCCGAAGGGAGTACCGTATCTTGAAGATAATGTGGGTGACCAATAGCATAATCGGCGATTTACATATGCATTTATTCGGCAAGCCTTCTAATGGGTTTTGGATGGATGCGCTCCTGAACGATTTTGTTAGAAGGAAAGAGCATCAGCTTGTTATCATTACAACCGGGCGAAACAGAGGTACGATTGAAGTCGAGAAAGAGCTTGTCAAATATTATATGCTGCCCGGCGGATATCCGATTGAGTATAACAATTTAGTTCCACATAATAAACACCTATGGAAACAGATAATAGACAAAGAAAAACCGGATTTAATACAGGTATGGGGCAGTGAATTCAAGCATGGTCTTTGCGCATTACAGGCTGCTCCTCAAATACCGTCCGTGATATATATGCAGGGGATACTGGCGGCGATAGCAAGATATTATGAAGCTGGAATAGATAGAAAAGAATTAAGAAAATGCATTACATTGCTGGATATCATAAAAAGAGACAGCATACTGCAGCAGAAGAAAAAGTATTACCGGAAAGCTGCATACGAGAGGGAATTGTTCGACAGAGCAGGAAATGTAATAGGAGAAAACATGTGGTGCAAGGTGCACTGCGAAGCTATTTCACCTAATGTTAAGGTGCATTTTTGCCCACTCAGCATTAATGAAGTATTCGCAAATAGCAATTACGATATCAATAAAACCGAGCCGCATACATTGATGTGCAATGCGGCTGATTACCCATTGAAAGGCCTGCATATTTTATTGAGGGCGCTGGCATTGGTAAAAAGGAAATACCCTGATATTAGACTTTATGTACCTGGAACACCGCTTGTAGTCAATAAGGATTTCAAATCGCAAATAAGAAAAAGGGGGTATTTCAATTATATAGAAAAACTTATTAAGGAATTGGGTCTGTCAGATAATGTTATTTTTACAAGCCCTTTAACTCCGGCTCTTATGGCGGAAAGAATGGTTAAAGTAAATGCTTTTGTAGTCTGTTCCGCCCTTGAAAATCATTCAAGTACCTTGAAAGAAGCAATGATGGTCGGATTACCCTGCATTTCAAGCTACGTGGGCGGTGTGCCCGAATATGTAAAGCATGGAGAAAACGGCATGTTATACCGCTTTGAGGAATATGAGCTTCTTGCTGAATATATTTGCAATATTTTTGGTGATAAAGAATTTGCAATGCGGATCGGAAAGGCTGCCAGAGAAACGGCAATAAAAATACATGATAGTGCTGATATTTATGACAAGATAATTTCTGTTTACGAAAATATACTGGGTGGGGCAAAAGCATGACTGTCACATTTTATTCGAATTTTTTCAATGATCATCAACTGCCATTTTGCGAGGAAATGTATAAATTACTTGGGGATGGATTTACTTTTGTCGCAACTGAACCAATCAGTAAGGAACGTTTAGCAATGGGTTTTGAAGACAAAAGTAGGAACTATCCTTTTATATTGAATGAGTATGAAAATGAAATAAATAGTAAAAAAGCTTATGAACTGAGATTATCAAGCGATATAGTCATCGTAGGTTCTGCGCCGGATCTGTATTTAAGAGACAGGGTTTTGAACGGTAAATTAACATTCAGATATTCAGAAAGATTTTTTAAGAAGGGAAAATGGAGGATATTAGATCCAAGAGTAGCTTTTGCTCATTACAAAGGAAGCTTCCGGTATCGCAAATTTAAAAACTTATATATGCTTTGTGCAAGTGCTTATACTTCATCCGACTGCAGATTTATTCATTCTTATCCTGATAGGATGTATAAATGGGGCTATTTTACCAGGGCAAATAAACATGATATGGATATATTAACTCATAAGGTTAATGATTATGTAAAAATATTATGGGCAGGGAGACTAATTAAATGGAAGCATCCGGAAATACCTATCCTAATAATAAATAAGTTAATTGAAAATGATTATAAAGTAAAACTTGATATTATTGGTAATGGACAATTGGAAAATAATTTAAAGCATATGGTAAGTAAATATAATCTTAGTGAATATGTAAATTTCTTAGGTTCAATGTCACCGGATAACGTGTTAAAAAATATGGAAAAGGCCGATATATTTCTGTTTACGTCTGATAGACAGGAAGGCTGGGGCGTAGTTTTAAACGAGTCCATGTCAAGCAGTTGTGCGGTTGTAGCCAATAGATCAATAGGTTCAGTTCCATTTCTGATAAAAAACGGAGAAAACGGGCTAATGTATAATGGAACAACAAATGATTTATTAAAAAAAGTTGAATCCGTAGTGAAAGATATTGATTATTGCAGAAGGTTAGGTAGTAATGCATATAAAACGATGCATAACGAATGGAGCCCTGAAATAGCTGCGGAACGATTGGTTGCATTCTGTAAAGAATTACTGGATGGCAGGGTACTAAATTTTGATAATGGTCCTATGAGCAAGGCTTAATGAATTGAGGTGTTTATAATTAGAATCCTTTTTATCAGTCAAATGTATCCTTCAGCTGAATTACCTCAATATGCGATATTTATAGAACAACAAGCTAAGTCATTAATTTCTTTTGGACACATTGTGGATGTAGTAATACCTACCAGTAAAAATACAATAGAGAAAATTAAATACAATAATATTGTTTTGAGATATATACCATTTAAATTCATGGAAAGGAGCATTTTCTATTCATATTCTGCCTGGAGATTTATTAAAAGTATTAATAAAAGTGATCTGGATATAAGCAAGTATGATATTATTCATATACATGCATGTGATACCCCAATTATAATGGCTTTTTATAAGTTGGCAAGACAGTATAATAAAAGAATAGTTCTACAATTTCATGGCCTGAATGTATTTAAAAATTATGGAAGGAATGAGGATAAAGCTTTTTTACATAATGGCCTGCCAATTAAGAAGAAATTGATTAATATGGCAGATAGAATAATATGTATTAGTAAAAAAGTAGAAGATATAATTTTGCGAGAGTGTCCATATGCAAAAACAAGTATAGCTTATAATGGGGTCGATACGGAGCTCTTTCATGCTGTGGATAAAAAGGAGAAATCTCTTAAAAAGATTATTTGTGTTGCAAACCTAATAGAAATTAAAGGGCAAAAGTACTTAATAGAGGCTTTTTATAACCTTTCGAAGACGATAGCAGACATTCGGCTTATTATAGTTGGCAGAGGGCAAGAAGAAGAAAAGTTAAAGAAACTGGTTGAAGAATATGGCTTAAAAGGTAAAGTTATTTTTAAGGGATATGTTAATTATGATAGGGTTGCTGAGATGATAGGGTTATCTGATATATTTGTTCTTCCATCCTTTTATGAAGGATTTGGTTGCGTATATCTGGAAGCAATGGCAAGTAAAATAGCTACAGTGGCCTGTCACGGTGCAGGTATTGATGAGATAATTAAAGACGGTATTAATGGGATGCTTATCAATCCTCAATCTGTGGAAAGCTTAGAAGTTTGTTTAAAGAAACTGTTACTTAATAATCAATATAGAGAAAAAATTGCACAAGCCGGGTACGAATGCGTTAGAAAATCGTACAAATGGGATGATTGTGCAAGAAAATTATTAAAAATATATAAGGAAGTTTTAAATGGATAAGCCATATTTTAGTATAGTTATACCGGTATACAATATCGAAAGGCTGATTGATAAAACACTAAGTTCTGTTTTATTGCAGACGCACCAGGATTGGGAAGCTATTTGTATAGATGACGGATCGCCTGATAAAGCGGGACTTATCTGTGATAACTATGCACAGAAGGATAGCAGAATAAAGGTTGTTCATAAAAAGAATGAAGGCCTGGCTGCAGCAAGAAACACCGGAATTAAAAATTCAAACGGACAGTATATCATAATTTTGGAGGGCAGTGATTTATTCGCATCAGATAAAACACTTCAATTTATCAGGAAATTAATCGGAGATAACAGCCCTGATATTGTTTTTGGCAGGTTGCAGGATTTACTGGAAAAAAAATGGTCAATAACCAATGTGCAAAAAAAATACTGCGTAGACGGGATATTCACTGAAGGCGGTGAAAAGCTTTTAATAAAACTCTTAGAAAATGAAGACATTTTAGCTTATTCTTCCCCGGTAAATAAGATATATAAACGAAGCTTCATAATTAAAAATAATTTGTGGTTTTGCGAAGGGATTTATCATGACGATGATGAATGGGTCCCTAAGGCAATAGCACATACAAAGACAACTTTATTTACGAATGAAATTATTTATTCGGCACTCGATTGGGCTGAATGCTTTGGAAATATTAAAAATGAAAAAGGCTTAACCAAAAAGGCTTGCGATAAAATGTTCCTGGCTGAAAGATGCTGTGAATACTTTAGCACACACTTCAGCGGCAATAATGAATTATTAGCAAAAGTGTACGAATATTATATCCGTTTTTACCAGTCAGGTATGTGCGGGTTCTTTGAAGTGAATGACAGCCAGTTCAGGATTAAGGTATTGGAATCAATAAGAAAGCATTCCGGAATTCTTAAGTATGCCAAATATACTGAAAGTATTAATTTAAATATTTTGAGTCTTATCTATAGAACGCTTGGAGCTAGGGCAACACTTTTCGTTTTGAATAAGAGAATTAAGAGGATGGAATAAAACATGAAAATATTAATAACAGGGGCAAATGGTTTTATAGGTAAAAATTTAATACAGCAATTGGTAAAACGTGATGATATTGAGGTCTTACATTACGATGTAGGATCAAGCGAGGATCTATTAAAAAAGAATTTGAAGGAATGCAATTTCATTTATCACTTTGCTGCAGTACATAGACCTAAGGATACCAGTGAATTTTATGCCGTAAATAATGGCTTTTTGGATTATATAATCAGTGAGTTAAAGGCCAATGGTAACAATTGCCCGTTTTTACTGACATCGTCTATTCAGGCATTGGACAATACGGATTATGGCAGAAGCAAGCATATTGCTGAAATGCATTTAAGAAAATATGCTGAGACTACAAATGCCAAAGCAATTATCTACAGGCTTTATAATACTTTTGGCAAATGGGCAACGCCGAATTTGCATTCTGTTGTGGCTACTTTTTGCTATAATATAGCACACGATTTACCAATAACAATCAGCAACCGGGACATTGAGATGAAGTTTTACTATATTGATGATGTGATAGAAAGCTTCCTGAATAAACTCGATGTGATTGAGCCTCCATGTGAAGATGGAATTTACAGGCTTCCTGAAAGTAAGATTTATAATATTACTTTAGGCGATTTGGCGGATACAATAATGTATTTCAGGCAATGTGAAAAGGATGATGAAGAAGTTAAAATCAAAAGCAAAATCGCAGAAAAGCTTTATATTGCATATAAGAGTTATAAGTAATCCTGCGGAGGTTATTTATGGATATTACTGTAATTAATGATGAGGATCAGACTAATTATGCGTGTGAGAAAATGATACTGCTAAAGAAAATACAAATATTAGAAGCTGAAAATAAGCAACTTTTACAAGAGTACAATATGTATAAACAGGCTTATGAAAGATGGGCTTGCAATAAATTAATTTTACTTATAAAAAGATTATTAAGAAGGTAAGAGCAAATATATGATTTATAGAAATGGTGTTCAATTCCTATTTAAGAGGAAAAATGCTGAACTGAAAGTTGCTTGTATTTTCGATCCGTTTACCTTCAAGTGTTTTGAGCCGGAGTGCAGCCTATTTCAGATTACACCAGGTAATTGGAAAAGAGAACTTGAAGATATAAACCCTGATTTCGTTTTTATTGAATCTGCATGGCAAGGAAAGGATGATTTATGGGGAGGCAAGGTAATAACTCTCTATGCTGAAATAGGAGATATTGCAAAATATTGTGCAGAAAGATTTATTCCGTTGATATTTTGGAATAAAGAAGATCCATACGGATATGAAACGTTTTTGAATACGGCGCGAATTGCAGATGTTGTTCTAACTACAGCTACTGAGTGTGTAGATAATTACAAAAGAGAATTAAACCACGAAAATGTTTATTTTATGCACTTTGCAGCTCAACCAAGTATGCATAATCCTATTGAGGAATATGAAAGGGAAGACAAATTCTGTTTTGCAGGGGCGTATTATAAGCAATTCCCTGATAGAGTGAAGGATTTTGATATTCTCTACAACACGCTTAATAATTATAAAGGCGTCGATATATATGATAGATTTCATAATGATAAAAAAAGGTGTTTTCCGGCGAAGTATCGACAAAGTGTAAAAGGGACACTTCCATATAACGAAATATCAAAAGCATATAAGGGCTATAATTTCGGAATTAACATTAATACGATTACGGATTCGGATTCAATGTTTGCACGACGAGTGTTTGAGTTAATGGCTTCAAATACAATCGTAGTAGGAAACTATTCAAAAGGACTGGTTAGTTATTTTGGTGATTTGACAATATCAAGTAATGATCCCAATGAGATTATAGAAAGGTTAAACGAAATCTGTAAAACAAAAGATACATTTGAGGAATTTAGAAAAAGGGCTTTGGAAAGGGTAATGTCAAGAGAACTATATTCGCATAGGTTAAAGTTTATTTGTGATATTTTATTCGGAGAAGAAATAGGGGTCAGATAATGAAAATATTATTTATAAATCCCTGGCTGGCCACCGGTGGTCTGGAACGAGCTCTTGTAAACCTGGCAAATGCACTTGTGAAAAGAGGACATGAAGTAATAATAAAAACAATAGATAACAATAGCGAGCTGGTACCACAATTAAACGAAAGGGTACGGTACATTGCAGTTCCTCGCAAGCAATTCCCGATAGTATTTAAGATTAAAGGTTCGTGGAGGATATTCAATTTTGAAAATTGGTTTAAGTTTTCATCTCCACGTACGGTTTATAAATATTATGTTGGGACAGAGAAATATGATGTAGAAGTAGCTTTTTTTAGGGGGTATCCTATTAAAATAATAAGTGGTTCTACGAATAAAGATTCTATTAAGCTTGCATGGGTACATAGTGATTCTATGGAGTGCGCCGGAATGAGCATGGGTTTTATAAGCTTTAAACAGGCTGCTAAAGCGTATAAAAGATTTAATAAAATTATTTGTGTTTCTAAGCAGGCACAAGAAAAATTTTTGCAACGGATGGGGAACTTCGATAATATATGTACCATTTACAATATTAATAACATAAAAAATATAGTAAGTAAATCAGAAGAATTTTTAGAAAATAAATATTTATTTGATTTAGACAAATTTAAAATAATAGCTGTAGGGCACTTAATTAGATCAAAGGGTTTTGAGCGATTGTTTGAGGTTTGCAAAAGACTAAATGAAGATAAACTTGATTATACATTAACGATAGTAGGTGAGGGCTCAGACAGAGATATTCTTCGACGCTATATAGAAGAAAATAAACTGGATAATGTTTTTTTGGTAGGTTTACAGGAAAATCCATATAAGTTCATGAAACATGCAGATTTATTAGTATGTTCATCGTATTATGAAGGCTATAATCTTACCATAGCTGAAAGCCTTATAATCGGTACGCCTGTACTCAGTACTAATTGTACGGGACCATGTGAGATTCTTGACAATGGTGAATATGGGATGATAGTTGAAAATAGTACTGAGGGGTTATATCAAGGTATTAAGAAGATAATGACTGATAAGGATTTGTATCTTCATTATAAAGAAAACACTGTCAAAAGATTACCATTTTTCGATGAAAATAGAATTATTAATGAAGTGGAGAACTTATTTACATATGAGTAATCCAATGATTAGTATAATTGTACCGGTTTATAAAGCTGAAACATATTTATATCGTTGCATCGATAGTATTCTTTCGCAAACTTTTACCAGTTTTGAATTGATTTTAATCGATGATGGCAGTCCAGATTTATGTGGAACAATTTGCGATGAATATGCACGAAAAGATAGCAGAGTTAAAGTAATACATAAAGAAAATGGAGGTGTTTCAAAGGCCAGGAATACGGGTATTGAAGCTGCAATTGGAAAATATATCGGATTTGTTGATAGCGATGATTATGTAGAACCAACTATGTATGAAAAATTATATAATAGTATAATGACTTATAATACCGATCTTGCCATGTGTAGCTATACTTCCGTAATTAACGGTAACAAGATTGATGTATTTCATAACCTTTGTAATAACGAATATTTAGATCGAGAATATATTGAAAATGTAGTATTCACAAACATTATTTTATGTAATACACCAGGATATTTTTCATTATGGAATAAGTTATTTAAAAGTGAAATTATAAAAAAAAATAATATAAGATTAGATATAGAAATGTTTTTTGGAGAAGACTTACTATTTGTTTTAGATTATTTACTAAATATTAAATCGATGTCTTGCGAAGCACTGCCACTATATAACTATATTACTTCTGAAACAGGACTTTTTAGCAAGTATAGAAGAGAATTTATTTATGATATCATGAAA
This sequence comes from Clostridiaceae bacterium, assembly GCA_039679375.1. Lineage (GTDB taxonomy): Bacteria > Bacillota > Clostridia > Acetivibrionales > DTU013 > JBDKVA01. Next base: position 37,772 of record JBDKVA010000163.1, read on the forward strand.
TGTAGAAGGACATTGATAGTGAAGTTAACAAAATTCAATGAAATTGATAAGTCCTTTATCTCAGTAAATATAAAATACTATGCCTATATTTGTAGATATCTAAAGGAAGTGCTAAATAAAGAGAATAAGTCTTATCAAAAAAAAATAATATTAAATTCACTAAAGAACCATGATGTAATCAAAACAATAAGTGTAATAAGTAGTATTAAAAGAATAAATTTAATAAAATACCAATGGTCGAGAAGGAATCTGATTTTACCATATCTTATAAAATATAAATTATATTGGTCAGCATATAAATTTATAAAAATTAAATATGAATGGTTATAAAAAGGATAGGAGTTATATTAATGACTTATCAAAAATGGACGACTATTATAAAACCAAAAACAGGGTGGTTTGATATAGATTTAAATGAGCTTTGGAAATATCGTGATTTAGTGGTGATGTTTGTTAAGCGGAATTTCACAACTATGTATAAGCAAACAATTTTAGGACCTGCATGGATATTAATTAATCCGCTGATTACTACTCTAATGTTTACGATAGTATTTGGTAATATTGCAAAAATACCAACAGAAGGATTGCCACCGTTTATATTCTATATGGCAGGAAATACATTATGGTCGTACTTTGCAAACTGCCTGACTTCAACGTCTTCAACTTTTACCGCTAATGCGGGAATTTTTGGGAAGGTATATTTTCCAAGGCTTGTAACCCCGATTTCTACGGTAATTACAGGACTTATTAACTTTATGATTCAGTTTGTAATGCTTATTGGTTTTGTAATTTATTTTAAATTGAATGGATCAAATATACAACTAAATTGGTGGCTACTTCTAGTACCTTTATTGGTAATTCAAACAGCAGTTTTAGGACTGGGGGTAGGAATTATAATATCATCATTAACAACGAAATATAGAGATCTGAATGTATTGGTGAGTTTTGGGGTTCAACTCTGGATGTATGCAACCCCAATTGTGTATCCAGTATCACAGCTGCCTGATAGTTATAAAGCGTTAATTATGTTAAATCCTATGGCACCTACTGTAGAAGCATTCAGGTATGCATTTTTTGGGACAGGTAAAGTGGATATGCCATATTTGTTATTAAGTGCAGGCATTACGTTGTTAGTTCTATTTATTGGAGTAATGCTATTTAGTAAAGTAGAAAAGACTTTCATGGATACGGTTTGATGGGGGTGCTTTAATGAACGATGTTGTTATAAAAATCGAGGATTTATATAAGCAATACAGACTGGGAGTAATCGGGGGAGATACGTTACAGGCTGACTTACAGAGCTGGTGGGCTAAGGTGAGGGGAAAGGAAGATCCCAATATAAAAATCGGCACTAAAAACCATAACAAGAATGAAACATTTATGGCGTTAAATGGTATAAATTTAGAGGTGCATAAAGGTGATACTTTAGGGATAATTGGCCGAAATGGGGCTGGAAAGTCTACTATGCTTAAAGTTTTATCACGAGTCACGGCACCAACAAAAGGTAGAATTTACATTAATGGTAGAATATCAAGTATGCTTGAGGTAGGAACCGGATTTAATGGTGAGCTTACAGGCAGGGAAAATGTATATCTCAATGGCGCTATTCTAGGTATGAGTAAAGCTGAAGTAGATAGCAAAATAGAACAGATTATTGATTTCTCGGAGGTAAGACAATTTATTGATACGCCTGTAAAAAGATATTCAAGCGGTATGTATGTGAAACTAGCTTTTGCTGTAGCTGCTCACCTTGACAGCGAAATTCTTGTAATGGATGAAGTGTTGGCTGTTGGAGATATGAAATTTCAGCAGAAGTGTCTTGGCAAGATGGGAGATGCTGCCAATAATGAAGGTAGAACTGTTCTTTACGTGAGCCATAATATGAATACAATAAGACAGCTATGTAACAGGTGCATTGTGATAAATAAAGGCAGAATTATTTATAATGGAGATGTTGAAGAAGCTATACAAATCTATTCGGAAAATAATAATATTGAAAAGAAAATCCATAATCAAATTATTAATAATATTAGTGAAATTCAACATTTAAAAGCAAAAATATTAAGTACCACAATATTAAATACAGAAGATGCAACATATTATACAGATGAAAAAATGCAATTTATGTTTGAATTATATTCGAATTTCGATATAAATAATATTCATGCAAGAGTAATCATTCTAAGTAAAGAAGAAATTCCAGTTGGTATCACATTTACAGATGAATTTTCATGTAAAATAGGTATCAATAAAAACAAATTTGAGTTTGATATGACAGGCTTAGCGCCAGGTTTATATAGCTCTAGAATAATTTTATCCCTTGTAAATGAATTTGCAACAGTTGAAAGGATCGATATTGTAGAGAAAGCGATGACTTTTGAAATTGTTCCTAAGGACGGATACTGTTATAATATCCCTTGGCTAAGTAAATCATGGGGGTATCATAAGTATCTCAATGCAAAATCTATAGATTAAGGTTAAAATAGTATGGAATTTTTTAATAAACTAAGGTTGAAATTTAATCATTTACTATTATGGACAAAGAATGGATTAAAGAATATCATAATTTTTTTTAGATCAAAAATAATTAGATATTATGAATTTATTGTTCTTTGTTTAAAATATATAAGAAATATAAGAAATAATTTTGTTAACATTAAAAAAGATGATGCAGTAATGAAATTAGAAAAGATAAAGCCTAATTGCGGAAGACTAAATAATAATTTCTATAATCCTACGATTTTGGATAATCTTGATCTATCAATTGTAATACCAGCGTATAATGTCAGTAATTATATAGATGCTTGCATAACATCAATTTTATCTCAGGTAACTAAATATAAATATAACATTATAATAATTAATGATGGATCTCAAGATGATACTGAACAAAAATTACAAAAATATAAGAATAGAGATAACATACTGATAATAAACCAAACTAATAATGGTCAAGCTTTCGCAAGAAATAGAGCACTTGAGTATTGCGATGGCAAATATTTAATGTTTGTAGATGCAGATGATATATTACTTCAAGGGACAATAGAAAAATTGCTAAACATAGCAAATGGAAATGATTATGATATTATAGAAGGAGTAATAATAAGCTTTCATAATCAAGAAGCAATACTAGATGATGCAAAAAAATTAACAAAAAAGATCAGAGTATTTGAATATAGTAAAAATCCATACCATGTATTATCAAGTAAAGGATATTCGCCTGGTAAAATATTCAAAAGAGAATTATGGAATCAAATTAGGTATCCTGAGGGTTATATTTTTGAGGATACAATTATTAAATTAGTTGTTAGGAGATATTGTAAAAGATGTGCATTTTATGATGATTATGTTTATGGATATAGATATAATGTTAATTCAACGACTCGTAGCGGTAATGCCATAAGGGCTTTGGATGCATTATGGGTTTTACCAAAAGTTATCGAAATAAGTAAGGAACTGAATATTTCTACAGATAAAATATTTTACTTATTAATCTTAAATCACTTAGGAATCCTAATGAGAAACATAGTATACAATTTAGATACCATTATACAAAAATATGTACTAGTAATAAGTAGCGAGATTATAAAAGAGTATTATTTAGATAATTCAAGAAGGTTACCATTTCTATTCAAATTGCTGGAGAAATCAATTATTACATTAAACTTCGATAACTGGATTCTTGTATCTGATTTCTTAGGAAGATATAATGTTTTAAAAAAATGGCGAGAAAGTAACTGAGGTGTCTTCAAT
>JBDKVA010000164.1:0-18042 GCA_039679375.1 Clostridiaceae bacterium
CGAAAAAATAATTTTGTCTAAAAGTGTACTAGTTGAAAAGTACATGGAATGATATATTAGAATCATGTATTGCAGTCCGTATATAATGTATGGGAGGGGAAAAAATGGCAAGTGTAAAACTTAAAAACGTTTACAAAAGGTTTGAGGGTGGAGTTACAGCAGTCAGCGATTTCAATCTGGACATAGAGGACAAGGAATTTATCATCCTTGTAGGTCCTTCCGGTTGCGGAAAAACTACCACATTGAGAATGGTGGCCGGCCTTGAAGAAATTTCCGAAGGTGAAGTTTACATCGCAGACAGGCTTGTAAATGATGTACAGCCCAAGGACAGAGATATCGCAATGGTTTTCCAGAACTACGCTCTGTATCCGCATATGACTGTATTTGACAACATGGCGTTCGGACTTAAACTGAGAAAGACTCCTAAAGATGAAATAAAGAAGAGAGTACATGAAGCTGCAAGAATATTGGAAATCGACCATCTGCTTGACAGAAAGCCGAAGGCTCTTTCAGGCGGACAGAGACAGAGGGTTGCCCTTGGCCGTGCAATCGTACGTGACCCCAAGGTGTTCCTGATGGACGAACCTCTTTCAAACCTTGATGCCAAGCTGAGAGTCCAGATGAGACTTGAGATCACCAAGCTGCATCAGAGATTGAACACCACTTTCATATATGTTACGCATGACCAGACAGAAGCTTTGACAATGGGTACCAGGATCGTTGTTATGAAGGACGGACTGGTTCAGCAGGTTGATACGCCGACTTCACTTTATGACAAGCCGGTCAATATGTTCGTTGCAGGTTTCATTGGCAGCCCGCAAATGAACTTCATAAATGTTACGGTTGAAAAACAGGGAGATAGCGTATATCTGAAGTTCGGCGAACACAAGATCAAACTTCCCGAAGCCAAGGCGAAAAAGCTTGAAGGTACGGATTACTATGGCAAGGACGTCGTAATGGGAATCAGACCGGAAAGCATGCATGACGAGGATCAATTCCTTGAATCCATGCCGGATAGCATCGTAAATGCCAGGGTAGAAGTTGTTGAAATGCTCGGTTCCGAAACATTGCTACACATGTTTATAGATGATATAGGCTGCACGGCAAGGGTTAACCCGAGAACAAAGACTAGGTCCGGCGATACGATCAAGATCGCTATCGACACCAACAGAGTGCATCTGTTTGACAAAGAAACAGAAAAGACGATCGTCAACTAATAAAAAATTGGTAAGGCTATAAAAAGAGGAAGATTCATTCTTCCTCTTTTTTGTTATGAAGCATAGCGGAGTCTTGCTTCAAAATCGAAATGGGCTCGATGCCCTTTCGATTTTGATTGTTCCATATCTTTTTTGTACTTTATATAGTATAATTATTTCCATAATAGATAATGGCATTCAGCATAATAAATATTGTAAATTGTACGCGCGGGAGGAATGCATGTGAAGCTTTTCCAGAATCTTGTCAACCAAATAAAGGAAATAATAGACTGCGAATTTGGTATTATGGATGAAACCGGCCTTATTCTGGGATGTTCGAAGGAATCACTGACGGGGAGCATTCATCCGGCTGCGCCGCTCGTAGTGAATATAAAAGATACGCTGTGTGAAGCAGACGGATATTTATTCCAAAAGGTCTATATCAAAAACAAGCTGGAATTTATAGCATTTATCATCAATGAAGGAGAACAGAGCGCAAAATATCTTTCGCTTGTTGTAATAAATGTTACGAATATACGAAGCTATTACGATGAAAAATTCGACAAGGGCAATTTCTTTAAAAGTATTATTACCGACAATATCCTGCCGGGCGACATATCTTTGAAGGTAAAGGAATTGCATATCCCTGTCAGTGTATACAGAGCGGTATTCCTTATAAGGATCGACCAGTCGAAGGAAATACAGTCGCATGAAATCATTCAGAGCCTTTTTCCAAATAAGGCGAAGGATGCCGTTATCGCACTCGACGAAGACAGCACCGTACTGATAAAGGAGCTGAAGGCTGCGGATGATGACAGGGAAATCGACAAGACGGCAAAAATCGTCATTGACACACTCAATACGGAGCTTATGGTGAAGGCGCAGATCGGTATCGGCTCCATCGTCGACAATGTAAGAGACATCGGGCGCTCGTTCAAGGAAGCCCAGACAGCGCTGCAGATCGGCAGTATATTCGAAAGCGACAAAACGATTGTAAACTATAACAATCTTGGCATCGGCAGGCTTATATACCAGCTGCCGACAACATTGTGCAAGCTGTTCCTGAAAGAGGTATTCAAGGAGGGATCGCTTGAATCGCTGGATAGAGAGACCCTTTTGACCATCAGCAAATTCTTTGAAAACAATCTGAATGTCAGTGAAACCTCCAGACAGCTTTACGTTCACCGCAATACACTGGTGTACAGGCTCGATAAGATTCAGAAGATAACCGGCCTTGATCTGAGAAGTTTTGATGACGCGATCATTTTCAAGGTTTCCATGCTGGTTAAAAAATACCTGGACAGAGTTGAAAAAACTTGATTTCATTTCGTAACAGAAATTTAACAACTTCAATTCTGGCATTTTTTGCAGGAATTTTAATTCTTTTTGTCGAAATACCAATGCACATTTGTATATGATCATACAGCTGTAGCATAAATTGGAGCGTGTTATTGTGGTCGAATTGAAGAATGTATCAAAGACATATCCTAACGGGACTGTAGCGCTAAAGGATGTCAACCTTAAAATAGAAAAAGGGGAATTTGTTTTTTTCGTAGGGCCCAGCGGATCGGGCAAATCAACGCTTGTTAAGCTGCTGCTCAAGGAAGAGGATGCGACGGAGGGCGAAGTATTTGTCAACGGATATGATGTGACTTCCATGACAAGGTACGAAGTGCCGTACCTAAGGCGTAGCCTTGGTGTTGTTTTTCAGGACTTCAGGCTGCTGCCGAATAAAACGGTTTATGAGAACGTTGCATTCGCCATGATGATAACGGAGGCACTGCCAAAGGAAATCAGGCGCCAGGTGCCGATGGCACTGGCATTGGTAGGCCTTAGCAGAAAAGCCAATATGTACCCGAACCAGCTCTCCGGCGGGGAACAGCAAAGAGTGGTCCTGGCAAGGGCGCTGGTCAACAATCCTGCGCTGCTGATTGCGGATGAACCTACCGGCAATCTTGACCCGGAAACCTCATGGGAGATCATGAAGCTCCTGAGCGAAGTGAATCAGCGGGGCACGACAGTGATCGTGGCCACTCATGAGAAATCGATCGTCGACGAGATGAAAAAGCGCGTGGTGGCGATCAGCAAGGGTTTGATTGTGAGGGACCAGGAGAAAGGACAATATAAGAATGAAGATAAGAACAGTCAAGTATATTGTTAAAGAGGGCGCTGTCAATTCATACAGAAATAAACTGATGTCACTGGCGTCTATTTTCATCGTTGTCGCGATGCTTGTTATTTTCGGTTTTTTTCTGTTACTGGTATTTAACGCGGAACTGAATATAAATACATTAAATGAACAGCCGCAGCTGGTTGCATTTTGCTATGACTCGCTGGATGATGCACAGGTTCAGGCGGTGGAGGACAGAATTAAGAATAACGATAAGGTAACTGAGTACGAAAAGGTGTCCAGGGAGCAGGCTCTTTATAAATTCAAGGAAATTCTCGGTAAGGATGCATCCATACTTGAGGGATACGATGAAAGTATTTTTCCGGTATCATTTATAATTAAATTAAAGGATAATGCCGATAGCGGGGAGGTTGTAAAAACTCTTGAAAAGACAAGCGGTATCGAGAAGGTTAGTTATTCGCAATATATGATTGACCTGGTAACAAAGGTATCTTATTGGGCAAGGCTGATTTGCAGCCTTTTGACAGTCATTCTGCTGATCGTCGCCGTATTTATCATTGCGAACACCATTAAGCTTACCGTATTTGCAAGACGCAAGGAAATCAATATAATGAAATATATCGGTGCAACCGATTGGTTTATACGCTGGCCTTTTGTGGTAGAAGGTGTTATAATTGGTACAGTGGGTGCAATATTGGCATTTATCTTAACAACATATGGCTACGGAGCCATTGAAGGCAAGCTTACACATGATATGCTGTCATTGGACACGAATCTGTTGAAGATGGTAAAGCTGGAGGATGTATGGTTCCAGTTGACGGCTTTTTATTTGATGATCGGGATCGTAGTCGGGTCTGCCGGCAGCTTTATATCAATCCGTAGGCATTTACGGGTTTAAAGGAAAGGGGACACACCTCAAAAGTCCATTGCGAGGAATGTCCCCGATGGAAAGGGGACACACCTCAAAAGTCCGTTGCGAGGAATGTCCCCGAAATATCTTTTGTGCACGGAGGTTGGTTTCGTGAAAAAATTAGTGATCGTAACACTACTGGTTGCTTTATGTATGACACCGTTAGTGCCGGTTATGGCAGATGAACTAAGCTCGGCAAAGAGCGAAAAATCGAGTGTAGACAGCAGGATCAGCAAGCTGAACGCGGATAAGAAGAAGGCGCTTGCGGAAAAGGCGAAGCTGGAACAGGAAAAGCAAAAGCTGGCTAATGCACAGGCTGCAGAAAAAAATGCCTATAATGAACTGATGAACCAGATCAGCGCTGCAGAGGAAAACCTCAGGCAGACCGACGCCGCCCTCGCGGAGGCGATAGCGGATTATACGCAGAAGCAGGAACAGTTTAAGATAAGGCTCAAGGTGATGTACCAGAATTCGACTGCTACAAAGCTGGAAACACTTTTGGAATCGAAAAGTATCATGGAGTTTTATGAGCGGCTGCATTATATGTCGATTATATCAAAAAATGACACCAATATGATAAATGAACTGAATGAAGCAAAACAGGAGGTTGAATATAAAAAGCAGCTCCAGCAGCAGGCCAAGGAACTTCTGGAGCAAAAGGCCAGCGACAAACAGGAGAATATTAAATCGCTGATATCTTCAAGGACAGAGGTTGAGAGCGAAATAAGCAGAAGCCAGGCGGCACTGAAAAAGCTGGAAGATGAAGTTGACGCGCTGCTTGCAGAGTCCAAGAAGCTAAATGGTATCATAAAGAACCTGACAAGCAAAAAGAAATATGTGGGCGGTTCCATGGTATGGCCGTGCCCTGGTTACACAGAAATTACATCAAGATACGGAATGAGAAAGCATCCTATATTGAGAAAGTATAAAATGCACACAGGCATCGATATAGGAGCACCTAAAAACAGTTCGATCGTTGCAGCCAATAAAGGAACAGTCATCATGGCCCAGTACGATAAGAGCGGCGGATATGGCAGAATGGTCGTCATAGACCACGGCGACGGGATCACTACATTATATGCGCATTGCAATTCCCTTCTGGTCAAGGTTGGAGCTGAGGTCAAACAGGGCCAGGTTATCGCAAAAGTCGGGAGCACAGGCCTCTCTACCGGTTACCACCTGCACTTTGAGGTCAGAAAGAACGGTGAGACGCAGAATCCTCTTTCATCCGGATATTTAACAAAATAGCCTGAATATTGTGATTATAAGGCAATACCCATACGCCCGGTGAAAAACCGGGTTTATTTGTTTATATGGGCGCATAAGATATACTAAATTACTGCTTTTAAATTTTTTTTGGGAGCGTGCAATATGGAAACAAAATATTCCTTCCGCCAGATGGCTGTTATTGTGGCAACGGCAGTCATCCTTTCAATATGCGCAACCACGATGGTTTTTTATTCTGTAAATGCGAATAATACAAGATATGTGATCAGTTTTGACCCCGAGGAAGTTCAATATGAGAATGTGAATAAATTCAACGAGGTTCGCAAAATCCTCAAGGAGGACTACTATCTTGAAGTGGATGAAAACAAGCTTGTCGAGGGAGCTGTCGGCGGCCTTGCTGAATCGTTGAAGGACCCTTATACGGTTTACTTCAATAAGGACCAAATGAAGTCGTTTATGGAAAAATCGGAAGGAAGCTATGTCGGCATAGGAGTCACTGTCAATACAGACGTCAACGGACTGCTTACCATCATTGAGCCTTTTGAAAATTCACCTGCACAGCAGGCCGGCATGCAAAAGGGCGACAAGATCGTCAAGGTGGACAATAAGGATGTGACGGGTATAAGCGATGAAAACATGATCATCAGCTTAATTAAGGGCAAAGAGAATACCAAAGTGAAAATTACGGTTTACAGGCCTGATGAAGACAAGTATCTGCAGTTTGATGTTGTACGCAAGAGGATCAAGGCTTCCAATATAAAAAGTGAAATTATAAATGGAAATATCGGATACATAAAGCTTGTCATGTTTGACAGCGAGATAGCCGATTATTTCAGGAACGACCTTGAAAAAATGCTGAAGAAGGGCATTAAAGGTCTCATTATTGACCTCAGGGACAATCCGGGCGGTTCGTATGAACAGGTGGTCAAGATCGCCGACAGCCTGCTGCCTGAAGGCACGATTGTTTATACGGAGGACAGGGAGGGCAAAAAGGATGTGAAGCTCTCCAATAAAGCCGCATATGACCTTCCGTTGGTCATTCTGACAAACGGCAACAGCGCAAGTGCATCCGAAATTCTTGCAGGAGCGGTGAAGGACAATGGAAGGGGCACGCTGGTAGGGACAAATACGTTCGGAAAGGGCCTTGTACAGGAGCTCAGGATGCTTGCCGACGGTTCAGGGATAAAAGTAACGATTTCAAGATACTTTACACCGTCCGGAGTCTGCATCCACGGAGTAGGCATCAAACCGGATATTGAAATCGACGTTCCGGATGAATACAAAGATATCCCTGTTTCCCAAATTCCCAGAAATAAGGATGTACAGCTCCAGTCGGCCATAGAAGCGGTAAAAGCTAAAATGTGATATGTAAAAAATCAAAAAAATCACAGGTTAACGCATAAAAGGCAAATATCTCCACAAAATACCTGTATCAATGTAAAAAAGAGGTGTTTTTATGGAGAAGAAGCAGGATATGCTGAAATTTGAGGTAGCCAGTGAACTGGGGCTCGCTGACAGGGTGCTGAAATTTGGCTGGAAAAGTCTGTCTGCAAAGGAAACAGGTAAAATCGGCGGACTTGTTTCAAAGAGAAGGAAATCGATAACAGAAGCAAAGCCGGAACAAATGTAACATTTACGGAGCTGTGGGGAAGCAGCTCTTTTTTTATGCGTGTGCAGTTGTATACGTGTGCAGTTATCCATTTTGGCTGGCATGTCCATAAAGCCCATATAATCTGATGGCCGGCCTTCCAATGCCTTTTACATTTATAGCAGCATGTGATAATATTGTAACAGTATTATACCGGAGTCCGTCTGATCGTTTTAAGTTTTAGAGATATCAGGCAGCTCAGACTGGTAATGCCGTTTTGGAACTTGACCGGCTTTTTGCAGTAAAACCATAATGGGGGGATATCGATTTACGGAGACTTTGCATATTATTACGACCGGTTCATGACCGATGTCAATTATGGACAATGGGCGGATCATATTATTACCATATTCAGACGCTGCGGGCTGAAGCCTGAATTGATTGCTGACCTGGGCTGTGGTACGGGCAGTTTTTGCCTTGAAATGGCACACAGGGGATATGATATGATCGGAATCGACTTATCTGCCGAGATGCTGAGCTGTGCAAGGCAGAAGGCACTGCAGGCCGGAGCGGATATCCTCTTCCTGAACCAGGACATGACCTCCTTTGAATTGTATGGAACGGTGGACGCTATTACCTGTCTTATGGACAGCGTCAATTATGTGACTTATAAAAATGACTTAAAGCAGCTTTTCAAGCTTGTGGCCAATTACCTCAACCCGAATGGACTGTTTGTATTTGACATAAACTCTCCATATAAATTTGAAAACATCTTTTCTGCAAATGCTTTTTGTGAAACCAATCCGGAAGCGTCCTACATATGGCAGAACTGCTATGATAAGTCAAAAAAGCTCTGCAGGTTTGACCTGACATTTTTTGTCAGGGAGGGGGACCTTTTCAGAAGGTTTGACGAGGTGCATTATGAGAGATCCTATACAAGGGAGGAACTTGAGGAAATGCTGGCTGTCGCAGGCCTCAGGCTGTGCTCCGTATATGGCGGGTTCAGTTTTAGGAAGCCGTCGGAAAAATGCCAGAGAATTTTTTTCATTTGCAAAAAAGAAGGATAAAATTGTATACGTCTTGTTGAATATAAAGTTCGTATTTTGGCAAATATAAATTCGCCATATTTTTATGGTAACCTTTCAAGGCTTCAATGCGTAGAATTATGTAATCTACATCATTGACAAGCTGTGAACGGTTGTGTTAAACTAATAAAGGTTTGGTAAAAAGGCACAAAGTGCGGCCAAATCCAAGTTAAATTCAGGAGGTTTTTAGTAATGCAAAGAGGAAGAGTAAAGTGGTTTAATGCTGAGAAGGGTTTTGGATTTATCGAAAGAGATAACGGTAATGACGTATTCGTACATTTTTCGGCAATCACTATGGATGGGTTTAAGACCCTCGAAGAAGGCTGCGAAGTAGAGTTTGATGTGGTTGAAGGTGCTAAGGGACCTCAGGCTGCAAATGTAACGAAGGCTATGTAATTAAAGTTTGTGAAACTTTAACATAAATCTAAGCCAGCAGACGATGACCTCGATATGATATATCGAGGTCTTTCATTTATGGGAGATACTTATGGAAGATCATATAATAAGGGCAACAGCCGCCGGTGGCACAATAAGAGCCTTTGCGGCAATAACAAAGGATATGGTTCAGGAAGCCCATATCATACACGGCACTTCCGGAGTGGCATCGGCGGCACTGGGCAGGACGCTGACCGCTGCCGCGATGATGTCACGTATGTTCAAGAATGAGAAGGATGTGCTGACCATACAAATTAAGGGCGATGGACCTCTTGGCGGCATTATTGCAGTTTCCGACTACCAATCAAATGTCAGGGGCTATGTTTATAATCCGGAGGTCTACCTGCCGCTGACTCCGACCGGTAAATTCGATGTTTCAGGCGCAGTTGGCAAAAAGGGTTATCTTAATGTCATCAAGGACATGGGGCTCAGGGAACCTTATATCGGCTATGTTGATCTTGTCTCAGGCGAGATCGGGGAGGACATTGCCTATTATTTCGCCTTTTCGGAACAGGTGCCTACAGTTGTATCGCTTGGTGTTCTGGTCGGAAAAGATGGAAATATTGCCACTGCCGGGGGTTATATCATTCAACTCATGCCGGGTGCGGATGAAGGCATTGTCGAGTACCTGGAAGACAAGGTGCTGCTTGCGGACTCCATCACCTATATGTTGTCGGAAGGGCTTGACCCGGCCGGAGTATTGGAAAAGCTGCTTGGTGAAAAGGGACTGGAAATAAATGAAAAGGTGCCCTGCAGATATCTGTGCAATTGCAGCAGGGAAAGGATGGAGCGCAATCTGATCAGCCTTGGTGCGAAGGAAATACTTGATATGGCGGATGAACAGCATGGAGCGGAATTGCAGTGCCACTTCTGCAATAAAAAGTACCATTTCACTGAAGAAGAACTTCGGGGTCTGGTGTAAGTTGTTTTCGGGTTTGAAATGAGAAGCTAATATAATTGAGTATGGCGGAGTATGGAACAGATAATTCTAGAACACGGCGGATAATCTTTATTTAAAATGCATTTTGATATTGACTTTGAAATGTTATTTTTGTATACTAGTTATTGTCGCTCGGCACGAGCGAAACAAGGGCGCTTAGCTCAGCTGGGGGAGCACCTGCCTTACAAGCAGGGGGTCATAGGTTCGAGCCCTATAGTGCCCACCAAAGAGTTTTACGCAAGTAAAAGCTCTTACTTTGTAAAAGCTTCGCGCAGCGAGGCTAGTTGATTACCCGCCGCAAGGCGGCATAATCTACGTTATGAAGGTATCACGCAGTGATGCTGTTGCAGAGATTAGCGGACGTATTGTTTCTGATATCTGCGTTATTTGGCCCGGTAGTTCAGTTGGTTAGAACGCTAGCCTGTCACGCTAGAGGTCGAGGGTTCGAGCCCCTTCCGGGTCGCCAGTTTGCCCAGATAGCTCAGTTGGTAGAGCAGAGGACTGAAAATCCTCGTGTCGCTGGTTCAATTCCGGCTCTGGGCACCAAGGAGTTTTGCGCAAGCAAAAGCTCCTACATTGTAAAAGCTTCACACAGTGAGGCTATGTTATCCGCTATAAGCGGCATAATCTACATTATAAAGGCATCACGCAGTGAGGGTAGTTGAGTTTTGCGCAAGCAGAAGCTCCTACATTGTAAAAGCTTCATGCAGTGAAGCAGGTTTATCCGCCACAGGCGGTAAATTTGCGGGATTAACTCAGTGGTAGAGTGTCACCTTGCCAAGGTGAAAGTCGCGAGTCCGAATCTCGTATCCCGCTCCAAACTTTGCAGTAGTAAGAGACTGGATAATTGAGACCCGAATGCAGATTCCGGTTTTGAAAATCCAGTTTCCAGTCTCTGCGGTATGGCGCTATAGCCAAGTGGTAAGGCAAGGGTCTGCAAAACCCTTATTCCCCGGTCCAAATCCGGGTGGCGCCTCCAGAAGAGAAGTCCCTGAAGTGCTTAAAATAAGCGATTCAGGGACTTCTGGCTTTTCAGAAACCCTTTGTTTTGGCAATTAGCGGAAACATTTGGACTTCCTACTATATTTACTGAAATAAAGGTGTTTAATACATACTGGTTGAGCAGGATTCGCTTAAGACAGGAAAATCAGAACGAACGATTGATTTATCTAAAAATGCTATCAGAGCCCTTGAGGAACTTAAAAAGGTTTATGTCGGAGAATATATCATTTCTACAAGAGAAGGAAGCTGGTAAGGCCAAAGAATCTGCTCCTTGACATTTTATCAAGAGGAGCAGCGTACCACGAAACTCTGCCGCCGGATATATTAGCAACCGCTTTACGAAACGTCAAATTATTTTTTTAGCAAAAAATAGAGATGACATCCAGGTAACCGAGGCATTCGATTAGAACTTCGGAAGACACATAAGCGAATTTGGATATATTGGCGCTGTTTTAGCTGCCGTATGATTACTTCTTGACGGCCTTAAAAAAGGGCCTTGAAAAAGCCACATTCATTCATTTATCGTTATTGACATTTCTCTAAATTGATTTATACTCTTTATAGTGGGCGAATTTGATAATTTTTTAACGGTTGGACAGGAAACTGTTTTCAAGAAATCTGGCTTTTTGGGTGGGAAGCTTTTGTTACTAATTGCTTTCTGCCCTTTTTATATGTGATATTTGATAAAAAAATAACACACAATACCATGACTAATAAGAAAAGGAGATGAAGTAGATGAAAGTTAATATTACAGAAACAATTTTACGTGATGCCAATCAATCCCTTATTGCCACGAGAATGCCCTTTTCAGATTTCGAAGGGATCCTGGAAACTATAGATAAAGTGGGTTATTACTCTCTCGAGTGCTGGGGCGGCGCTACCTTCGATTCATGTCTCAGGTATCTGAATGAGGATCCATGGGAAAGACTGGAGAAAATTAAGGCTAAGGTTAAGAACACCAAGCTTCAGATGCTTCTGAGAGGTCAGAATATTCTTGGCTATAAGCATTATCCTGATGATGTGGTAAGAAAGTTTGTGGCCCAATCAGTTGATAGTGGTATGGATATTTTTAGAATATTCGATGCATTAAATGATTTCAGAAATATTCAAGTAGCTGTTGATGAGACTTTAAAACGTAAAGCACATGCTCAGGGCTGCATTTGCTATACAACAAGCCCGATTCACAATTTGGAAAAGTATGCAAAGCTGGTAAAGCAGCTCGAGGAAATGGGTGTCCACTCCATATGCATAAAGGATATGGCAGGCATCATGGGACCTCAGGAAGCTTATGACCTGATAAAAACAATAAAGGAAACTGTTAAAATACCAGTGTTCCTGCATACGCACTCCACAACAGGTCTGGGGCCAATAACCCAAATCAAGGCTGTTGAGGCTGGATGCGACGGTATAGACTGCGCAATATCCTCTTTCTCCGGTGGCACATCTCAACCTTCAACAGAAACGCTTAATTATGCTCTGAAGCAAATGGGCTATTCAACAGGATTGAATGAGAATGTTTTGAAGAAAACGAATGACTTTTTCAAGCCACTCAAAGCGAAATATGTGTCTTCCGGACTTATGGATGCATTTGTAATGGGTACGGAGACAGATGCTCTTGTATACCAGGTACCGGGTGGAATGCTCTCAAACCTGATAGCACAGCTGAAGGCACAAAATGCCATAGATAAGCTGGATGAGGTTTTGGCTGAAACACCGAAGGTAAGGAAGGATCTCGGATACCCCCCGCTGGTTACTCCAATGAGCCAGATGGTAGGTGTTCAGGCAGTTTCAAATGTGCTTTCGGGTGAAAGATACAAGAATGTATCCAAAGAGGTTAAAGCATATTTAAGAGGCGAATATGGCAAGGCGCCGGGAGAAATTGACGCAGATCTGATTAAAAGAGTCTTAGGTGATGAGAAACCAATCGAAAAAAGGTTCGCGGATACTCTAGAGCCTGAATTCGATAAGACAAGAGCGAAGCTGAAAGGTATTGCAAAAGGTGATAAGGACGTTCTCTCCTACATTGCATTCCCGCAGATTGCTGAAAAGTTCTTTAAGGAAAGAGAAGAGAGAGCAGTGACAAGGGTTACTTATACTATAGTAAAAAAATAAAGGATGGTGCAATATGTCTGTTATTGAAAGTGTAGTAGTTTCTATGTTCACTCTGTCTTTAGTGTTTGTAGTACTTGCTATTTTGTATGGCATGGTTATGGCATTGTCTATGGTGCTGAGGGCTAAATTGAACAAAAAGGCAGCAGCGGAGAAAATTTCGACTGAATGTGATAAAGATGATTGGAACGCAGATGTCGTTCATGTATCATCAGGAGAACTGAAGCTTAAAAATGTAGATGAGAAAACTGCGGCAATGATCATGGCGATTGTGAGCGATGAGTCTCAAATTCCGCTTTCGGAGCTTTGTTTTAAATCAATTACAGCAGTAGATTAAAGTAATATGTTAATAAATTGGAGGGTCTGATATGATATATGAAGTTACCATTAACAATAAGAAATATGAAGTTGAAGTAGAAAAAGGACAGGCAGCGATTATAGGGACGAAAGAAGCTTCTGCACCTGTTGCTGTTGCTATGCCTCAGGTTACAGCAGCTGCTGCTCAGGTAGTTGCGCCAGCTACTATAAATGTTGGGAGCGGTGAAGTCGTTAAGGCTCCAATGCCGGGCACCATTTTGGATATAAAGGTTAGCGCCGGTTCAAGGATTAAAAAGGGCGATGTACTATTCATTCTTGAAGCAATGAAAATGGAAAATGAGATCGTCGCACCGGCAGATGGTGCAGTAGCACAAATTAAAGCGGTCAAGGGTTCAACTGTAAACACAGGTGATGTTCTTGCCGTCATCCAATAGTGAGGTGATAATAAATGTTCCTTGATGCAATTAAAACTATTTTTACGGATTCCGGCTTTGCGGCGCTTACCTGGCAGCAATGCATTATGATAGGTACGGCATGTGTTCTGGTATATTTGGCCATTGTAAAGAAATTTGAACCTCTTCTATTATTGCCGATTGCCTTTGGTGTTCTTCTTTCCAATTTACCGCTGGCTGGTTTAATGAACGGACCTGTTGAAGGTTCAACTGAGCCGGGGGGATTGCTCTACTACCTTTACATGGGTGTCAAGTTAGGAATATATCCGTCTTTGATTTTCCTTGGAATCGGGGCGATGACAGACTTTGGACCTTTGATAGCAAGGCCGTCCAGTCTTTTTATGGGTGCAGGCGCACAGTTTGGAATATCTGCGGCATTTGTAGTAGCCATTGCGTTGGGCTTTAAACCAAATGAAGCAGCTTCCATAGGAATTATAGGCGGTGCAGATGGACCTACAGCCATTTACCTTACCACCAGGCTAGCTCCCGAACTGCTGCCTGCTATAGCTATTGCGGCTTATTCATATATGGCGCTGATTCCGTTGATTCAGCCGCCTATTATGAGGCTTATGACAACGAAGAAGGAAAGAGAAATAAAGATGGATCAGCTGAGGGATGTATCGAAGCTGGAGAAAATAGTCTTCCCGATTGCTGTTACCATATTCTGCGTTCTGCTTCTTCCATCTGTTGCTCCTTTGATCGGCATGCTGATGCTTGGCAATCTCTTTAAGGAGTCGGGCGTAGTTGAGAGACTTTCCGGCACAGCTCAGAATGCATTAATTAATATCGTAACCATTTTTCTAGGTGTCACTGTTGGGGCAACAGCAAATGCAGAGAGATTTTTAAAACCTGAGACGCTTAAGATTATCGGACTTGGATTATTTGCTTTCATGTTCAGTACTGTCGGCGGACTTGCCATCGGTAAATTAATGTGCTGGCTGTCGGGCGGTAAAATTAATCCTTTGATCGGTTCTGCCGGCGTATCAGCTGTTCCAATGGCAGCAAGGGTATCACAGGTGGAAGGCCAGAAGGCAAATCCTGCAAATTATCTTCTCATGCATGCCATGGGACCGAATGTAGCAGGTGTAATTGGCTCTGCTGTCGCAGCGGGTATTCTGCTTGCATTGTTTGGATAAATTACTATTTGTGATGGTGTGGCAGGCAGCTGCATTGCTAAAAAGGTATGCTGCAGCCTGCATTGTCAGACCGGAAAAGAAACCAACCACTGTATATTCTATACGTGTATATAGGAGATCAATTTTCATAATTGTTGCACGGAAGAAATAATAGTCTGACAGGAGTAAATAATTTAAACCTATCTTCCGATAAATCTATTATAATATGTGATTCCTTACAAATGAGGAAGTGGATGGATGGCCTTAATTTATTGTCCTGAATGCAAAAAACAAATATCGGATAAGGCAGAAGCTTGCCCACATTGCGGTTTGCCGAAGAAATACTTTCCTTATTCAGATTCGGATGGGAGTACACAGGAAAGCTTTGAAGCGGAGAATCCGGCAAACTCCGCAATATCAATTACTGCAGACGAGTATAAAAGTATACGCAATATGCTGATTGCATTTTCCAGGGACTATATTGAACTTTTTAATATTGATCAATATATAAGTTCTTCAAAGGTAAAGAGATTTTTCGCTTCCTACGAAAAATACTTTAAGATGCTCAAGAATCCGGTGGTTCAGCAATATATTATGAATCATGCCGGTTCAATCGGTTCTTCCAATGAAGACTATCAGCAGTTTATATCCCGGATAGATGGTTTATATGAAAAAGCAGACCGTTTTAATAATGATTTTGTAAATCGAAAACTGTTTGAGTACAAAGAATATTTTGATAATATGCTGAAGGCTGTTGATCCGAATGTTAAGCTTGATGATGAACAACGGCGGGCAGTCATTACTGATGAGGATTATTGTTTGCTGATAGCGGGCGCGGGAGCCGGAAAGACAACTACAATGGCCGCCAAAGCGAGATATCTTGTAGAAAAGCAAGGGGTTAAACCGCAGGATATTATTGTAATTTCATATACTAATAAAGCTATAGATGAATTGAAGGAACGGATTAATAATAAGCTTGGTATCCCGGTCAATGTATGTACCTTCCATAAGTTTGGTTATGATATTCTCAAGAAAAGTGTAGAAATTCCTCCGACAATTAACTTCAAATCATATAGTATTGTTTTCGAATTCCTTGAAAAAAAAGTGTTTGGAAATCCGACAATGTTAAAAAATCTCGTATTATTTCTTGGGTATTACTTTGATTTGCCAGAGGATATCTTTAAATTTAAAACATTGAATGAATACAATGAATATAAGGCAACAAAAATCTATGAGACTATAAAAAGCAGGCTTGGTGAATATATCCTGAACGTGATTAATAGAAGGAGTCGGAAGGTTCGAACAATAACCGGTGAGTTCCTTCGTTCGGTTCAAGAAGTACAAATAGCAAATTTTTTATACCTGAACAGCATTGAGTATGAGTATGAGAAACCCTACAAATACCGAATTCCAGACGAAAGAAAGAAATATACCCCGGATTTCCATATCAGTCAGGGTGAAAAAGAATGTTATTTAGAGCACTTCGGAGTGACAGAAAGTTATCAGAGCAATATTTATAATAAAAAGGAACTGGAGAAATACGTTTACAATATCACAAGGAAGCGTTCTTTACATAAGTATTATAATACTGAATTAATCCAAACCTATAGCGAATACAATGATGGTCGGCCATTAATTGAACACCTGAAAGAAGAACTTGCAAAAAAGGGGTTTATACTGGTGCCTCGGGACTTAACCGATGTTTACAGGAAGCTTACAGAAACCGGTAAGGACCGTTTTGTTATGAAGTTTATTATGTTCATGATAGAATTCATTGGGAGATATAAAACCAGTGGATATGATGAAGGTGGTTTTGCAATTTTAAAAAGCAAAACTGACAATGTCAGGACACTGATGTTTCTGGATATTGCAGAGGAGGTTTACCGGTTTTATCAGGATAGGCTGCTAAAAAACAATCAAATCGACTATTCCGATATGATCAACGATGCAGAGAGGATGCTCATGGAAATGCGGGGTATGCATTCGAAGCCATCCTATAAGTACATAATAATAGATGAATTCCAGGATATTGCCCGGCAAAGGTTCAATTTAACGAAAGCCTTAGTAGACGTTACAGGAGCAAAGGTCATTGCTGTCGGTGATGACTGGCAGTCTATCTTTGCATTTGCCGGGTCGGATATTACTCTATTTCAGAGGTTCCTGGAACTGATGGGCGATGGAAAGGAAATGCAGATTACCCACACCTATCGAAATTCGCAGCAGCTAATAGATATAGCAGGGAATTTTATTCAAAAAAATCCGACTCAAATCAAGAAAAGACTAATATCACCGAAATCGCTGGAAAACCCGGTTATTGTAGAATCCTTTGACGATCATCAAAATTATCGAAAGAATTGGGTTAGCGCTATTGAAAAGGTTATAGATAAAATCGTTGAAGAGTATGGCGAAAAAACTTCAATTCTGATGATTGGCAGATATAATTATGACATGGATTGGATCGCCCGGAGTGGCCCGTTTGTTATTTTGAAGAATGATCGTATTCGTTATAGAAAATATCCACACTTAAATATAAAATTTTTAACAGCTCATAGCTCAAAAGGACTTGGGTTTGATAATGTAATTCTGGTGAATATGAATGATTCTAAATATGGTTTTCCATCACAATTGGAAGATGATCCGATAATGAAACTGGTCACCTATAAGGATAATGTCATTGAGTATGCGGAAGAACGCCGGCTATTCTATGTTGCACTTACGAGAACAAAGAACCGTGTTTACATGGTCACACCTCTGTATAGGCCATCGCGGTTTGTTGTTGAATTAATTAAAGATTTCGGCATACCACATGATGATAAAATCAACCTTGGTGATATTAAAAGCAGAATGCCCAAATGTCCCATATGCGGAATGCCAATGAAATTCGAGAATAACAAAAATTATGGGATTCCATTATACATATGTCTCAATGATCCTGAGATTTGCGACTTCATGACTAATGATGAAAAGTATCCCCATGATATTTTTAAATGCCCGGCATGCAAGGACGGATACATGATTGTTAAGCCGGGAAAGGTTGTGGGAGAGAGATTTTATGGATGCACCAACTTTAGCAGGACAGCGAGTGGATGCAGATATACGAAGCCGATCTATAATACTTGTGATGAAGACGTTTTCAAAACCAAAAATATTAATAGGGTAATCAATGGAAATACAGATGGATGAATACTTTGGTAACTTATTGCCGCGAAATTGTGATAAAAAATAAGAAAATAGTTTCGCATTCGCGGAAATAAGTACATTCGCTGGGTTGTGGGCGGCAGCCCACATTGATTATTAATAAATAAACAGTTACGCTACCAGGGGAAAGATATTTTGGGTCTATTATTTTTTTTAATATTTTAGTAAAATAGTAAAAAAGATAGAATTATGTATTAATTATATATTGCAGGAGACCAACTATGAATAGTCAATAGGAAATTCGAATATTTTTTTAGGTTTTAACCAGACAAAAAAGAGCATAGCAAACAAGACATCCAATTGATGTACTTTGAAAATAGAATATGGATAAGCTGA
>JBDKVA010000165.1:0-45455 GCA_039679375.1 Clostridiaceae bacterium
GCGTCAATAAGTTACTGACTTATCGGAAATGAATCTTGTGGAAATGCTGAAATTCCGATAAACTAATGAATTGTGTTATATTATAGCATTGGAGGATATTTATTATGAGTATGTTAAAGGAAATGAAAGCAGGTAAATTGAAGGTACAGGTATATGATACCAGAAAAGCTATGGGAGAAGCTTCGGCGAAAGATGTTTCCGCGAAAATAAAGGAATTGCTTTCCAAGAAACAGGAAATCAATATGATATTTGCGGCAGCACCTTCACAAGATGATTTTCTAGCGGCTTTGAGGGAAGACAAAACCATAGAGTGGGGAAGAATCAACGCTTTCCATATGGATGAATATATAGGCCTTGATCCTGAAGCACCGCAGGGATTCGGCAATTTCCTGAGAGACAGGCTGTTTGGGAAGCTTCCGTTTAAATCTGTGAATTATCTGAATGGCAATGCAAAGTCTATTGATGCGGAATGCGATAGATATACCGCATTATTGAAAAAATACCCGACAGACATCGTATGCATGGGTATTGGAGAAAACGGCCACATTGCCTTCAATGACCCGCATGTTGCTTTCTTCAACGATCCTAAAATGGTAAAGTCCGTAGAGCTTGATCTGAAATGCAGGAACCAGCAGGTAAACGACGGATGCTTTGCCAGCCTGGACAAGGTTCCCACTCATGCTCTGACACTGACAATTCCCGCCCTTGTTGCATCAACTTATGTTTATTGCATCGTTCCTGCAAAGACAAAGGCAGAAGCAGTTTATAATACGGTAACAGGAGAGATCACCGAAAAATGCCCGGCATCCATACTGAAAAAGCATGAAAAAGCGATCCTGTATACCGATAGGGACAGTGCGAAGCAGATCCTGTAGTACGGTTGGAAGTATAGGTTTTGCGTCGGCTGATTTAATTAAATATTACTAATAATGAGTAGAATATGTCAAGAAGATAAACAACTTGTGTTATACAATATTATTGTAACAAGAGTTGTTTATCTTTTATTCTATGGTATGATAATAATGGTACATATCATACCATAAAGGACAAACATTTTATAGGAGGTCATTATGAAAAGTAATTATAATCCCTACGAAAATATGCTTTCGGTATTGGACAGTGCGGCGAAAATGCTTGGTCTGGTGGAGAATGACTATGTTATCCTGAAATACCCCGAGAGAGAACTTAAAGTATCTGTGCCTGTAGAGATGGATGATGGCACGATAAAGGTATTCGAGGGTTACAGGGTCCAGCACTCCAGTTCACGCGGACCATGCAAGGGCGGTATCCGTTATCATCAGGATGTAGATATCGATGAGGTTAAAGCACTTTCCGCATGGATGTCTTTTAAATGCGCAGTTGTAAATATTCCATATGGCGGGGCCAAGGGAGCAATCAAGGTAGATCCGAAGCAATTGTCAAAGGCTGAATTAAAAAGGCTGACCCGAAGGTATACAGCTATGATCCTTCCATTAATCGGGCCTGAAAAAGATATCCCGGCTCCTGATGTGAATACCAATGCGGAAATCATGGGCTGGATCATGGATACGTACAGCATGTTCAAAGGATATACGGTTCCCGGGGTCGTTACAGGTAAGCCTATTGATATAGGCGGATCTCTTGGGAGAGGCGAAGCTACAGGCCGTGGAGTCATGTTCGTAACCAAGGAAATCCTTCACAGAATGGGCATGCCCATCCTAAGCACAAGAGTTGCAGTTCAGGGGTTCGGAAACGTCGGCGGTACTGCTGCAAAGCTTATGTACAGGGAAGGTTTCAAAATTATTGCTATCAGTGATGTTACAGGTGGTCTTTTCTGCAAGACCGGCTTGAATATTGACAGTATCCTAGAATTCCTTAAGAAAAACAACGGCAAAATGCTAATTGACTATGATGAAGCCGGCGTTACACATATAAGCAATGAAGAACTTCTTACAGTTGATACGGATGTACTGGTACCGGCAGCGATGGAAAATCAGATCAATGAAAAAATAGCACCGCTGATAAAAGCCAAAATCGTGATTGAAGCGGCAAATGGTCCTACAACGATAGAAGGCGATAAGATCCTTGAAAAAGCAGGGAAGATCGTTGTGCCGGATATCCTCGCCAATGCAGGCGGCGTTGTCGTTTCCTATTTCGAATGGGTACAGAATATACAGTCTCTCATGTGGGATGAGGACGAAGTCAATCGTACGCTTGAAAAGATCATGATCCGTTCGTTCAACGAGGTATGGGACAAATCAAAGGAAAAGGAAACCACACTCAGGATGGGAGCCTATATGGTTGCCATTGCGAGGATCGTCAAAGCGAAGAAGATCAGGGGCGTATTCCCATGATCAGGGCAAACTGAATTATATAACGGTTACAATAGGGAACTGCCACGAAAAATGGCAGTTCTTTATTATTAATGGAGCATAGCGGAGTCTTGCTCAAAAATCGAAGGAGCTCGATGCTCCTTCGATTTTTACTGGCTATTAAAAATAATTTAATAATATTGAACATTGATCTCAACAATGTTCAATATTGAACAAATCTGATCACATTGATCATTGAATGATGTTTTCCGCTTGAATATAATATACATACGTTTAAATCAACATTGTGTTTGATTCTTTTCAGAATGTATGATATGAGGTGGAACATTATGGAGCATATGGCGAAT
This sequence comes from Clostridiaceae bacterium, assembly GCA_039679375.1. Classification (GTDB taxonomy): domain Bacteria; phylum Bacillota; class Clostridia; order Acetivibrionales; family DTU013; genus JBDKVA01. The sequence goes on from JBDKVA010000165.1 coordinate 2,660, forward strand.
GGTATATTGCAACACAAAAAAAGCGTTCTTTTTGTATGTGTTGCAGTTGTATTTCTAAGCGGCGCATTGCTTTCGCTTGTCAATGTAAATTACAATCTGGCGGAGTACTTGCCTGAAAATGCCCCTTCTACTATTGCTCTGGATGTTATGAACAGCAGCTTTTCAGAAGAAATCCCAAATGCAGATGTATATATTCCCGATATCAGCATACCGGAAGCTCTTGATTACAAAAAACAACTGGCCGGTGTTCCCGGAGTGAACTCGGTATTATGGCTGGACAATGTTGTTGATATCCGCGAACCTTTGGAAATGGCGGAACAGGAAACTGTAGAGTCCTGGTACAGGGACAGCGGAGCGCTATTTAAATTATCTATAGATAGTGAGGACAGCGTTTCAGTAATTAATGAAATCCAAAAAATCACCGGTGAAAACAGTGTGCTTTCCGGTGAAGCTGTTAATCAGTCATGCATACAGACTACGACCATGGGTGAAATATCTAAAATCATGCTGTACGTTGTGCCGCTGGTATTATTGATTTTATTGCTTACCACAAGCTCATGGCTTGAACCTGTGCTGTTTTTGATCACCATAGGTGCAGCCATAATAATCAATGAAGGTACGAATATGTTCATTGGTGAAATATCATATGTGACGCGGGCTACCAGTGCCATTTTGCAGCTAGCCGTATCAATCGACTATGCCGTATTCCTTCTTCACAGCTTTGCACGTTTCAGACAGGAAAAGTATGACGTTAAGGATGCAATGAAGAACGCTATGGTCAATTCAGCCTCGGCCATAGCTGCAAGTGCCGCCACTACGGTCTTCGGTTTTCTGGCACTGACATTAATGAAGTTTAAAATCGGACCGGACATGGGATTTGTTTTGGCTAAGGGTGTCCTGATCAGTTACATATCCGTTGTTGTGTTTTTACCCGTGCTTGTGGTTTATACTGAAAAGCTGCTTGAGAAGACGCATCACCGGTCACTGATCCCTTCTTTCAGAAGTTTTGGAAAATTGGCTTCACTTATTTGCATCCCGCTCTCGATCGTAATATTTGTAATAATTATTCCAAGCTTCCTCGCACAGGGGAGCAATGAATTTGCATATGGTACTTCCGGTATGCATAGTGAAGATTCAGAGGTCAGAAAAGGGATGGATTTTATTGAAAATAAATTCGGAAAGTCTCAGCAAATGGTGCTTTTGGTTCCAGAGGGCAATGCTGCAAGTGAATCAGGATTGGCAAAAGCGCTTTCCGGAATTCCTGATGTAAAATCCGTCATATCCTATTCAAGCATGGTGGGTACTCAGATCCCGGAGGAAATTCTCTCAAAGGAGCAGTTATCACAGTTCCGTTCCGGAGGCTACAGCCGTTTAATACTGTATGTTTCAACACCGGATGAGGGTGAAGAAGCATTTGAGGCGGTAGAAGACGTTCGAAAATGTGCAGGAGAATATTATGGAAGCAGATACTATCTGACAGGTCAAAGCGTTATCAATTATGATCTGATGGATACCATAACAAAAGACTATCTTCCTGTAACGCTGGCATCGATCATATCAATAGGGCTGGTGTTGATCATCACTTTCCGGTCGGCCTCCATCCCGATGATCCTGCTGCTGACCATTGAAGGAGCAATTTGGATTAATCTGGGCCTGCCCTATTTTACAGGAAACAGCCTGAACTATATCGGGTATCAGATAATAAGCGCGGTACAACTGGGTGCTACGGTCGATTACGGCATACTGTTCGTTCAGCGGTATATGGATAAGCGCTTGATAATGGACAAGAGGGAAGCCGTATGTCACGCCGTATCGGAAACGGCCGCTTCCATACTTACACCTGCAGGTATATTGGCGACCGCGGGCATGGTCCTTGGCCTCGTTTCATCCAACGGCATTATCAGCCAGCTTGGAACGATACTGGGACGCGGCGCGATAATTTCCGCAGCGATGGTACTGCTTTTTCTGCCTGCGCTGTTGAGATTGCTTGATGGCTTTATAAAATGGACGACATGGAGCCGGATTAAAATGAACCGAACCAAAGGGGAGGGAGTTTAATGAATAGGATAATTAATGCAGGTAGGTGCGGTAAAAAAAATAATCATAACGGAGATGCTGCAATTACCGTAAAGTATGGACGTAAAAAGAAACTGCGTCCAGCTGCGGCATTTCTCCTGGTACTCGCAGTATTGTTTTACATTCCTGGCGGTGCGATGGCCGGCGCTAATGTTGAAAAAGAGGAAAATGTTTATATTTCGCTTAATAACGATGGTTCTTTAAAAAATATTTATGTAGTAAATGCCTTTAATCTTGAAACGCCGGGAACTATTATGGATTATGGCAATTATGACCTGATCCGCAACCTTTCGTCTACAGAAAAGCTGGCTGTTTCCAATGGGCAGATCACTGCAAATGCACCCTCAGGCAGGTTTTATTACCAGGGTAATTTGAGCAAAGCAGAGCTTCCGTGGTTGGTTTCCATTTCTTATTATCTTGATGGGAAGGAAATATCAGCACAGGGGCTTTCCGGAGCAGACGGGCTTATGGAAATCCAAATAAGCATCAGGATCAACCCAAAGGCACAGGGCGATTTTACCCGGTATTATGCTTTACAGACCTCACTAACTTTAGATGCTGAGCTTTGCAAGGATATTAAAGCGGCTGGCGGCACTATTGCAAATGCAGGAGGCAATAAGATGATATCGTTTACCATGCTGCCTGGAAGTGAGGCTGATTACAAAATATCAGCAGAGGTTTCGGACTTTCATATGGATGGTATGCAAATCAATGCAATGCCGCTTTCAATGAGTATATCCATGCCCGATACAGGCATATTTACAGGCAGACTGTCCGAACTATCGGAAGGTATTGCCGGGTTGGATAACGGAATGCAGGGATTAAACGGCGGCGCTGCAGATTTGAAGGATGGCGCAAATAAAATGAACAGCGGCATGAAAAGTATGAAGAAGGGGATGCAGCAGATGACAGAAAGCCTGAAAGCTCTGGCGGATCGAAATCCTGAACTGCTTGCAGGTTCCTCGGAAATACTGGAGGGCTTTACTTCCATTCTGAACGGTCTGGACCGGTTCAGTACCGCTGCATCGGATCTATCAGAAATGACAAAGGGATCGGCAAATATCAGAACCGGCATTGAGGGCTTATCTTCAGGCTTAGCTGGGCTGAAGAGCAGTTTTAAGGCTTATAAGGATAACTTGGCCAATAATCGCCTTGATGCCGGCAAGGTCTTGCAGTCAAATACACAGATGATTTCATATCTTAGTGAACAAATAAATGTGTTTAAGGAGAAGCTTTCGGCAGAAACACCCGGAAGCGATAACCATGCCGCACTGCAAACCTGTATAAAGACTTATGAGCAGATGTATCAGCTGCTGCAGGGAAATAATGCCGTTATTTCTGCGGACAGGGATTTCATGGCGCAATTGGAAACTGGTGTTGGCAGTATTGCAGATGGCTCGTCTGTTTTATGTGACAATTATATCCGGTTTGACACCGGGATACAGGCGGTTCCTTCCATGCTGAACGGGCTTCCGCAAAACATTGCACAGCTTAAAGATGCATTAGCCGCATTAAGCGGGGGCTATGAAAAACTGCATTACGGGATAAAAGCTTATACGGAAGGCACAGCTGAAATCAGCAAGGGTTGCCGATCTCTAAATGAAGGCTTCAGCAGCCTTGCAGGGGGAAGTGATTCCTTATACGATGGTATCTCTGAGTTTTATGAAGGGGTTCAGCAGCTTGCAAAAGGAACAGGGCAGCTGCGGAATGAAACATCCTCTATGGACAGCGAGATCGAAAGCGCTATCGGGGAGATCCTTGAAACATTTACGGGCGGGGATTTTGATACGGTATCATTTGTTTCTCCGCTAAATACCGGCGTAAAGTCTGTTCAATTCGTAATGCAGACCCAGGTTATAGAAAAAATAAAACAGCCGGTTGCCGTAAAGAAAGAAAATGTCAAAAGTAATTTATGGAAGAGGCTGCTTGCACTTTTCGGATTATAGGACTTTATCGGACGAAACCGTATACCGGAGATGAATCAATCGTTGACGTACATTGAATAATGAAATACAATAAGGACGGTCCATCCTCTAATGTAAATCATTATACCATGCGGAGCTCTCGACGATTAAAGTAAAATTTTCCGATATACGGAGGACAAAATGGTTCGTGATACCGAGGCGGGTTTAAAAAAATTAATTGATATCATCTCAAAAATGGAAGAAGTTCGGTCAATTGGTATAAGCGGAAGCAAAGCTAAACTTCCCGAAGCAGGCGAAGGAGATATTGACGTCTTTATATATTGCAATGAAGTGCCTGCGTTTGAAAAGAGACAAAAAGTAACAAAGCAATCAGGCGACGTGCTGGAAAATATTAAAATCAATATCTTTGAAAAGGGCCATTGGGGAGTGGGGGATTTTGCACTGATAAACGGTGTTGAAACCTGGTTGATGTATTTTACTGTAAATGAAACATTAAATGATATTGAATCCATACTTAACGGAGATTTCCCGGACAAAATAGACAATTATTATTACCCTATAGGCCGCTGTGCCATGCTAAAAAACATCAATGTTTTATACGATAAAGGCGGATTTTTGAATTTTTTGAAAAAAAGGTTGTCGGAATATCCTGCGAAATTATCTGAAATACTCATGCGGTATCATCTGAATGCACTTGATGATACGGAAGATTTTGAACGCGCCGTAACAAGAAAAGACGTACTTTTTTATCATTTCGTAATGGATTTGGCAATCGACCATTTCCTTCAGGCACTGTTTGCCGTTAATAGGGTTTATTTTCCAAGCCGGAAAAGAACAATTGAATACATAGAAAGCTTCAATATCAAACCTGGAAGATGTAATGACAGATTGCTGGATGTCATACGGTTAGGCGGTTTTCCGGATAGCATATCTCAGTCTTATAAATTATGGAGTACAATGGTCAGGGAACTGAAAGATATATGCGGGGCAGTTAAAGAATAAATGGTTTAAAAGGAGCATTTATGAGAATTACAATAGAGACATTATTAATCATCTGTCCGCTTATATTCCTGGCAGGCTTTATCGATTCAATAGCAGGAGGCGGCGGGCTGATTTCGCTGCCATCTTATCTTTTTATCGGGTTACCGTCACATGCCGCGCTTGGTACAAATAAGTTTTCTTCGTCCATTGGAACTCTTATTGCCACACTGCGCTATGCAAAAAATAAACAGGTGCATTATAAATCAGCCTTTGCCGCTGCAGCCGCAGCTCTTGTCGGATCCTATTGCGGAGCATTGCTTGCAATGGCCTTCGACGAAAAGTTTTTAAGGGTGCTGCTGGTAATTATGCTTCCTGTTATAGCAATTTTCGTTCTTATCAGAAGAAATTTCGGAGGAGAAAATAAAATTTCCGAACTGTCGGATAAAAAGACAATTATCCTCTCTGCGGTAATAGGCCTGGTGCTTGGCGCATACGACGGATTTTTCGGCCCCGGGACGGGGACATTCCTGATTCTGGCTTTTACAGGCATCATAGGTCTGGATCTTGCAACAGCCTCAGGCAATACAAAGATCGTCAATCTTTCATCGAATATTGCAGCTCTTGCTGCCTTTATTACAGGGGGCTCCGTTGTGTTTGCCGTCGGAATACCCGCGGCTGTCTGCGGTATGCTTGGTAATTGGCTTGGTTCGGGGCTTGCCATAAAAAACGGCGCGAAGGTAATCCGGCCGGTATTCATAGGTGTGATAGCATTGTTATTCGGCAAGGTGTTATGGGATCTGTTGAAAGGATAGAGCCGACTCGATAAGGTAGAAAAAACGGTACTCAACATTGAGCAGGATCATGGCAAAAAACTTGAGGTCATATTTGACGGATTAACGCAGCACACCAACCAATTAAACACTAACGGTGCATCCTGACCGATTCACGATGTATGAGTTCAGCCATTTCAACCGTTCTCGCCTGAGTTTCTTTGCCGTTTATGGCGCTGATCAGAAGGTTTACGGCCGTTGAGCTGATATATTCCACCTTGTTGTCGATGGAAGTAAGCGCAGGTGTTGTGCACTGAGCGATTACAGAATTGTTGTATCCAATCACCGATATTTTGCCGGGCACGCCGATACCAGCTTCCGCCAAAGCCTTTAAGGCGCCTGCTGCCAATATATCTTCCGATGCGATCAATGCAGTGAATTTAGCGCCGTTTTTTAATAGCTGACGTACGGAGTTATATCCGCCCTCTATTCCGCAGGTAGCATGAATAATCATATCATTTCCGTCAGGCAGGCTAAATTCGCGGATTGCATTTTTGAAGCCTCCTAGCTTTTCCATACTGCTGAAGGTCTCTACGTCATATATGTATGCAATGGATCTGTGGCCATTTTCAACAAGATATCCGGCTGCCGACCGGACAGCGTCGCTGTCATCACACATGATCGAGTAAATGTTTTTGCCTTCCAGAAATCCATTGATCATCACAACCGGCACCTCGGCCGCAGCCTGGGTAATGTGCTGGTTATCCGCTTTTTCCTTAAAGACCGAACCAATGAGGACAATACCGTCTACACGTTTTTGAAGCAGCAGCTTCAGATATTTCTTCTTTTCCAGTATATCGCCGCCGGTATTGCATAATACAACGTTATATCCAAGCTTACGGGCTTCATTTTCTATTGAGTGTATGGAACGGGCATAATACAGATCCCTTACGTCAATTGTCATGACGCCGATAGTTTTCATGGAATTTACCATAAGCCCCCTGGCAAATATATTGGGCGCATACCCGGACTCCAGCATGATGGCGCTGACCTTTTGACGGGTCTCGACAGATACCGATTTACTGCCATTGATGACACGTGATACCGTCGCTGTTGATACGCCGGCCTTTTTAGCTATATCATAAATATTCAAAATAGAGACCCTCCTGTAACCGCTTACATTGATGATAACGTTTTGGTGAATTCTTGTCAATGCGGAGATTCCTCCTTCAAATGAATGAGCTATAATTAAATGATTGAACTTTATTCTAATATATTGTGCTGTTTTCAATTTGATGGTATACTACTTTTGTAAGCGCTTACAAATACGCTTCGGAACCAGTTTAAGAAGAATATGAATTATACGCTGATATATGCGAAAAATATGATGAGTTTTTCAGGAACATTAGGAATTAATGTAAACAAGTCACAAAATAAATTATAATTGAGGAGATCGTTATGGAAGAGATTATTTTAAGTTCAAATGTACCAACCGGTATAAATGAAACCCAATTGGAGAAAGCTCTGATAAAATCACTTGCCGGCAGACAGGGCAAGCTGGAAAAAGTACTACTTCTGCCGCCTGATATAACAAGGAGCAATTCCTATGCCGGTAAAATCACCTCCATTTATTACAAGCTTCTGAAGGATAGCTGCAGGATCGACATCATGCCTGCGTTGGGTACGCACGTCCCAATGACTGCAGAAGAGCTCGATGAAATGTTTGGCGGCGATATCCCGCACAGCTGTTACATAGAGCATAACTGGAGAAATGATGTGGTGAAGATAGGCGAGATACCCGCGGCATTTGTTAAAAATGTATCGGAGGGCCTGATGGAGGAGCCGATTGATGTTGAGGTAAATCGCAGGCTTTTGGACAAAAGCTATGATCTCATCATTTCCATTGGACAGGTCGTGCCGCATGAGGTAGTTGGCATGGCTAATTACAGCAAAAATATCTTTGTCGGCTGCGGCGGTAAGAACATGATCAACAGCAGTCATATGCTGGGAGCCTTTTACGGCCTGGAAAGAATCATGGGCAAGGACGGATCCCCTGTCAGAAAAGTATTTGACTATGCAGAAGAGAATTTTATAAAAGACCTGCCGCTGATGTATGTTTTGACGGTAACCACGCAGTTTGACGGGAAGACTGCTTTGAATGGGCTTTTTGCTGGAAGGAACCGCAGACTTTTTGAAAAGGCTGTGGCATTGAGCACCGAGAAAAATCTGAATTTTGTAGATAAGCCGCTTAAAAAAGTTGTGGTATATCTTGACGCGAAGGAATTTAAATCGACCTGGCTTGGCAATAAGGCTGTTTACAGAACCAGATTGGCTATTGCCGACGGGGGTGAGCTTCTTGTTCTGGCGCCCGGAGTTGCTAAATTCGGTGAGGATGACGGGAATGATGCGTTGATCAGGAAGTATGGGTATGTTGGACGTAAAAGGATCCTTGAATTGTGCAAAACGCAGGAGGACCTGAAGAACAATCTGTCGGCAGCGGCACACCTGATCCACGGATCCTCCGACGACCGTTTTTCTATTACCTATGCAGTTGAGAAACTGTCAAAGAAGGAAATTGAGGGCGTCAATTTTGGATATATGCCGCTAAGAGAGGCTTATAACAGGTACAACCCGGTTTCGCTGACAGATGGCTGGAACACGATGCCGGACGGAGAAGAAATTTATTTCATCAGCAACCCTGCACTCGGCCTTTGGGCAGACAGAAGAAAATTTATATAATATGATTCAAAAAGCTCTCCCAGATGGTTCGGGGAGAGCTTTTTGCGGTGTAAGCGGCATGTGCGCGGTCAGAAACCGGATTTTATTCCATGCGGTCCGGGTTCATATACATGCAGCCCGGATATTGGCCGCTGTTAACAACTGAATCGTTTCTTTTTTGCGATAGCCAGGGTCACAGCAAAGAAGGCCAATGCAAAGCCTATCTGTATCAGCATCGCAGAAAAAACAAGCTCCAGATGGGAAAAATCGAATTGTGTAAGTCCTGCAATCTGATTGTTCGCTTTAACATACCAATAGGTAGGAGTGAAGCTTGCAATCCTCAGAACAAAACTCCCCAGCATTTCCTGCGGTACAAAGACTCCGCTTATGAAGGAAAGTCCAAGTGTCACCACATTGCTTACTGCAGCTATTGCACCGATGCTTTTTACCAGATTTCCGATCAAAAAGCTTATACTTGCACCACAAACGGCAAAGACAAGGGAATTTAAAATAAAGTAAACCGTGCTTACGCTGAAGCTGTTTTTGTAGTTGAACAAAAAGCAGAACACAACCATGATCAGCCATGCAACAAACGTGAACAACACATTTGCAAGCATAAACTGCATATTGATGTTATTGGAACTCAAGGGCGAGCAAGCATTTCTCTTTTTCAAGTCCCTGTTATTGAACACAAGCATCAATGCGGACATACCCTGAATGAGAATGTATAACAGCGAATATGGAAGATAGTTGTAATAGTAATTTGCATAAATATTGCTAGTCGAATCTTTTTTTAGTGTTTTCAGCTTCACTGCCGCACCTTCGGATAGATCCTGCTGCAGACGCTGAACCAGTGACTGCTGTGAAATGTCATTCTGCTGCTGTAAATAGAGTCTTGCAGTATTGAAGTACTCGTCAATGGTCAAATCAATATAGGTATTATTATAGGAGTTCGGAACGACTGTCTTCTCAAGCTGCACATTTTCACCGTTCATGAATTTTACGGCAAAACCTTCAGGTATTCGAAGGATGTACGAAACAGAGCGGAAATACAATGCATCCTGCAATGCGTAAGTGTCGTCGGGAATCTCGACAAAAACCGCAACTTTTTCAAGCTCATGCCTGAGCCCGTCGATTAAAGGGCTGCTCTCTTCATTGATAAATGCGATATTGCTTTTTACCTGAGTGAAAAGATCCTCCTTTTTTTTGTCACTTGATGTGTATGAGGACATGATAAGAGATATCGTCAGGAAAATCACTATATAAATAAGCATGGATGGCACGTTTTTCTTGAGGATTTTTAAACAAAGCTTAAAGACTTGCATACTTACGCCTCCTTATTATAAAGTAGGTGCCCAAACAGAACAGGACGATAAAAATGAGCAGAATACCGATATTCAGAATGAATCTTTCAAAGGTATCATAGTAGTACAGGCAGTAGAAAGCGTCGGTCAGCAGGTTTATAGGATTGAGGTATGACAGGACGGGTATTTTTTGTGAAATGATATATTTCATATTCTGATACATCATTCCGGCAAGGAAAGAACCGGTCATGCTCACGCCTATCAGGATTCCTACCTTGATGCCTTCTGATTTTTTCACCAGCGCGCTTACAAATGCACCGAATGTGACGCCGGCAATCGAACCGGCAATGGCGGTCAGAACGATATAACCGGCTTTGGGGCCAAAATCGACCCCGATGGCAAATTGCAGGAATAATAGCAGCAAAAGTATTTCGGCTATGTGGATCAATAACGATGCGCTCATGCTGATCAAAAACGTTTTCAGCTTGTGAACCGGAGCGGTGTTTATTCTGGCCGCAAGCGGGGAAATGTCAGCCTGTATGTCCGTGATTTCACGCATTCCGAAAAAGCCGCCATAAAAGCAGGCCATGGCAATCAATGAGTAGAAAAAATTGAGAACATTATTCGGTTCCGCATTCGTACCCGAAACCTCCCTGACATACTGCTTCCGGTTTCCAAGTTCGCTAAGCACCTCCTGCTGCTTTTCGGGGTGCTCTCTTAATATGGAACCGATTGTTGATGCAGTATGCATGTAGTTGTCCAGAAAGCTTTTTATGATGTTCTGTTCCATGCCTGACTTATTGACAACCAGCCTGACCGGGTCCTCTGAAATGATATACCCATCGATCGAATTATCCTTCAACAGCTGCTCCGCCTTATCCATGGAAGCAGCTGTCAGGTTGAACAGCCTGTCATCGCCATTGGAGACCTCTTTTAAAGCGGACATGAAAAACTGTTCATCCGGATATTGTTTGTTTTCCACAACTGCGATGTCGATTGCTTTAAAGGACTCGCCGCTGTTTAAATTTGAAAAAGCCATGTTGAAAAATACTGCAAGGAGAAGAGGGAACAGCATTGTCCAAAAGATCGTTTCGCGGTCCCGAAGCAGGCATCTGAGCCTATATATGAAGATGTGAGCAAACATTATGATTCCCCCTTAATCTCTCAAATCTTTTCCTGTGATTTCCAGGAAGACGTCATTTAGGGTAGGCAGCTCGGAATAAATTTTGCCAAACTGGATTCCCTCTTTTTTGATGAAGTCCAGAACGGTTTCCAGGTTATTCTTCCCTCTGCTGGATTTAACTACAAGCAAGTGGTCCTTATATTCGACGGAAACGATATTTGGCAGCCTTTTTAATGCAGAGAGCTGTTCCGGAGATACGCCGTAGGATTCGATTGTGATTTTCTCACCCAGCGAGATCATTGCCTTCAGTTCATCCTTGGTTCCGGTTGCGATTGCCCTGCCCTTGTCCAGGATCATGATCCGGCTGCATATCTGCTCGACCTCTTCCATGTAATGGGAGGTGTAAACGATTGTCGCTCCCTGCCTGTTCAGTTCCAGGATACCCTCCAGTATTTTGTTCCGGCTCTGCGGATCTACAGCAACAGTAGGTTCATCAAGAATGATCAGCTTTGGCTTGTGGGCGATCCCGCAGGCGATATTTAATCTTCTGAGCAAGCCTCCGCTGAGTTTTTTCGGGTAGAATCTGACGAACTCTCCCAGCGAGACAAACTCAATCGCTTCATCCACGAGCTTCTTTTTCAAAGCCTTATCTTTAATGTACAGACCACAGAAATAATCAATATTTTCATATACGGTCAATTCGTTATATACTGCCACATTTTGCATGACGATCCCGATAGCACGCTTCGTCTGGTATGATTCCGGTGTCATGGGCTTATCAAATATTTCGATTTCACCTTTATCAAACTTGAGCAGGGATAAAATGCAATTGATCGCAGTTGTTTTACCTGAACCGTTCGGCCCAAGCAACCCAAAAATTTCTCCCTCCTTTACCGTAAGCGAGAGATGGTCAAGTGCAACTAAATCCCCATACCGCTTCACCAAATTATTCACCCTTATAATCATTTTGGCACCTCCATATATATAATGACATTTTTATACCGCCGTTTTATTCAGTTTCAGGTCGTAAGCTTTGCTGTGATACTATTGTTAATAAAGCTTTATCCGTTAAGCATACTCTGATTATAGTCCGGGGTTGCTTCTTTTATAAGTGCTGTAAATCACATAATAAGATGACAAATGTCATCATATCCAATGTGGGCTGCCGCCCACAACCCAACGAATGTACTTATTGCCGCGAATGTAAAACTGTTTTCTTGTTTTTTATCGCAATTTCGCGGCAATAAGTTACTAATTGTGCTTGCCGTAATAAAATGTTAATATGTTGACTAAAGAATAGATAGGAAGAACCAATATGACATACACCTCAAATCTAATTGAAAAACTTTTGATCTTTATATGCTGCCTGATGATCTACCTACTGCAGGATGATATGGCCATCGGTGTGGTAATGATTCTGATCAGTATCATCATCAGTGGATTTTTAAGCTATTTTGATGATGACAGAATAAAAACCGTTTTGACGGTCGGGTTCTTCGTTTTATCCTGTTTTTACCCTGCATTGATTGTCTTTATGCCATTGATTGCCTATGACATGTTTTTTCATAAATATCAGTATTTGAATCTTTTTGGCATTATTCCGCTTTTTTATTTTTCCCGTTCTGCTTCCATACAAACCGCTTCTATTTACCTGATCATTACCATCCTTTGCATATTGGCGAGATATCATACAGAAGAGGAAAACAAGCTTCATGCCAAATACAATGAACTGAGTGATAAAACGAGAGAAATGTCGCTCCAGCTAGAAAAACAGAACAATGATTTGATTAAAAATCAGGATAATGAGCTGTATGTCGCCACGCTAAATGAACGGAACCGTATAGCGCGTGAAATCCACGATAATGTGGGGCATTTGCTGTCAAGCGCCATATTGCAGTCAGGTGCGCTGTTAACGATCATCCGGGATGATAAAATAAGAGAGCATATTAAAACACTCAATGATACATTGTCTCAAGCAATGAACAGTATCAGAAACAGTGTTCACGAGCTATATGACGAATCCATTGATCTGAATGCCCGGATTGAGGATATCATTAATCAATTTACCTTCTGCGAAATAAGTTATGAATATGATTTCAGCAGCAATCCCGGTAAAAAACTCAAGTACGCATTTATTTCAATCGTAAAGGAAGCCTTATCCAATATTATGAGGCATTCGGACGCGACCCGCGCTTCCGTTGCTTTCAGGGAACATCCGGCACTGTATCAGATGATCATCAGAGATAACGGTACGGTGAAAAGCTACAGCATGGATAATGGGCTGGGGCTTAAAAACATGATTGACAGGGTACATGCGTTCAATGGTAATTTTAATGTAATAACTGAAAATGGATTTGAAATATTCGTTTCCATTCCGAAGGAGGGGTTTCAAACTTGAAAGTATTGATTGTGGATGACGATAAACTGGTTCTGGCATCTTTAAAAACAATTTTGGAGGCAGACAGAGATGTCGTAGTTGCAGGAACCGGAAATACGGGCCGGCAGGCTGTGGAGCTGTTCATGGAACTGAAACCGGATGTCTTGCTGATGGATATCAGAATGGATGGAATGACAGGGCTGGAGGCTGCCGACGCCATCATGGCAAAGGAGAAAAATGCGAGGATCCTGTTCCTGACTACTTTTTCGGATGATGAATATATTGTAAAGGCTTTTCAAATCGGGGCAAAAGGCTATATTTTAAAGCAGAATTTTGAAAGCATAATACCGTCGGTAAAAGCAGTTTTCATGGGGCAAAGGGTATTTGGCGACGAGATCATTGCAAAAGTTCCGGTATTTAAGCATGATAACGGAAAAGCAGATATAAACAGCTTTTCGTTGAGTGATAAGGAAATGGAAATAATCACACAGGTGGCAAACGGGCTGTCCAATAAGGAGATTTCAGATACACTGTACTTAAGTGAAGGAACTGTACGCAATTATATAAGCGTTATCCTGGAAAAGTTGAGATTAAGGGACAGGACACAGCTTGCCATTTTTTATTATAAGAATATAAAATGACTACTCTACGTCGCATTCTACTTTGTCCGGAACGAACTCAAGCTTTTCCGGATGTTGTATGAGATTTTTATACAGTTTAAAGGCTGAGGCATAGTAATGCCCATCTGTAATTCTCTCGTCCGTTACGGCCTTCATGGTAATGTATTTTCTTTCTATGATATTATTGTTGTTATCGATGCTCTTTTCCTTTGCTTTCGTACCGAAGGCAATGAAAAATGACGTTGTGCCGAAATCATAAAGATGATGATATATGGGCTGAATCCCCAAAGATCCCAGATCAGTGATAAAAAAGCTGGTATGAAACGGACTTGCTTCATTTATAACTCGGGGCATAATACCAAAATAATCCAGAAACCTGATAACAAACACTAAAAATTTCACCAGCATTCCAGGACACATCATGAATAGCCGGGCTGTCTTATCTGTGTTATTTTTAGTATCGGGAATTTTGTTTTCTGAAATTTGGCTATTTATTTTCTCTGCAATCTGAGATATCGTATCGGTTGCTTTAAATTTGAACTTGATGGTCGTCTCGGGACTATCAGCTTTCAGTTCCTTTTTTATGGCAAGAGATACAAGGATATCATTCCGGGCATAGATTTTCTGACCTGCTATGAATCTGTTCAATGCCGGTTTCATTGCAATGGTTCTGACCATGGCGGCTATTAAAACATGCAGCATGCCTATATTTGTTTCACATTCCTTTTTCTTTTTCCTTAGGTAGGATTCTGTGCTGTTGATTTCGATTTTATCTTCAAAATAATTTTGGGAATCGGCACGGGTCCTCATAATGAATGGTATAATCCTGTAAAATGCATTGAGTGTTCTGATGCGTCTGCCATCGTACCTGTCTCCAAAACGTCTTTTATATTCTGTCATAAGATTTTCTCCTTCATTGTTATTTAGCACTAATAAAAGAATAACACATACTATTAAATTATAGCATGTATTATTATCAATAATATAAAAAATATCTCATGACAATAATGTACGTTGGTGAGCGAAATATGAAAGATCATCCAATAGTGCTATAGATCAAAAAAAGTACGAATTATTGTTAAAATGTAAATATTATGGTACTATTTATTTATGTAAAAAAATACATTTATACTTGGAGGAGTTATGTTTAATAAACTTTTCGCTAAGTTAAAGACAAAGGAGAAATCCAAATCAACAAATGATCCTGCCAAAAAATCAACTAACTCGTCGTCACTTCATTTAAAGTCTGTTATTTCAGACCTTACATCTACGAGGAGCATATTATCCAAAATGGTAGCGGTATTTTTACTGCTTATCATAATTCCAGTTTCTACAATCGGATTTATTGCAACCAGGACAGCCTCAAAAAACCTCGAAAAAAGTGCTGAGGATAGTGTAAAAGCTTCAACACAACAAACCTCCAACTATTTTGACGTTTTTTTAAACAAAGCGCAGGATTTATCGATGCAGGTTCTGGCAAATACGGTAATACAGGATTTTTACCGTAAAAACAATGAAAATACAACTCCATATGACAGATTATTGTTGCAAAATAACGCGACAGCTTCATTTGGAAGTCTCAATAATTCCGCTTCCGGCATGGATATAAAAATCCTTTTTGAATCAGGCGTTACAATGGGCGCAAATTCCGCTCCGGACAATATGGAAAAAGTAAGGGCTGCAGAATGGTATAAAAAGGTTAAGGAAGCAAACGGAAAGACTGTTTGGATCGACTACAGCGAAGCAATGAAATTTGCAAACAGAAGCAAGTATGCACTGTCACTGGTAAGAGCTTTGAGGGATGCCAACACTGCAGCAAGTATCGGCGTGGTAATGGTAGATGTGGGCTATGAGCCTATAAAGGATATCTTATCGAGTATAAGTCTTGGCATGGAAGATACTACATACATGCTGACAAATGAAGGAATTATTCTTTCGGCAGAAGGAGCGGACGCTGCGGAAGGATTGGCACAAAGGCAATTTGTAAAGGATGTACTTAAATATTCGGCTGATAAGCCGGCGGATTTTTTCTATACGAAGGACAATGGCCGGGAACTGCTGGTATCCTATAGTAAATCAAGCGATACAGAGATGACCATCATTACGGTAGTACCCAAATCAGTCATTATGGCAGGCTCATCAGAAATATTCAATACTACTATAATTACAGGGATCATATTTGTGCTGTTTGCAGGGGCTATAGGCTTCATATTCTCCCTGAGCATGACGATAGCGATGAAATCCATTATGGGTGCGATGTCAAAGGCTGAAGAAGGAGATCTTTCCGTAGTTGTTTCCATGAAACGGAGGGACGAGATCGGCAAGCTTGTGGGCAGCTTTAACAAGATGATGGATAAAATCAGGGAGCTTGTGATGCAAAACAAACAGGGGGCAGAAAAGGTAGCTGCATCCTCCGAGAAGATGGCAACCATTTCCTCCGAATCATCCCGTATTTCCAATGAGATCGCTCATGCCATCGTAGAGGTAGCTACCGGCTCATCCAATCAGGCAACCGAAATAGAGACAAGCGTGAAAAATGTTTCGCAATTGGCCGATAGGATTACCAAAGCTGTCGAAAAAACAATTGTGATGGAAGAAGAATCAGAGACCATGCAGTCGCTTTCAGATTTCGGCAGCACCACAATTGAAAGCTTGAATAATAAGGCATCTCAGACGAATGAAATAACACTGAATGTTGTAAATGAAATTAACCAGCTGAATCAATATGTTAAAAATATCAATGTCATTACAAACGTGCTCCGCAGTATCGCGGACCAGACAAACCTGCTTGCACTGAATGCCGCAATCGAGGCTGCCAGGGCGGGCGATGCAGGAAAAGGCTTTGCAGTTGTTGCAGATGAGATCAGAAAACTTGCAGAGCAGTCAAACAGTCATACGCGTGAAATACAAAAGGATATCGAAAAAGTTTTCAGGCAGGCGCAGAGTTCTACAAATCTGGTCGGCGAGGCTGAAACAAGCATTAAGGAACAGAGTGAAATGGTTTCGCATACGGCTGAAGTATTTTCCAGAATTAATACAACCATCGCAGCACATGTTGAAAATATCAAAGAGCTGGGCAATATGATAAATGATATGAACTCCTTCAAGGAGATGGTCCTTTCCAGTATGGAAAATATATCTGCCGTTTCGGAAGAGGTATCAGCTTCAACACAGGAAGTTTCTGCTTCAACACAGGAACAGCTCGCCTCTGTTGAGCAGCTTGATGATATGGCGAAGCAGCTGAACGAACTTGCCGGGAATTTGTTAGCACAAATGGAAAGGTTCAAATTTTAGGGATTGATCTAGTACAAAATAATGCAAGAGTCTGTCAGAGTAAGTGCATATTTGCATGTATAATCGGCAGACTCTTTTTATATGTTAATGTTAAAATGCATTATGTTTACTTTTGCGGTGTCGGTTTCAGTTTTAAATACTATACACCTTCCCAATAAACAGGATGCTTCCTGTTACATCGTCTGCAATAAGGAACACAAAAGGCCTGTCGGCAATGAACGTTAATGGTTCGGCAGCCGCTGTTTCCCTCACCTCGACTACCGTTACCGCCGCAGCTTCACTACCCTCTTCATTCACCTCTATGACTGCCTTGTGCAGTACCCTGCTAATACACAAGTTGTCACGGATACCGGAAAAATCGGCTGGGTCTGTAAATGCTTCACCCATTCCCATCGCTGTCAGGCTGCCATTTAAATTTTTGATTCCATATTCCAGCTTAAACCGAGGCAGTTGCAGCCGGACATCATTTTTCTCGGATATGCTGTCTTTGACAGCTGTCCACCGGTCATTATCCATACCGGCTATAAAATCACCGACAGAGGTGCTTTCATCGGGAAGGATGCAATACATTGCTGCTTTCCCGCTTCCATAGGGAAGTCTTACTGCTTTGAAGCCATCTCCCTGTCCATATTCTACCTTCCCATACCTGCTCATCATTTTCACTTCATCGGTACTGCCATCTCCGGCATGGAAAGGGGCGCTAATGGTATTTTTCGTATCAAATTTCTCTTTCCAATCGCCTTTAAAGTAGATGGCGTTGATCAGGAACATGATGATATCCGGTGAAATAGGCGGATCGATCATTTTTTCTATTTTCTTTTTTGTAGCATTTGATATCCATTGGTTGATTTCATTTGCGGCATTATCTTTGGAGAAATCCATTGAGGTGACGGATGCGTCAAATATGTCACGGTTGGCTGATATGAATTTTTCCTTGATCGTTTCACCTTCCTTGATCCATAACGAATTGCTGATGTTCAGTTCTACTTTTTTATCTAATTGCTTCAAATATCGGAGCAGATTCTTATAGCTTTCGTTTAGCTTACCATCATCAATACCTGAATAGCCCAAAGCCTTTGCCATTGCCTCTTTTGTCGTTGTTCCGGCCCCCTGGTATGTCATGGTCAGTGCTGTGGAGATGCTTAATGGAGATATGAAAATGTTTTGATTCCCATCTTCCTTGTCCAGTTGCTTGAAAATATCAAAAGCAAAGCCTGTATTTCCATTAACCGTCTCCGTACTGATTTTATCTTTTTCATAGGAATGATTCCCGGCAATCGGAGGAAGCTTTCCGGAGCATCCATTAAGCAGGCTTATGGCAGTAATCGTACAGAGGGTCAGACACAATATTTTGATGATCAGTTTTTTCATATTAACCACCGTTCTGCCGCTGTCACCGGCGGCACGTAATTTATCGGATGGCCTGCTTTTCATACCGGGAAGGGTGTTAAGCAAGCTCCTTATTTATTTAGACGCATAACTCATTATTTGGTTTCATGCAAATGTGGCGGAACATTATGTTTCAGCACATATTTTAAAACAAATTGCAGATAAATACGATGTTTGACTGCTTATGTCCTATTTCATTCCGTGTTTCAGAATTGTGCTTTTGAGCATATTATAATGTGAAGGATGTGATAATAGATGCTCAAAGGCAAAGTCAGGCACATGTTCCCGGGCGGGAATACATCAAAAGGGTTTTACAGCTTCTATCAATACATAATCAGCCAGGAGGATGCAAAAAGGATATTCATATTAAAGGGCGGGCCTGGAGTAGGCAAAAGTACTTTTATGAAAAAAATAGCAGCCCGGATGCTGGAACGGGGTTATGACGCGGAGTACATGCACTGTTCCAGCGATAACAGCAGCCTCGATGGAATTGTTATACCGAAGATTGGAATAGCAATGATTGATGGTACAGCACCTCATGTAGTGGACTTTCAAATACAATTGTTATAATATCTCATTTATTAAAGATGGTATCACGTCATATTCCTGGATCCTTATTTCTTCCAGTGATGATTTTAAACGGTTAAGTAATTGGCTGTTTTTAGTAATATTATACTTGATTGATGTGTTTCGCAGGGCAAGTGCTTTTTGCTCGATTTGGCGGTAAATTTCGAAAAATGAATTTGCCTTATTAGTAAAGTAACCATTACTATACATATATTGTAATCTCATAATCATACATTTTTTATGTTCCCATAAGATGTGTATTGGCCTAATATCAAAATCCAATTCCTTATTACCTGAAAAACAATCAATATATTGAGTTAAATAATCATATACTTTCAGCCCATAAATACGGTCAGGTTTCATCTTGGTTATAACTTCATCGTAGTATGTACTCATATTAATAAAAGCTTCATTGCTATGATATGTATTTTGAAATATAAAATCCATTCCCAATCTGCTTGATGGTTCATTCGATAATAAATAATCTGTGAGCATTTCCTTAATATGATCTATGTCGAGGTTACAAATAAAATTCTCATCTTTCATTTTAAGTAAAATTACAAACTTTTGCTCACATTCCAAGCTCATGAATGCTCTGTGAAAATCGATCATAGATATATTGAATATGCTAAATGATCCTTTTATATCAAAATGACCTATCATTAATGTGTTTTCAGATAAATTATAGCCTAATACCAGAATGTCATGAGTAAAATGCGATTGTTGATATCCAAATGTATTAGGAATATAAAAAAGATCCACAAACGTATATATATAGCTATTCCTGTTAATAGACTCAATAATAAAATCAACTAAATCATCATAGCTGCAAGAAAAGTCATCTTTTACGTAACAATCATACTCCAGAAATGGAATTCCACCATAAACATTACCGTCGAGAAAATCAAACCAAAGATCACGTCTTTCTAAAAAATTAGATGCGCACTTGAGCTGGATATAATTACTATAGAGCCAGGGCAAATAATTATTATAGTTGGCTGCGATCCCAAGTGGAAATGCATATGATTGATACCCGATAATTGGAGGAGTTTTAAATGGAAGCTGTTTGGCCTTCATATGTTTCTCCTTTCGAAAACATCTAATGCCTAAAGTAATACATAATTACTAATTTAAGTTAATGTAAATATTTTATCAGAAAAGTTATCCAATGAAAAGTTTTTTAATAGAATCCGTAACTAATGTGGGCTGCCGCCCACAACCCAACGAATATCGCTCTTTTTCATTTTGGTGAAATGAGACAAACAACAAGCTGCATAGATTGATAAGGGGGATTTGCATGAACAGGCAGAATCGGATCGTAATTGAAGAGGTGTTTATTTCAACGGATACTGAAAACAGAAAAAGAATGTTCAATGAGATCCTTATCCGGATTATAAAGAAATCGGAAATTGCTATGGCCGTTAAGGGTATAACTACATGGTTAAGGTAGCTATTTATTGCCGTCTATCAGATGAAGATAAAAACAAAACCAATTCTTTTGATGATTCCGAGAGTATTCAAAACCAGAAAAACATGCTTAATAAATATGCAATTGAGCAGGGATGGGATATATACAAGATCTACTCAGACGATGATTATTCAGGACTTGATAATGAAAGACCTGAATGGAATCAAATGCTGAAAGATGCAGAATCCCGAAAATTCAACATTGTCTTGAGCAAAAGTCAATCCAGGTTTACAAGGGACATGGAATTGGTTGAAAAATACCTTCATAATAAATTTATCGAGTGGGATATCAGGTTCATTGGATTGACCGATAATTCCGACACCTCAAACAAAGGGAATAAAAAGCAACGTCAGATTATCGGACTAACGAATGAATGGTATTGCGAAGATGTATCTGACAATATCAGAGCTGTATTTTTTGTAAAAAGAAATGGAGGCAAGTTTATTGGTTCATTTGCGTCATATGGATATTTAAAAGCTCCTGATAATAGAAACCAATTGATTGTGGATGAAGATGCCGCCCGCGTAGTGAAAATGATATTTGACTGGTATTTGGAAGGATATGGGACACAACATATCGCGCTTATGCTAAATGAAAGGGGTATTTCCAACCCTACAAAATATAAGCAGGGTGCAGGGCTGAACTTTAAAAATGTAAATCAAAAAAATGATTTGGGACTCTGGAACAAGACCACGGTTAAGCGTATTCTTAAAAATGAAATGTATATAGGCAATATGATTCAGGGCAAAAGGAAAAAAGTAAGTTATAAGTCAAAGAAAATAGTGTCAACTTCCCAAAACCAATGGTTTAAAGTTGAGAACACACATGATTCTATTGTTGAAAAAAGTATATTTTTTGAGGTGCAAAGAAGGATTAGCGAAAGGCAAAGAAGTACCGGAGAAGGGCAGGCACATATTTTTTCAACAAAGGTCCGGTGTGCGGATTGCGGGAGCACTATGAATAAGGTTACTGCTTTCAGAAGAAATGAAAGGTTATATTCATATTTAAGGTGTAAAATGTATGCCGTATCCGGGAATAAAGCATTATGTACAAGTCATGCGATCAGATTTGATTTGCTGCAGGATATCGTAACAGAAAGGCTTCGAGGATATGTTAGCCGATTTCTTGATGAAAGCAGCATTGCTCTGAGTTTGCATGCCTACTCCGATGTAAACAATAGAATTAAAAATTTGCAGAATGAGATAAGCAGCATCGAAAAGCAGCTGCTGCAGAGTACACAGGTGTTGAAGAATTTGTATTTTGATAAGGTGAAGGGCCAAATCACGGAGGAACAATTTATCGAGTTGAATAGGGGTATTTGTGCCGATAAGGTTTTGTTGAACAAAAGAAAAGAAGATGTTGAGAAATGGATCAATGAACTGGATGAGAAGTCAAAAAATAGAGACAAATGGTTTGATGCTGTGAAGCAGTATAAGGATTTCAGGGAATTGACACGTACAATGGTTAATGAGCTGATTGACTGCATAGAAATTGGAGAGAAGAACAAGGAAACGGGAGAGCAGAAGGTAAAGATCCATTGGCTATTCTAAGAATTCCAATATTGAGATTAATAAATGCCTATATAGAACATAGTTGCAGTCTCTATTGACACATGCCTTATGATTTAATATAATAAATTATATGTTCAATATATTGAACAATACGATTAGGGGGCGTCAAAATGAAAGCATTGGTTAAAAAGTACAGAGAACCCGGCATTTGGATGGATGAGGCACCGATTCCCGAGATCGGTATTAACGATGTATTGGTAAAGATCCATAAGACATCGATATGCGGAACGGATGTACATATATACAAATGGAATGAATGGGCTCAAAAAACCATTCCTGTTCCAATGATCATCGGGCACGAATTTGTCGGGACCGTTGAGGCAATGGGAAGCAATGTCCATGATTTAAAGATCGGGGATATGGTGTCCGGAGAAGGACATATCGTTTGCGGCCTTTGCAGGAACTGCCTGGCAGGCAGGCGTCATCTCTGCATGAAGACAAGCGGCATAGGCGTTAACCGTCCGGGCGCATTTGCCGAGTACTTATCCATACCCGTAACAAATGTATGGCACTGCGATCCTTCAATACCAATGGAGCTTTTCAGTTGTTTTGACCCCTTTGGAAATGCTGTCCATACCGCTCTTGCTTTTGATGTTCTTGGCGAGGATGTACTTATAACAGGCGCAGGGCCGATAGGGATAATGGCTGCTGCAGTGGTAAAGCATGCCGGTGCCAGACATGTTGTTATCACCGATGTTAATCCATACCGCCTTGAATTGGCAAAGAGGGTTGGAAACTTTCGTACTGTAAACATTAAGGAAGAAACATTGGAAGAGGTCATGAAGAAGCTTGGAATGAAGGAAGGATTTGATGTCGGGCTTGAAATGTCCGGAAATGAAGATGCCTTCAGGAGCATGATCGATGTTATGAGTCATGGCGGCAAGATTGCAATGCTTGGGATACAAAGCTCAAAGACTCTTATGGACTGGGATAAGGTGATTTTTAACGGTCTGACCATTAAAGGGATATATGGCCGTGAAATGTATGAAACCTGGTATAAAATGACCGTTATGCTTCAATCCGGCTTGGATATTACACCAATCATTACCCACCGCTATAAGATTGATGATTTTCAGGAAGCCTTTGAGGTTATGGCCTCGGGTAATTCGGGAAAAGTAGTACTTGAATGGGTCTAATCAGATATAATTTAAATGATTAAAAAGTGAAACGATATTCTTTATTTTAAAGGGAGGTAACTATGTTTGATAAGGCGCGCGGGTTTTACCGTTCTGAACTGGACAGCATCAGAAATAGCGGACTTTTTAAGGAAGAAAGAATGATCACAGGACCACAGGGAATGCGGGTCAATGTGTCTGACCGGAAAGACATGCTTAATATGTGTGCGAATAATTATCTAGGGCTTTCAAATAATCCCGAAGTAATTAATGCTGCCAAAGAAAGCTATGAAAAATTGGGCTATGGACTGTCCTCAGTCAGGTTTATCTGTGGTACCCAGGATGTCCACAAGCAGTTGGAGGATGAGCTGACGCAATTCCTCGGGACAGACGATACTATTTTATATACCTCCTGTTTTGATGCGAATGGAGGCCTTTTTGAAACACTGTTGTCGGAGCAGGACGCCGTTATCAGCGATGAATTGAATCATGCAAGTATAATTGACGGAATACGGCTTTGTAAGGCTGAGCGGTACCGCTACAGAAACAATGATATGGAGGATCTTGAGGAAAAACTTAAAAAGGCTGGTAATGCTCGCTTCAGGTTGATTGCCACAGATGGGGTATTTTCCATGGATGGGATTGTTGCAAACTTGAAAGGAATTTGTGATTTAGCTGATAAATATGATGCCATGGTCATGGTAGATGACAGCCATGCCGTAGGTTTCATGGGTAAGCACGGGCACGGGACTCCTGAACTATGCGGGGTTTCGGGGCGCGTGGATATCATTACCGGTACGCTTGGAAAGGCTTTGGGCGGAGCAAGCGGAGGCTACACCAGCGGGAGGAAGGAAATAGTCCAGCTTTTAAGGCAGAGATCCCGACCCTATCTTTTTTCGAACACTCTTGCGCCGTCAATCGCATATGCCTCATTAAAGGTATTGGAGCTGCTATCGGCGACAACTGAATATAGAGACAGGCTTGAGGATAATACCTTATATTTTAGGAGGAAAATGACCGAAGCAGGCTTTAATATAAGGGAGGGTATCCACCCAATAGTTCCTGTTATGCTTGGAGATGCAGCAATTGCACAAAAAATGGCAGGCAGGATGTTTGAAAAGGGCGTTTATGCAGTAGGTTTCTTTTATCCTGTTGTGCCCCTTGGAAAGGCTCGTATCAGAACACAGATATCGGCCGGTCATACAAAAGAAGATCTGGATTTTGCTGTACAGGTATTCAAGGAGGTAGCTGTTGAACTTGGTATATTATAGGTAACCTGTATCTGCCGGCATCGCTTTCTTGTAGTAAGGCGGAGCGGATGCATGATGAGGGCTTTATCTACTGGCTATTTTAGGAGTCTGGTTTTTGAGCGGACTCCTGGGAATGCCAATATTTATATAGTTACCTTATGTAAACTATATGATACACTGGTATGGTATTCTCATTATTGTGACTCATTCAGGAGGATAGCCATGCAGAAGATCAAGTACAAGATAAGCCTTCTTCTAAGTATGATGATTATTTATATAAGCCTTATTCCATTGACATATGCAGCAGAGGGAAGTACCACATCCACAGGTCTGATGAAAAGTAACGCAGTGATAGGCGGAAACCTTGGAGACTGGGTATTGGATGAAGCAAATGGAACTATTTGCGCTTTTTCCTATGACAACGATAAATTGCTATTCATTAGCACTAATAACCTTGCGCTGAGAGATGAGATCACGCTGCCCGGTATTACAGACATTGAACTTGCAGACGGTAAGCTTTACGTTGCTCTCGGGTCCAGGCAGATAGCTGTTGTCGATGTAAAGACTGCAACCGTATTAAGAAAATTCGGAGTTAGGGAATCGCCTTATAAAATCGCGGTAGAAGGCAGCAAGCTGTTCTATATTCTTAGACATTGGACGGGTGAACAGCAGCCTGACTTTACAAAAGTACACATACTGAATCTTGATAATTCCTCAGAAACCGAAATTGTACCTAGCCCCGATACGGCAGCACAAAGGGGCTTAACAGGAAATTATTATCTGACTGGTTTAACTGCAGACCGCAAAAACCATGTTCTTTATATTGCCAATTCCAATGGCTTTTCTTCAGGAATTTTCAATATAAACACCAGCGGCTATAAGACCTTGAGTACAAATGACGGAGAAAGGTTTATGGGGGTTTATTCAAGCATTATTTTACAGGGCAGTGACGTCTTCTTCGGAAAATACAGGCTTGACAGCAATGATTTGAGCATGGTTTTTGGCAGCTATGACAGCAGTGCGGCCTATGTAAACGGAGAGAACGTCATTGCTGCCAAAAGTGTTTTTGATCGGGGGAAGTTCCTAAAGACCGGTGAGCTTCCAAAAGATGCGGATTACAACAGATATCTTATAGATAGCGAAGGCAGTATCTATCTGTATGACGGACAAAGCTACTCTGTAGCTAAAGGTGTATTGCATCAGTACATGTTCAAGGATACAGGGGATATACTTTCATCGGATTATAATGCGGATACTGCAGTTTTGGGCGCTGTAGCTGCCAGACCTTCTATTTCCAGGTGGCTGGTGGACCCGGAGAGGGGAATGATCTATGCGCTCTCAAGGGAAAACAATACCCTTATGTTCATAGGACTTCATGATCTAAAGCTGAAAAAGCAGATTTTAGTAGGAAAAGATCCAGCGGACATGGCGTTGGCTGACGGAAATCTGTATGTGGCTCTTTCTTCCATCAATCAGGTCGCCCTTGTGGATATTGGGACACAGTCTGTCAAAGAGAATCTTGTGTTAAAGCATAGACCGGGATCACTTGCAGTTGACGGTAACAAATTATTCTACATGGGCTATGAAGAAAAGCCGGTTAACAGCAGCACCCGTGAAAATTACACACGGCTATATGTGTATGATCTTGGAAATAATAGTGAAAACCTGATTAATGTAAGTACTCCAACTTTTTCGGTTATGCATTATGGAGAGTCCAATATGGTTCTGGACGCATCCAAGCATATATTGTACCTTGGTGCCGAGACGAGTATGGGCTTCTGCGCAATCAACACATCCGATTATAGTGTTGCAGGAATCGCTAATTCGTTTGTAGTAAATCAGGCGCTTGGAGTGGTTAGCAAAGCGGGTGATCATGTATACTATTCCTGTTACAAATATGCTCCTGAGC
Source organism: Clostridiaceae bacterium (assembly GCA_039679375.1). Classification (GTDB taxonomy): domain Bacteria; phylum Bacillota; class Clostridia; order Acetivibrionales; family DTU013; genus JBDKVA01. The sequence continues at coordinate 29,117 of JBDKVA010000165.1, forward strand.
ATCTTGATGCCGTATATGGCTATTTCGCAGAACCGATCATATATGCAGCAGGTAATTTGGCATTCTCAAAGAAAGCAGTGTACAATGCTCGAAATTTTGAAAAAATTGCAGACCTTCCATTTGAATCGGACTGTATTTATCTCGATAATACAGATAATGTCTATCTCTACAACAAAGATCTGCATGTCATTAAAAAGTATTCGCTGAAGCCTGAAATAGATGGTTTCGATAAAGTATACGAAGCTCTTGTAAAAAATACGGATTACAGTGTTAAAAATGCAGACCCTTTCAATCCAGGACGTAAGATGACACTTCAAAATATCATTGTGGATGACCGGAATGGTTTTATTTATGCAATTTCAAGCTATGGCTATAAACTGCTTGTTATAGGCAAGGACGACCTGAAGGTGATAAAGGAATTAATGACAGGTCTTCAGCCGAAAGATATGAAGCTTTACAACGGCATGCTTTATGTGGCATCAGCCGGCACAAATTATATTACAGTAATCGATACGGCTTCATTGACTGTCACCCGGAAGCTAGTAGTTTCCGGCAGCCCGGAACTGGTTGCGGTTGACGGGAATAAGCTATTTTACAAGGACATGTACAAATTGCATGTATACGATATGTTGCAAAAAACTGAAAAGGATGTGGCTTTCTACGATTTTAAGTATGGCTGGGATATAATTCATGTACAGGACTTGTTTGTTGACAGTGACAATCACATATTATATGGCGTAAGAGGTGCTGCTGCAGCAGAAGAAAACTTTGTTGCCCTGGATACGAATGATCTCAAACCTTTAAAGCTACCGGTGAAAGTCCAAAAACCCGGAACGGTTGAACTGAACGAAATGCCTGTTTTTGACGGCAATGATCTTTTCAGCGGACAGACGCGCTATGACCGTAATGATTTATCAATAATTTCCAAGGCACTTAAGGGAAAAATACTGTATGTTGACGACAAGATCATCATTACCAGCTACAGTGCGTATTTGCGGAGCAATAATGCAAGGCTCGGAGATCTGGCCGGCTATATGGAAGATTTACATGTTGATACAAAGAAGAATGCATATAGCTTGAGTACGCAAACTTATGCCATAAAAAAGACATCAATATATGAAATCCTCAACACGCTGGTAAATAAGACAGCAGAGGGAGAAAACTTCAATATCGACGATTACATTATAAGTGGTGAGGAAACCAGTCTGCCGCCGGATAACAACATTACTTTTTCTGACATTTCAGCGCATTGGGCGAAAAGCGAGATCGAATTTCTGGCAGCAAGACAGATCGTTAAGGGAAATGGGATTGAAAGCGGCACCTTTTCACCTGACGACAGGGTCACCCGGGCTGAGTTTGTTGCCATGCTTGTGAGAGCTTTGGGAGTGGACGTCAGTGAAACCGGAAATAATGCTTTTTCGGATGTTGACTCCAATGCATGGTATTATGACCCTATCATGAAAGCCAGCAGCACAGGTCTGGTCAACGGCTATGGAAATGGACGCTTTGCTCCTGATGCATCCATAACAAGAGAAGAAATCGCTTCTTTATCAGTAAGGGCTTTAAAATATATGAAAATGCAGCTAGATACTGCTGATAGCAACGTACTGTCAGTATTCACCGATAAAAGCAGCATCAGCGGCTGGGCAGCCGGAAATGCGGCAATAGCAGTAAAGGCAGGCATCATAAAAGGAATGCCGGGCGGCCTGCTTGCACCCGGTTCCATGACCACCCGTGCAGAAAGTGCAGTAATCCTCAAAAGACTCCTTGATCAGAGATAAATAGGAGTTGGGGAAAAGTCGAAGAGATAATGAGAAATACTAGAATAAATAAAACACAAAAAGTGGTAATAGAAAGCCTGTTACTACTTTTTGTGTTTATAATACCTCTTGACATGTAGTGGACCCAAAGAATCCTGGGGTCGTAGATGAAATCATACACCTGGGTGATTTCTGGAATGAGTCCGGTATGGTGAAGCACCGGCAGGAAGTGCTGAAGGTGAACCGTGAAATAGGCAGCATATTTGCGCGGGCGTACAGGTATTTAAAAGCAGCCTGGCAGATCTACGACGATAGCGCTTTTATGTATGGGAAGGCTCTTAACGAGGCTAAAATCAACCTGCTGGCGAAGGAGTTGATTGATGAGCTGCTTGAAGGCATTCCGCTGTCATCGGTAGTTGGCGGTCAAAGATGCCTGTTTGCCAGTGCAATTACACCGGATGGCCTGAAAAATTATCTGGGGGATTTGCTTATGGGAAATAATGTCTATATGCTTGAAGGGTTCCCGGGAGCAGGCACGGAGAGGCTTCTTGAGAAAGTAAAATCTGCAGTGCAGGAGAGAGGTCTGGGAGTAGAGGCTTATTACTGCGCACTAAATCCGGATAAGCTTGAACACCTGGTCATACCTGCGTTGAATATTGTATTTTCGACAGTGAATAAATATCATCCTTCTGATGTATGCGCTGTAAAAAAGATTGATTTTAGCGGCATGCTCAATGAGAATATGATCGGTATATACAGGCAGGAGCTGGAATACAATCAGGCGGAGTTTGACACACTGCTGGGCAAGGCAATAGACATTATTCATGGTGCAAAAGCGCTGCATGACGAGATGGAGACCTATTATATACCGAACATGGATTTTGACGCTGTCCAAAGAAAATGGGATGAAACAATGGCAAGAATCCTTGAATATGCAGGGGAGTAATGATTGGTATACATAAGATGGAGATATGTCAGTTAACCGGCTTCATAGGAAGACGTGATCAGCTCTACCGCTACCTTTGCATTCTCGCGTGCCTTTTCCTTTAAGGCCGGTATGCCGGACTCAAGCTGTTTGCTGATATCGTCACGGTTTTGCCAGACCTGCCCGGCCAGTTTTTCCAGATTGTCGAATTCAAGCAGTCTGACATCACCTGCCGAAGGCTGGTTGATACAATCCAGAAAGCCCTGTATTTTCGGGTCATAAACCAGGCCTACCATCGGCACGGCTGCAACGGCCGAAAATACCAGTGCATGCAGCCGCATGCCTAAAATGACGTACATCTTTGAAATAAGGCTATATGTCTGAAATACGTTCAGCTTTTCTTTAACGATACAACATTCATGATGCATTTTGGCAGCTACATTTTCCAAAATAGGCAGATCATCAGGATGCTGCATTGGAATCAATACGGGGAAGGCGCCGTAAGCCGCTGCCATATGGTCCGCTACCTTTGCAATGACAGCCTCATACTTCTCATGCTCAAATTTCTCGTGTCCGGGGTATTTTCTTAGTGAAATGCCCAATAAAGGCTTATCCTTTTGAATTCCAAGGTGCTGCAGTATGTCTTCATCAGCAGTACTGCAGCTGTCGGTTACGGTAAGGGCGGCGTCTGCCGTCAGAAGGATCCGCGGTTTACCTATTTCCATATGCTCAAGCTCAGTAAAAGAAAGCTGCTCTCTAAGCGTGATAACATCCACCTTGTTCATGATTTTTTTAGTCAGCATTCTGCTCAAGCCCTTTTTCAAAGGCCCGATGCCGTTTGCATAAAACATAACCTTCATTTTGAGCTTCTTCGCAAGCCAAACCATGCTGAGATAGAAAAGCAGCGAGCGTGTGCTGGTATTGTCCTGCAGTAAATTACCGCCGCCATATATAAATACTTTGGAAATTTTCATCGCTTGAAAGACTCGCAGCATATTGACCCTGTTAATGGAATCCACCTGAAAATCCCTGGATGTAACGATTGGGATTTTAGATAAAATCAATAGCTTGATGTCAGGCTTAAATACCTTCAGATCTTTTATGATCGACATTAAAAGCGCGTCGTCGCCTATATTCCGAAAACCGTAATAGCCTGAAATAATGGCGTCATAATGCTTTTTATCTGCTATTTCAGCAGATTGCCTCGTAAGGATCTTATCATAGATATCCATTTGAGTCTTTGCCATGCTTTCTGATGAAAAATACCTCAAAGCTTTTTCATAAAGCTTTTCGCCCATGGCAGTACGTTTATTTTCATCCTCTGAAAGCTCGATAATAAGCTGTGCAAAATGCCTGTGATCACCTGGCTCAAATAAATAACCGTTGGTTCCGCTGTCAATGAGATCGGGAATACCGCCAACATTCGTACTGATCGTCGCCTTTTTGAATCTTGCGCCTTCAAGGATTGAATAGGAAAAGCTTTCACTGATTGATGTAAGCACGCTGATATCTATGCTGCTCATCAGTTCATTGGGGTCGGTCAGCCACCCGGGAAAAAAGACCGTATCAGTGAGATCCAGACTTGCAGTAAGCGCTTCGAGCTGTTTCCTGTCTTCACCATCTCCGGCTATGATGAATTTGACCTTTTTGCTGTGGTCCTTTACAAACCTTGCAGCCCGCACAATAGTATCGATACTTTTTACCGGATAGAGCCTTGCTGCAATACCGACAATAATGTCGTCATCCTTTATATTTAAATTATATTTGGATATGAGTTTTTGTCTTGAGTAATTGACCGACGGGGTTGAAAAATCAATTCCGTTATATAGCACATAAATGCCCATGGGATTGAAATTTCTTCCTATAAGCATTTCCCTGAAATTGCTTGAAACGGCGATATAATTGTGCATGAACCGCAGCGCAATGGAATTGAAGAGGCCAATGGTCATGCGTTTGGGCAGGCTGTGCATGTAATCCAGGCGATAGTCGCTGTGGACGGTTGTGACGGTCGGGACGCCAACTCTATGCCTTGCGGCAAGAGAGAATATGTTTGCTTTGGCGCCGTGCGAATGGACAATATCATATCCGCCCTTTATTATTATATCAGATGCCTTTCTGATATCGGCCAATATATTTCCCGATTTGACTACCGTCACGTCGATCCCAAGTGCCCGGGCTTCGTCTGCGTTTGCCCCGGGACGAAGGCATATGAGCTTGACTTCCACATGACGGGACAATTCTTTCAGAAGGTACAATATATGAGTTTTTGCACCTCCGACGTCACCGCCGCCTATCAAATGGACAATTTTCATGCTGGACCTCCTGTGCGCATTCTACAGTGAATCATATCATATTTGCAGTCTGAAGCGCCATATTCACTGCTGGCTATTTGCCAATTTTCTTACTGCTGTTGCTCTGCAGGCTTTTTCGAATATTTCGGAAAGCTCCTGTACCCGGCCATCCGATACGATACTGACTGTGTTTTCACGGTTTACTTCGGTATGGATTTCTGGAAAATTTTCCCGCACAGACTGTTCGCCTGTAATAATGCAATCTGCACGATCTGCTATTTTCCCGAGCAGTTTTTTTCCGTAGTTTTCCTTTACTGAACAAGATGCATGGGCGTTTGATACTAATGGGCTGCTATTGCGGTCCATGGTTTGAATGGCGCATAAATCTGCCACCCACGGCACGTGCGGGTACTTTTTTTTCAGATGAATGCCTATTAAATGCGCACTGGAAGGAGGGGAAATCGTATAGACAAGATCGATCCCATCATTCTTTGTAATCCTGGCAGCTTTCCTAACAGAAAAAAGCTCCCAAAGCCTTTGTCTGTCCGGCAACAGCAGGGAAGAAAAAAATCCTGCGAAGACACGGATAAAATTTGGCAGATTGCTTGGGATCCAGGGCTTTGTTTTAATTATATCAATACCTTCAGGAAGAGATGTCTCAGGCTTTGCTGGATTTGTTGCACCAGTTTCGCGCGTAAGTACAACAGGCTCCCATCCGTAATTATGAAGCTGGCTGACAAAGCTGGCTGCTCTTTCTGCTCCCGGATTTTCCGTAGGCGGGAAGGAATAAACGACCATCAATACCTTTTTCATAAGCAATGAACCTGTTTGTTATTTATAAAATCACAACCTTTGCTTGCATGATGCTTTCTTTATAAAGATAAGCATGCACGCCATACAGGCCCGGAAACGGCGTATGGTATGCATGCTTAATGTGTGTTATTCCTCTTCTTCTTCTTTCTTATACGGAAGCAGTTTTATTAAAAGTCTTATCATTAAGTAAAAGAGTATCAATACTATAAAAACACCAAGCATTCCGAATATCGTAACAACGATTCCCTTTTCCATGTTCGAACCATTTATCAAACTTTCAATCATTTTTATATCCTCCTTAGCGCACGAGTAGTGGTACAATTGCAAGTATGAGTCCGCCGGCTATGATGGAACCAAGCTGGCCGGAGACATTTGCACTAACAGCCTGCATAAGTACAAAATTTGTTGGGTCTTCCTTCTGAGCCATCTTCTGTATAACTCGTGCAGACATAGGGAAGGCCGATATACCGGCTGCGCCAATCATCGGGTTGAATTTTTCTTTGCGGAACAGATTCAGGAATTTGGCGAAAAGTACGCCGCCTGCCGTGTCAAATACAAATGCGACCAGACCCAGAAGCAGTATGAATAATGTATTAACATTGAGGAAGTCTTCTGCCAGCATAGTAGAACCAATTGTGATACCCAGCAAAAGAGTAACGATGTTTGCAAGCTCGTTCTGAGCTGCTTTTGAAAGCCTTTCAAGAACGCCGCATTCACGGATCAGATTGCCGAACATTAACGAACCGACCAGAGGCACGCTGATAGGTGCTACAATACCCGCTATGATCGTAACGGCTATTGGGAATACGATCAGAATTGCTTTAGAAAACCTCTCTTCTTTGTATTCCATCCTTATGAGTCTCTCACTTCTTGTCGTGAGCAGCTTTATTACAGGAGGTTGTATGATCGGTACAAGCGACATATATGAATAAGCGGCAACTGATATGGGGGCAAAATAATCTTTGGCGAATTTACTTGCCACATATATTGCTGTCGGGCCGTCTGCCGCGCCGATAATACCGATGGCAGATGCGGTTTTTAAATCAAAATTCAGTGCAATGGCTACCAGCATTGTTGCAAAAATTCCGAATTGCGCTGCAGCGCCGAAAAAAATCATGACCGGATTTTTAAACAGTGGTGAAAAATCGATCATTGCTCCGACAGCGATAAATATCAATACCGGGAACAGTTCAGTCAGAATACCTGAATCAAGCAGGATTTGCAGAAATCCAGGTTCTACTCTGGTAGCGTTTCCGGCACTGTCGAAAATATAATTAAATTTATCTTCAAATATATTTCTTGCCTCCGGGAACTTGTTTACAAAATTTGTAACGATAGGGTCCGCAGCCTTTGATGCGATTTTTACAACCTGATCGGGAAGATTGACTAATATTGCGCCAAAACCGATAGGCAAAAGCAGCATAGGCTCATATTCCTTTTTTATAGCCAGGTAAATCAGTGCTAATCCTATCAGGAACATGGCAATCATTTTTAAGTTGATTGCTGCAAATCCTGAAAACAGTTCATTTAGTTCCATGTTCTCTCTCTCCTATATTTAAATTATGTAAGGAATTTATAAAAGCAAAATCCTTATTTCAGATAATAGTATACCTAATACCGGTAGATTAATCAATTAAAAATCTTGAGCTATTTAAAAAATATGCTGAAAATATGCGGAAATTTTTGGCGTTTTGAATGATTTGGCATGAAAGAGTGCAGGAAATATAGATTTTTTGTGGAATAATATCGTACGCATATAAGTTGCACAAAGTTTTTATACAATTTGCGGCTCAGAAGCCAGCCGCAAATGTCATGAAATCTGGGCTTAGTGCAACTTATGAACAGAGGTAATATGATGAATTTTTAATTCATCATATGTAGCTCAAAGCAGGTGATGGCTTTTGAATAGGACACTGATGGGCTATTTGGGGAGCAAGGGGTGAGACGGAAGACTCAATGATTGAAATCAGAACATCCGGAAATGGTATTCTTCTTAGAACACTGGAGCGTAGCAAACTGGCTGCAGTTGCGGAGCTTTACAACTGCAGCCGGGATATCTGGTATGCAACCGGCATCACTGATTCCGTATCCTGCATGGATATTGACGAAAGGCTGTTTCATCCCAAAACGGATAAAAACGAATTTATGACCGGCATATATCTGCAAAATCCGAACCTGACAGCATCGGGCAGACAATTTCACCTTGCAGGACTTATTTCCGGTTTCATTCAGAATAAAACGATATGGATAAAGATCATAGCGATTTTACCGCAGTACAGACGCAAGGGCATCGGAAGCAGATCAGCCAAATTGCTGCTGGATTACTTCAAAGCTGAGTATGGTGCCGTAGAGGTTTTTTTATCGGTTATAAAAGAGAACAATACGGGCATGTTATTCTGGCTGGACCAGGGCTTCTCGGAATCAGTCCGGTTCAATAAAAAGTTATTTGGCAGGGAGAAACGATATGAAGTAATCATCATGCAAAAGAAGTTGTAGGTAAGTCGTAAAAAGTTTACATAATACTCAACTGACACAAGCCTTATTTGACAAACTTTTATCGTACCGGTATAATGTTCATATAGCGGTATCAAATACCGTATCAGATGCTGAATCTCCTGCAAAGGAGTACGGAGGAACCAGGAAAGGGGTTAATTCATTTAGCGGATGGTCCATACAAACGCCAGATTTCCAATAATTATGATCGATCGGTATATTGATCTGGCTTAAGGATGATCCATGAATGGTAGGGCGGTCCTATTGCCCGCACCCGGCAGCTAACTTCGGAAGCTAATTATAGGAGGATACCATATCTGCAATGAAGAAAATATATTTTTCCCTACCTGCAATGTTGATTACATTTCTGCTGCTTACAGGCGTCTCTTATGCTGATGCTGTCAAAACAGGCATCGTAACAGGTGATGTTGTCAACCTCAGAGCCCAGGCAAATACCTCATCAAAGATTCTGAAACAGCTTGTAAAGGGTACGAAGGTTTCGATTGTCGAAAGTGAGAAGGATTGGTATCAGGTCAGTTATAACGACAGCACGGGTTGGATCAGCGGCAATTATATACTGATAAGGGACGAGTCGATTTCGGCGGGCGTGGTCACAGGGTCGGTTGTAAATGTAAGAAGCAAACCGGATACTTCAGGTGAAATACTTACTAAATTAAATAAGGGTGCGAGGGTCGATATTTTTGAGCAGTCAGGCGACTGGTACCGTATTTCCATAGGTGAGGACCGGTATGGCTGGATCCATAAGGATTATATTTCAATCAGAAACGAATCGGTTTCAAGAGGAACTGCCGATACTGCAGCTTCTATCCAATCCGATGCAACAGCAGATCAAAAAGCAACACAGGAAAATCAAAATAACGCTTCGATAGCGGATAGTGAAAAAACGGAGGCATTGAGACAGGAGATCATTGCGTACGCCAAGACATTACTGGGGATAAAGTATGTCTATGGCGGTTCTTCAAAAAAGGGCTTCGATTGCTCCGGATTTGTCGGCTATGTGTTTGAACATTTTGGTATAAGCCTTGAAAGGTCTTCAAAGGATATGGGGAATAATGGAAAGACAGTAAAAAAAGCCGACCTCAAGCCTGGTGATCTGGTGTTTTTTGATACAAACGGAGGTCTTAACGCAATTAATCATGTTGGGATCTATATCGGTAATAACAAGTTCATCCACGCCTCTTCCGGTGTTGGGAGAAAAGTCACGATCAGCAGCCTGTCCGATAGTTTTTACCTAAAAAAGTATATGCGTGCAAGGGATTATCTGACAGATTGACAAAGTTTTTTCATGGGTAATCAGACATGTTGACAGCCATTGTGTGATTACCCTTCACCTCTCTTTTAATCAAACAAAATGTAAAATATTGACAATTAAAGAAATATCAAATATAATAAAAGCAAAAAGGCGTCGGAATGGGTATTATATCGAAAAGACCTGTCGTATCTTTTTGCATTATGATGATCATCGGCATACTGACTGCATATTTATCTGATTCGATTGCAGCGGCGGTCAGCGCATTTATTTTACTTTCAGCCTGTTTTTATTCCTTTTCAAAACTGCATAAAAACGGCATGTTTGTACCTTTCGGAATGCTGGTATTTTTCCTTCTGGGTTCGCTCGAATTTCTTTATGTTGACCGGCTGCAATTAAATCGCTTTACTGTATATGCCGGAAAGGATGTGGCAATCAGAGGGCACATCCTTTCCGAACCGGAAATCAGGGGAGAACGGGTCTCCTATATCGTAAAGGCGGAAAGTATCCGGAAAGAATATAACGGTTCTTTTGAAAAAGTAAACGGTAAAGTGCTGCTAACCACTATAATAGGAGAAGACGGCAGTTTTTTGGATTACGGAAGAGAACTGGAGTTTGAAGGCATACTTACGCAGCCAAAGGGCGTCAGGAATCCGGGCGGCTTTGATTACCGCAGATACCTTGCTCAAAAGGGAGTCGGTGCATCGGTATTTTCATACGCATATGGCATTGATCCGGGAGAGGAAATAAAAGGTAATTTCCTTGTGCAGGCAGGGTTAAAAATACGCAAAAGGATCGTTTATGTAATAGAGAAAAGTTTGCCGCATCAGCAGGCAGGCTTGCTAAACGGTATGCTGATAGGATATACGGAGGGACTGTCGGAGGAGGTGCAGGAAGCCTTTAGTAATGCGGGCTTAAGTCATATTATGGCGGTTTCCGGAGCCAACGTTGCTTTTTTGATTTTACCGCTCGCGTTCCTGCTGAAGCTGCTTCGGGTGCGTAAACAAATTTCCAACGTACTGCTTATTGCCTTCCTCACATTGTTTGTATTTGTGACAGGGCTTGAACCTTCTGTGCTCCGTGCTGCCATTATGGCTTCCGTTTTGCTTATTGCGCAAATATTATACCGGGAGCCGGATACATATTCTGCCATCGCCGTATCATGCATCATCCTTCTGGCGGTAAACCCGTGCATGCTTTTTCATATCGGTTTTCAGTTGTCCTACGGTGCGACTCTGTCCATCGTAATGCTTTATAAGAATATTAGGAATCTGATCACCGTCAGGTCTCAAAAAAAGCCTGAGCAGTTGGGAAAGGATCTTATACAGGGTAAGGATAAGCCGAAGCCGATTATTCCCGGCTGGATTGCAGATATCCTTGCTGCGACACTTGCCGCACAGCTCGGCGTACTGCCTGTGACAGTGCTTTATTTCAATAAAATTTCACTGGTTGCCATTCTGACCAACCTGCTTGCTGTTCCGATGCTTGAACTTATCACAATACTGGGCTCGGTTATGGCGCTGCTTGGACAGTTCAGCCTGGCAATTTCGCAGATGATCGGCTATCTGAACAGTGTTTTGCTTAGCGCAGTGCTATATATTACAAAATTTGCAAACAACATACCGTTTGCAACAGTAACAGTCGTTACGCCTCCTTTGATCCTGGCTGCGGCATATTACGTTTCCATATGGTTTATGCTGTGGTACAAGCCGCTTAAGAATATCGCAATAAAGCGGCGGCATATAGCAGCAGCCTTGTCGGCAGCAGCAGTATTTGTACTGGCAACAAGCTTAAAGCCGGCACAGCTTGAGGTAGTGTTCCTTGATGTAGGCCAAGGGGACTCCTCATTCATCAGGACAACTTCGGGAGAAACCGTACTGATTGATGGGGGTGGAAGCTCATCTCCGGATAAGTCATCTAAAATTGGTGAATCGGTAATATTACCGTTTTTATTGGATGCAGGAGCTGGCAGGCTTGGCGCTGTTATTGCTACACATCCGCATTCCGATCATACTCAGGGGCTTTATGATGTGTTGATGAAGATGAAGGTGGGCAGGCTGATCCTTCCGTACCTTAATGATGAAAGTGGTTTTGCCGCCCTGATCCAGGCGGCCGGGGAAAGGAATATACCTGTTTTCAGGTGCTCGGCTAATGATGTGATAAGGCTTGATGAAAAGACATACCTCAAGGTGCTGAATCCTGAAGCGGACTGGCAGGCGGATGAAGATTCTTTAAATAATGCTTCATTCGTGTTAAAATTGTGCTATGGGCAGACCTCGGTTTTATTTACAGGTGATGCGGAGACTGAGGTGGAAGAAAAGCTTTTGGCAAATGCTTTTCCGGTATCGGGGGACGCAATTTCCGCAACTTCTCAGGACGGAGCTTCCTTGCTAAAAGCGGATGTGATAAAAATCGCCCATCATGGTTCCATATCATCAACGGGCAAGGTGTTTTTGGAGAAAGTCAGTCCACAGGCGGCCATTATCAGTGTGGGCAAAAACAATTTCGGGCATCCGTCGCAGATGACATTGGATTTGCTTGAGCAGTGCAAAGTGAAATGCTTTCGGACGGATGAATGCGGAGCGGTTATACTCGAAAGCAATGGCAGGACGGTTAGATTGAAAAGAACTGTCAGGTATTGAAAGGTTTGATAAACAGGAGGCTTTCATGAGCGAAGAAATACTGAAAAAAGCAATTAAAAACAAGGATATAGGAAGCTTATATCTCTTCTACGGTACGGAAGAATATCTGAAAAGGAACTATACAAATTATATAGAAGAAAATATTTTGGCAGATGATTTCAAACTGATGAACAAAGTTGTTCTGGAAGGGAAAGTTACACCTTCCGCGATCATCGGCAACTGTGAGACGCCTCCCATATTTTCCGAACGAAAGCTGGTTGTGGTAAAAAATTCCGGTCTTTTCAAGGGAAAAAAGAAAGGCGAGGATACGGCAAAAAAGTCTAAACAGGATGATGAACTGGCACAATTTCTTCAAAATGTGCCCGGGCATGCCTGCCTGATATTTATTGAGCCGGAGATCGATAAACGTATCAAGTATGTTGATCTGATCAGGAAACATGGATTGATCGTTGAATTTAATTGCAGGAAACCGGAAGAGATGGCAAACTGGATCTTGAAGATGGTAAAAGCTAGAAAACATGAAATGGATCTGAAAACTGCGGCGCAGCTTGCGGAATACTGTGAACCGGGCATGGATGATGTATTGAATGAGATAGAAAAGCTTTGTTTGTACACTGGCGACAGACCGCAGATTACAATAGCGGACATAAAAAAGGTTTGTTCCAAGTCTGTAAAAAGCCGGGTATTCGACCTGACGGATGCGATCGGCGTACGGAATTGTGCAAAAGCCTTGTCTTTGTTGAATGATCTGGTTGTATTAAAAGAGCCGATGCCAAAGGTGATGTACATGATTATGAAGCAGTTCAGGCAGCTTATGCAAATTAAACTGATGAAGCAGGAAGGGGCAAATCAGGCGGAAATAACTGCGCGGCTCAAGCTTCCACCCTATTTCTCAGGCAAAATCATTCAGCAATCTGAAAGATTCTCGATGGAGAAGCTGGAAAGGGCCATTTCTACAGGACTGGAGCTGGATTTGGCAATAAAAACGGGGAAAATCGAAGATAAGACTGCAGTTGAATTAATGATTGCCGGCATATCCGATTGACCATTAAAATCGAAGGAGCATTGAGCCCCCACTCCCGGCACATTTCGTTATGCGAAATTGCCAGTTCCATGAATAAAACAAAAAGCCCGGCCATTACTGAACTGATCATAGTTCATACGATGCTCGAAGCTTTTTTTGTTTGTAAATAAATATTAACCTGTCTAAACTATAGTGAAGCAATTCTATTCTTTCGTTACATTTAAAGCTTTTGCAAGTTTCGATTTTCTTCTCGCAGCGGTGTTTTTATGAAGTATGTTCTTCGCAGCTGCTTTATCTATAGTCTTGGAAGTGCTGCTTAATAAGGAAGACGCAGAAGCATCCTTGTTTACGATAGCTTCATTGCACTTTTTAATAGCAGTCTTAAGAGCTGACTTTTTGATTGTATTTTTCAACGTCTTTGTCTTTGTAACTTCCACTCTTTTAATAGCTGATTTAATGTTTGGCAAACCTTTCACCTCCTGCGATTTATTTGATTTTATTGACATCAGTTATTCTACCATGAAAATTTTTAAAATGCAAGGGAAATGCAAAAGACATTTTGCTTTAAAATTGCTTGCAAGAGATGCAGAAACAGTGCGAAACTGCTTGCCATAATATCAAAATAGTGATAATTTGTAATAAAGATGATAATTTTGTCTAAGTGAAGTCTTTATCATGTTGCTTTGCTGCTTACCCTAAACACATCGTATTTTGGAGGTAACTATGTCAAAGAGAATCATAACAAAAAAGACAACAAAGAAAACTTCCGGCAATTTACTTACCAAATTAAAAGATATGACAATTACAAGGAGCATATTGGCAAAATTGGTCTGTATATTTCTACTGTTGATCATAATACCGGTTTCTACAACAGGGTTTATCGCTGCAAATACAGCTTTAAAAAACCTGAAAAAAAGCACAGAGGACAGTGTGATTGCAGCAACGCGGCAGACATCAAATTATTTCGACGTTTTCTTAGGCAAAGCGCTGAATATATCTACGCAAATCATATCAAATTCAGTCGTACAAGAACTTAATCAAACGAATCTGACCGAATTAGAGCAAATAACGGTCAAACAAAAAGCTTCTGAGGTATTAGACGGTATTAATGCTACTTTAGTGGGAATTAATGCAAAGGTGGTGTTTTTTAACGGATGCGTATTGGGAGAAGCGGATATTCCTGAAGGTATGGGCAAGCTTAAGGAATCCGGATGGTATAAAAAGGTACAGGAAGCTGATGGAAAGGCGATTTGGGTCGATTATGGCGAATCAATTAAAGGAGTAAGTCAAAAAAAAGCGTTATCACTGATCAGGCTTTGCAAGAGTCAAAATAATAGTGAAATTACAGGCCTTATAATAGTTGATATCTATTATTCGGCAGTAAGCAGCATCCTGGCGGATATTAATCTTGGGAAAAATGACAACACCTATTTATTGACAAACGAGGGTAAGGCATTATCAGCACAAGGGTTATATGAAGAAATAACACTAAACCAAAGGCAATATGTAAAAGATGTTCAGAAATACTCTGCCGAAGAAGAAAGCAAGCTCTTTTATACTATGGACAATAATATTAATTACCTTGTTTCATATAATAAGTCGGCAAATACGGGGCTAACCGCTGTTACTGTTGTCCCCGACTCCGTTATTACGGACGGTGCGGATCAAATCATTCGAACAACAATCGTATCCGGTCTTGTTTTTGTCATCCTGGCCGGAGTTATCAGTTTCATTTTTTCATTAGGAATGAGCAAGGCATTGAAGTCCCTCATGGGCATTATTTCAAAGGCAGAAAACGGCGATCTTACCGTCTCTCTCAACATGAAGCGAAGAGATGAAATTGGAAGGCTGGTGGCAAGCTTCAATAAAATGCTCGCAAAAATACGCGAACTGGTTGTACAGAATAAACAGGCAGCGGAAGAGGTTGTGGCTTTTTCGAAAAAGATGGCTTCCATTTCATCTGAATCATCCCATATTTCAAATGAGATAGCGCATGCGATCGTAGAAGTTGCATCAGGCTCTTCCAATCAGGCAACGGAAATAGAAGCAAGCGTAAAGAATGTTTCACAGCTCGCAGACAGGATTTCGCTGGCTGCAGAGAAGACGATAATAATGGAAACAGATTCCGAATCCATGAAGGATCTTTCAAATTACGGTATCGTTACGATTGACAACCTTAACACCAAAACAGCACAGACCAATGAAACCACGATGAACGTTGTAAATGAAATAAATCAATTGAACGAGTATGTAAAAAATATCGATGTCATAACAAATATACTTCGCAGCATCGCGGATCAAACAAACCTGCTTGCCTTAAACGCCGCAATCGAGGCGGCAAGAGCGGGTGAGTCCGGTAAGGGCTTCGCAGTGGTGGCCGATGAAATCAGGAAACTGGCAGAGCAGTCGAATAGCCATACACGGGAAATACAAAAGCATATCGAAAAAATCTTTAATCAGGCGCAAAGCTCGGCAGAATACGTATCAAAGGCCGAGACAAGTATTAAGGAACAGAGCGAAATGGTTGCGGAGACGGCTGAGGTGTTTTCCAGAATAAATGAAAAGATTGCCACGCATGTCAGGAATATCAATACGGTGGGAAATATGATTACAGACATGGATTCATATAAGGAAATGGTCCTTTCAAGTATGGAAAACATATCAGCAGTATCGGAAGAGGTATCGGCCTCGACTCAGGAGGTTTCCGCTTCAACTCAGGAGCAGCGGTCTTCTGTTGAAGAGCTGGATAGTATGGCTAAGAAGCTGGACGAGCTTGCAGGCAATCTTATTGTACAGATGGAGAAATTCAAGATTTAGCAAGTACTACGGAAAATGGGAAAAGTGCGCAGCACAAAGAGTAGGGATAGCCACTGGTCGCCCGCCACAGTGCAAAAGACAAGGGGACGGTTCTATTGTCTGTCTCACGGAGCAGACAGACAATAGAACCGTCCCCTTGTCTTCTAATAATAATGCGTGGGATTGCCAGGGTAGGATCGTCAGTGCTATTTATTCTGGTTGTGTTTCCAAGCACGGACTTAGCGCATTCTTTCAAATAATTATAGCTTAGGGTTAGCAGTCCTGTCCCACGGGCTGGTCGCATACTGCGTATGCTGCTCGCCCA
>JBDKVA010000166.1:0-56172 GCA_039679375.1 Clostridiaceae bacterium
TTTATTCTGGTTGTGTTTCCAAGCACGGACTTAGCGCATTCTTTCAAATAATTATAGCTTAGGGTTAGCAGTCCTGTCCCACGGGCTGGTCGCATACTGCGTATGCTGCTCGCCCATGCATCCCGGGCATTGCAGTCTACACCATTAAATGAGTACTAAGTGGAAGGACTTCGCATCCGGAAACACAACAATGAATTTCTGCTTTGCAGAAATGCTACACTAATGTAATATTTCGCTTTAGCGAAATCTATATCCACAAACAGCACTGCCGCTCCTTGCTGATAAGTGCCTTTGAAGCCGCTTATAAGTGTTAGGAAAAGCTTCGTGATATGCCCGGAGGAAAACAAAAACAGGCGGTGAAATGGACACGATGTCTATTCAGGTACATCTACGCCAGGGATGGCGATATATGTGCCGACCGTCCCAAGGGTTTTCCTTCGTTGGCATATAGAAGCTTTTGCCTCAGTGCCCTGACAGACACCACAAAATTGAAAACCTGATATTATAATGAGGGTGCTTTATACCGAAATCATATATGCATATCATAAACAGCAAAACCTTTGCACGCATCCTGGTCATCGATCCGTTTTTGACCGTATTCCTTCAGGCTGGCGTTATTTAACATCAAAGATTATGACATTTTACACTAAGATAGCATTAGTGGCAATAATTACAGCTTGAAAAATATCACAACTTATACTGTTATATGTTTAACAAAGAGTTCCTGTGGTATATATTCAACAAGCCCGGTTAATGTATTTCAGCATGAATTCCCAATCACTTTCGGGAAGAGGGAGCGCCTGATTGAATCAAACTAAGCATGAAGTCCATAAAAATAATCAAAATGCAACTGAAGAAAATCATTCCGATGAAATCCTGGAATGCTTCAATGCCAGCGGACCCATTATAAAAGACCGTGTGTATGAGTATCTGCTCAATGGACGAGATATACCCAACTGGCAGAAGAATGATATTTTCAATACGTATGATATCGACCTGCATGAGGGGCAGGTTCTGGCGGCAATTTTGGAAATTACCGACAAAGATGCCGGCATGGATATGAAAAAAAGGCTGGAAGAAAAAAAGGCCGTCCTCAAAAGCATTAAGGAAAAAATATTTCATTGCATTGAAAAGTGTGAATTTATCCGTTTCCATACCGTCATTGGGGATTTGGGCGTCATGAAGATCATTATGCAGCCGGGAAGTGCTTGCCGTGATAATATGTTTTATAACCGGACAGCAGAGTTTTTTGAATACCTTATCATGACAATACGCCGGAATTTTAATGTCAAAATCACCATTGGGGTTGGAAACATATATGGCGAGCTGGCAGAGGTATGTCTCAGCTATTTTGAGGCGAAGGATGCGTTAGGCCACAAGTACCTGCTGGGAGAAAACAGGGCTATTTATTACAATCAGTATACCTATTCATTCAACTACCGTTTTATCATCTCTCAGGAGAATGAACAGCAGCTAACCTCCTGCATCATAAACGGAAATTCCGAATACTACAGAGTGATCGGTGATATTTTTAATGAGATATACAGATCAGGCAGAACGGACTTCTACAGTATCTTCACCGCCCTTAATTATCTGTTGGCAAATGTGACAAAACAGCTTGGCAGCAAATATTTGTCACTGAATAAAATATGCAATTTTTCCGAGTTTACCGGAATGAACTTTTCAGAGTGCAGTAATATAACAGAGATGAAAAATGCCTTTATTAGTAAGGTGTCAGGACTGCTTCAGATGATTTCGGAATATTATCTGGTTCATAAAAACGTTATGGTCCGAAATGTATGTGAATACGTACTTCAGAATGTAGATTCCAATATAACGCTCAAATCCATCTCCGATCAGTTTTTCATAAGCATTAACTATTTTTCATACCTATTTAAGGAACAGACCGGTGAAAATTTTCAGGGTTATCTGTCCAGAGTAAAAATGGAAAGGGCAAAAATGCTTTTAAAAAATTCCAGTTATAAAGCATATGAGGTCGGAAACATGCTAGGCTATCATGAACCTGCATATTTCAGCAAGCTATTTCGAAAGTATGCGGGATGTACCCCTACCGAATACAGAAATACGCCAAACGAATCGTATCAAACATGAACCAATGTGGGCTACCGCCCACAACTCAACAATTTCGCGGCAATAAGTTACTAAAATGATATTGATATCAGAAAAAACATATCCTATCATATGCTCAAATGTCGAAAAATGTACTTTTTTTATGATAAACATTATTCCTTTCTATGATTCTATTTCTGTGATTTTAAATATCCAAGGCAGCGATTCATGGCCGGTATTGCCCTCGTCACAACAGATCCGGGATTATTATTATAAAATCCGTAATTTTATAGCAGTAAATCGTAAAATCGTATTATGTCGAATTTTGGTGATTTCTTCGATGAATATAATACGTATGTATCTTTCCATATATTTAGATTTTGTAATTTATATTGAATGAACTGATTTTCCTGACGAATGGCCCTGCAAACAGCAGTGATTCTATGATGCTAGTGAAGACAGCCGTTTAGGAAATTTCATTCAATAAATCCAGTGAATTTTTTGTGAGAGAGAGGTGAGCAAATTGTCAAATGATTCCACCAAAGAGCCGATGCTTGATATGTTCATTTTTGAGACTCAGCAATTGATCGAACAACTGGAACAGGAAATACTCACATGTGAAAAATCAGGCAGTTTGGATCAATCCATCAATGAAATCTTCAGGATCATGCACACAATCAAAGGTTCCTCGGCAATGATGTTATTTAACAACATTACCACGCTTGCACATTCGATTGAAGACCTGTTCTTTTATATAAGAGACAAAAAACCTGTCTCTGTAGACCAGTCAAGATTGATTGACATTGTTTTGGAAGGCACGGACTTCATAAAGAATGAGATTGTAAAAATAGAGAGCGGCTCACCGGCTAATGGATCGCCAGCAAAAATCATAAAGAAAACAGAAACCTATCTGGATGTTTTAAGCGGCACAACAGCTTCCGAGCCAACGCAGGCGCACGATAAAATAAAGCATGGCAAAGCAGCAGCCGGAATCGACCCTGCGGGCATTGGAGATCAAGGAAACAAAGACACACATGAAAACAACGGCATTCCATTGAGCAGTGGTAACACTGAAAGCAGCAGCGATCCCGCTCTTACGGTCTACCGATCCACAGTCTTTTTTGAAGATGGCAGCGAAATGGAAAATATCAGGGCATTTGCACTGATGAATCATCTGAAGCAGATAGCGGAAATTCTCCGTATTGATCCTGATGACATTACCGAGAATAACCATAGCGCGGATATGATTAAAAATGATGGCTTCAAAATCGAATTTCGCACGGCACATTGTTTTGATGAGCTGAAAGCCCTCTTTGAGCAGACAATTTTCCTAAAAAGCCTGGAGTTGACTGAGGTCAAAGTCAATACAGGAGAACCTGATGAAAGATCCAATGATAGCGATATGCCGGACACCGCCTCCGATACTGGAACCGCCAATTTGCAGAAAAATACAAGTCCCGACAAGAACGTAAATGCGTCAGCTATTAAGCAAAGTATGATCAGTGTCAGCGTTTCGAAGCTGGACATGCTGATGGACATGGTTGGAGAGCTGGTTATTTCCGAGGCAATGGTAATACACAATCCGGAACTGGACAACCTTCAGCTGGATGGATTTTTAAAGGCATCCCGGCAGCTTCACAAGATCATCGGCGAACTCCAGGACATAGTCATGTCGATCCGCATGGTTCCTCTATCGGTTACCTTCCAGAAAATGAACCGGATCGTAAGAGATATGAGCCACAAGCTGGAAAAGGAAGTTAAGCTCGAGATTATCGGAGAGGAAACTGAAGTTGACAAGAATATCATAGAACACATATCCGATCCACTGATGCATTTGATCCGCAATTCGCTAGACCACGGTATTGAGCATGCTTCCGAACGTATCGGAAAGGGAAAACCTGCAGAGGGCAAAATCATACTTGAAGCAAAAAATTCGGGCGGTGATGTATGGATCACTGTAAGGGATGACGGCAAAGGCCTCAACAAGGAAAAAATCCTTCAGAAGGCTATCGAAAAAGGGATCACCAATAAGTCGGAAGCTGAACTAACCGAAAAAGAAATCTATTCATTTATCCTGCTTCCGGGATTCTCAACAAAAGAAAGCGTAACAGAATTTTCCGGCAGAGGGGTCGGCATGGATGTCGTTGTTAAAAATATCGAAAAGATCGGCGGAACTGTAATCGTAGAAAGCACGCCCGGCGCCGGAGCGACAATATCGGTGAAAATACCTCTCACACTCGCGATCATCGACGGCATGGTAATACGTGTGGGCAATGCCAGATACATTATCCCTACCGCTTCAATAAAAGAATCCTTTAAAGTTGGAACGGAAAATGTCATTACAGACACTTCAGGAAATGAAATGATCATGGTCAGAGGCAGCTGCTACCCGATTTTGAGGGTTAAAAAGCTGTTCAATCTATCTTCCGGCATTGCAGATATCCATGACGGAATCATCGTCATGGTCGAAAACAACGGAAAATCCACCTGCATTTTTACAGATTCCTTGCTTGGCCAGCAGCAGGTTGTAGTAAAGGCATTACCAGGCTATATAAAAAAGGTGAAGGGGGTGTCCGGATGCACACTCTTGGGTGACGGCGGCATTGGTCTTATTCTGGATATTGCAGGTCTGATTGGTTCCTAGAACCCTCTTAAGAAAGGAGATGGTAAAATGTCTGAAAAGCAAACAGAGTTCCTGGAAATGGAGGAAGACACTCAAAAGGGCAAGTTCCTGATATTTACCCTGGGCAAGGAAGATTACGGCATAGAGATCATGTATGTAACGGAAATAATAGGAATACAATCCATCACAGAAGTACCAGAGCTGCCCGTTTATATCAAAGGCATCATAAACCTGAGAGGCAAGATCATTCCTGTCATGGATGTCAGGCTTCGGTTCGGGAAGCCGGAGCACGAATATGACGAGAGGACCTGTGTTATTGTAATCGACATTAAGGATGTTTCAATAGGCCTTATCGTTGACAGGGTTTCAGAGGTGCTCAACATCGCTGAATCGGAAATCGTCCCTCCTCCGCAGCTGGATAAGGATTACCAGCACAAGTATATCAAAGGGATCGGAAAGGTAGACAGGGATGTCAAGCTCCTTTTGAATTGCGAAAAATTGCTGAACGATGAAGACATTGATGATTTGAACAATATAGGATAATGCAGGACAGCATTGCATGGCAAGGATCGATGGATTTGAATGGAAATGCAGATAAACATAAATATGAAATGGGAAGGAGAATCACTATGAAATGGTTTTACAATCTGAAAATCAGGGTAAAGCTCTTAATCGGTTTTATTATCGTGGCGATCATTGCAGGAATCATGGGTGTAATAGGCATTACGAGCATGTTATCCATTGATGAAAAAGATAAGATCATGTACGAAAGAATGACGGTAGGTATAGCAGAATTGGCAAATTTCAATGAAGCGTTTGCAAATATCAGCGTATATATGAGGGATGCAATCAATGCAGATACGCAGGACGAAATAAAGAAAAACCTGGACCTTATTACAGAGGCCCGAGCCGGAGTACAGACAAGCATTGATATCGCAGATAAAACAACCCTGACTCAGGAAGGAAGAGTCTTAATAGAAAAAATTGTAGCAGCCCGTAAGGTGTATATCCCTTATATAGACAAGATTGCAGAGCTTGCCGGCGCCGATAAGGATGATGAAGCATTAAACCTGTTGTATAGTAACGAAATGGTCGAAGCTACTAAAACAGAACAAAGCTTATGCAACGAATTGGCCGATCTGAAAGAGGTTCTGGCCAAGGAAATGTCTGTAGAAAATGCAGCTGCAGCAAATAGTTCAGTGGTTATGATGATTATTATATGCGTGATTGGCGTATTAGCAGCAATATTGCTTGGACTATTTCTTTCAAGCACCATATGCAAGCCTCTCGGAAAAATCGTAAAAGCAGCAGACAACCTTGCTCTTGGCAGCGTTGACGTAGATGTAAATATAAACACAAATGATGAAGTCGGGGTTCTTTCGAAATCAGTCGAAAAAATTGTGAAAAGCATAAAGGAGCTCGTAGCAGAGGCAGACATGCTGTCCAGAGCTGCTGTAGAAGGCAGGCTTAATACGCGTGGAAATGTCGGAAGGTTCAGCGGCGGTTACAAAGACATTATACAAGGCGTAAACGATACGCTTGACGCCGTCATCGGGCCTTTGAACGGAGCAGCGGATTATATCGACAAGATCAGCAGAGGCGATATCCCCAAAAAGATAACCAACAGTTATAATGGTGATTTCAACATACTGAAAAATAACCTCAATACTTGTATTGATGCTGTTAACGCACTCGTCGCAGATGCCAACATGTTATCCGCTGCGGCTGTGGAAGGAAGGCTTTCGACCAGGGCTGATGTTACGAAGCATTACGGCGACTTCAGGAAGATCGTACAGGGCGTCAACGATACACTGGACTCTGTAATAGGTCCTGTAAAGGATGCCACGGCAATCCTGGCCGAGATGGCAAAGGGCAACCTGAATGTCAGCGTAGACGGCGATTACAAGGGCGACCATGCACTGATCAAAAATGCATTGAACAACACTATTGCCACTTTAAATGACGTCCTCAATGAAATCAATACCGCATCGGAGCAGGTGGCTGCAGGCTCGGTACAGGTATCGGATTCCAGCCAGGCTCTGTCCCAGGGTTCAACCGAGCAGGCAAGCTCCATTGAGGAATTGACGGCATCGATCAGCGAGATTACACAGCAGACCAGGAAAAATGCTGCGAACGCCAATCAGGCGAACGATCTGGCAGTAAACGCAAAGGACAATGCCGTTCAGGGTAATAAGCAAATGCAGGAAATGTTGAAAGCAATGGAAGAGATCAATGAATCCTCCGTCAATATTTCAAAAATCATTAAAACAATCGATGACATCGCATTCCAGACAAACATCCTGGCACTGAACGCTGCTGTTGAAGCGGCAAGGGCGGGCCAGCACGGCAAAGGCTTCGCGGTAGTTGCAGAGGAAGTTCGCAATCTCGCCGCCAAGAGCGCAAACGCTGCAAAAGAAACGACTGCTCTGATCGAAGGCTCGATCAAGAAGGCAGAGGTAGGAACGAAAATTGCCCAGGATACGGCAGAGGCTCTGGGCAAGATCGTCGATGGCATATCCAAGGCAGCGAACCTGGTCGGTGATATTGCGGTAGCCTCAAATGAACAAGCCGCAGGCATTACACAGGTGAATCAGGGAATCGAACAGGTTTCGGATGTTGTGCAAAGCAACTCGGCAACTGCAGAGCAAAGTGCTTCCGCAAGTGAAGAGCTGTCCAGCCAGGCTGATATCCTCAAAGACATGGTTGCCAAATTCACTCTGAAAAAGAATACCAATATGTTCAAGAAGCTGGATTCCCTTGACCCCGAAATATTAAAAGCTTTGGAAGCGATGTCGGACAAGCATAAGGTGACTCATAAAGCGAAGAGCAAAAATCCGGCTCAGGAAGCCGCAGCAGCAAAAATGGAAATAAAGCTTGATGACAAGGACTTTGGAAAGTATTAACAAACATAGCAGCATACGAACCAGAATAATTAGTAAAGAACAGCAACAAGGGGGCGGAAATACCGTCCCCTTGTTGCTGTTATGTGTTACGGGTGAATACGATGATACCCTGTATTATGCAGCCAGATTGAAATAAATACTTGCTTCCCCATTTCCTGATTTCGCCGTCACTCTGCAAACTCCAGGCTTGTAACCGGACGGGACATCAAAGTTCCTGACGAATCTGCCCTTCGCATCCGTTTTGGCCGTGTGCTGCTTTCCGTTTATCGTCAGTACTACTAACTGGTTCTTCAGGACTTTTGTACCGTCGGCGCTTGTTACGTTTCCATAAATGTGGATCCGTTTTCCCTGTTTTACTTCCGATTTACTTATATTAAATACGATTTTATTCATATTGTCTACATCCTGTGGTCCCCCGGTGATGAGAGAACTGCTGCAGCTGTCCCGCAGGATCTTCATAGCCGATCCGTCCGTTGCCGTATATATGGCATACGTCCTGACGGGGTAGAATATGACGGCATCTACGTCTGCTGCCTTAATGACGCTGGTATTCGTAATTTTGACCGTATTTTCACCTTCGTTCAACGATACCGTACCAAGCCTTACGATATTCACACGACTCCTTAATTCATCAAGAAGCTCTGCTTTCAAGGCTCCTGTCTTGTTATTGTTGAATAATAATTCCACTTTTGCAGTCTCTTCCCCGGACTCCGGTCCAAATCCTGCGCTCAGGTATATATCAAACATACCGCCTTCATCTACCGTTACATCAAAGGTCTTTGATGTCTGAGCCGGCATCTGTACGTATGCAGAATTGGAATACTCATTTGATCCGTATTTCACTTCAGGCGAATTCATTTTGAACATTCTGACCTGGCAAAAACTTGCATAACATTTTCCATATCCAAATTGCGGGTTTGTTTCAACAGAGAAACGTATCCTCAGCTTCACGGTCCCCTCCGGTATGGGTGCGATCGGTTCCGTTTTAACAGTATTGGTGCCGGAATACCACTGTCTTGCATGATATGCCATTTTACTGTCATCAGCTATCAGGGTCTGTGCACCCGCAGCGTCTACGGCAAATACCTCGGCATTAAAATTTGTGTCAAATTCCACTCTTACCGTGTATTCCAGCTTGATATAGTCCCCTGCCTTCGGCTGGTTTGCTGCATCGCCCAGCGGTATATCTCTATAAAGGTATGATCCGCCATACAATCTGGTATTATTGTCACCGGTGATATAAAAACCGTTCATTCCTTTCCAGCCTTCATATATCGCCGCTTCCGTATCAAGACATTCAGCCGGTATGATATCGCTCTTTGTATAGGTATCATCCGCTTCATATTTCACGCAATCGGAATAAGCCCTTGAAATAAGAGCAAGATTTGCATCATTTAATGAGCCGTTTGCCACCTCATATTCCACATCGGGTATCAGCATGTATGCATTTTCCAGCTCGGCAGTAACAGCCCTGTTATCAGCCGTCAGGCTGCTAAGAAGGTATTTTTTCGCCATAGGGTACCGTATCAGTCTGGAAAGGCTCCTGATGGCTTCCACATTCGACTCTCCGCCGGAATTGGTATTGATCCTTGTCGGCCCGTCAATGCCGTCAAATGCATATCCGTACTGCTGGTTGAACAGTTCGACATGAGACTCGGTCGGGTTGTTCCCCAGATACCATGTCCCGGCAATTCCCGCCATAATAAGGTATTTTTCCTTCCCGGTCGTTTCATACATCTGAATGTAATTATCAACATACGATGCCGTTCCGTACTGTATTTGAGCAAATGGCGACTTGTTGGGCGTCAGATTCATTGCCCTGCCCGATATCAGCAAATCGCTTAAGAAGCTGTCGGCGGCAAGCTCGGCGGCGTCAATCCACTGCCGGTTACCCAGCGCTTCACCGGCCTGAGCCAACGCCTTGACCTGCTGGCTTCCCCACTCGCCCCATCTGTACAGTTCGTTGTCATCGTAGCTTGCCATGATCCCTCCGAACGGGAATTTCTTAAAATCGCCGTACTGGCAGGCAAACAGAGCCTCTCCAAGCATATTGAGATTGGATCTGACACTTTCATCCTCCGGGAAAAGCTTCAAGTGCCTGTATAGTGCATCAATCGCAATAGTACTGATCCAGCTTTCCTGCAGCTCCCATGCCGGGAACGGCTTTCCTGCTCTCATAACATAGGTGCCGTATTTGGGATCGATCAATTGATGTATCCTTGCATTGCATAAATCCATCCGTATTTTAAGCTGTTGAACAAGAGCCTGGGACTCCTGATCGTCAAAATCCTTCAGCAGTTCATATCCCGCGCATAATGCCACATAAGCCCTGGTAGCCCACCATCCGAAATCCTTATAGGAGGAGTTGGATTCCTTTTTAAAATAATTACCGTTTGCATCAAGCGCCAGGAAGTTCATAAAATCCCCGTCCGGCTCCTGCATGTACATGACTGTTTCAAGACACAGCCTGATATTTTCCAGAGTACGCGGATCGCCGTAATTCTTGTATGCCTCACATAAGGCCGTGACCATCCTTGCCGTATCATCGAGACAGGTCACACCTTCCTGCGGATCACCCACATGCTTGTAACCCTTGCTCAGGTCATTCCTGTCTATGGGCTCATTATAAAGCGCTACCAGTCCCATCTCTTTTCCATCAATTGTTGCTTCCTGCACAAGCCAGTTCGCAAAATCCGTATTTACATAAAACTCATCCCGATCATGAACTGCCAGCTTTCTGAAGCACGCAACATCCTTATATGTAAATGCGCCATCCCTGTCCCAGTCATACTTCGGATCTGAGCTTCCATTTTTCAGTGCATCCTCCATTATTGCAGCATCCGCTGCATCGATTGCATCGTCCTGATTGAAATCTCCGGGCAGGAAACCTGCACGGTCTCCGTAAAACTCCAGATTCCTGAATCGTATTGCACGATCTGTATCATTGCGCAGTTCAATATGGATGGATGCGGCATGATCGCTGATTTTACCGCTATTGCCGGTCACAAAGGAGGATAATGGGCCCCAGTTTCCCTGCGTCAGCGGTGACAAATTATTTATCTCCGCAATAGAAAGCGTACCGTCGCTGACCTTTGCCACGACAACGCTGCTGTTACTGATTCCGGATGAAAGATATAACGACGTTTTAAAAGAAACCTTATCTCCTGCATGTGGCTTATTTTCCGCTCCGGATATCGCAACCTCCCTTGACAAGACACTTCCGGGGCCCATATTAAGCGAAGTTTCAATCGTCGCCCTGTCATTATGCCCCCAACCATCCGTATCACTGAAAGGTTTGGAAAAATCTCCATTCGGGACTATGTAATCCACACTTTGACCATTCCGGATGCCATATGCCTTAATACTTTTAACCTCGATAATACCGCTGGGCTGATCATTGAAACATCCCATCCACAGCTGGGTGGTATTGGCAGGTATCACACCTCCATTGACGTCTTCCTTCGCTGATGCAGATACCAGAGCGCCTCTCCCGAGACCCGACAAATCTGTCAATCTGGTAAGGTTCCCAAACCCTCCCACTTCAAAGCGCGTTATGATCGAACCGTTGCCTGCGCCTGAGATAACCGGATCGATATACAGCTCGATATCCAGAAATACTTTGTCCCCTACCGCCGGATTCCCTGCCAGTCCATCCACAGTTAACGGCTGCCATATAGCGCCTCCGCCCGGCATAAGCTTTAAGGTGTGTTCCCTGCTTACATCTCCGCTGAGGCTCCAGTCCGGCTCGAGGTCGGAGCTGAAATCACAATTCGGGATGTCGTACCTGAATGTAAGAATACTTGAAGCCGACGCCGGACAAATGACCATACCGGCCAGCAAGGCAATGGTCACAAGTGTGGCCATAAGCCGCCTTAAAAGTTTTTTCCCCATCTTTCAATACCCTCCCAATCTTTTCAGGCACATACAATATGTTACTGACTTGTATGCAACCAGGTCTCTGGGAATAGCATATAATATCATTTGCTTGCAGTAAATTTCGATTTTTGGATTGGCTTTCAAATTTGAATACTTACTTGACATATATTATTCAAAACATTAATTTTTGTTCTCAAATAACTCTACTTCCGGTATTTTTGACAGCACCCGTTCGAGCACACTGCTGCAATATTTGCACTTATGGCACTCTCCGCTGCAGCTTGAAGTCCTCTCAAACCAGTCGGAAGGGAATTTTTTATTGTCGATGTAATAGCTTTTTAGAGCCGCCGTATGATTAGGCTCCATCAAATCCAGGAGGTTTCCTCTGTATTCCCCAGACATATAAGCTTTAATAACCGAAAGAGGCCGTAATGTCATCCTCGTAGCAAGCTTCACAGAAGCAAATAAACCCTCGTAGTTATGAATATCCTCGGGTCTTATCCATGTATTCTGAAGTAATGAAGCCCAATTTCCGTTTTTGGTATAATAATCCCAGCATACGGCTTTTCTAAAATCCTCAACATTCAGCATTTCCTTAATATCTTTTTCATGCGCGACAAGATTATCGTGAAATACCTGCCCTGAGCAGAACCTCATGCAGCCACTGTTCGCCAGCAGGTGAAGGGTTTTGCCTTTGGAATCAGTCCACTCCTTAACCTCTCCAATATAGACAAGATTTCTATTAAAATCCCTCTGTATATAAAACCCGTCAAAAAACTCCTCAAGATATTGCATCCCTTTTATATTTCCGATACGCATATTTACAGAAGCTCTGGTTTTCACTTCCGGAAAGCTCTGCTTTACCACCCGGGCAATGAAGGGGGATGTGGTAGTTACGCAGTCAAGTCCCCCCGCATCATCCTGAATATGCTCTATTATTGAACAGACATAATTTTTCAGGTAGCTTGATATTGACTTATCTCCGTAGCAATTGGCATTCAACAGCAGATTCAGCTTAATGCCATGGCCTTTAAGCATTCTCAGATCGTTTTCCAGGAAAGCCTGCCCATCCCAGTTAATGCGACCTCTGTCGTTGATAAGCGAAGCCCTGCAGGTTTCCGTATCATTCCACGGGAAATACACCTCTTCAATGCTTTCCGCCATTTTGCACAGAGATTCCGCCAGAGGTTCGTCATACTCATCAAAAAACTTGTAACCGACACTGAATCTCATATCTCATCCACCTTTTTTAATTCTAGCGCATTAAAATTGATATACCACCCAATCCTATTTTTTTACCCAATTCTCTCATTACAACCGGCATATGAACATCGTTTACATTTGCGTAGCCCACTGATGAATACATTCCCCAGTGAGTTCCTTCCTCCATTGGCCTTAAAACGCCTCTGTGAACTCTGAAGCCAAGGCTTATCACTGATTTTGCCTCGGGAAAAAGATAACATCCAGGTAGAAATTAACATCATCGGTATTTTCTCTGGTTGATCCAGGAAGAATAACTTTACCTAATTTTTTTGCCAGTTTGAATGCGGACAATACCGCCCTTGGCGCTCCGTATGGCACAGCATAAGCATCAACCAGATATGCAGTCTTCTCCCGCTTATTCCCACTCGGTCAGCCAGTGTCCTATCCGAAGATCCTTCAAGCTTATCTTTCCGGTTGACTTTATGCACAATTCATGCTCGTCTCCTTTAGATAGGTCGAAATAATTATCCGAGAAGAATACATCCTTATTTTCGCCTGTGTAAAGAATATGGCACATCCTTGCAAAATCATCTGCTTTTATTTTGATTTTTGTCTGCCACTTATCTTTTATAAGCTCCTGACCGGTAACTTCAATTGTAATTTCCGGCGACGGCCATTCAATACCCTTCCATCCGTTAGCGAAATATATTACCCGCTGAAGCTTTTCACCGTTTATGACCGCATCGATGAAAAGAAAATCTCCCCGAGGTATATCCATACTGTTTTTGGGCATGCAGTCGAATATAAAGGATTCATTTGCCTTTATGGAATGCTTGCAGTTGCGTGACCAGACTGGCCTGCCCTGTAAGGTTTTCTGCCCATATACAAAATCTGTTTCAACATCCCTTTGCGTATGGTTGCTGAAAAGGAACTCAATTTTTTTACTTCTTTCGAAAATGATGGGGAGCAGCGGAGCACAGGCACGTTTTGCAGCATAATAGGATGGCTTTGGATTTTTGTAATAGTCTACGATTGACCAGTTTGAAGTTGGCCAACAGTCATTGTACATCCACATCATAGTACCGCCGTTATTCGGGTAATCCCTGCGGGCGCTTTCAAATTCCGCGCGCATCATTTCCACATGCGCAGCCTGACCGTACCTGACATACTTCTGAAGACTGTCAATCTCACCAAATATGGCGCCTGCGATCCACATCGTCTGCTCATAATGCGGCAGGTTTGCATGTCCCCTCTGAATGTGGTAAATCCACGCGTCATTCGGCGGCCAGTGGTTTTCCGGTTTAAGGAAGCTTCTGATCATTTTAACGCTGGCCGGCCCCTGGATGCAGAATTCCGAATCGAAGGAGCATACCTTTTCAAAATGTCTGCGGAAGTTTTCATATTTTCCGTCGCTTTCAAACAGCGAATACTTCCAGCAGGATATATGGCAATTTCCCGAATTGGGCATATTACCGTAATCATCCCTGGACATGGGACTGGATTCCACATATGGTACTTCAAGCCCGAACCTGCTCACCATTCCTCTCAGAATCATGGTATATATCTGAGGATCATCTCTAAGCCTATCGACAGCCCATTCTTTATCGGTTTCCGAATAAGCCCCCGTATCCTGCTGCTTTGCTGCGGCTATGCCGGGCTTATATGACCATGAATGGACATCCTCGTTGCAGCCGCACCATATGACGACACAGGGGTGGTTGCGGAGTCTTCTTATCTGGTAATCGGCTTCGGATATGATTTCGTCCCGCAGAGTATCGACAGGATAACCCGCGCCGGCAAACATGAAATCCTCCCAGACCATGATTCCGAGCTCATCGCAAAGGTCATAGAAAACATCCGGTTCATATATGCCGCCTCCCCATACGCGAAGCATGTTGAAGTTGGCTTCCTTTGCCTTTCTGAGGTAAAATCCGTACTCATCAGGCTTAATTGTTCCGGGCCATATCTCCATGGGTATCCAGTTTCCGCCCTTGCAGAAAACCGGGTTGCCGTTGATCTGGATCCGGAAGGAATAACCGGGACCGGCATCCTCTGTAAAAGGCTTTTCAACAATCCGGGATTCGCGCAATCCCACTCTTCCTTCACGAAAGTCAACTATTTGCCCGTCAACGGTTAGTTCTGCGCGGTAATTGTACAATGGCTGTTCACCGTATCCGTTCGGCCACCAGAGCTTTGGGTTTTCCACATGAAGACTTTTATAGGACCTGTTTGTTTCACGGCTGATAACATGCCGTATATCATTTCCGTGACCCCACAGCCTTATGGATATTTCATATCCATTTTGCCTTGCGTTTTCCGTTACTTCAAATGAAAAATCAACTCTTCCCGATACAAAGGGCTGCACTGACATGTCAGTAAACCTGCAGTCATTGTCCGATTCCAGCCACACATCCCCGGCAAGCCCGATGGATGGCAGCGGAAGCGCCCAGTCCCATCCGAAAGAAAACTGAGGCTTTCTGAGGAAAGCCCTTCTATCCTTCCAGCCGCCAAGTTCATCGGCACGGGGGCCTCCCAGAAGCCGGTCGATTGATTTGAACCTTATAATTAATACATTTTCATGTTCTTTAAGCTGTTCTGCAATATGAAACCTGAAAAGCCGGAATGCATTTTTCGTTTCACCGAGATAATTACCGTTAAGCCATACGTCTGTATTACCGTCGACATTTGTCATACACAAATCCGTATTTTTACCGGCCGCCTCCGCCACGTCAAATTTCAGCGCGTACCACCATTCCTTCGACGATATCCAGTAAGCTTCCCTGGCCTGCGTATCAAAATACGGATCGGGAATTTTGCCGCATTCCAACATGGTATTGTTCACATCTCCGGGAACCTTTACATCCATCCAATCCCCTTTTTCGAGGCATGGGCTTTCAATACTTTCTGGAAATCCATCCTGCGGTTCCATGCAGATCAGCTTCCAATGTTCATTTAATCTGATTTTTTTCATTTTCGTATCTATCTCCTTTTATACAGTCCAATGTGGGCTGCCGCCCACAATCCAACGAATGTGCTTATTGCCGCGAATGTGAAACTATTTTCTTGTTTTTTATTGCAATTTCGCGGCAATAAGTTAGTAAATGAGACTCCGCCGACAAACCGCTTCATTATTTTTATCTGGATGCCGGCGGATCGGTTTTACGGTTCCACCAGATAGGTAATTCTTAAGTATGGCTTTTTTGAAGTATATTCCTTACTTTTATACTCTGTATAAAATCCGGTAGAGCCATCCTGCAATATTACAAAGCTGGCCTTTTTATCGCCTGAGTACTGGGATTGAACATATGAAGTTACGTCAAATCCTCTCCATGCCCACGGAGTGGTCATGCTCATGGCCGACAGATAGTTAACTGCGGGCTTCTTGTTTGTCCATTTTATAGTGCTTTCAGTCCAGCTATCATCATCGACGCTGTATATCTTATTATCCACCGACGTCCCATTTGAGTCATTTATTCTTCCGTATGCATACAATTTTGCGGAAGCGAATACCCCGCTGATTGAACTAAGGTCAAATTTCAGATATGCCTGCCTGTTGTTACCTGTAGTACTTTTTTTAACTATCAGGGAGGTAGCGGTTCCATAATTGTCTTCAGTATATGCACCGTCTCTCACAAAAGCATCCGCTTCCGGGTTTACATCCACATTGATCTTTTTGTAGGTTATGATTTTCAGACACGGCTGTTTTGAAGAGCTTTCCTTACTGTTAAAGTATGTATATAGCCCGGGGGTTGCATCCTGCAATATGACGAAGCTGGCCTTTTTATCGCCTGAGCACTGGGATTTAACATACGAAGTCACGTCAAATTCCCTCCATTGAAGCTGGTTGTTCGTATGTACAGTAGAAAGATAGGTGCTTGCATCAGGTGCAATATTCCATTTTATAGTGCTTTCAGTCCAGCTGTCATTATCGACGCCATATATTTTATTGTCCACCTCCGTCCCGCCGCTGTCACTCACCCTGCCGTATGCATATAATTTTGCAGAAGCGACTTCACCATTAATTGAATTTAGGTCAAACTTAAAATATGTCTTCCTGGTAGTATTTGCATTTGAACTATTTTTGACCATCAGGACTGTACTGCTTCCATAATTGTTATCCGCTAAATCTCCGGCGTTTACATATGCATCCGCTTCCGGAGCTATGAATTTTGACGGAGACGCAAGCGTCAGTACCAGGTAAGGGCTTGATGTATTTTCCTTACTGAAAAACTCCGTACTGAGACCTTTGGAAGCCTGGGCAAGCGATATCGAAACTACTTTATCGCCTTCATATTGTGTATTCACATATGAAGTTACGTCCATTTCATACCAGTCATTCCGGCCGGCTATGTGTGCCGAACCAATCTCAGCACCGGCGGTCGGCTTGGTACTCCATTTAATGGTGCTTTCTTCCCAGCCATCGTTGTCTATGCCATACGCTTTTACATCCGATTCAGTCCCGTTGCTGTCATTTACCGAACCGAATAAATATAATTTTGCCGATTCTATCACAATGTCTTCATTAATGGAGCTCATATCAAACTTCAGGTACGTTTCCCTGTTATACCCGCTATCGGTGGTTCCTGAATTCTTCACCAGCATGATCTTTTCATTTCCATAGTTATTACCCGCATATGCACCGTCTATAACATGCGCATCCTGTACAGACGGTAATTTTATCATAGTATGAGGCAGTAACGTTGGTGCAAGCGGATCGTAGGATACGGTGATATTGTGGGACTTGCCTTTTGTCGCATCGGTCCCTGTAATATCTACTTCCAATATAATTGTAGGAGACATCTGCAGGACCGTAACCGTCGGATCTTTACTGATCACCGAAAGTCCCGACTTGCAAAGTTCGACCTTTATTTTAGAACGCGACCGCGTATGCGTCGGGTCCGATACCGAAATTTCAAGACTGTTGTTTTGATCCTTTACCATTACCGCCGCCGGGTCGTATGCCGTTATATATGACACGCTGCCGGCGCTCCAGAAATTAGCCCCTATAATCCCAAGAGTATTCTCTTTTACCGCCTGTACAGTTTTATCATTCTTTAATATGCTGACATCCGGATTACTGCTGTAGCTGCCGACTTCCTGCGCGGTTTTACCGGGAAGTGTAATATAACTGTATGATTTATCCGAAGGATTTGTTCCGTGATTCGTCCACAGCGTCAAATAATTCCTGACCAGTTTCAGGTGGAAATAATCAAAGCTTGCGGTAATTTCGGGTGTACCGGAGTTATTGCCGTTCTGAGCAAATAATCCCATCCTCAAATTGGAATTTACACCGTCCGTCCCCGCCATAGTATTAGTATAGGTATAAAGCGCGGTTCCCCAGTTTTGTCCGTCATTGCCCGCATACAGCAGATAATCGTTTCCACGTTTTTCAATTCTGAAATATACCGTTGCACCGTACGTATCGCTAAAAGTGTTCTTGACTGAAGTGCCGCCGCTTTCGCTGACAGCTGCAATTTTTTGACCGGAAGCCGTATATACGCGGGATATGTAAACATAGTTATCATCATCCGCATAGAGGATCAATCCTGCTTCCTGCCCCAGGGTTGAAGGTGATAAAGCAAGCTTTGTTTCGGAATAAAAATCATATTGGGGCGCATTGGCAAGCAGTATATTCTTTGTGGTATTTAGCACGCCTTCTAAAGTACCCTTCTGGGTCGTAACGTTAAGGGCTGTCCCCGGCAGGCTGTGTTTAGCGCTGTCTTCCCGTATCCACATCCAGGCAGACTCCTGTACCGTACTATTAAATTCGTCATTCGCCTTATCATAATACAGCCCGTTAATGTCGGAATAATTGCCTTCCCTTCTTTCCCTGAGCCCGTTAACGGTCATACCGTCAGGGAACACATAGCCGCCTGTTCCGTCCAGATGGATCCAGTTCACGTTATTCATCGTCTCGGACCAGCCAAGTGCCGAAGACTTGGTTGTCCCATTGACTGTAAGCGGATTATTGGCCAGTGAATTTATAAGTCTGTTATCCATAACAGTCTCTATGGTACGCCCGGACGTGCTGTTGATACCCGCTCCTAACGACACGATTTCATCGTCGAACATGAACCAGGATTTTTTGGCAGATAGGTCTATCTCCGGCGTTACATTGGAATTGTGCTGCCTGAAATCCATTCCTGCAGTTCCGTACAAACCTCCTAATGAGACTCCCCCTACCCAGGTATTCGAACTTTTTGAACTCCCAAGAGAGTCGGGGCGGGATGTACACCGGTCCACCGTAATGCCCGGAAGCCTGTGAGGATCGACTGTCGGCCAGAAATTAAAGGCATAATCGGAAGGATTGGTATAAAGATAGGTCATCCCGTCTCCGGTATACCATCCCTTCAGGTTTTCATTATTAATCGACTCAAAATTACCGATACGGGCAGAATGCGTCGCTATATCAAATGCCCATCCCTGGCTTCTTTGTACAATCCTGTCCTCGTTATAGAACTGGTAATTTCCTGTCAGCTCCGGTCTGGGAGTTATCTGGGTACTATTCAATATCTCTTCTGCTCTTCGTACATACCAATTGCCGCATGTTCTATAGTACGAATCCTGGAATCCGGTTTGCAGGTGATATTTTACTATACTTTTATATACACTGGCATTAGGATTGGAAGGCATTTCAGAAAGTGTAAGAATAGCGCTTATAATTTCAAACCCCGATGATGCTTTTGAAGTCTGGCGTGCTATGTCACGGCCTCTCACCGATGAAAACAGCTCCCCTTTGAATAATGCCGGTTCATACGTGTCGAATATCCATTGGTAAACATTACCTTTGTACGGCGAACTGCTTTCCCATGTTGATCCCGACAGGAGCCACAGCATTTCTGAAATGTTGACTAAAAGTGATTTGCCGTAGGATCCTGCATAGGGAAAGACACTGTGCTGTATGAATGAACCGTCGGTATAAAAGCCATCCAGGCTGGTCGTGTACTGAAAAACGTCGCTCATCCCGTCTGATGCTTCCTGAAGCTTTACCGTATCCTTTACAAGAATTGCCCGTATACCTACAACCATGCACTTTAATATACGGTTGGCTCCTGTCGTTATCTTTGTACTTGAAGGTTCGGTTAAATAATAAACGTTTGGTGAAAAGTGGTCAACTGCATTCATGTAGTTGGTTCTCTGTAAGGGTTCCAGCTGGTCATAAAGCAGAACAACTGTATTGTTTAAATCAAGGGGGATATCAATTTCCCATTGATACCAGTTGCCATATCGCGTAGTGTTCTCATTATAACGGTTGTTGTAAAACCATTCCAGACCGTTGATTATTTTGTTTAATAATTCTGCATTGTTATAATATACCGAACCATATGTCGCCCACCCCGTCGCCATTATATTCAAACGGCCTATGATCGAGTGCACCCCGTTCGGATCGGTCTCGCTTGTATTCATAACATCGTCCCAGCAACATACCGAATTCATTGTCGACAGATATTTATACACCTTGCCGTCAAGATTACTTATTGAAAGCTTAATATATTGGTCGTTGAGATTATACGGGTCTGAGAGATCACAACCTGTAAGCTTTATTTTATACTTTTTCCTTAAGCCGTCGTATTCATCCGCCGCATTTATAGTAATTGGACTTATCGGAATAATTATTGTAAAAATTAATGAAAACGCCATAAGCATGCACAGAAATTTTCCCCACAAATTCATTTTTTGCATATACGAAACATCCCTTTCGCACAATTTTAGAATTTTGATTCAGATAATAAAACGTTTCCTACCCCTTAATCGCCCCGATCATCGCCCCTTTAACAAAGTACTTCTGCAGGAACGGATATATACACAGGATAGGCAGCGTCGCTACTATGATAGTCGCGAATTTTATAGACTCCGCGACATTTCCCTGGTCTGTCGTATCAATGTCGCCCATCATGCTTGCGGTTTCATTCTGTATCAATATTTCTCTCAGAATAAGCTGAAGCGGATACTTGACCTTATCCCTCAAATATATCATTGCGTTAAACCATGCATTCCAATGCCCGACACCGTAGTAGAGCGTCATAACCGCAATTGTAGGAAGGCTCAGCGGAATTATAATACGGAGAAGTACGGTAAAGTCGCCTGCCCCGTCAATTTTCGCGGATTCCTCAAGGCTTGCAGGTATAGCTTCGAAAGCCGTACGCATCAATATCAGGTTGAAGGTGTTGATAGACCCCGGAATTATCAGCGCCCAGAGAGAGTTATACAGTCCTATCCCTTTAACAAGCAGATAACTGGGGATAAGTCCTCCGCTGAAATACATGGTGAAAATTATAAAAAGCATAATCGGTTTTCTGAACTTCAGGCTTTTTCTTGACAACGCATAAGCACCAAGACTCGTTAAAGAAAGGTTAACCGCCAGCCCGGCGATAACAATAAACAGTGTGTTCCTGTATCCTGTCAGGATGTAGATGTTTGAGAATACCGCTTTATATGCGGCCAGGGTGAATCCCAGAGGTTTATATAAAGCACCCGCGTGCGCCATGAGCTGTACCCCGTCGCTTAATGAAGCAAAAGCAACATAAAGAAGCGGATAAATTGTAACTATCATTACTAAGATCATAAATAAGGTGTTGAAACAATCAAATATTCTGTCACCTGTAGTTTTTTTTATAAGCATGTCAGTTTACCTCACCACAAACTTGTTTCGTTGACCTTCCTGCTGATCCAGTTAGCTGAAATGACCAGAAAGAAATCAACTGCAGAATTAAACAACCCAACGGCAGCGCTATAACTAAAGCTAAACTCCTGCAGGCCTTTGCGGTAAACAAAAGACGAGATGACATCTGCCGTTTGGTATGTTGCCGGGCTGTAAAGCAGAATAATTTTTTCAAACCCTACATTCATTATGCTTCCCATGCGTAAAATCAATAATATTACAATTGTAGACGATATTCCGGGCAGTGTAATATGTATCAGCTGTCTTAATCTGCCGCCCCCGTCAATGGTGCAGGCTTCATACAGTTCCATGTCAATACCGCTGATTGCCGCCAGGTATATGATCGTTCCCCAGCCGACCTGCTGCCAGATGCCGGAAACTATATATATCGTTCTGAATAAATCAGGCCTTTGCATTAATGATGTTCTTTCAGCTCCAAAAAAAACGAGAAAATCGTTAATAACGCCATCTGTAGCAGTGAATTCCAGGATAATACCACATATTACGACAAGTGATACAAAATGCGGCATATAGGTTATAGTCTGAATCGTTCTTTTGAAAATGTTGTTTCTAATTTCATTTAACATAAGTGCAAGAATAATAGGCGCCGGAAAGCTGAAAATAAGGTCATACAGGCTAATAAGAACAGTGTTTATAACCGTTCTCGAGAAATAATAGCCGGTAATGAAATCCTTAAAATGAGCCAAGCCCGCCCAAGGGCTGCCTAATATTCCTTTCCCGGGAGAAAAATCTTTAAAAGCTATAATAGTGCCATACATTGGAGCATAGCGAAAAACAACATAATATAAAATAACCGGTATAAGCATGATATATAATGCTCTGTTGCACCCTACATCCTTTATGAACGATGAAACTACACTCATCCTGGATTTATTTCCGGCTGAATGTAAAGCTCTTGTCTGTCCCATAGAAAACTCCTCATTGATCTTCATTAAATGCTTCATTTATTGCCGAATACCAGAGAACAGGGGATAATTATTATCCCCTGCCCTTTCAAAATGCTACTTGCTGTTATATTTGTCTAAAGCGTTCTGCTTAATCTGCAATGCTTTTTCGATTCCCATCTTCTTAATCTGGTCTGCATACTTGTCAAAGTTGTCCAGGCTGTCAGCTCCCATGATGAATTTTACCATCGATTCATTTCTGAACGTTTCCACATTTGTAATTATTGTTGCATAATCACTCGCTTCACTGCCGGTTGGATTCGCATAAGATGGAACATCATGCTTTTCACGGTCAGTTTTCACCCATTTATTTATGGCTTCCTTTTGCTGCGGCATTGGGGTTAGCTGTTCCGTATACCGTTTATCCTGTACGAATGCAAATCCAAATGCGCTCGTATAAATTTGGCATGCCTGGCTGAAGGACAGCCCTTCAGGGTTTTTCGTAATCAGCTCGGAATATGTGGGGTATCCGTTGACCATAGTATGGGCTACACCCTCTTCACCAAAATTGATATACATTTTGCCTTCATCACTGTAACAATAGTCAAGAAATTTTGCAGCAATTTCAGTATTCTTGCATGAGGCTGTAATAGCAGCATTTGTAGTTCCTTTTCCTGTGAATTTCGGATCGCTGTGTCCCCTGAAAGGTGTTTCGCCACCCTTGAGAACAGGATAATAAGAAGCGACAAGATCAAATTTATCGTCCTTGCCCTTCATTGCATCAAGATATTTCCCGAGCTGGCCGGATGCGTTACCTATAGTAGCTCCCGATTTTCCGGATAATATATTGGTATCCAGATCAGCCTGCTTACGGATGGAAAAATCCTTGTCAATGAGATCTTCGTCATACCACTTTTTCATTTCAGTCAAATAATCCTTAAACTGCGTTTGTATAGGGCCATACTGCAATTTTCCGTTATCATCATAATAAAAACTGTCCAGTACCTTATAGGCTTGAGCAAAGATCTGGCTCAAATACTCCAGATTAACAGTCAGAGGAGCAGTGGCGCCCTTCTTTTCTTTAAAAGCCTTCAAAGCAGTATACCACTCATCAACAGTCTCAGGCACTTTCAATCCCAGCTCATCCAGCCAGTCCTTACGGAAGAAAGGACCTCTATATACCTGCTGAAAAGGATCTTCACGAATAAATGGGAATACATAATAATTACCCCCATCGGTTTTAAGCATTTTACCCAATTCCTTATCGGAAGAAATCACTTTTTTCAAGTTCGGAGCGTATTGATCAATTAAATCATTCAATGAAAGAATAACCTTATCGTCAATGGCCTTCTGCGGCCCTCCGGGATAATCCAGCCACCCGTATTGAACAATGTCAGGCAAATCACGGGATGCGACCATCAGGTTGAAAGTATCCTTTTCCTGGCCTGCCACAGGCGTAATACACTCCAGTTTGACGCCGGTCCTCTTCTCCAGCCCCTCATAAAAAGGCAAATTGTTTTTATCGTTATATTTTCCAGGAAGTTTGTTGTTTGAAGACCATATTGTTAGAGTTACATCAGTTTTAATAGGATAAACGGTTCCGGAAGTTTTTGCAGCTTCGCTTGCCGCCGTACCGGCGGATGTGCCTGCTGACGTATTTGAAGCGGTACTGGCAGTTGCACCGTTTGCCCCGGTATTTTGCGAAGAAACATCTTTCTTTTCGCCGCAAGCGGCAAGTGAAAATGAGAGACATAATCCTAAAAGTAATGATACTATTCTCTGGATATTCCTTTTCATGTATTAAATCCTCCTTATGATTCTCCAAAATTTTTTGTTTGCAAACAGCTTAAGTATAAAATGGATAGACAAAAAAATGTATCCTCAAAAACTCAAATCCTGCTGCAAAACCTAAAAATCCACCCGTTATTTTTAGTTATGACATAATAAAATTAATCAGATAATTTCCCTGAATTTTTTCGGCGGTATCCCTTCCAGCTTTTTAAATATACGCGTAAAAGTATTATAATCGCAGTAGCCTACTTTATGCGCCACCTCTTGTACGCTGTTATTTCCTTCCTTCAGCAATATCTTTGCCTTATTTATCCTGACTGCGCTGATATACTCCAGTATTCCCTCGCCGGTCTTGTCCTTAAACAGCTTTGAAAGATAAAAGGGAGCCATTTTAAAATATTCTCCGACCATTGATATGTTCAAATCCTGATTATCGTAATTATTCTCAATAAATCTCTTAATATCGTCATGAAGCTTGAACTGGCAGTTTTTCTTATCCGCCTCTATATGTTCGCACAGCTGCTGCAGAATGTTGAACAGCTCACTTTTCATTTCTTTTATTGTATGGCAGCGGAGCAGCCTCTGCACAGGGTTAATCTCTATAATTAAATGTTTGCCGTAAATGCCTTGTATTTCGCCGATAGCTTTTATCATGGTGCTTATCAGGTCAAACATGAGGCATCTGGCTATATCTACGGTTTCAATGCTATGTGGTTTGCTAAAGTTATTTTCAAAAATATTGTTTAAAACTGCAGACGCATTTTCCGCATCTCCGTCCTTTAGAAAATTAATCAGCTTCTGTTCCAATAATAACGGATAATATATGGCAGCATCCTCACTGTTCTCGCCATCAGCTTCTATATCCTTAAAACAAATAATCTCTCCGCTTCCGGAAACGATCCTGTATTCCATAGCTTCAAGAGATTCTTTATATGCCTCTGAAATCCCGTTTATATCCTTATGAATATTGCTGATGGAAATCGTCATATATATTGAAAACTTCTCTTTAAGGAATTGCTGCGCTTCCGCTGCAATTCTTTTTAATTCCTGTTCTGTGCTTCCCTCTACCTGCCCCTTTAAATTTACAATGCATACCTGCATATTATCCGTTTCAACGAGACAGCCGTAATGCTTCTGTCCTGCCAGTTCTTCCACCACATTGGCTATGATGAACTGCAGCAGTTTAAATTTGCTTTCCGCATCCATTTCGTCATTATCGGCGAATAGCCCGCTGAAATCATCCAGGTAGAATAAAATAACAGCATAATATCCGGAGTCAAAGCTAAGGCCGAACCTTGAATCAGCCTCATCTATAGAGAGCTTATTATTCAGTCTTCCTTTCAGCAATCCGCATAAAAAGCTTGACCGTACAACATTACTTTGCTGTTTGAGTTTAAGCCCGATTTTTTGCTTTTCATCAAAAGTGGCAGACAGGGTGTCCTGAATAAACCTGTATTCGTTTTCTCCCTTGCCAAATGTAATTTCCGCTTTGTTAGCAATAGATTTCACCAATGAATTTATGTGAAAATAATTCCGTTTCAGCAAAACATATGTTATAGTACCTCCAATCAATAAGCATAAAGCAAAGCTAATCCATGTCAGATTTCTGATATACCT
Source organism: Clostridiaceae bacterium (assembly GCA_039679375.1). Taxonomy (GTDB): domain Bacteria; phylum Bacillota; class Clostridia; order Acetivibrionales; family DTU013; genus JBDKVA01. Next base: position 25,651 of record JBDKVA010000166.1, read on the forward strand.
GGCTTTCTCCCAGAATACATCCGACTTGATCAGGGAAGCATATTTCCATCCTGTCACATTGGAAGTAATATAAGATATCTCTATACGGTCTTCTTTTTCAGCACTGCTAAGTACTCCCTTTGTTCCTGTCAGATTGCTGAAGCCAATTCCGGATGGCAGACCGTAATTATGCGTTGAAGCCACAATATTATCCTTATCATCAATAATCGATACTATTGTATCCCCTGTTAATGGAACATTTTCTATGCTTTCCAGAAGTTTTGCACCATTGATCTCAATTATTATAGCTATTCCCGAGTTAGTTACAGCACCGTCAAACCCGTTTCCTACAAATAAAACCGTACTCGAAGCCTCTCTATCCTCAAGGCTCCCGCCGCCGGATGTGAACCTTCCCACCCCGTCTTTCCCAATGTTTTCAACCCATTGATCATAACTTATGTCTTCCTCCCGCCACAAATAACCGTATAATGTTTTACTATCAGTAATTTCATTTTGGGATAGAACAATATCATTATTTTTATAGTAAATATATATATTGTTAATTATTTTGTTTACCAGAACATAAGTTTTTAGATTCTTGATGATATCATATGCTTCTATCCTGTCAGCACTGGAAATAGGCCGGTATAAATTAGAATAAGAAATGATCTTTTTATCGAAAGCAATATTCTGATATATCTGTTCTACCGAGATTAACGTATTATCTACGTTTTGTCCCAGCTGCATAAGAACTGATTCATTGGCACGGTTGATCTCTTCCCTGACTACGCCTGCAGTACCCATATAAATAATACCGCTGATCATTACAGGAACAAGTAATACTGTAATATAGGAAAACAACCATGTAAAAATGACACTGTGGTTTTGTACTTTGCTTTTCATATATTTACACTCCTGATTCACGATTCCTTTTGTACGAAAACGACGGTACATATAGCATACAAAGTGTAAAATTCAACATTTGTGCCCGCGCTTAGTATAAAAAGTCACGCGATTGCATCCAGCAATCCCTTTAAATATCCAATGGCAAAAATCCTGCCATTAGCCGTATAGCCCGCATTCAGGTTATCTTCCCCCGCCATTGCCGGTACATGATCCACCCTTATAGGAACATTTACGCCACACTGCTTATAGAGTACTAATAACTTATACATATCAAGTTGTCCGTTATCATGAAATGTTTCATGAAAATCAAACTTATTACCAACTACATTTCTGAAATGCACAAAAAATATCTTCTCCGCAAAATGCGGTATGACCTTATACAAACCCTCGCCCATCATTTCATAAGTTGCCTGGCACATTGTAAGTCCTAATTTGTCTGATTTGGCAATGTTCATTGCCTTATCGATGTTTTCTTTATTTATCATGATCCGTGAAACATCAGCAAGCTTATCAACAGGTGGGTCATCAGGATGCAAGGCCAAACTAATATTATACTTTTCTGCATACGGTATAACCGCATTAATAAAATATATATAGTTATACCAAAGCTGTTCACTGGTAATACAATCATTTGTCGGTATAAAATCATTTATATTAAAGCCTGTAACCAATGCACCGCCTCGCTCTTTAATATTTTTAGATGTTCTGAGCCAGCCTATATGCGCCATGAAATTAAAACAGATTATTCTTATATCCAATTTATTCATAATCGGAAACATTTTTATAACCTTTTCAATGCTTTCATTACGTTTTTCATCACCTGTTTTAATATGGTCGTGTAAACGGTTTGGCATAGGCTCTATAACAATCGGCTTTATTCCAAAGTCTGTAAACATTTTATATACTGCTTTCCAATGAGAATAATCTGCTACATCAAAAGCTTCTGTTTCAGGCAACCGTATAACGCCATTTTCCACACCGCACTGTCTGGCATAATCCCATACTATATCCTTCTCACATAAAAAATAGTCGGTCAGAATCATTCTACACTCATGCCTCCGTCAACAAATATATTTTGTCCCGTAATATATCTGCCCTCCTCCGAGCATAGTAATTTGACAATGCCTACACAGTCTATAGGTTCGCCGCAAAAATGAACCGGTATTTTGTTCAAAACCATATTTTTATATTCTTTATTAGTTAAAGCATCGGCATTCCTATCTGTAGATATAACACCCGGTGCAACGGAATTTACTGTAACGCCTGTGTCTGCAAGTTGAAGCGACATGAATTTTGCCATATGTGTAAGCGCCGCTTTGGATGATGAATAAATAAGCATATCAGGGTGCGGTTTTGCCTCCTGGACACTTCCTACCGTTACAATTCTGCCCCAACCGTTTTCCGCCATTTTCGGCGCGTATTTCTGAATTAACAGCAGGGCCGAACGAAAATTGCAGTTCATCTGATTATCATATTCCTGTAATGTTATTTTGTCCCATCTGTTTCTGTACTGTATAGAAGCGTTCAGCACTAAAATATCAACAGCCGGAACTATTTCAGCTACCTTATCAGCACAGTTTTTATCTCCTATATCAGCTTTTACAAGATAACATTTTCTGCCTGTTTCCTCAACTTCCATTTGTACTTCTTTTGCTTTTTCTTCATTCTTTGTATAATTAACTGCAATATCCGCGCCGCATTTTGCAAGTCCGATTGCAATTGCTCTGCCTATCCCCCTGCTTGCACCTGTTATAAGCGCCGTTTTACCAAGCATGTCATTCAAATAAATACCCCATTTCACAGTTTTCTACAACTCCATATATTCAAACAACGCAAAGTGCCTTATCAAGCTTTATTTCATCTGCCATATCACGCATTTTCCCGTTTTCCATTTTGAACACTGTAACGGTATTTGAATTTTCATTTGCTGATATCAAATAATCTCCGATAATATTAAAATCTCTGGGAGAATCACCTTTGCAACTTTCTATGGCGATACTCATCAACTCGCCTTTTACAATTTCAAAGCAAGCTATGGAGTTATGCCCTCTGTTTGAAACATACAGATATTTTCCGTCATCGGATATTCTGATTGCGGCAGCCGCGCTATCACCACAAAAGCCGGCAGGCAACGTAGAATATGTATTCATTATTTCAAGTCTGCCTCCATCATACAAAAAGGCTGAAACGCTTGATTTAAGTTCGTTAGCGCAAAAAACATACCTATTGTCTTTCGAAAATATCAAATGCCTTGCGCCGTGACCTTTTGGCACACTGACCTCATAAACCTGATCCAGATTTTTTGAGTATGTAATGATTTTATCCATGCCTAAATCAACAACAAGAATATAGCCGTCAGGTGCCGCACATATATAATGTGCATGCGGTTCCGCCTGTCTTGACGGATGAATACTTTTTCCCATATGCGTCACCACTTTATCGGGCATTTTCACAACGTTTCCTGACAAATAATTTACACAGTATACTTGCCCGTTTTCAACAGCCAGATGACATGCAACAATGCCATGGGTTGTCAGTATCTCACTGCTATTTATTAAATTGCCATATTCATCAATATCAAATGTAACCAAACCGCTTTCATTTGAATTTTCAAAGGGCTGCCTTAGAAGCACATACATTTTATTATTTTCAACAGCAAGATACATAGGTCTGTCTAAATCTGTCTTTTCAGCAAATGCAAGCTTCCCATGCTTATTTATCAAATATCGGTAAATTCCTCCGTTTTTGTCACATGAAGCTATATAAATGCTATAGGGCTGTTTGGGTATCATGCGGATCACCATTCCTCGCCAGATCATATTCCAACGACCAGTCTAGATCACGATATTCTTCACCGCGAGAGTCTTTCTTGATGAAATCCATAAGCATATCAAGCATTTCCTCTGTCCATGTATTCCTGTCAATTTGTGCGGTTGTGAATTTGTTTTGCGTTATCATTTCAAAACCAAAGATGTCCTTTACCTGCGTTTTTGAAGCACCATCAACCACCTCCGCAGCCAAATGCGAGGGAATAAACAGCACACCGCCGCCGCTGCCGAAAACAACATCGCCGGGCAGGCATACCGCATTACCGATTCTTGTTGGAGTATTAAAGCCCTTCATAACAAAATCCCGAATTGGCGTCGGATCAATTCCACGGTAATATACCTGCACTCCTTCAATCTTTTTCATCTGCTCGGTATCGCGGATACCGCCCCAAATAACTCCTCCGCCCGTCCTGGTTTTAGTCTTTATGGCAGTAGTCAGGTTTCCTCCTATAAATGTACCTTTATATATTTTGTCATACATGTCGGCAACAACAACGTCCCCCTCAACAAGACTGTCTATAACCCACTGATTGTAGTTTCCTTTTCTCCCCTCTTTCATCCCTGTATTAAACATCGTTTCGTGCAAATCAGGTCTGGAGGGACAAAATTCACAGGTCACTGCTCTGCCTATCAGCTTTCTTCCATCATCATGCAGTATTTTCAGCCTGCCCTCAAACTGGCTCTCATAGCCCTTTACAAATATAGGTTTCCAGACCTCCTCAAGAGTTAAACCATGTAATGCTTTTAAATATTTATCGGCTACCTTAGGCCTGCCGTCAGGAAAGCGTTCACCCTTCCACTGCGGTGTTAAAGCTATTATTTCTTCTCTGTCATTAAAATTCATTTCAGTTTTCCTTCCTGTATTTCTTTTATTTCGTATGAGTGCGTTCCGTATTCGCCCGTCATGTAAAACTGAACTTTAAACGGCTGATTTTCCACTTCGGCTATGACTTTGCCATCTGAATATACCGCATACCCATTTGATTTTTTATAGTCATATTTCTCCCAGCAGACGACATTTTGCCTGTTATGCGCCTTATAGACAAATACATTTTTTATCTGAGCCGTATCCTCTTTTTCGTCTGCCATATCAAATCCGTTTTCAGGCATGATTAGTATTGTGGCGTAAGAAAATTTGCCTATTTCAAATGTAATTTTACTGCCGCATAGCTGGGGTTCCTTTTGCATTGGTTCTTCAATAATATTTGTGTATACCGCAGATTTAACGTCAAATGGTAAATTTATTACCGCTTTTCTGCCTTCTCCTCCGGTTTCCACAAATCTTGCTATGATACCGTCCCCGTTTTCCGACTTCTTAAATGCAGTCATACGGATATTTTCGCCATCCAGTTTTAAGTAACTGCGCTCCTTTGCATAACCCATTTTTATAATAGGAGGGTACATAAACTCAATACTTTTCCCAGGTAAGGTATCCTGCCACTTACCCTCATACGGCAGTATCATCAGGTTAAATTCTCCAAAGCAGTTTTCTTTTTCGGCAAAACTGAGCTGATTGGAACGGTTGGAAGCCGCATACAAATATATATTTGAGTTTTTAGCAAGGAATTCGTTTGATAATTTATTGTAGTGGATACCTCCAAGATGAAATACAGGCATTTCTCTTGTAAAAAGTCCAACTCCCTGTGTTTGGTTTTCAACAGCAACCCAGTTTTGCGTTACAACAAAATCCCGCGGATGAAGCGGTATTCTGTCTTTTGTTTCATTAACCACGCCTCCCGCAAGTTCTGTTATGAATTGATAGCCACTCATTTTAAGCGGAAAACAATAAAAAATATTTTTTCTGTATCTGTCGCTATTATCGCCAATAAGAGTCGTTGCGTCTTTAAATTTTAAATTTACATCAATCTTTTCGTCATGTTTATAGAATGTTATTACTGAACAGAGAATTGCGCAAGACTCCGGTTCATAGCCATTTCTTATAATTGACACGGCAAGAGGCCCGTTTACGATTGTCACTTCATTAGTCTCTTGAAGATTATATGTAAGTATATCGGATTGTTTACTTTCTGCCGTGATGTAAATGTAATCTCCAAGTGAATACTCACATGTGTTATCAACGAGTTCCCTGCTTGAAGCTTTTTTTATGATACTGCTAATTTTACCGCTTTCTTTTTCGAACTTAACAAGGTATATACCCGTATCAATAACATCATCGATAATCTTTGCAAATCCGTTTTCTTCAAATTTGCATTCCTCAACGGCAAATGATTTTATACCATATGACGGAAGGCTTATAGGTTCTGTCAATATGCTGCCGTCGTACATTCTCTGACATACCATGTTAACGGGCGTTCTATTTATACCATCTATTCTCAGCATAACTCTTTTATCTTCAGGTATTGGGTTGAGTACGGCAATATGTGAATTTTCTTTATCACAGAGCCTTTCAGATATAATGCTTTCAATATTATTTAATGCAACCAGGGCACTTTGTTCTTTAACAAAGCAATGATTAAATCTGTGCATTTCTATAGGCACTTTAATGGATGTTGCCCAACAATGCTCATCAAATTCATACATGCGCCATAAGCTTTCAGAAAGCCTTTTTCTGGGGAATTCCGATGTGCTGCTGTCAAAATATTTAAGCGTTGACAAGCTTTCCGCCACACTGAAAAGCCCTTCCGCTTTACGTTTTATACCGAAATATCCCGGTGAAATAACCGCAAAATCTGACCATTGATCGGTTAAATCGCCTGCATATACCGGTAAGGTTTCTCCAAAATTTTTCTCAATATATTCAAGGCATAATGACGGCGTTCCCAGGCTGAACTTTGGGTACGCCCACTTTTCATTCAACACGTCGCATGCGACCTTTAGCATCATTAGCGGCTTTTCGCGATCCATATAATATGCTATTGGTAAAAGATCAAAACTAACATCGCCAAGGTCATTAACTATCTCATCAATCAAATCTTCTGTTTTTGCAATGTGTTCCGCATCAAGAAGCTGTTTGCAAATTTCATACTTTTCCTTCGGATCAGCCTTATCGGCATCAGGGTACCCTTGATGTTGAGCTATCGGGCAATGCAGGATATCTGATTCCAAAAGCTTGCCATGCCTGTATCCGCGCTGCCGCCATAAAAGCACCCTGTCTTTTCCATTTGGCGCTACCCACCAAAAACATTGCGGAACGTTGGGATCATCGGTTGCCAATCTGAAAAGGACGTTCGGCAAAATCATAACGTATTTTACTCCGGCATTTACGTATGCGCCCACTGCCGACCAGCTCATGCCCGAAATATCTGCAAAAACCGCAGATCTGGGATCTATTCCCCATCTTTTTTTTGCATATATTCCTGAATAGTATGTACTCCGCGGCAGCTGCTCGTATCCGTGCCAATGGGTATGTACTCCGCTGACAGGGAAGCTTAATTCCATATTTCCGCTGTCAAAGTATTTTTTTAGACGTTTATGTTCTTCTTCACCTTCATAATCCTCAATTCCTTTAAGCCACCAATAATGCTCCAGCGTATATTTAAAATCGTGATACTTATCCATAAAGTCCAGCGCTATATCGCTGATTCTTGAGCAACCTTTCGCAAGGCGGTTTGCGTAGTCTTCGTAGCCTATATCTTCATGCGATGAATTTATAAATGATATTCTCCACTTTTTAACAGGCCGTATTATGCAGGTAAACAGGGTCATCCTTCCATCCGGGAGCTTTAGAGCCGCTATCATATTTTCATCTTTTTCGACATTCGGTATAAATGCTTCAACTCTTTTTGACATCACTTTTACATCATTAACCTCAAAGCTTCTGCCTGATAAATTAATTGTACTGCCACTTATGAATTCATCAAGTTCAATCCATATCCGATTAGTATTGTCATTTGTTATAAAATATGTTTGCGTAATTTTCATTATTTTCATGCCATTTTCTCCTGAAACATATTGAATGAACTAATTTTCTTTACGAATGGCTGCACAAACAGCAGTGATTCTATGATGTTTGCGAAGACAGGCGTTTAGAAAATTTCATTCAATTAATATAGAATGCTTCGTTTATTTTGTCTATTGAATAATACCGAATCCTATATTCATTATCAATGAATATTGTTCATTAATCATTATATCCATATTCTATACAAAAGACAATAGTGAATTGAATATTTATAAATTCCTATGTTTTAAAATAAAGACATGACAAAAATAACTCCCATCTTTCAGCATGAGAGTTATTAAATGATAATGTGAATGTGAATGTGAATTTTAAACGCCTGCTTTATCAAGCATCATAATACTTTTTTGATGCTTTCCGCGACCCTTAGCATTTCATCCAGCATAAATGCCTGTTTTTCCTCATTGCATCGAAAAGCAGGCGCATAGCTCCCCAGCGCGCCTACCAATTTTCCTTCCTTATCGAGAGCAGGGACTGCTATACTGATAACAGACCCATCTGCTTCCGATCTTTCCGAGTAACCTTTTTGACGTATTTCTTTTAGTGCAGAATTGAAAGCATCCCAATCCGTGATGCCATTCCATTGCTCTCCCGGGAAGCCCCTTAACTCAATAATCCGTTTTTGATTATTTTCATCCGAATAAGCTATCAGAATTCGGCCGGTTACCTTGTCAAATATATGATCATCCTCAAGCAGGCTTGTATCAATTTTAATAGGGTTATCATGCTCCACTCTGATTAACGAAACACGGTTGCCCTCTGCAAGAATTGTGAAAACAACCGACTCTTTTAGTTTCTCACTCAGATTTTTCATCAAATCCTCGATTTTTGCCAATAGCGGACTGCCGGATGCAAGCCTGTTCATCATCCCGATACTTGAGCACTTGGGTCCGCTTACATATTTCGATTCTTCATTCTGGCTGACATAACCGCAAACCACCATCGTCTTTAATAAATTATGAAGCGTATTGGGTTTGATGCCGGTTTTCCTTGAAAGGTCAAAAAGCCCGATCCCCTTTTTCCGGTAATCATCAAAAGTTAATATATCCAATATTCCCAATGCTTTTTTTACTGAGTTAACCAACGTATCAGCCATTTCACTACCTCATCCCGAAATCCGGGTATTTCAATAATAATAGGTTTTCTTTATTATAGCTAATGCGTAATATGATTGGCAATGCCAAATATTTATTTATATTGATGAACCAATGTGGGTCTGATGAATTCCGCCAGATTCTGGGCAATCTGTATCATGCCGTAATCCCCCGGGTGTATAAGGTCATGGGATAGCAGCGTAACATCCTTAAGAAGCTCATCTCCCCTAACCAGATGCACATTAGTAAGCCCAAGCTCTTCTACAATTCTTTCAAGAGCCTTGCGATAATCCTCCGGACCACAAGCCGGATACCGGCCAGGCCAGCGCAAATGAATATTTACATCCATAAAAAACGGGAATAAGCTTATACAGATTATAGGTTTTCCCTGATTTTCCGCCGCAATGGTATTTACCATATATTTTGCTTTATGATAAAATTCTTCGACACTAACCCCTTGATTTAGCATATTGACAGATATACAAACAGTCGCAAAATCCCAATCCTTACGATTAGCAATATAATCTGCCAGCTCTTTTTCGCAATATGCAGCTCCGGAAGCACCCAGGTTGAAAACATCAGCTCCCAAACGCCATGCAGTTTGCTTTGCATAGGTCAATGCCGGGCTGGAAGCCGCCTCTCCATGGGTAATGGAAGTACCGTAAGCCAAATATTTCAGAGCAGGCATTTGATCTTTATCCGGCGGTCGGATTCCCAGTCCCTTTACTCCAACCAGATGAATTTCATTTCCGGACAAAAGCAGGCGTATTACAGAAGGATGAAACAGAAATTTCTCAGGAGTAGTTCCGGGCTTTGAAAGAAAAATGGGTTCAGGTATTTCAATAGTAGTCTCTTCCTCTTTAATCACATACTCTCCAACTTGAAAATCTCCGAAAAATAACCCTGCCTTACTTTCACCCTGATAACTGATCAAAGTGATACTGGCAGGCTCCCACCCTGATACAAACCGGATTTCCACACCTGAAGGTTTTCGGTATGCGTTTTGTGTATTAGGCCTCAGACAGCTTCTAACATATTCCGGAATCCTTTGAAGCAAAACTCCCTTTCTGCCTTCAAGCCGAATTAATTCTTCCACATTATGCAGCCATATGTTATTGTAAATCATTTCCGATCACCTCAAGAAAATTCGCTCCGCTCATAGCTTAAGCCCCGAAGCTAATTTTCCGCTCAACCATACATCTAATGTGGGCTACCGCCCATAATAGATTATAACAGACTTATTTTGATCTTGATTATACATTATTGTTTATATTTTAGCGTTTATTGCTATTTCCTGACGTGAAGATCCGTGTCCGGCTGGGAGATTGCACCTCGTGCCTTCCTTTTGTTTCCGCAATATATCCGTGAATAGATCGGCCGGAACGGGCTTGCTGAAATAAAAGCCCTGTACGCCGTAACACTGAAAGGTTCCGACAGGCTTCCACTGCAATGAGCGCAGAAACTCCAACTGTTCAAATGTTTCGACTCCTTCTGCGATCACTTTCATATCCAGCGTGTGCGCCATTGCAAAAAGAGCCGTTACAATTGCAGCGTCATTCGGGCTGTTGGTAATATTCCGGATGAAAAACCGGTCTATCTTGATCATACTGACCGGGAATATTTTAAGGTAATTAAGAGAAGAGTATCCGATCCCGAAATCATCCACAATAAACGTGATCCCAGCCTCATTAAGACGTGTCAGAATGGATAGGGTTTTGACCGCATCGGACATAGCGGTGCTTTCCGTAATTTCCATCTGAAGATAGGAAGGCGGCATGCCGGTTTCATCGAGAATGCCGAGAATCATTTCCACAAGATTGCTCTGCTGAAGCTGCACCGTCGACAGATTGACCGATACGGGAACTGCAGGCATACCCGTTTTAATCCACTTCATGTTTTGCCTGCATGCCGTACGAAGGACGAATTCCCCTATCTGAACAATAAGACCTGTTTCCTCTGCAACAGGTATGAATTCCATTGGCGGTATTAAGCCTCTTTCAGGATGCTGCCAGCGTACGAGCGCCTCCATACTTATGACCTCGCCTGTATTGACGTCCATGATCGGTTGGTAGTATACAACAAACTCGTTCCTCTCGACTGCCGTCCTCAGCCTGCCCTCAAGCAGCAGCTTTTCAGAGCATACGATGCCAAGCTCCTGCGTATAGATCCGGTAATTGTTTTTTCCATTATTCTTGGCGTGATACATAGCTATGTCCGCATTCTTTATCAAAACATCGGCGCTGTTCCCATCTCTCGGATATATGCTGATTCCGATGCTGGCTGTGACAGTAAGCTCATTTAATCCAACCCTGTATTTGGGGAAAAATGATTGATGCAGCTTTTCTGCAGCCTCATTTACATCATCCACTGACGCCAGGTCGTTAATAATGCATATGAATTCATCGCCGCCAAAGCGGGCTATAGTATCTATATGGCGGATTACCGATTTTAACCTGTCTGCTATTTCAACCAGAAGGCTGTCTCCGATATTATGGCCGAATACGTCATTAATACCCTTGAAGCGGTCTACATCGAGCAGCACAACGGCAGCCATGGTATTATAATGGTTCGCCCGCACCATTGCCTGCTCCAGACGACTGTTAAACAGAAGCCGGTTGGGGAGTCCGGTGAGAAAATCATGGTGCGCAATATATTTCAGGCTCTTCTCCGCCCTCTTCTGCTCTGTTATATCCCTTGATATAACAATTGTGCCGATTAAAACATTATTTTTATCTCTGAACTCAGAGGCTGAAAAAGCAACCGGTATGACAGTCCCGTCCTTCGCTGCAAATTCGGCTTCGCAATTGCGTATCATCCCGCTTTTCAAAAGTACGGCCACATCAGGTTTATAAGGAGCATTATCGTTGAAAAATATCCGGAGGTCTTTTCCGATAAGATCCTTATCTTCATATTTAAGCATCCTGCGTGTTTCACGATTGACCGTGATTATTTTTAAGTCTGAATCCACCAGTGCCACAGAATCGGCCATAGTATTAAAAATGCGGTCTGCCGCGAGCGAAGGCGTCAATACCGTCAATTTATATTTGACTGTAGCAAACCATGTGCCGATTGTCCCAAAAACCCCACATACCGGGACCAGCATTAACATGTTAAAATCAGTATTTTTTAAAGATAAAAAACCGAGGACGCCGCCAAACAGCATAGAGATAATAAAAGGAGCCAATACGGCTTTTGCCTGGACAATATCATATGAATATTTCAATTTTGTTCTCCAATGCAAAATAATGCTAAAGCCTGCTGAAAAATAACTCAAATGAACAAGGAAGTAATAATAAGTAAAAAGGCTAAATTCAATAGCAATACCTTTTTTACCGGCATCGTACACGAAAAACTCTTTTACAATCACATTGCCGGTAACAAATCCTATAAACAAAAGTAACGGAGGAGTATAAAAGAGTATATAACTCCACCATTTCTTGAACAATTTTCCTCTGCCCGTAAATATAATATAAAAGTGAATTATCAGCGATGAGTAAAATGATTGGCCTAAAGATCCGGCTTTGTACCAAAGCATGCACGATTCGCTGTCCTGTGCGCTTAATATTAAGACATTGCATATAGCGCATAAAAGGAGCGAAGATGAGGCAATTAGAAAAATACGGTTTAAAAGCAGCTTGAAACCGAAGCGCATAGCATGTAAAATCAAAAAAACATATATAGTAACTGCCGAAACAAGCAACAGAAAGCTGATTTTCATAAACTACCCCCATATTAGGTATCGGCTGTACAAGTGTAAAATTTAGTATTAAAAATTTGAAAAGGTATTATTACGTCTGCCATACGAAGCAATCAATTTCCGCTACTTTACCTCGTCGTACGTTTTAAAGCCCTCGCCAAGCACTTCAGCCACGTCGCTGAGTATGACGAATGCCGACGGGTCTACTTTTCGGACGATCAACTTCAGCATCGGCAGCTGCCCGCGCTGGATCACACAAAAAAGTACGCGCTTGTTCTTCCCGGTAAACATGCCGGTCCCGTTCAGGCCTGTCACGCCCCTGTCCAAATCCTTCAGAATGCTTTTGGCAATATCGTCTGCGTAATCGGATATGATATAAACCGCTTTTGCAAAATTTATACCCTCCAGGATCACATCAACAATTTTGGAAGATATGTAAAGCGCCAGTATGGAATAGAGCGCAAGAAGGAAGCTTTTGAACGCAGCCGCTGCAACAATGATGACTGCGGAATCGATAAATAATAATGCTCTGCCCATCGTCAGACCTGGTGCAAAATGGTTCAGGATCCTGGCTGCAAGATCTGTTCCCCCGGTCGTAGCCCCTGATTTGAAAACAAGTCCGAGGCCAAGACCCATAAAAAAACCGCCGAATATGGAATATAACAGATAATCAGGGCTGTCAGACAGCTTTTCCAGTGCAAAGACCGCACTGAAGCCGTTGGTGAACGGCTCGGACAGGTCTATTACAACAGAAAGGAAAATAGTACTGAAAAGCGTCCGGATAATAAACTTGCCGCCAATGAATTTCATTCCGAATATAAAAAGAGGTATGTTCAATAAAAGCATGATGGTGCCTACCGGAAGCTTTTGTCCGCCCAGATAATAGATCACGGTAGCAATGCCTGTCACTCCGCCGGGGGCAATCTTATACGGGACAAGGAAAATGTTAATTGCCGCAGCTGTAATGATCGAGCCGAGTACAATCCACAAATAATCCTTCAATCCACGAATAAACTTTTCATTCAGCTTCATATCATACACCGCCTTTTCAAAAGAATGGGCTATAGTCGCATCCTTTTCGTCTGGACAATCACATACTTATTATATCTTTATTTCCGCATCTTTTGCAAAAAATATTACAACCCGCATCACATAAAAACGCTCTCCTTTTATACATGTCTGTATACAGAAGAGCATTTATAAAGATTTTATTAAAGAACACATTCACATCATGTTAGTTCTCCGTAGCCTTACAAATACCGGACCATTGCATTTACTTAATGTTATTCCGTCACTTCCACGATCATTTCAACCTCAACCGGCGTTCCGTACGGAAGTTCGTTACATGAAATAGCTGTTCGGGCATGACGGCCTCTTTCACCGAACACCTGCTCCATGAAATCCGAAAATCCGTTCATAACTATCGGTTGCTTGTCAAATCCGGGCGCACTGTTTACAAATCCTAATACCTTTACAATCCTTTTAACTTTATCTAGATCTCCAATTACCGATTTAAGCGCGGTAAGGGCATTTAGCGCGCAAATAACCGCGCATGACTTGCCCTCTTCAATTGTAAGTTCAGATCCGATATGGCCTGTCTTTACCTCTTTCCCCTTATTTGTAGCGCCCTGACCTGAAATAAAGACAAGATTTCCGGTTTTTACCGCAGGCACATAAGATGCCTGTGGTTTTGTAAATGGAGGCAGTTCATACCCCAATTCTTTGATTTTTTCCTCTGCATGACTCATTTTAATTGATCCCTCCTATTGATTAATAACGTCGTTCATTTATAGCCGCACAGAATGATTTACAGAAGATGCTTCCCTTCCCTCCACACCCCCTGTATGTTTTTCAAACAATGCAAGTTTTCCAAAGGGTCGCCTTTTACTACAAGAATATCGGCTGACTTTCCATTTTCAAGACTTCCCGTTTCTTTTTCAAGCCCAATAGCGCAGGCCGACCCATAGGTTCCCGCCTGGAGTGCTTTACGGTTATTCAATCCATGCTCGGACAGCAATAAAAGCTGCTCTGCCAGATCTCCATGCATATTGAAAGGCGTTCCCGCGTCTGTCGCGCCTGCCAGGCTGACGCCGGCTTCAATATACCTTGAAACGCTTTCGTTCTCTTTGTCAATATGACGTTTAATTTTCTCCGCGATATAAGACGGTATCTCGTCCAGGTGCTCCATTTGACGGACAGAGGAAAGAAGCGTGGGGATGCAAAAAGCTTTTGTCTCTTTAAATAGTTGGATGATCTCCTCATCCCAATAAGTTGCATGATCTATGGAGTCAAACCCCGCTTTAATAGCCAGTTTAATACCTTCCGCGGCATGTGCATGAGTTGTCGTAAGCACGCCGAATTTATGCGCTTCCTGAGCAACCGCCTCCAACTCCTCTTTGCTCATCTGCGTTGTGATTGTATTTGTCCCTCTGGTAAGTACGCCTCCCGTGGTGATCACTTTTATAAAGCTTGCTCCCTTTTTTATAACCGTGCGGACGGCTTTTCGCATTTCCTCCGGGCCGTCGGCTTCCATACCTACAAACGAGCCATGTCCGCCGGTAATACATATAGCGGGGCCACATGCAATTATTCGAGGCGCCATTTCTACAATCGAATTCTTGACCGCAATGGCGAGATCAACGGCGATATATCCCTGCGAACCGCAATCCCGAACAGTCGTAACACCTCCTTTTATCTGCCTTGCGGCATTCTGGACAGCCCGGAAGGATGCGGTCGCAATAGAATCCGTTTGAGCCTTTGTAACGGGGTCGTCGCTTCCATCCATTGTGAGGTGAACATGGGCGTCTATTAAGCCTGGAAGAATCGTCCCTTCTTCAAATGCTATCAAATGTTCCTGTGTTTTACCGGACAGTTCACTTTGCTTACCTGCATAAATAATTCGATTTTCATCTATAACAATTGCTGCGCCGCCTTCAATTACCCGGTCTCTTCCGTCAAACAAGCGAGGAGCGGTAATAATCGTTCTGTTCATATTGTTCAATCCCCCTTATTCAAATCGAATTTATACCTCCAGATTGCCCGCTACAATTTTCCTTAGGACTTCACATGCCAGTCCGATCTCCTGTGAGGTATTGTAAAAATAAGGCGACAGGCGTATCCCATTCGGTTTTAAAGATGCCGCCACGCCTTTTGACAACAGCTGTTCGTATATGCGGGCATTATCCATAGCGTACGATGTAATTGTCACAAGCGGACCGCTGTGTTCCCTGTCAAAGCTGCTGATGAGTGATATTCCGTCAATCTCTGACAGTTGTTTTTTCAGTTCGCACACTAAATCCATCGTGTATCTGCTCGTATTATCCCGGCCGATGCGTTCCAGATAATCCAGGCCGGCATTAAGCGCCCAGATGGCGGAGTAATTATGATTTCCAAGTTCAAACCGTCTCGTTTCTTTCGGGTATATCAGATCATGGTGCGAATAATCATTTGGGTTAACCCTGCCTGCCCACCCCAGATAGCTGAAGCTTAAATCGTCAGCCCTGCTTGCCCTGGCGTAAAGGATTGCGAGCCCATCGGTTCCAAGCAGCCATTTATACGTTGACGAGCATAAATAATCAATGTGGAATCGCCCTACATCGATCGGCAGAACGCCGCAGGATTGAGTAGCGTCAACAAAAAGCATGATTGAGTTTTCATGGGTGTAATTACCCAGCTCCTGCAAATTGCAACGGTATCCGGTGGATGCCTGTACATGGCTTACGGCTATGAGACGCGTGCGGGAATCGGTATGTTTCTTATATGCTTCCAATGGCAACTGTCCGTCCTCAGACGGCACCAGGCGGATATCTACCCCCTTCGCCCTTAAATTTAACCAGGGGTAAAGATTTGAGGGAAACTCATCTTCCGCCGCTACAACATTGTCCCCCGGCTTCCATTCTATACCCTGGGCGACGACATTGGCGGCGTGTGTTGCCGAACTGAGAAAAGCAATATCCGCCGGGTCGGCCGCCAGAATTTTTGCGACCTTTGCACGTGCGGAATCCACCTGCTCCCACCATAAATTGTAATCCCTTCCCCGTTCAAAGCATATATTATAAAACGAACGGATCGCATCATAGACAGGCGTTGCCAAAGCGGATTTAGCGCCGCTGTCCAGATAAATGAGCTTGGCTGTTACGGGGAAATCATTCCTTGCGTATAACAAATTAAGCATAAACTGACTCCTTTTTTGCTTTAACTCTTATCAATAACCGACCGCAAAAATTCCCTGGTCCTCGCCTCTTTCGGATTCGTAAAGAATTCCGAGGGTTTGCCTTCTTCTATGATAATCCCGTTATCCATAAACAAAACACGATCCGCCACGTCTCTCGCGAAACCCATCTCATGCGTTACGACGACCATGGTCATTCCATCCTTTGCCAGCTGGCGCATTACAGATAATACTTCGCCGACAATTTCAGGGTCAAGTGCGGAAGTCGGCTCATCAAAAAGCATAACGGCCGGATCCATCGCAAGCGCTCTGGCAATTGCAACACGTTGCTGCTGACCGCCTGAAAGGCTGCCGGGATATTCATTGCATTTTTCCCCCACGCCGACTTTTCGTAAAAGCTCCATGCCCTTTTCAATTGCTTTTTCTTTTGGTACATTTTTAACTTTGACCGCCCCAATTGTGACATTATCTATCACTTTTAAATGAGGAAAAAGATTAAACGCCTGAAAAACCATGCCTACTTCCTTACGTACCTTGGAGATGTTTTTTTCATTAACTTCAATGCCGTCAATTACGACACTCCCGGAATCGGGTTCTTCCAATCGGTTCATACAGCGCAAAAAAGTACTTTTTCCCGATCCTGACGGACCAATAATACATACCACCTCATTTTTGGCAACGGAGCAGTTGATCCCTTTGAGCACCTCATTGCTGCCAAATTTTTTATAAAGCCCTTTTACTTCAATTATCATGACGATGCCCCTTTCAATACCCGATGATTAATTTGCATCTTTTTTTCACAATAGTGCGCAAGTCTTGAAATAGAAAAGCAAATCGCAAAATAAAACGCTGCTACAATTGTGTAAGAAAGTAACGGATTCATTGTCAAATTCCCAATGATTTTACCTGTGCGCGTAAGGTCAACATAATTGATAATAGAGACCAGCGAGGATTCTTTTACAAGGTTGATCAGGAATCCAACCAATGGCGGTATCAGGAGCCGGACTGCCTGCGGCATGATAATAAACGCCATGCGTTGAAAATATGTCATCCCGAGAGCGTTCGCCGCTTCGGTCTGCCCCTTTGGAATCGACTGAATGCTGCCTCTTACAAGCTCGGCAATATAGGCGGCCGCATAAAGCGTAAGGCTGGCGACACAAGCAATTTGCCTGCTGACCTGAGTGCCTTTAAAAATCATAGGCAGTATAAAAAAAACTGAAAACATAATAACCAGAAGCGGAATACCTCGAATGATATTTACATATGTCTTTGCGACATTTCTGAGTGTCCGGTTTTTCGATGTTAACGCCACCCCGATGACAGTGCCAATGACCATCCCTAAAAGGGCGGTAATAAAACAGATTAGCAGGGTTATGCCCGCTCCCTTGAAATATGGCAATATATGCTGGATACCAAACCGCTCAAACACTATTTATCACCTCACCATTTAAAAATGATTCGTTCAGATTTCCGGAGTATGTTAATTATAATAAAGGACGAAACATAAAAGAGTACTCCTGTTATCAGGAATGCTTCTACGGTTCTTGCCGTAACGGACTCAATGTATAGCGTTTGATACATTAATTCGTGCAGTGAAATGGTAGAGGCAACCGTCGATCCTAAAAACATAAGAACATATTGGTTTATTAAAGCTGGGAAAGCGCTCCTGAAAGCGGGCTTTAGCCGTATATAGGTAAAAACCTGCCAGTTTGACATGCCCAAGGCATGCCCTGCCTCTATTGTCCCGGAACTTACTGATTGAAATCCCGAACGCATAATTTCGGAAATATAAGCCCCGCTGTTAAAAATCATCGCAATCATTGTTGACTGAAGAGGCGTCATATTTATTCCCATCTGCGCGATTCCGAAATAGATCAGGTAAAGCTGCACGAGCAGCGGCGTATTGCGGACAATTTCAATATAGGCATTGGCGACAATTTGCAGCGGTTTTACTGTGCTTTTCTTTGCAGAATAGGCGCATAGCCCGAGAATAATACCAAACAGCAATGCAATCGTTGCCGCTGTAAAATTTACGCCGATTCCCTTCAGCATCATTATCAAATAAGGTGCAATATCCTTAAAATGGAATCTCATAATATTTCTCCAATTTCCGGCACAATTCCAATAAAGAAGGGCCGGGAAGCAGACCGGCAGTCGCGCTCCCGCTTCCTTGACCCCTCTCGGAATTACCTGCATAAAGATTGTATCCTGCTACAATTATTAATATTATGCGAAGTCTATTTAATAATTGTTCAGCTTTGGCATTTCTCTATTGAAGTGTTTCTCATAAAGGTCGCCAAATGTTCCATTGTACATGTTGTTACGGATAAAATTGTTAACATAATTGAGCCAATCCTGATCCCCATGGGCAGCAGCCATGCAAGCAAAGGATGCTCTTTCTGCATCCACGGGCATGGGAGCCATATCGGAATTTTCCGCTGCAAGCGAATATACCTGTGCGCTGGCTTCCAGTAATACGTCGGCCTTACCTGTTTTCAAGGCCATAAATGCATCTGCAATACTGTCAAAGCGTACAATTTCAGCCTTTGGATATTTTTCCGTTGCAAAAACATCGCTGGTGGTACCCCTTGCCAGTGAGATTTTCTTGTCTGCCAGATCATCCCAGGAGGTAAGCAAACTATTTTTATTGCAGAGGCCCAAAATTCCTGAGCCGGCATAGGGAAGAGAAAAACTGACCGATTTCGCTCTTTCGTCCGTAGGCACAATTCCGGAAATAACAATATCGCACTTATCCGATGTAATCATTGGTATGCGTCCGGCGCCATCTGTCGGGACAAATTCTACTTTCACACCCAATGCTTTTCCAAACATATTCGCGATATCGACATCGTATCCCGTCCAGGTACCATCCGATCCCAGAACGCTCCACCCCGGATTGTCCGGAATGGTGGCTACACGTACAACGCCTTTGTCAATTACCTTTTGCAAGCGGCTTTCCGCGGCTGTATTACCTGCTGTGTTGTTGCCCGTACATGCAGATAAAAGCATAGTGAAAACGATAAAAACAGCAACCAAAAAACAAATCCTCTTCTTCATAGAACTCGACTCCTCCCTTTTGTTATATCGCTATCATTTAAGGGCATTTTACCCTTTAATGTCAAAAAATAGGTTATAAAAGTGGAAAACAACCAGATAATGTTGCAGAGCCGTCGCTTGCTTCTAAAAACAACATTCTGAAGAACAACAATCTGAAATTACTTTTTACTCCTTACCTGGTTTCCGATGCTTTTTTATTCTTGGCTCCATTTGCATCGTTGCCGCGGATTAAGTCAAGATAGCTGTAAAATGTATATTTGGAAATATGAAGTTCGTCGCATAACCGCTCGCCGGATTTGCTGATTAAAAAAGCACCCTTATTGTCAAGATACTCCAACAGCCGTATTTTTTCATTCTTGTCCATCTCGCCAAGTTCTTTTCCGATTAATGCGGAACCGCTTTTTATTAACTCGCTCAATAAATCCTGAACATTATTTACAAAAATTTCGTTAACCTCATTATCCGTTACTGCATATCTGTTATGATCCTTTAGATATGTTTCAAATTTAACCGAATCGCTGATATCAAGATTTATACAAAGAGAATATCTTAATACGCCATCTTTATCACGCAAATAAATACTGGAAGACCGAAGGATTTTTCCATCGCGGGCATGCGTGATATAGTTGAATTTGTCACCATTTTTAATAGTACCGCGGATCACTTCAAGCCCAAGGTTGCTTCCGCAGTCTCCGATTTTTCTGCCGGTTATGTGTCCGTTACGGATATCTGCGATCGTTTTATCATACGGCTGGCTTAAATCATGAAGCACTATTTCACAATGAGGGCCGCATTGCTGCTCAATCAAATCCATTATTTGAGTCAACGCTTTTTTGTCTATGTAGCATTCGTCCAATATAATTACCTCCGCCTGATTTGCTTTATGTAAACACTATATCATACTTTTTTTCTTGTGTAAATAACATTTTGTTATTTTTTTAGGCTTTATATTCTTCCATTTTAGGCTGCATTTAGCATAAGTGCGGTATGGGCAACATCTGTTTTTCGTTTGTTGTTCAAATTCAAATCGGCTTATATAGCCTATTTTGGAGTCTTCTCATCTGGTTAGCGCAACCGGATCGCCATTTATTTTAAAAGAACTTGTCATCGTGCATTAGTCAAATAGAATTAAGTTTACCAGATTATTTTTTTGTTTTCATATAATTTCGTTTGTATTTTTCTGTAATTATACTGGTAATAGAACCAGGCCATTGACAAAGCGGTACCGCTTTAATAAACTTAATTTATATAACACTCACAATTGTACCTTACAAAGGTTAATAACTTATGCCGGTGTACAACGGCAGAAATGACGGTTGATAAAATAATGATGAGAAAAACGGTTGACATACTTGGCGTCCCTGTAGACAGCATTACGATGAAGGAGGCAGTGGCAAAGACCGGCTCCTTTATCGAAGAGGGCGGAATCCACTCCATATATACCCCGAATGCGGAAATCATGATGGCTGCACAAAGAGACCCCGAGTTGAGAGATATCCTTTTAAAGGCTGACATGCTGACGGCAGACGGTGCAGGCGTTGTACTCGCATCAAGGCTGCTTGGGCGCAGCGTTCCCGAGAAGGTATCGGGTTTTGATCTGGTGGTCGAGCTCTTTAAAGCTTACGGCGCAAAAGGCCTTCGGTGCTTTTTGTTTGGCGCAAAACCGGGAGTGGCGGAAGAGGCGGCAAAAAAGACGGAAGCCGGTTATCCGGGCGTCGTGGTTGCAGGTTTTCATCATGGCTACTTCAGCGCTGAACAGGATGATGAAATCGTCCGTGCCATCAATGCCTCCCGATGCGATCTTCTGCTGGTAGCGCTCGGCGCGCCCAAGCAGGAAAAATGGATTTACAGCCATATGGGTCAGTTGAATACGAAAGTTTGTATCGGAGTAGGCGGTACAATTGACATACTGGCTGGCAGAGTTCAGCTGACGCCTGATTTTTTCAGAAGGAATGGCCTGGAGTGGCTTTACAGGCTTTATAAGGAACCCCGGCGCTTCATACGCATGCTGGATCTGCCCAGGTTCATGCTGCGCGTGCTGCTTGCCAGGAGTCCGTTCGGAAACTAATGTATGCAGGAGTTTTCGAGCGGACTCTTGGAATAAAAGGTGCCTAGGAGTCCGCACGGGCTCCTGGTACGGCTTGTCTTATTTCTATTGATATTTTTAATATGTACTGTTTTAAGTTCAGCTCTTTATTCTTTGAAGCTTCTCACGGCTGTTTGCCGCTTCCGTCATATTTCGGCCAGTCCAAAGCTGATACTGAGCGCTTCGTTTACCTTATCCATCAGTTCATCGTCCAGATGTCCGATTTTTTCTCTCAATCTTTTTTTATCAATGGTTCTTATCTGCTCCAGCAGGATCACCGAATCCTTCTGCAAGCCGTAATCCTGTGCGCTTATCTCGATATGCGTAGGCAGCTTTGCTTTGTTGATCTGCGACGTAATGGCCGCCGCGATAACAGTTGGGCTGTATTTGTTCCCTATGTCGTTCTGCACGACTAAAACCGGCCTGACGCCTCCCTGCTCCGATCCGATCACAGGGCTTAAATCAGCATAGTAAATATCACCACGTTTTATTATCACTTCTATTCCAACTCCCCAAGGCGTTCTTCATATTTTTGCTGTTGGTCGCAGTCTGCATCCATGCACATTTCCGCAAGCCTGATATTGATTTCGGCCATCTCCTGATAGCCCTTCTTCATACTGTCTCTCATTTGAATCTTTCTCTTTTCGCGTATATACAACCTCATCGCTTCCCTGACAAATTCGCTTCTGTTGGTATTTTCAACAGAAACGATATGATCTATTTCTTTCAATAAATTATCAGGAAGGCTTATCAGTATTTTTTTCAGTTCTGCCAAAATAAAACCCCCAATTTCCCCACCAAGATATAAACCATAGAGAGAGGCTATGTAAGTAGTTACACCATAGCAGCGGGCTAAAACAGCGAATACTATTATTTTTGCTATACGCTGCCCGATTTATGCTTATTGCTTATCGATATATATATATTATTATATATCTTTATATATGCACGGTCAAATTAAAATTCCGTTACCGGCATGTATTTTTCATATGGCTATAAAAAAGGACAATATTCATATGGCGGCATGAAACCAGAACACCTTTATTGGTACGGAATCCGGATTCCTTTTAAATGAGTGTTTTGTTCTGGGCGGAAGCAATATTGCCATATCCGGCCTTACCTCAGCTTCCGTATCACCCATCAAAACCGTGCCGCTGCCTTCAATTACGTAAAAACCCTCCTGATCGTCATGGCAGCCAGGGACCTCATATTTTAACGAATTGTAAAAGCATATGCCCGAACAGCTTCCATTCAAGCCGTCCAAAAACTTAGCAGACGGGTTTACTTTCGTTTTATCCATGTTGAGTCTGTCAAGGTAAGTATAGAGCTTCATTATGCTGCTTCTCCTTTTTCGTTATTATATCGGGCGCATATTATCCGTACATGCAAATGCAAAAAAGAATTCATGTTCGGCTTTTTTCAGATGAGATAATTCAAGACGCTGCTGATCCTGCCACCCTTCAGGTACACTCTCGGTATCCGTTTGCCGATGATGCATATCATTTCGTAGCTGATGGTGCCTATATCGGCTGCAACCTCGTCTACGCTGATACAGGCCCCATTCTGGCTCCCGAATATGACGACTTCATCTCCGACATGCACCTCATGCTTCAAATCGGTCACGTCGATCATGCACTGATCCATACAGATCCTTCCGACTACAGGTGCATATTCTCCGTTCACCAGCATGCGCCCCTTATTAGATAAAAGCCTTGTATATCCGTCGGCATATCCGATCGGTACAGTAGCAATTTTGCTTGGCCGGGACGTACGGAATGTCCTTCCGTAGCTGATGCAGGTGCCCGGCTCCACATCCTTCACGAGTATTACATTGGCTTTCAGTGTCATGGCAGGCTTAAGGCTTATTTTTTCCCTGTCAACCTCCTGCGAAGGGTACAATCCATAAAGGATTATGCCGGGGCGTACCATATCAAGGTGCATTTGCGGGTATTGCATGATGCCGGCGCTGTTGCAGACATGTCTTAACGGGATATGGACACCCAGTTTGACAAGCTCGCTGCATACATTCATGTAGCGTTCAAACTGCATCATGGTATAATCCCTTTCCGTTTCATCCGCAGAAGCAAAATGGGTAAAAAGTCCTTCAATCATCAATCCCGGAAGCTTTCCAAGCTCTAATATGCTCTGAATGGCGCCTTGATCCGGCATAAAGCCGACCCTCGTCATTCCCGTATCCAATTTTACATGGATCTTTGCACTTCTGCAAAGCTTCACCGCCGCTTTGGACAGCACCTGCGCCATTTCCCGGCTAAATACGGCCTGTGTCACATCATTGATGACGATTTCTTCAGCCCTTGACGGGTCTGTGTATCCGAATATCAGGATCGGGACTCTAATGCCCATTTTTCTTATCTGGATGGCTTCATCCAGCTTGGAAACAGCCAGCTGCGAAACGCCGTTGTCCAGCAGCGTCCTTACGACCTCCAATACGCCGTGGCCGTACGCATCCGCTTTGACAACGCCCATCATTTCAACTTCTTCTCCGATTACTCTCCTTATTTCAAGCACGTTGTGTGCAATCGCATCAAGGTCTATTTCAGCCCATGCATGGTTCAACCTGTAATCCATTTTATCCTCCAGACGATGCTGCTGTAAAAGTTACTTTTCAATCAGAATCAGCATCTTTGTTCCCCAGAATTTTTCTGAATGCCTGCGGCAAATATATGAGCAAATCACCTGCCAGCATGCTGTGCATGCCCAGCTTTTCTGCGGCTATATCACCGGCAAGGCCATGCAGAAACACACCTGCAGCGGCAGCATCGCCAACTGCCGCGCCTTGTGCCAACAAGCCTGCAATGATACCGGTAAGTACGTCGCCTGTGCCGGCCGTAGCCATTCCCGCATTCCCCGCCGGATTGACAAAAACGTGACCGTCAGGCTGTGCTACAACTGTCCGGCTGCCTTTCAGTACAACAGTAACTCCATATTCCTTTGCAAATCTCTTTGACACACCGGTCCTGTCCGCCTGCACATCTTGAATATCAAGCCCCGTAAGTCTGGCCATCTCACCGGGGTGAGGCGTAACAACCGCATCGGCAGAGAGTCCCTTCAGTATTTCCGTGTTTCCCGAAATGGCGTTCAATGCATCCGCATCCAGTACAAGAGGAATTGTACTCTCTTTTATAATTTTTTCAACAATTTCTTCGATTTGTTCCGTACATGTTAATCCGGGGCCTATTGCCGCGGCATCCATCCTTTTCATATGTGTAAGGATCTTCGCCGCGCTTTCCGGGACAAGGCAGCCGCTTCCGCCGTCCTCAAGCGGCAATATGATAGGTTCTGTAAGCCTGGAGCCATATATATGCGCCAGGCTTGCAGGGACTCCGGTGTAAACAAGGCCTGCTCCCGAACGCAGGGCAGCCATGGAGGCCAGGCATCCCGACCCGGTCATCCCGGCTGAGCCTGTCACAAGAAGGACCCTTCCATAGTCTCCCTTGTTGCTGTTTTCTGTTCTTTGCGGAAGCATATTAATGACTTCAGCGGCATCGATCAATTCCGTGCAGATATCCTGTTTAGCGATCGCGCAAGGCGGTATTCCAATGTCTGCAACAACAAGCTTTCCCGTGTATTCGCATCCGGGATGCAAAACAAGCCCTGTTTTCGGAAGGCAGAAGGTCACAGTTGAAGCCGCCTTGATACCTGCACCTTTTACCGTGCCGGTTGTTCCGTCAATGCCGGAAGGGATGTCGATAGAAAGGATTGGTTTCCGTAAAGCATTCACCCGTTCGATCACCGTTACGGCAATTCCGCTGACCTCTCTGGTGAGACCCGTTCCAAATATTCCGTCCAGAATCAGCTGAGATTTCTCTATTTCAGTATTAAAGGTATCCAATTGCTTTTCATCAAGAAGCTCCATAACATGGATCCCTATTCTTTCCAATATACAAAGATTGATAAGGGCGTCTCCGGATATCCCGGATTTTGAACCGACCAGATACACCCGAACGTCCGCGCCTTTACAATGAAGCAGCCTCGCGGCAGCAAAAGCGTCACCTCCGTTATTGCCCCGCCCTGCGATAGCCGCAATCCGCCTGCCGCCCATGCAGCCGCCAAGCATATCCTGTGCCTCCCTGGCCACAGCCATAGCGGCATTTTCCATCAGCACCATGCCTGGGATTCCATAATCATTTATTGCACATGCATCGATTGCCTTCATTTGCTCAGGCGTAACCAGCTTCATCGATTCACCTCTTTACACTTTCCTGTCTCTTGTCTTACGGCTAGAGCTTAACTTCAACTATCATTTTGCTACACACTGCATTCCACGCAGTGTCCGCAAAAAAGTTGATGTAAAGCTTTAGCCTTTCCTGCTAAAGCAGTGTTTTGTCGAGCCTTTCCAGTTCTTCCGCGCCAAGCAGGTCATGAAAATACGAATAAATATCCGTATCATCCTGTGAAAGCGACTCCTTCTCGTCGATATAATTCTTCAGCCTGGTTTTGGTCTCTTCAATCAGCTTTTCCAGCTCCTCGACTCTTCTTGTGGCCAGTCTTATTTTTAAATAAACGACATTGACCGTATGTTCCAGTAATTCAAGGTTTGCCTGCTTTATCCTATTAGGCATTTCATCAAGCTCGTTTTCGATTTGCCGCGTCCTGTTATTGATTCTTTTTATTTCACTTTCAGAAAATTGCATTTCTTTTTTCGCATTTTCATCGTTTTTATCGTAGACATCCGTTGTCAGCTTGATAATATGGTCCATATGATGTTTCTTTGAAACCGCAATTTCCTTATTTTCTGCGGTGAGCCGGGCTTCTTCCTTGATTAGCTCCTTCAGCCTTTGTTCGCAGCGTTCGATGGCAGATGTTTTGGGTGTATTGATAAAAAGCTTGTTCCATCTCTCGTCTAGGATCAGCAGCGATATGTTGTTTTTTCTTAAAATACTTTTATCGAATTTCATCTTTCGTTTTAAATTCCATGGCAGAGGCATGTTTCCACCCCCATTTCTAATAATTCCATGACTTGCGGGGAAAAGCCGCTTAACTGTATAAATGCGGCTTTATGCAGTGCAGTCATAATTCGCAGCAGGGTCCTCAGCGTTAACGTCCGCTTTCGCATCCTTTGCAGCCGATACTGCTTCCTCTTCATCATCCCTTGCCTTGCTCATCTCACAAGCCGGTAGTCCGAATCCGGCCGTGCGGGCAATAAACAACAGGATAGCAGCCATCAGCCAGAAATAGGCTGTCATCATCGGCACTTCGAAAACATTTTCAACCAGGTTGTGAACGAGCACACCTGCCAAACCGGCAAAAATGCTGACAGCGAAATTGAATTTCTCTTTATCCGATTCCCTGCTCAGCTTGAAAATCGCCCTTATTCCCCAGACAACCACATTCAAGACCAGAATCAGAAACGCAGAAAGACCCGCCAATCCGCCTTCCACAGCTGTTTTTAGATAGTAGTTATCCATGTAGAAGGTTCCCGGCATTTTATTGTTCATTGCAACAGCCCCGCCGAAACGTCCAAGCCCAACGCCATACAACAGGTTTTCCCTAAAAATACCGATGCCCTGGATCCATCTAATAAGCCGCCCTCCGCTCAATGAACTGATAATATATTGGGGGCTGAGAAGATAGCTGATTCTGCTGTTGATTGAAGGAACGAACAAATACATAAGGACTGCTGTGACAGCCAGAATAAGAATCAGCCTCTTGTCCCTGATCAGGAAATAAATGCCCAATGCGGCGATATAGGCAAACCATGCCACTCTGGTATAGGTAAACAACAGGCATGCGGACATGACGCCGAATGACCCGAGATAAATAAGCTTTTTCAGGAAAGACCTGCTGTTTGCCGCAAAAGCAAGGCTCAAAGGTGCTATCAACACCATAAAGCTACCGAGGATATTAGGACTTTTCAAGATGGAAAATACCCTTGTAGGAACCGGATCCTCAGCAACATCCTGCCAGTTTGGAGGTATCGGCACTCTGATAATGAACTGATAAATGCCGTGAAGGCCAATCAACGTACCTATCGCGAGCAGTATATACAGCACATTCTTCGCTCCCTTAAAGCTTCTGAGCAGCTGCATCGCAACAAAAAACCAAAGAGTATGCTGTATGATTGCCCTGAAACCCTCTAATCCAAGCTTCATTTCAGGTGAATTGACAAAAAGCAATACCATGAATACGCCGTAAAAGAACAACATTGGCGCATCAATCGGAGACATCCGAAAGCCGGTATCCTCCGTCTTTCCATCCTGTTCATCCCCCGCTTTTAAAATATCTCCGGAGGCCTTTCCGGTACCCTCTCTGCGTATGCCTGCATTTATAATCCCCTTATATATCCACAAGCCAAAACAGACGATCAGCAGAAGCTCATCCCAATAACCCGCAAGTAGCTGTATCTTAAGCAGGTCGCGCAATATATAATCGATAAAGGCATAAAATGCCAGGACATAAATTGACCTTTCATAATTTTTAAAAATAAATATTGCCGCTATGGCTGCAACAACCAAAGCAGCCGCCATGCTAAAGGAAACGAACCCCGCGATTCCCCCAAGCAACAGCCCTATAAGTGGTACAAAAATATAAATATACCTTTTCATTAGAACCACTCTCATTTCATTATTTAATGATCATTTTTATTAATCTATACGACACGCTCGCGCAGATGATATCTTTGATCTTTCCCCTTAAAAGGAGTAATACTGCAGCCGCAATGAAAAGTACAGCCATTATGGCAAGCGACATTTTACCTATATTGCCTCGAATAAGCACAGCCAGGGTATATGATGTAAAAAAACCCGCAGCAAGGAGCCCGGATAAGACATATGGATTTTCACAGAATCCACGATCCATATCTTTGATAAGCATCCAAAAGATGCTACTGCGCGCCTGCATCCCGAAAAAGCCGTTTAATTTCGACGCAGCCTTTTTAAGCAGCCTCCCGAACGACGATGCAGCCTTGAAAAATCCGGACTTTTTCATATTAGTACTCTTATCCTTATCATTGACCAGCCATTTATATAAGCGGTAAACAACACTGTGCTGATTCAGTCGAGAAAATCCATCCGAAATTATTCCGGCAAACCGTTTCAGCAGTTCAAAGAGCCTATAAAATAAAGAATAGACTATACTTCCCGACAGCCATTCCTTCATATCAACCATCTTCCTTTCTGCCGCCGGCTTTATTTACCGTGATCAACTTCCATTACAAAACATGTAGCTGCTGCATCTTTTGTAAACAGGTCGAACTGCCCGCCGATGCGTACCATGGAATTTCCAATCTTTATCACATTTGAGTCTGTATCTACCGGCGTGGTAAATGTGATAAAAATATCCTTATAGACAGGATCGGGGGTTGGAACGATTTCACCCGTCGGAAGCTGTACATTGACCATAGTCGGAAAGCTCTCGACCTTTTGTATGAATGTACCATCAATAAACAGATTTCCATACATGAGCTGGTCGCCTTTTTTAAATACATCCAGCATAAAATCGCTTTTTGACGGAGCTTTTACCGTAACCGTAACAGTCTTTTTTGAACTTGTGATAGGCGTGTTGATTTCACCGCCGCTGAACTTGACCGCCGCGGCATATCCCAGCAGCAATACGATCAGCAGTACCGCAAGATCGACTATGTTTATGATCCCGAACAGCTTTCCTTTTTCATTTACAATCTTCATCTTAAAACCTCCCGTATTATTTCTTCAAAACTTGATCAAAAACCTCAGCAAGCTTTCCTGTAAGGACTTCGCGTTCATACCCTGCTATCTTTTCCCTGTCGGGCGCAAAATTTACGGTTTTGGTCGCCCAGCCGGAATAAAGCTGTCTGATATTTTCCATAGCCTGCTCCACATCGTCCGAATCGGATACCAGGCCGATCCGGGTGTCACGGATCAGTTGCGCCGCCACACCCCTTGCGGGGATGATCGCAAGGACCGGCTTGCCGGTATTCATGTACTCGAATATTTTCCCGGAATAAAACGCCTCCGAACCGCGCCCGTTTCCCTCGATGTGCAGAAGCGCATCAGAGGAGACAAGTTGCCTTAAGCATTCGCCATGTTCCATATAAGGGTAAATCTCCACTACATCCTTCAGTCCGTAGCTGTCCGCCAATTTATTCATATAGCCTTCCTTGTAATTCCCGATCAGCTTGATCCTGACCTTCCGCGCATCCGCCAGCTGCCTTGAAATCAGCCTCCGGACAGCTTCAAACAGCGTATCCGGCTTCCTCTGGCCGTACAAAAGGCCTGCATAGGTCATTGTAAAGCGGTCGTTCTCCGGTACGGAAGAAGGAAGGCCTAAAAAATCTTCTTTATCATAACCGTTTGGGATAAAACAGAATTTATCCTTCAGGTTTTTGATATCTTTATTATTCCCTATAAAGTTCTCCAACATTTTGGGAGTATTGGTAATAAGGTAATCCGCATGTGTGAGAACATTCTTCTCCATACCCTTTTCTGTGCGCATCCTCAGCCGGTTGTGAGGCTTATCCAGCAGATAGGGGTTATTCGTCCATTCATCCCTGAAATCGGCCACCCACGGAATACCCGGAACCGCCCGCCTTGAATAAAGTCCCATCAGGTGGTCGCTGTAAGGATAGGAGGTCGTATAGATCAGGTCGATCCCTTCCTCTTTTACAACACTTACAGCTTTTTTCCTTCCAAAATACTGCCATAATCTTTCACTGTCAGGAATCAGAACCTTTCGGCTAAAAAATTTCCCGGGATATTTCAATATACCTGAAAATCCGGTAAAATCCCATGCTGCGGTACGAACGACACGGACGCCTGAAGGTATGTCGGCAAGCATGGATTCATCC